>NZ_JH376592.1 GCF_000233955.1 Paraprevotella clara YIT 11840
GGACAAAGTGATAGTACCCAACACGAGCCTGGGATCCAGCCTCTTAGACGAGAACCACAAAGATTTCACAATCTTCTACGAAGCCCTCAAGCGGACTGCATTGCTCGATTCCCTGTCACGTTACCGTGACGATGACTACGAAGTATGGAAGAACAACTATGCCCCTTTCACCCAAAGTATGCGTATCGGTAATGAAGATTACATAGGCAAACGACCGGACCACCGATACACAGGTTTTACCCTCCTTATCGTACCCGATAAAGTCCTTTACGAAAAATATGGGGAGCGTTTCAATGAAGGTATGACCATGGACCAAAAGATAGATGCTCTATACGACCTGGCCGCAGAAAAGTACGCAGACTACACTTCCGCCAGCATCTTCGGACTGGATAAGACAGATCCCGCTACCGGTAAAACATACAAAGAACTGTATTGGAACAAAACCTCTCTGAAAAGCAGACATAACCCGCTAAACATGTTCCTCTCCTATCATATCCTAGACCGATTGTTCACCAGTACGGCCAAACTCATCAACTGCTGGCAAATCTACACAGCCTACGCTGACCCCACGGAATGGATTAGCACGCTACTCGATTTTTCCACCATCAAACTGGAAAAAGTATATCGTACAATCGATCCGGCAGTGGAATACGAACGCGACTTCTACATCAACCACAGCGAAGCGTGTGTTTACAACAATTACGAACGTATCAGAGGGGCACATCTGACAATCCCTGAAAATGCCGACAATTTCTCACTAAACGTAGCGTATTATTACGTGGACGATGTTCTGGCTTACGACCAGACTATGCGCAACCAAGTGATGAACACGCGTATACGCATAGATGTACTGACTCTTTGGCCCGAACTCACCACCAACAACATCCGCCTTTGCGGCAATCCCACACAAGGATACAATGCCGGAGACAATAGCGAAGAAGGAACAGAAGGCGGAGGACACAACTGGTATCTTCCACCCGGATATTTGGACAACGTAACATTTGGTGAAAATACCATATTTTTCTTAGAGCGCCCTATCATCCAATGGTCCAATATGGGAGGAGACGTAGTAGGTATTTTAGGAACAAGTTACGACGTAACGTTCCGGCTACCAAACGTCCCACCCGGCACGTACGAGCTACGCTTGGGCTATACAGCCTTGGAATCTCGCGGCATCGGACAAGTCTACGTAGACGGTATCCCCCAAGGCCTCCCCATGGACATGCGCATCTTCGGTAACGACGGAAGAATCGGCGGTCTCTACAACGGGTGGGCTGGCTGGAGAAACAAAGATGAAAACTCAAGCGGTATTTACACAACGGAAGAGCTGGAAGAAAACGCGCGCATCATGAAAAACAACGGCTACTATAGCGCGCCTAAGAGCGTGTTCTTCGGTAACGACGGCAACGATATTCCGAGATATAATGCAAGTAATTGTACCCTTTATTATAATTCATGCAACTTACTGCGCCGTAAGATATGTACTGTGGAAGTAAAAGCCAATACCCACCACACCGTACGCTTGCGCTCCGTATTGACCAGTAGTGAAACCTCTGACTTTACCCTCGACTTCATGGAATTGGTTCCGATAGATATCTGTGGAGCCGGAGGACTCGGTGAAGACCTCTATTAAACACCTTCCGCAATGCACCATAATCCCATCTGTATCCGGCTTTCTAACAAGGTCGGAATACAGATGGGATATTTCATACCATAAAAAGACAGTTGACGGATAAACGTATCTTCTCACAAACAAAAGTGAAAGAAAATAAAGTTTCGGGCGTATTTAGGATTTTTCATACTTCTTCTTGCCATATTCATCACATATCAGCTATATTTGCTTCTTACGATTGTATTCATTAAAACTTTAACGTATGAAGAATTGGAGAATAGAGGCCATTATCTTGGCCGTAGGACTGTCATTGGCCGGCGTATTTGTACGCAATGGCCTCAGTGAGTTTTCATCCCGCAGCCGTGTAGTAACCGTCAAAGGACTGGCCGAAATGGAAGTAAAAGCCGATAAGGTTACGTGGCCGCTGACTTATAAAGTCTTGGGAAACGATATGGTATCCCTTTATAATGAGATAGAGGAATCCAATGCAAAAATCATCGCATTCCTGAAAAGCAAAGGGGTCAAGGAGAATGAAATCAACGTAAACGCCCCAGAAATCATCGACACCAAAGCCGAACGCTATAATACGACCGTACAACCCTACCGCTACAATGTAACCACGGTCGTCACGGTCACCTCTAAACAGGTAGATTTGGTGAGAGGTCTCATCAACGAACAAAGCGAACTGCTCAAACAAGGAGTAGCCATCGTTTCCGGGGATTACCGCTACAACGTGACATACGATTACACGAGCCTCAACGATATCAAACCGAAGATGATAGAGGAGGCCACCAAAAATGCACGTACGGCTGCCGAAAAGTTTGCCAAAGACTCGGAAAGCAGTTTGGGAAGCATACAACGCGCCTACCAAGGACAGTTCTCCATCGAGAACCGAGATCCGAACACACCTTATATCAAACAGGTACGTGTCGTAACAACGATCGACTACTCGCTCGAGGACTGACCCGGGAGCTCAGACAGGGAAACATATTACCGAGGAGTTACGTTTTAGCCAAAAGAGCAGAAAGACATACTACCTCAGGAGGCATCTTTCAGACAGAAGAACAAAAGACCAGAAGGGTATATTGCCACGAATACCGTTTCCTTTGGCAACTTCCGGAGGATTCACAGTCGGGAAATGGATTCCAACAGACCAAGTATATCAGCAGGGCTGTCCGCAAAACGGACGGCCCCGTTTCGTTCCAAGAAATCCCGGTCGCGGAAACCCCATAATACAGAAATACACGGAAGCCCCGCATGGGCAGCCGTAGCCACATCTACATCCGAGTCTCCTACGTAAACGGCTTCGTCCTTTTCCACCCCCAGTTCCTGCAATGCGATTTCCACCATGTCGGGAGCCGGTTTGCGACGTACACCGGCACGTTCTCCTACAGCCACTTGTACCGTATCCTGAAAATAATGACGATAAAGTTCATCCACCCCGCCTTGCAGTTTATTCGACACAATGGCAATCTTATAACCGGCTGTTTTCAGTTCATGCAACAAATCTGCAACACCCGGATATAAATCAGTCTTCACCATGCAATGTTCCACATAATAGCGTTTAAAACAGTCGAACACAGCCTCAAACCTTTCACTATCCGTACCGGCAGGTACGGCGCGTTCCATCAATTTGCGCACTCCGTTACCCACGAAACGACGCACCTCCTCCACACTGCGCGTAGGAAATCCGAACTGTGCCAGGGCATAATTCGTACTGTCTGCCAAATCATCCAACGTATTAAGCAACGTACCGTCCAAATCAAAAACGATCGTAGTAATTTTCGTCATCCTTTCGCTCTCCTCCATTAAACCAAACTTTCCGCAAAGGTACAAAAAAGCGGCCTGCGCACAAGCGCAAGCCGCAGAAAGAACAAAAACATCTATATTCTTTAATTCTAAATCAGAATGCGTAACCCAGACGAATCATGTGGTTTACGGCTCCTGCAGGACCGTCTTCCCATACTTCTCCAAACCCACGCTTAAAGGTGTAGTCTATATTAATTCGTTTGTACCACACGCCCATTCCTATAATAAGACCTCCGTCGCAACGCTTGTAATCCTCAATATCTCCAATCTTCACGTCATCGCCGTTCCCATCATCTATCTTTCCAGCCATATCCACGCCGAAGAAAGCTCCGAAACGGCCGTCCACCGCAAGGTTATCCGTCAGATTATACTTATAACCCACCGTAAGAGGAATATTGAAGTTGTGGGCACGGAATTTGGCATCGCTATGGTTTACGTCGAACCCGCGTGTTCCAAACATTACGCCTGTATTCCAATATGCTCCTTTATAGAAGTTCTTATTAAAATCAAGGCTGAAATTATACCCCGGCAACATGTCGATTCCTCTCGTATTGTCACCCTTGAAATTGTTAGCGGCAAAACCACCACGGAGTATCAACTGACCACCCCAAATCTGTGCATTCACTGTAGCCGTTCCCACCACGAGAGCCGCTACCAACATTAAAAAGATTTTTTTCATAATTTAAGTTTTTAAATTGAACAATATCGGTACATTCGCTGTACCTTATACAAATATAGTAAAATAAAATCTATCCCGAACAGATTTCAGAGAAAAAAACTGCTCAATCCTACAAAAAGGAAACAAATAAATCCCTAATGACCAAAAAATAACAATGATTGAAAAGAAAGACTACACAGGAACACGGTTTATCTCTTCATAAGAGAGCAACTATTTAATGCAAAAATATTCAAAAGATTGTATAATACAAAATTATACTTCAATAAAATACAAATTATGTGCGTAAAATGTTGAGAAAGTTAAGAAATACCTTTTTTCAGAGGAATATATCATGCTGTAAAAGAAGATAAAACGTTCCGGAGTTGCTCTCTTATGAAGAGATATACATTTTTGAGAAGAAGAAACAGGACCTGATAATAAGGTTCAATGCTTTTAAACTAAAGAAAAAACACAGATATGAGATTCGGAATACAACCTTATAGTATGGTTTTTCTACTCGCTTTAGCTTGTGAATCGACTATGGCTCAAAGCGTAGACTACTCGGTAGTGTCCGTTCCGGAAGAATCGGGAACCGACTTCACCCAAATCTCCCAAACCACGGATTACGTGTGTATGCCGGAAGTCAAACGAAGCAACCGAGGCATCGGTTGGTTCTCCAACCGCATCTTGGATATTTCCACAGACGGAAGCCAAATTGCCTATCTGTCTTTCCGCAACAACACGACCAATATCTTCATTAAAGATTTGAGTAAACAAGGCTCTTCCATCCAGAAGACCAACCGTACTGCTGTATTGGACTTTTCTTATTCACCCGACGGTAAGCAAATCGTGTTCTCCGAGGCTCGCGGGAAAACCAACCAGATATTCCAAACGTCTGCCGACAAGGGTTTCGTATGCAGGCAAATCACGTCCGGCAACATGGACTATTCTCCGATTTATTCGGCAGACATGAAATTGATATTCTTTGCCCGACAGGAAAACAAAAGCATCAGCATTTGGAGCCACGACATGCAGAACAACTTTTTAGCCAACTACTCCCAAGGACTGAACCCTTACCCCGTCAAAGGCGAACCGGCATTCATCTGCGTGCGCCCCAATGCTGCGGGACACAGCGAGATATGGAAGGTCAACTACGAAACGGGCGTGGAAGAGTGTATCGTCTCGCAACCCGATCGCGACTTCACCTCTCCTTCCATCTCACCGGACGGACAATGGTTGTTGTTCGTGGGAAGCAGTAAAATAGAAACCGGCTCTTTTTCTTATTACAATACCGACTTGTTCGTATCGCGCTTAGACGGAACCGGATTCGCCCAACTCACCTACCATGCCGCAGACGACCTCAGCCCCGTGTGGAGCAAAGACGGACGCTACATCTACTTCGTATCCCAGCGCGGCAACAAAGAGGCCAAAGCCAACATTTGGCGTATGACGTTCAATTATTAGTGTTAAATCATAGATTTATTCATTTCAAAATTTAGAGATTATGAAAAAGTTTAAGTGTTTATTGACCGCGATGTTGTTAGGTTGCTCTACAATGTCTTTCGCACAGTTCATGAACGGTGGCGGTTCATCGTCATCATCCTCGGACAACACCCCCTGGAAAGGCTTACGTTTCTCTTACGACCGTACGTTCGTTAACATCGACATTGACGACGCTCCATCGCAAGACATGAACGGTTTTTCATTGGGGTATGTACAGTCTTTCAGTATCGCAAAGAAACTGCCGTTGTTCTTCGAAACCGGTGCCGGCATCAACTTCGCACGTTACAGCGACAGCGAAAGTGACAGCGAAACGATTTACGGTTATACCATCAGCGCCGAAAACAAATGGTCTACCACAACGTTAGGTTTAACTATCCCTCTCAACGTTGTTTACAAAATCAATATCAACGATAAATTGGCATTGAAACCCTACACCGGTTTTTATTTGAGAGTAAACCTGATGTCTAAATCAAATGACAAAATGGAAGTCAGCATCCCGTCGGAATTTTCTCAATATGTAGATGCCAGCGATTACGAATGGGACGAAGATTACAATAACTTCGATAAAGACGACGTAGGCGAGGACGGTACATGGAACCGCGTACAGTTCGGTTGGCAAATCGGTGCCACTCTCGACATCAACAAGTTTAATGTAGGAATCGGATATGCTCTCGATTTCAACGAAATTGCAGAAAAGACAAAATGCGGTATCTTCTCCGCTCGCTTAGGTTTCAATTTCTAAACAGACATCTTACGAGAAGAATATCAACGGAAACACGCCACAAACGGCATGTTTCCGTTTTTTATAAAAGTAAATCAGTACCTTTTTTATAACTTTGCGGCATCAAACCAACCCTATATCACCATGCTCAACGGACACGGAGACGACTCATACCGGTACGACCGCAAGATAACCCTGAACTTCAGCAGCAATGTATATCACCATACGTCGCTTGCTCCCTTATTCCGGCATCTGGAAAACTGTTGGGAACAAGTACGTTCCTATCCCGAACCGTCACCGCATGCCGTAGAAAGCCAACTGGCTCAGGCGATGGGGATAAGCGCGGAATCGGTCTGCCTGACGAGCGGAGCCACGGAAGCCATCTATCTGATTGCGCAAACTTTTTCCGGAAGACGTTCCTGCATCCTGTCCCCCACGTTTTCGGAATACGCGGATGCCTGCCGCCTGCACGGCCATCAGGTACGGTCCATCTATACCACCGACCATCTGCCGGAGGATGCGGACATCGTGTGGATCTGCAATCCGAACAACCCAACCGGAGCCGTCCTTCCCCACGATGAGATGAAACGGCTGGCCGCACGGCATCCGGACGTCCTGTTCGTCATCGACCAAAGTTATGAGGATTTCACCACACGCATGTTGTTCTCTCCGCATGAAGCCGGCGCACTGTCCAACGTCATATTGCTCCATTCCCTGACGAAACGTTTCGGCATCCCGGGATTGCGCGTCGGCTACCTGACCGCCCGGCAGGAATGGACGGCACGTATCCGGCAGAACAAAATGCCGTGGTCGGTCAACACGTTGGCATTGGAAGCCGCCCTCTTCCTGACGGAGCACGAAAAAGACTTCCGCATCGACTTGCAAGCCCTGTTGGAAGAGAGGGCGCGCGTGGCCGGACAGTTGGAAGCCCTGCGCATAGCCGAAGTTTGGCCGGGAGAAACCCACTTCCTGTTGGCCCGGCTGCGGATGGGAAAGGCCTCGGCACTGAAAGACTACTTGGCCGAAACGCACGGCATGCTCATCCGCGATGCCGGCAATTTTGAAGGATTAGACGAACGGTACTTCCGCATAGCCGTACAATCTCCCGAAGAAGACGACCGCCTGTTGGCCGCCATCGGAGAGTGGATGTTTTCCATATAACCACGCCCATGCACAGCATTATTCCTTTACTTATCGGATGGGGGTTGGACCTCTGCGCCGGAGACCCCACCCGGCTGCCGCACCCCATAGTGGCTTTCGGCCGCTGGATCAGTTTTTTTGAACGGAAAGCCAACCACGGAGACCACCGGCGTGCCAAAGGGACTTTCTGGACCGTCGCCACGCTCTGCACCCTCTTCCTATCCGCCCATCTCGCCTTGGCCGCCTTATGGACAGCTTGCCTGCAATGGGAGGCCGGGGGAACTTACTTGTATTATCTCGCGACGGGCATACTTATCTTTTACTGTCTGGCTGGCACGACGCTCATTCGGGAAGTGCGCATGGTATTCTGCGCCGCCGACCGTTCTTTGGAAGAAGGAAGGCGGCAAGTAAGCCGCATCGTGGGACGGGATACAAGCCGCCTCAGCGACCAGGAAATACGCACCGCCGCTCTGGAAACTTTGGCGGAAAACCTGAGTGACGGTGTCATTGCCCCGTTATTCTGGCTCTACGTGTTGGGTATTCCGGGGATGCTGACTTATAAAATGATCAACACCATGGATTCCATGCTCGGCTACCGCACCGAACGGTTCAAGGACTTCGGCCGCGCAGCCGCCCGGATAGACGATGCCGCCAACTACCTCCCCGCCCGTCTCACTGCCCTGTTGATGGCGTTGGCCGCGTGCATCCCCTTCCGGCAAGGCAAAAGCGCCCGCAACCTGAAAGAAGAACTGCGCTTCATCCGCCGCTACGGACGGATGCACGCCAGTCCCAACTCCGGCTACCCCGAGGCGGCACTGGCCGGCATACTGGACTGCCGCTTCGGCGGGCCGCACCACTACTTCGGCGAGTATTGTTTCAAACCGTACATCGGAAACCGCCTGAGCCCGCTCACCACGATCGACATGCAACAGGCCGTGGCCGTCAACCGGCGTGCGGAAATCCTGATGATCCTGACGGGCGTCTTACTCTACCTCCTCTGACGACAAGATACGATAGAACCTCTCCATATCCAGATGCCGCCGCACATGGGCAGCCAAAAGGTCGTATTGCCTTTCTTTGTAGTCTGCATAGTCCTCCGTGGTTCCGCAAGCCGCCCCCTCCGTATAGGGAGCCAAAAGGAAATCCAAGACAGAAGGGTTGTCCAGAATACCATGGATGTAAGTCCCCATGCAACGGTCGTGGACGTAACACCCGTCGGCTGTCCCGTCCGCCAACCGGTTCAAGGGGACGAAGGCTTGCCCTGCCTCGTCGGCCACCGTCCTGCCCATGTGGATTTCATAGCCCCGGCACAGCGCTCCGGAACCGCGAAAACGGAACTCCACCTGACGGGTCACTTTCTCCCGGCCGATGACCGTATGCACGGGCAATAGCCCCAGACCAGACAAGCGTGCCGGTGTGCCTTCCACCCCGTCGGGGTCGGCTACCTCCGTGCCCATCATCTGATAGCCTCCGCAAATCCCCATGACGGTCTTGCCGCTCCGGGCGGCTTGTACCACAGCCTCGGCCAAGCCGTTGCGTTTCAGTTCGCGCAGGTCGTCCAACGTGCTCTTGCTGCCGGGCAACACGATGACGTCCGCTTTCTGCAACTCATCCGCCCGGTCGGTGTAATACAGGTGCACCCTGTCGTCGCGGTCCAAGCGGTCGAAATCCGTGAAGTTCGACAGGTGGAGCAACTTCACCACGGCCACGTTCACCCGTCCCGCTGCAGCACGGTCGTTCTTCTGCTCCAGTTCCACGGAATCCTCCTCCTCAATCTGTATGTCGTGGAAATAAGGTATCACCCCGAGTACCGGCACGCTGCACACTTCCTCCATCATCCGCACGCCATCGTCGAACAATCGGCGGTCGCCCCTGAATTTGTTGACGATGATGCCTTTTATCCGTCGACGGTCTTCAGGCATCTGCAACATGATGGAACCGTAAGCCGAAGCGAAAACCCCGCCCCGGTCGATGTCCGCCACCAAAAACACGTCGGCCCCGGCATGGCGGGCCATGGGCATATTCACGATGTCGCGGTCCCTCAGGTTGATTTCGGCGATGCTGCCGGCCCCCTCCATCACGATGGGGTTGTAACGGACGGCGAGCCGGTCGAACGCCGCACACACCGCCGCCCGCAGCTCCTCGCGTCCGCCCCGGCGGAAGTAGTCGTAAGCCGAACTGTTGCCCACGGGCCGCCCGTTGAGCACCACTTGCGACGTATGGTCGGAATTCGGTTTGAGCAGCACGGGATTCATGTCCGTGTGGCACGGTATGCCGGCCGCTTCGGCCTGCACGGCCTGCGCCCGCCCTATCTCAAACCCTTCGGGAGTGGCGTACGAATTGAGCGACATGTTCTGTGCCTTGAACGGAGCCGGGCGGTAACCGTCTTGCCGGAGAATGCGGCACAAAGCCGCTGCCAATACGCTCTTGCCCACGTCGCTCCCCGTACCGGCCAACATGAAAGGATGTAATTTTCTCATGGACAAATCATGGATGATTATGCCGCAAAGTTAAGGCGAAATCCGTGATAATAAAAATGAATCTTTTTATCTGACAATCCGCATTTTCTTGCAAAAAACACACCACACTATAAATCAACGTCTTGCAAATACAAAATCAATCTACTGAGACTGATTTTTCAATCTGCTGCAAACGATTTTTCATTCTCAGCCAAACGATTTTCCGTTCTCAGCCGAACGAAATCACCCCTTCCGCCCATACGTGTCCGCCTTCCGGAAGTCTGACAAACATAGACGTGGAGCGCCATTTGCCTGTCTCGGAAACACAAAAAAAGGTTGCCCTTGTCTTACCAAGGACAACCTCCATATCATCAAACGCTTACGGACGCGAAAAGAACTACTTACTGTATTTCAATCACACGGTTCACTTTTGCTTTCTCTTCCGGAGTGCGTTTCGGAAGCGTGATGTTCAATACTCCGTCACTCACGTTTGCACTGATCTTGTCTTTCTCCACGTCATCCGGCAAAACCAGAGCCTGCTGGAACTTGGCGTAAGAAAACTCACGACGCAAATAGCGTTTGTTCTTCTTGTCTTCCTCTTTCACCTCGTTCTTTTTCTCCATCGAGATAACCAGTTCTCCGTCTTCGCCCAAATGGATGGTAAAATCTTCTTTCGTCATACCCGGGGCGGCTACTTCCACTTTATAGTCTGCATCACTTTCTATCACGTTGATAGCCGGTGCTGTGGCGTTCACCTTGCCCATCCATTCATTGTCGAAAAAGTCGTTAAACAAACTCGGTAACCAATTCTGACCATTGTACTTTCTAATCGGTGACATAATCTTCATCTCCTATCTTTTAAGTTATACATTCATTTTTTCTTTCCGGACGGCCTTCCTGTCGGTTGCCCCGTCCGCCTGAATAAAATACAAACCCCGTACCCGGAAACTCCATAACTTCATCGGACCGTCCGGGATTAAACTTTTGAAAACCTTTTTAAGCCCATACGGACTGATTTTAAAATTGTGCAATCCTTTTTAGCACCCACTCTTTTTTTCAACTGACATTATTGGCGCAGAAAACGACAAAATGTCAGTAATCAGCAGTTTATTGTTTTCTTTTCCTGTCTTTTATTTCATTATATTTTACTTCGCAAGGATAAATCCTTATATTTGCGGCATGATTATTCTACTTTCAATCCCAAAACACCTGATGAAACAGAAATTTCCCAAAAGACACAGCGGCATCTGCGCCTTGATGGCCGGAACGGCCTTGCTCGCAGCCTGTCATTCCTCCTCGGAAAGCCGGCATGAAACGGGACGGGTTGACGCGGCTTCCACCACTCACAGGCCGACGGGCACCATAAACGTCACCGCCACGAGCCAAGCGGGCGTGTCGTCACCTGTGGTGTACATCTATAAAATGAAAAAGGACTACTCCAAGTTAGTGCCCGTACTGATGAACGAAGAACGCACCCGTATTGTGTCCTATCCCGATCCCGTAGACCTGCAACGGGGCGGCAAGCCCGCCTTGCCTACTCCGCTTGAAGGAAACTATTGGTTAGACAACCGGGGGATTGGCCCCACTGTGGCTTTCCTCTCTTATACCTACGAGGAATATATCCGGCTGGCCGCACCTCCCAGTCGCGAGGAGATGATGGAACGCATCGTGGACAAATACCCACTCACAAAGATACGCGCCTGCGGCCGCCGTGCCGACTACAAGGATATCGTGACGGAACTGAACGAAAAAATACGGCGCGAAGGATGGAAATAATCCGCCGCCATACACATTATTAATATAACAGAAACAAAAGATGAAGAAAATGACTTTCAAAATTTACATGGCGGCCTGTTGCGCCGCAGTGGCCTTCAGTGCCTGCAGTGAAGAAGATGCTACCCGGCACGGCGTGGCACCGGCAAAGATCGGCACCATCAGCCTGAACACCGGCAAAGATCAAGTGCGTCCCGGCCAACCCCTGACAGCCTCCATCGCCCTCCCCACAGGCGGGCAGAACATCAGCGAAGCGACTTACACATGGGGGTCACTGAACTATCCTTCGGAAAAGGAAGAAAACGGAACGGCCTATTTCAGCTTCACCGCACCCGAAGAACCGGGACAATACAGTTTATCGTTCAACGCCCGTTACTCGTTCCTCGGCCCTGATGCGGAAGGCAACTTTTACAAAGACATGAGCAGCACACTGGACTACACAGTCATCTCCTGCGACATCTTCAGCAGTTTTTGGGATGACGACCTCGCCACTACACTGAAGGTCTATCCCCGGCTCACGGAAAGCACGTCGCAACCCGGCACTTATTTGGGTACATTTGCGGATAAGTTGTCCTCCAGTTCCTTCTCCACCATCAACCGCGCCTTCACATTCAACGACAACATCCTGTCGAAAATCACGGAATATGAAATCTACACCAATACGAACGTAAGTACCTATGCCAGAAAATTCTACGTCGTGCGCACCTATGCCCAAAGAAGATTCAATATGGAAGTAGAGACCGAGTATTATGACGACGCATCGACTCCCGACCTCCATACCCCGATAGCCGAAGAAGACTGGAACGATGAGAATTGGAAGAACGAGATGGGGCAAAAACTCCAAGCAGGTACCCTCCGCCTCTACTGCAAATTACAGGACGAACACACCCAACTCTGGCTGAGTGCATTCGACACCGGTGACGGCAGCGGCATCTACCTCGTCCGCGACTACACGGCGAATACCGTCAGATAAATCACAAACCATAACAATTTATATACAATGAAACATCGTTACCTCCTTTGGCTTGCGGTCGCCCTTATCGGTACACAAGCCTCAGCCGAGCCCCGCAAAGAAGCGCAGGCACGGCAAATAGCAGAGGAGTTCCTCGCCGCCAAACGTGTGACCGCCACACGTGCCGCCGCACCGCTTACCTTGGCAGCCACGTCCGAGACCTCCCCCTTGAAACGCAGCCTCGGCACGGCACAACCGGCATGGTACGCCTATAACCAAGGCTCGGAAGCTTTCGTTATCGTTTCCGGGGACGACCGCATGGCCGACATTCTCGGTTACTCCACCGAAGGCGCATTCCGCACCGGAGACATGCCCGCCGGACTCAAAGCTTTGCTCGACGCATACGCCGCGCAAGCCGGACATATCCGCCAAACAGGAGAAGCACCCGACGGGCGACGGACGTTCAACCTGAAACAGGAAGACACGTCGTTCCCCGAAGCCGTCGCTCCCTTGCTCGGCGACATCAACTACGACCAAGGCACACCCTACAACAAATTCTGTCCCGAACTCAACGGTGAACAGATGGTGACGGGCTGTGCTGCAACGGCCGCCGCAATGATCATGCGCTACTATAAATATCCGGAGCGCGGCACAGGCAGCTATTCCTACACCACGGAGACTCACCAATTCCCCGTGGAATTCGATTTCGGCAACACGCCTTTCGACTGGGACAACATGCTGCCTGCCTACAACTATGGCGAATACGACGAGGCACAAGCCGATGCTGTGGCCACACTGATGAAAGCCTGTGGCGTGGCCGCACAAATGGACTATGCCTCGACATCGAACACCTCCTGTGAGGAGCTCATGCAAGGCATGGTGGAATATTTGGGTTATGACCCGTCGGCCTATGTCACATTCAGGTCTTTCTATTCTTCCGAAGAATGGATGAACCTCATCAAAACGGAGCTTTCGGCCAAGCGCCCTGTCCAATATAACGGACAAGATGCCGTAAATGGCGGCCATGCTTTTATCATCGACGGCTACGACAGCGACGACCTCGTGCACGTGAATTGGGGATGGGGAGGAATCAACAACGGGTATTTTGAGTTATATTCCCTTAATCCAGAAAGTCTTGGCATCGGAGGTGGCGGAGGAGGAGGCTTTAAGTTTCTCCAACGCATGATAGTCCACCTGATGCCCCGAACCGGCACACCGGTGCCTTCCTGCCATTTATACATGGGCGAGGCCGAATATGAAAACGGAACCTTCCGCTTGGGTAATATCACAAACTCCGGCTACATATTCGACGGGGAAATCACCCTTATGGCCGAAAAGGACGGTACGGCACAACCGTTCTCCAAATCTTACCGGACAGAAAACGAAATTCCTACCGAGGCATCCATAGAGTTTTTAACTTTCAGCGGCTTCGACCCGGCAACGTTGGCACCGGGAACATACCGGATATACCCGGCCGCGCGCCAAGCCGGACAAGAAGAATGGAAAGAAATACGGAAAAATCCCAATGCCACAAAAGAATTTTACCTCGAAGTATTCCAGGACGGCTCTTCCGAATGGCACGCCTCCGGCCGGGAAACCGTAGTGAACATCACTCCCTCCGGCAAGCTTTACAGCGGCTACAATGCGGATTTCAAGGTGGAGATACGGAACGAGGAAAAAGACAGCGAGTTTCACAATGACGTATATGCCCTGCTAATAGACATTGAAAGGAACGAGCTAATGGATTATTTTCCCGTAGGAAGTTTCTGCCTGCCCGCTCTCGATGACACCACGTTCACCGCCACACGGACATTGCCCGCAGTGGAAGAAGGACGGTACGGGTTGCAGGCGGCCATCCTCATAGGCTACGAGTTTCACTACATAGGCCCCCTCACGACGATAGACATCGAGGAAGCCGACTTGGCCGAAGGCTTCAACCTGACAGGCGGACTCGACAAGGCATCGTACGAACAAGGAGAGACCATGACCTACAAGGGAAGCATCGACATCGAAGGCCACAGCGGCGATATGTATACAGACCTGTTCGTAATCGGCATTTATCCGAAAGAACTGGGCGACCCCTTGCAATACCAAATCTTGCAAGTCACGGCAACAAAAGAAAAACCCATGCACTTTGAATTGCAATTCAAGGCTACCCTCCAGCCGGGCGACTACCGTTTCATCGTGGCGAATCACAACGGCACCGAAATAGCACAAACTACCTATTTCGAGATTACCGAACCTTCGGCGATACAAGGCATGGCCGCACAAACGGCTGACACTCCTGTCTATTGCTCCGCCCCGGGAGAAACGGACATCCGCTTCCGCTATGGCGGAAAGGTGGCACGTGCCGACCTTTACGACAGCCGAGGACAACGGCTTCTCTCTTCCGACAAGCCTGAAAGCGCGGACGGAAACTACCGTATTACCGCCGGACAGTTGCACAATGGAATCTACCTGTTGCGTATCGTAACGGCCTCCGGTACTACCCACACACTGAAATTCGTGCGGTAACATAGTGCAAACATAAAGCATCGCGTCCCTGTATGCCATTGCACGTTTTCGGGGAAACGTCAGGCCATACAGGGGCGCGATGTTTTCAACAAACGATAAAACTATTGTTTCATCAAGTATGCCTTGAATCCGGCAAAGTCCTTGCCCATCGGGATGCTCTTCTTCTCCCCTTTCATGAAGGCTGCCAACTTTTCAGGTATATCCACCGAACCGCCGATGATATTCTCCACCGTGGCCTGGAACTTGGCCGGATGTGCCGTTTCGAGGAACACACCGCATTCGCCCTCACGCAGCCCCTCGCTTAAAGCACGGAAGCCGCAAGCTCCATGCGGATCGAGCAAGTAACCGTTCGTTTCATAACAAGCCTTCACGGTCTCGGCAATCTGCGCGTCGGTATAAGTCGCCCCGCTGATTTCAGCCGTAATGGCCGCGTGGCTTCCCTTGTATAAATCGTAAATACGGGCAAAATTACTGGGATCGCCCACATCCATGGCATTGGCGATGGTCTGCACCGACGCACGGGGATGGTATTCTCCCGTCTGCAAATAATTGTAGAAGATGTCGTTGGCATTGTTGGCTGCAATGAAACGCTTCACCGGCAAACCCATCACCTTGCCGAACAGTCCGGCCGTGATGTTGCCGAAATTTCCGCTCGGCACGCATACCACCAGTTGGTCGGCCTTACCGAACTTCTTCATCTGGGCGTAAGCGTAGAAATAGTAAAATGCCTGCGGCAGGAAACGGGCCACGTTGATGGAATTGGCGGACGTCAGTTTCATGTGGCGGTTCAGTTCCTCGTCCATGAAAGCGTTTTTCACCAAAGCCTGGCAATCGTCGAACACGCCGTCCACTTCGAGGGCGGTAATGTTCTGCCCCAACGTCGTAAACTGGCATTCCTGAATGGCACTCACCTTGCCTTTCGGATAAAGTACATACACGTGAATACCTTCCACACCCAGAAAACCGTTGGCCACGGCACTCCCCGTATCGCCGGAAGTAGCCACCAACACATTCACCTGATTACACCCTTCTTGTTTGATGAAGTATCCCAAAAGGCGGGCCATGAAACGCGCCCCCACGTCTTTAAAGGCCAACGTGGGACCGTGGAAAAGTTCCAAGGAATAAATGTTCTCCGTAACTTTCACCACCGGACAATCGAAACTCAACGTGTCGTACACGATTTGTTTCAACGTATCGGCCGGCACATCCTCTCCGAAGAAAGCGTCCGCCACGCGGTAGGCCACTTCTTGAAAAGAAAGGTCCTGTATCTCGTCGAAGAACGACTCCGGAAGATGCCGGATGACCTCGGGCATAAACAAACCTTTGTCGCTCGCCAGGCCTTTCACTACGGCTTCGTGAAGCGTAGCGCGGTCGGCCTTACCGTTCGTACTATAATATTTCATAAAGTATGGTCGATTAATGTTTCATAAATTCACGAATAAACTCATCGCCTCGAAGCAACCCGTAGCTTCCGGCTTTAGCTGCGTCCTCATCGAACGTCTGTACGCTGTCCGGCTCTATGCCAGGGTAGTAAATGGCAAACGGTATAGGGTCGGACGTATGCGTACGGTGGGCACAGGGCGTAGGATGGTCGGGCAACACGGCGATGGCCACCGGTTCTTCCCAATCTTTCACGGCTTCCAAAATCGGTCCGATGGCACGGCGGTCCAGATTCTCTATCGTCTGCAACTTCAATTCCACGTTTCCGTCATGACCGGCTTCGTCGCTCGCCTCCACATGCAGATACACGAAATCACCGTCTTTCAAGGCTTCTATCGCCACTTGCGCCTTGCCTTCGTAATTCGTATCGTACAAACCGGTAGCCCCTTCCACATCTATGACCTGCAAACCGGCATAACGTCCGATACCCCGTATGAGGTCTACGGCGGTAATGACCGCACCCTTTTTGATTTGAGGATAAGTCTCCGTCAACGGAACCATGGCCGGACGGTTGCCACCGCCCCATGGCCAAATACTGTTGGCCGCATCGCGGCCTTCCTTCATCCGGCGGAGATTCAACGGGTGGTCGGTCAACAACCTCTGAGACTCCAGAATCAGGCGATTCAGCAAGTCTGCGGTTTCCTGCGCTTCAGGCACCTCGGCCTTCACCATACAGTCGCGGAAAGGCGTACCCGGCACGTCGTGCGGAGGAGTACAATGCAGATGCTTGTTTCCGCCTTTGATGACCAATAAATGGCGGTACTGCACACCCGTATAGAAATGTATACGCTCGTTACCTAACTTCTCTTGCAAGAAACGAATCAGCACATCCGCCTCTTCCGTCTCCAACCGTCCGCAAGAATGGTTTTTTATCTTACCTTCTTCAATGCAAATCAGATTACAACGCAACGCCAAATCATCATCGGCCAGTTCGACTCCGATACTGGCTGCTTCGAGCGGCCCGCGCCCTTCATACACCTTGTGCTGATCGTAACCCAAAATGGAAGAATTGGCCACTTCGCTACCGGGATGAAATCCCTCCGGCACGGTCTGCAACAATCCGTTGCGTCCCATGCGGGCTATCCAATCCATATTAGGCGTATGGGCATATTGCAACAACGTCTTGTCGCCCAAGGCCGGAACTTTCCAATCGGCCATGCCGTCGCCCAGTATAATAATATGCTTCATCTTTATCTCCTTACCTTAATTATATATATGTCATACGTTGGCAATACTCATGATGTCGGCAAAAACACCGGCCGCCGTCACTCCGGCCCCGGCTCCGTATCCCTGAATCTGCATGGGATACTCCTTATAGCGTTCAGTCGTCAGCAAGATAATGTTATTGGAACCTTCGAGGGTGTAGAACGGATGTTCACGTCCTACCTCACACAGTTCCACACTGGCTTTGCCGTTCTCGTAACGGGAAACAAAACGCCAACGTTTTCCTTCGCTCTCCAATACCTTACGCCGCCGCTCGAAATCGGCATCCAGGGAAGGCAGGTTCTTCCAAAATTCATCCAACGTACCCCGGAAAAACGAATCGGGCACGAACAGGTGCTTCTCCACGTCGGACTGTTCGATACGGTAACCGGCTTCACGCGCCAAAATCACCAACTTGCGGATGACATCTTTTCCGCTCAAATCCACACGGGGATCGGGCTCGCTATATCCTTCTTCCTTGGCTAACCGTACAGTCTCGCTAAACGGAACGTCGGCCGAAATCTTGTTGAATATGAAATTCAAAGTACCGCTCAATACGGCTTCTATCTTCAAAATCTTATCCCCGCTGTTCAGCAAATCGTTCATGGTACGGATAATGGGCAGGCCGGCTCCCACATTCGTCTCGAACAGGAACTTAACCCCGCGCTGACGGGCTGTGGATTTCAGTTTCTGATAAGTGGCGTAATCGGAAGAGGCCGCAGCCTTATTGGCCGCCACCACGGAGATGTTATGCTCCAGAAATTCCTGATACAGTCCGGCCACATCGGAACTGGCCGTACAGTCGACAAACACGGAATTGAAGATGTTCATTCCTATCACTTCGTCACGCAAGCGGTTCAAATCGCTCGGCGCACTATGCGCCAACTGTTCACGGCAGTTCTCCAAACTGATACCTTCGCGGTCGAACATCGCATTGTGCCCGCTGGCAATACCCACGACCTTAAGCTTCAAACCCCGTTCTTTCTTCAATTTCTCACTCTGCTGCGCCAACTGCGCAATCAAGCTACTACCCACCGTCCCTACTCCGCACAGAAAAAGATTGAGGACTTGGTATTCCGAAAGAAAAAAACTATCATGGATGACATTAAGTGTCTTGCGTAAGAACAGCCCGTCCACCACAAAAGAGATATTCGTCTCCGAAGCGCCCTGTGCACAAGCAATCACATTGATGCCGCTACGCCCCAACGTTCCGAACAACTTACCGGCGATGCCGGGTGTGTGCTTCATGTTCTCGCCTACGATGGCCACTGTAGCCAAACCGCTTTCCGCCGTCATCCGGTACATAGCTCCCGTCTCTATTTCCTTGGAGAACTCCGCATTTAAAACCTCGCAAGCCGCATCGGCATCCGCATCGCGTACACCGATGGACGTACTGTTCTCCGAAGAAGCCTGCGACACGAGGAACACACTGATGCCGTTATTGGCCAACGCCGAGAAGATACGACGGTTCACGCCGATGACTCCCACCATAGACAAACCGGAAACCGTAATCAATGTCGTTCCGTTTATACTGGAAATACCCTTGATAGGCTTCTGGTCTTCGGCGATGTCGCTCTTAATCACCGTGCCTTTTCCCGAAGGATTAAACGTATTCTTGATGAGAATCGGAATATTCTTTACGCAAACCGGATAGATGGTAGGGGGATAAACCACCTTCGCACCGAAGTTGCAAAGCTCCATAGCCTCTACATAACTTAACTCATTGATGGTATAAGCGGTGGAAATCACCTTCGGGTCGGCCGTCATGAAACCGTCCACATCCGTCCATATTTCCAAAAAAGAAGCATCCAATGCCGCTGCAATGATGGAGGCCGTATAGTCCGACCCTCCACGACCTAAGTTCGTCACCTCTCCGGAGTCGGCATCCGTGGAAATGAATCCCGGAACCAAAGAAACTTTCGGCAAGTCGACAAAAGCCTGTTTGACCAATTCGTGCGTCAAATCGGATGCCAGCAACTGACGTCCCGACTTAATCTCAGTCTTAATAAAGGTACGTGAGTCGAACCATTTGGCTCCGTCTATCAACACGGCTACTATATTGGACGACAGCCGCTCCCCATAACTGACTATGGCAGCAGACGTCTTAGGCGAAAGATCACGGATAAGATAGACGCCTTGATAAATGCTTTTCAACTCATCCAGCAAGGCGTCGATGGTCTCCAATAAACGTTCCTTATTTTCTCCGGAAGGAATTACGGCTTCTATCATCTGATGGTGACGCACGGCAATCTCATCAAACTCGGACTGGTAAGACAAGTCTCCGGCCAAAGCCAACTTGGATGTCTTAATCAACTTGTCGGTAATTCCGCCCAATGCAGATACTACGACAACCACAGGCTCCTTTTCAGCCTCAACAATCTTTTTAACACTCAGAATGCTTTCTACGGAACCTACGGATGTTCCCCCAAATTTTAATACTTTCATATCTACGTTTTCAGAATTGGATCTCTTTGCATGCAGGCCCACAACACCTGTCTCGACCGCTCCGAGACCTTAATATTTCAAAGTTGTTCTATCGTTGTATAACATCCGCAAAAATAGCAATTATTTATCTAAAAAGGCTTATGAAATAAAATTAATTTGTATTTTTGCCTAATAAATCATCGATATTAAGCATACACTCACATGACAAAAAAAACTTTTCTTCTATATGTCTTATTACTGTTGACCGCCATGCCGGTAAGCGCCGGAAAGGATTTCTATGAAGGAGAACCCGTATATGCGAGCCGTTGGCGGGATTACAGGCGAAGCTCTTACTTCGGTCTGCGTTTCGGTCTGAACGTCCCTACGGTGCGATACAAAGGGACAGGAGGAGAAGCACAGACCAATCCGTTGCCGCGTTATCATATCGGATTGGTTTACGGAAACAAGCTGGGCGACGGACTACCCTTCTTCTTGGAGAGCGGATTGATTTACACGGAAAAGGGTACGGAAATAGAAGCCACGGAGGAAGTCGAGTTTAAGAAATGTTACATGAGGTATCTGGAAATTCCCATTGTACTGAAATACAAACTCAACACCAACGCCGACGATTTCACCGTGCAACCGTTTTTCGGAGGTTTCATGGCCGTTGGCGTAGGCGGAACGACCAAACTTTACGATTCCCGTACCAAGATTGACCCATTCGGAGCCGACCGCTATAAACGCTTCGATGCCGGAATACGGGTTGGTTGCGGCATGGCTTTCCAAAACTTCTACTTTGAGATGGGATACGACATCGGCTTGTTCAACATTGCCGGACGTAACTACAGCGAATACCATTACGACGACTTCGACGGGCACATCCGCACGGGCAATCTCACCATGACCTTGGGAGTGGATTTCTAACTCCCGAGGTAAGCAGCCGCAGCTTCCGCACAACGTTCCCCGTCCATCGCGGCCGACACGATGCCTCCGGCATATCCGGCACCTTCGCCGCACGGGAACAATCCCTTCAACCGCACGTGTTGTAAGGTTTCCCCGTCGCGCACGATACGTACGGGTGCCGACGTGCGGCTCTCCACTCCTATCATCACGGCCTCGTTGGTCAGGAAACCACGGGAGGCTTTGCCGAAACGGCGGAAGCCCTCTGCCAGCCGTGCCGTGACGAACTTCGGCATCCAAAAATGCAAAGACGAGGACACCAGTCCGGGAACATACGAACTCGCGGGCAGGTCGTAACTCAAACGCCCGTTCACGAAATCGGCCATCCGTTGCGCGGGAGCCGTCTGCCGACAATTTCCCTGCTGCCAGTTCTGTTCTTCCAAGGCTTCCTGGAAGCACATCATGGCCAACGGATTCCGCACGTCCGGCTGCAAACCGGAAACAGCCATAAAACCGGCCAGTGATTTCTCTTCCAAATCTTCCGGATGCAATTCCACCACCATGCCTGAATTGCTCCATTTCGACCCACGGTTGCTGGGCGACATCCCGTTGACCACCGTCTGCCGGGGGCCACTGGCTGCCGGGACGACGAACCCGCCCGGACACATACAGAAACTGTACACCCCGCGGCCTTCCACTTGCTGCACAAAGCTATACTCCGCAGCCGGAAGATACTTTCCCCTTCCGTTCCGGTTGTGATATTGTATCTGGTCGATGAGGAGCGACGGATGTTCCAAACGCACACCGACCGCCAAGCCCTTGCTTTCGATTTCCACGCCATGGGCATGCAACCAGCGATAGACATCACGCGCCGAATGCCCCGTGGCCAGAATAACCGGCCCGCGGAAGGTCTTCCCCGTGTTCGTCTCTATCCCCACCACCGTGTCTTTCTCGATGAGCAAAGCATCCATACGGGTCTCGAAATGCACTTCTCCCCCGCAGTCCAGAATCGTCTTGCGCATATTCTCGATGACTCTCGGAAGTTTGTCCGTCCCGATGTGAGGATGGGCATCTTGCAGGATGGACACACTGGCCCCGTGCTGACAGAATACATTCAGGATTTTCTCCACGTTCCCGCGTTTCTTGCTCCGGGTGTACAGCTTTCCGTCGGAATAAGCTCCTGCGCCGCCTTCCCCGAAACTGTAATTGCTCTCGCTGTCCACTTTATGCTCACGCGATATTTTGGCCAAGTCCAACTTACGGTCGCGGACGTTCTTACCTCGTTCCACGATGACGGGACGATACCCCGCTTCAATCAGGCGCAAGGCGGCAAACAGTCCGCCGGGACCGGCACCGACCACAACCACCTGCGGACGTCCCTCCACATTCCGGTATGCCGTACGGACAAATTCATCGTCCTCCGGCTGTTCATTGACGTACACCCGTACCTTCAAGTTGACGAATATCGTGCGTTGGCGGGCGTCGAAACTGCGTTTCAACACCCGTATAGCCGTCAGCGTCCGTTCGTCCTTTCCTTTCTCGCGGGCAATGTAACGGCGCAAGGCCTGCTCATTGGCTGCCGTTTCCGGCAAGACCCTGAGTTGGTATTCTTCTATCATATCCTTATCGTTATCTGTTCGTTTAACCGAAAAGCGCACGGAGCGCCTCTTCCACTTTCCGCACTGGGACAAGTTCTATCTTCAGTTTCGACGTGTCGAATCCCTGCAAATTGTGGCGCGGGACTATCATTTGCCGGAAACCGAGCTTGGCAGCTTCCGCCACGCGCTGTTCGATACGGTTTACCGGACGTATCTCGCCGCTCAAGCCGACTTCCCCGGCCATGCAGACGCCGCTTTCGATACCCGTGTCCACATTGCTGCTCAACACGGCGGCAACGACGGACAAGTCGATGGCCGGATCGGTCACTTTCAATCCTCCGGCAATGTTCAGGAACACGTCTTTCTGCGCCAGTTTGAAGCCCACTCGCTTTTCCAACACGGCCAGCAACATATTCAACCGGCGCAGGTCGAAACCGGTGGCCGAACGTTGCGGCGTGCCGTAAGCCGCCGTGCTAACCAAGGCTTGCGTCTCGATGAGGAAGGGGCGCACGCCCTCGATGGCCGAAGAAATGGCCACGCCGCTCAGTCCTTCGTGATTCTCGGTGAGCAACAGTTCCGAAGGATTGCTCACCTGCCGCAAACCGTCTTGCCGCATCTCGTAGATGCCCAACTCGGCCGTGCTGCCGAAACGGTTCTTGATGCTGCGCAGGATGCGGTACATATAATGTTGATCGCCCTCGAACTGCAACACGGCATCCACGATATGTTCCAACACCTTGGGGCCGGCCAGTGTCCCCTCCTTATTGATATGGCCGATCAATATCACGGGAATATTGCTCTCCTTGGCGAATTTCAACAACAGCGCGGCGCACTCGCGCACCTGCGAGATGCTGCCGGGCGAACTGTCCACGGCCTCTGTCATAATGGTCTGTATGGAATCGATGACCACCAACTGCGGCTGCTCGTTACGGACGTGCAGGAAAATCTGGTCAAGCGAAGTCTCGCACACGACCATACAAGACGAACGGGACAAGAACCCTTCCCGTCCGTCCGCCTTTCCTCCTGCCCTTGGCACCAAACGGTCGGCACGCAACTTCAACTGCCGCGCACTCTCCTCTCCACTGACATAAAGCACCCGCTTGTCCGTCATCTTCAGTACGGTCTGCAAGACTAACGTGGACTTCCCGATGCCGGGTTCCCCACCCAGAAGCACCAATGAGCCGGGCACCAGTCCGCCGCCCAATACGCGGTTCAGTTCCTCGTCGTGCATGTCCAACCTCGGTTCTTCATCGGTCACAATCTGTCCCACGGGAATAGGCCTCCTACGCAACGGTTCCCCCGGCAACGCCTGACGGAATCCTCCCGGCACGGCAGCCGACACACTCTCCTTGCGTACAGTGAATTCCTTAAAAGTATTCCATTCCCCGCACGCAGGGCAACGCCCCACCCACTTCGGTGATTCCTGTCCGCAATTCGCACACACATAGACGGTCTTATCCTTTGCCATAGCCTTTCCCTGTTCTTTGAAAGGATAAAAGTACAGAGTTTTTCCGGAGTGACCATAAAAATGTGGGAGAAAATTCCTTTTCCTGAATTTTAATCGTAAATTTGCTTCATATAATCCTATACCTATATGATACACAGAAAAATATTGTTCTACGTCTTCACCCTCCTGTCCATACATCCCATTGATGCACAAACCCGGGAGGAGGCGCTATCCGAGTTCGATTGGCTCACGGGCTTCATCCAACGTAACTATCCGGGATACGAGATAAAGACGCAAGGAAAGGAAGACGAATGGAACCAACGTACCGCCGCCCTGAGGAATATCATCATCCAAAGGCCGGACACACTGCCTTTGGCCATGGACCAATACGTCCGGAACTTCAACGACGGCCACTTATGGGTGAACACCACCCCGGAGGGAAACGCCAAATTTCAGTCCATCATACAAAGGGAACTTGCCCGACGGGCAAAAAGCCACCGTCCGGAATCCTTCAACATGTACTACACCGCCAAGGCCATGAACGACAGCACCTTTTTTCTGCGCATCCCGTCCTTTGCTGATTCCGAATCCAACGAAATCGTGGAAAAAAACCTGAAAGAAATCACTTCACGCCCCTACTTGATTGTGGACTTAAGAGGAAACGGAGGGGGCAACGACATGAATTTCCAAACCCTGATGGCACTGGTTTACAGCCAACCGTACCTCACCCATGGCGTGGAACTCTACGCCACCCCCGATTTCCTTTCCCTTTATCGGAGGCTTGTCACAGAAAATCCTGAAGAAACATGGGCGAGGTTTTGCCAAGACATGGCCGACAGCGTAGCACAACATTTGGGCGGATACGTACTGCGACCGGGACTACAGCGCATCCGGCTTATGAAACGGGATTCCGTGTATCCTTATCCGCGCAAGGTAGGCATCCTCATTCATGGTCGTAACGCCTCATCAGCGGAACAGTTCATACTGGAGGCGAAGAACAGTGAAAAAGTGACGCTATTCGGCAACGAGCCGACCTTAGGAGCCATCGACTTATCCAACGTTTACTCATTCACGTCTCCCCTCGGGTGGTTCCGGTTGGGTGTCCCCACCACCCGTAGTTGCCGTTGGCCGGACATCGTCATCGACGGGAAAGGCATCGCTCCCCAAATTCCCGTGCCTTATCCGGACTCCATGCAAGAAAGAGACCATATAGGAGAAGAAATCCTGTACATCGAACGGGTACTGCGAGGAATCCCATGCCGTGCCCCGGCAAATGAATCCACCGGAAAATAAAAGACTTGCGATTTGAAACCGTATCCGTCCGGATACAAAAAAAGTTCCCGAATAAAAAACTACTTCAGGCCCTCTAGCATTTCGACCAGTCCGGCAAACGAACAAAAGCGGGAAGAAGTTCCGTTTTGTGTCCATACCATGTCATGCGGACTGATGACTGCAAGACTCGCTGCCCCTTCTCCGCCCTCGTCCGGCGCAACGGGGCGGAAACCGTGCCGCACCAAAAGGTTCTGTGCCCAATAACGCAAAGCCTCATCGGCAACTTCCAGACGAACCACCCGACTGTTACGGTTCTCCGGGGCGTAAATGCCGCGAACCGCATCGAAACGGATGGACGTGCTGCCAAACAGCCGGTCCATCGCCCCCGACAGTACCAAGTCCTCGGTCGTCCCGCACAGCATCTCGCGTTCCTGCGTCATCAGCCATAAGCGGTCGGACATGGCCAAAGCCTGATCCACATCGTGCGTGGAAAGCAAAACGGCCTTGTGTTCTTCCACCGCCAACTTACGAAGCAGGCGCATCACTTCCATACGGCTCTCCACATCCAGAAAAGCCGTAGGCTCGTCCAAGAGAATCAACGGACATTCTTGTACCAACACCTTGGCAATCATGGCTTTCTGACGCTCTCCGTCGGACAGTTCGGCCACATAACGACGTGCCTTTCCGCCCATGCCGACCTCTTCCAACGCCCGCCATACCAAGGCTTTGTCGGCAGAAGTCAAACGACCGAAAAAACCGGTGTACGGTTGACGCCCCAAAGCCACCAGTTCGTAAACGGTCAGCCCACCTGCCTGCATGCGGTCGGTCAGCACCACGCCTATGGTTTTGGAACGCTCATGCGCACTGTAAGCCTCCAAAGGCCGCCCCATGAGTTCCAGACGGCCGGACAAAGGGGGCTGCATACCGGCCAACGTACGCAACAAAGTGGATTTCCCGGCTCCATTGCATCCTAACAAACAGGTCAGTTCGCCACCCGACAGACTGAAATCCAACCCATGATGCACTTCCGTCAACTGCTTTCCCTGGCGGTATCCCGTAGCAATCCGTTCCCCTTCGAACACTATCTGCTTTCCCATTAATTGAAATACTGTATTCTACGTTGGTTCACAATGACATAAATAATCACCGGCGCACCCAACACGGGTGTCACGGCATTCAGGGGGAGAAGTCCCGCCTCGCCGGGCAGGATGCAAATCAAATTACAAAGCAAGGCCACCGCCCCGCCACTCAACAACGTCACCGGCAACAAGGAATTATGGTTCGACGTGCCCAGCAACAACCGGGCCACGTGCGGCACGGCCAACCCGATGAACGACACCGGGCCGCAAAAAGCCGTGACCACAGCCGTCAGGATTCCCGTGACCAACAACAACATGCTGCGCGTACGGCGCACGTTCACCCCCAAGTTCTCCGCGTAACGTTCTCCCAACAACAAGGCGTTCAACGGCTTAATCAACAGGATGGACATCAGCAACCCGAGTGAGGTGAAAGCCGCAAACCACGGCAGTTGTTCCAACGAAACGCCCCCGAAGTTGCCCATCCCCCAAACCATGTAAGAGTGCACACCTTCGGCCGTGGCGAAGAAATTCAGCAAGGAGATGGCCGACGAGGCCACGTAGCCCATCATGATGCCGGCAATCAACAGCATGACGCTGCTACGTATCAGCGTGGAAAGAAAAAGAATCACTCCCATGACCAACACGGCACCGGCGAAAGCACCAGCCACCACTGCCAGAAAACCGGAAAAAGAAAAAGTGCCGGCCGACACCATTCCACCTCCGGCCAACATGACCAAGGCCACCCCGAGACTTGCCCCCGAACTGATACCCAAAATCGACGGGTCGGCCAACGGGTTGTTGAACACTGTCTGTAACATCAGGCCCGAGGCGGCCAAGGCGGCCCCACAGCACCAGGCCGTCACGCACAAAGGCACGCGGGATTCCCACACGATGAACGACCAGGCTTCGTTTTCCACCGTCCCGCCCGTCAACGCGCCCCAGACCGCTCCGGCCGGAATGTCCACCGAACCGAGCAGCAAGTTAGCCGCCGCCAACCCTAAAATGACGACGACCAATATTCCTCCGCACACATATCCTTTACGCTCCACCGGAATCATCTTTTTCTAACTGCTAATTTACGAAAATATCTGCCACCTTCCGCCTTTGCCACGTCCGGATGGAATATTTTTATCAAATCTTCCAGCAACCATTCGGGGTGGAAGGGCGTTTCTTCATAGTAAGGCACCCTCCCGGTATTGCAGCCGTACACCCGCCGTTCACGGAAAGCCCGGAATCCGGCGTATGGCGCATAATCGTTTTTCAGGTCCCGATAGGTCTTATCCTCCGGCATGTTGTACTTAATCAGCCAAATGTCGGCATCCTTCGCTTTCTCATACACCGTCTCGAAGCTCAGGGGAGACGATCCGCTGTTCTTCAAATCACTGAAAACATAGTCGGCACCGGCATCGGCAAACGTCCGTCCGACCGTACTGCGCCCTCCCGGTACATACCACGTGGCGCCGGACTTCAAATCGGCAAACACGGCAGGCTTGTCTTCTATGTCGGCCACCTTACCGGCCCACCGGAGGTAATCGGCCTCCACCCGGGCAAACAAAGAATCGGACTCGGCAGCCTTACCGAACAACAGGCCGTAGAAACGCATCCATTCGGCACGCCCCAACGAAGAGGTTTCCATATAATCGGCACATTCGATGATGGGAATGTCCAACTTGCCCAACCGACCATATCCTCCGCTGTTTTCAAACGGAGAAAGCATCACGGCATCAGGATGCAACGCCATAAGCTTCTCGATGTCCGGGTTCATCCCACTGCCCAAATCCGCGATACGCCCCGTGCGGCATCCTTCCTTGACGTAAGGCAAGTCGATATACCGGAGGTCGCACACTCCACCCACGGCAGACAGTGCTCCCAACTCTTCCATCAACCCGCAATGCACAGACGAATAAATGACGGCTTTCTGCAACGGCACGCGCACGACCGTCCCCTGCGGCAGACTGTCGGGCAAAGGCTCGTCGCGCCCGACCAGCACATACGTGTGCAGTATTTCCAACGTATCCCACGGATTTCTCAGCGTAGCCACCCGGTAATCGTCGTAAGACACAATCTTCAGGTTCTCCGCATACTTCAAATCCAACGTGTCGCCGCCCTCGCCCAAAAAGGAAGCCGTCTTGCTTCCTCTTCCGCAAGCGGAAAAAAGCAGGACGGCCAACAACCAGTGAAAAAAGTATTTTCCTTTCATCACTTTACTTTGTGACAAACACCATCTTGGACGTAGACATGCCAGCCTCGAACGTACGCTTCAACGTTCCGTCCGCACCGTAAACATGAACGTCGGAAGCAGCACCGTAAGGTGCGTCAAACACATACACATCGCCAGATGCTGGATCAACAGCCAAACCGTTGGCACTCTGTAAGTCTGCCATATCGATAAACTCGCTATCCGCTCCGGTCTTTAAATCACGGACATACGCACGAGCTACCTCGGGCAAGTAATACTCTGAATAAAGGATGTACATCTTGTCTCCGGCATTGGCGATATAAGTGGCGTGGCACACCTGTTCCACTTGGTCTGTTTCCGGATCGAGACGTTGCATCGTACCGTAAATATACTGGTCCGGAGTCAAGGACGGGCTTCCTGCATAGTTGCCATTGGACACGAAGTATACATACCCGTCTTCTGCCGTGATGCACTGGGTATACGGATTGAGCATTACTTCAATATCCTTCAGCTTGGTGAAAGAGGCTGCATCAACCACTGCCAACCACTTTCCTTTTGAATACCCCGAAATATTGACATACAGTTTGCCGTTGGCAGAAGTTATAGCCTCGGGATGGTCATAACCTGTTTGTGCCCCTGCATCTATAAGATTCAGTTTACCATCGATGGCCATGGAAGTCGTGTCGATACGGGAAACCGTCCCGTCGTATGCTGTAAAATAAACCTTCCCCTCACACGCTGCCATGTAGCGAGGTTCAACCGGAGTACCGTCTTCGGTAGCCACCGGAATGGATTTCAGAACCTTGCACTTACGGTCCATGATGACAACTTTGGAAGAACCGCTCACCGTCACGTATATTTTCGAACCATACACACAAAGGTCTTGCCCCAAGTCGCCAAGCCCTTCACCATTGGCAGCCGCATAAAGGTCTTCACTCAACTCTCCGGTTTGGAAATCCAAGAACTGGATACCGGCATCGTTTCCACCCCAATTTCCGGTATTCAACACATAAGCACCTAAACTAACAACCGGCTCTCCACCTGTATTGTCTCCACTACCACCGGTAGTATCGTCACCTCCTCCGGTTTCCGTACCCGGACCTTCACCGTTTGGTTCGTCATCTTCGCTACAAGCAGTGAAAACACCCAACGCCAAAGCCATAATGGCCAATTTACACCAATTCAATTTCATTTTCTCGTTTTTAAAAGTTTATAATGAATATGTTATCGCTATTTTGAAATTCCGTCCGGGCATGGGGTAGTAACGTACCACCTCATAGTTCTTCCCCCCCAGATTCGCCGCATCGACCTGCAAACGCAACTTATGCCCCTTGAACCGGAACACCCGGTACAAAGAGACGCTATGATCGGCATACGCGTCAATCAAGTTGCTTTCCTTGTTTTGGGGCAAGCGGTAACGCTCGCCAGACCACGCCACATTGTAGGCCGCGTTCACCCAAGGGGTCTCAAGCACCAAACCGCCAGCCCCTGAATGCTTCGGAGTGTAGGCTATCTGATGACGCCACAACTTGCTACTGCGTTTCGTCACGTCTTCCGCCTGCATGAAGCTATAAGCAGCGGTCATCCCCAGATTCCAGGCTTTCGCCAAAGTCCATTCCGCAGCAAGGTTGGCATCCACGCCATACGTCTCCACTTTGCCGACATTGGACATCTTCCACACGAACATCGTAGGCACCGCCACTATCTTGTCGTCGACCTCATTATAATAGCCGTCCACGGAAAGACTCACGTAATCCGCCACACGCCCCATACGTCCGGCCCAAGTTGTCCCTACGTTCCATTGTCGCGTCTTTTCCGGACGCAAACGACTGTTCCCGATAAGCAAGTAATACAAATCGTTGAAAGTCGGGACACGGAATATGTCTTTATAAGAAGCACGCAAACGCCAACTTGCTTTTTTCACAGGCCGCCACGTCAGGCTCACCGCCGGGGAAAGCCGCTTACGGTCGTCGGCCGCCCGCCCTAAAGCCACCCGTTCGGTAATGAACGTATTCAGCAAGGAAGCCGTCACCTGAAAAAGCGGATGACGATATTGTGCAGAAAAGGCCGTCAGGCTGGTATAACGTTCCGGGTATTGGCACTCCTCCAATGTCGTGGCCAAATCATTATAGACAAAATCCTGCGCCAACGAAAAAGAAAGGTTTTTCACCGGCATCGCCCACAACGTGGCGGTCAGGTAGGTCTCCGTCTGCCTGAAACGGTCTTCCGTCGGTCCGGCAGCCTTCTTGTCTGTATCTTTATTCCAACTATAATTGAACTTACCCGAAGCTTTCAGCTTCCACTTCTCCGAAAAACGGTTTTCATACCTCAACTGTCCGAAATAGTTTCGGTCGTAAAGCCGCTCGGCCGCATAAGGGTTGTCATACACCACACTGCCGGGCAATCCGCGACGGGAATCGAACAGATACCCTTTCACATCCAAATCCTGGCGTTCCGTCAAACGGGCAAAAAGATTCACCTCCGCACGGTATGCCCCGATGTCGCTATTGTTACGCCTCCCTTCTATCGGCTTGGTCAGGTTCATCATCGTAAAATGATAATTCCCGTCGGCACGCAAATATTCTCCGTAAAGAGAACAAGACAAACGCGATGTGAACCGATGGGCATAAAACAATGACGGGTTGGCCAAACCGTAAGACCCCGTCTTCACCTTCGCCGAAAGACTGAAATCCCGTTTTTCAAAATCAGGCCGGCTCGTTTCGATGCTCAATGCACTTGCAGCAGCCGACATGCGTGCTGTCTGATAAATATTGTCGCTTTGCCCGATAGTCAACGTCAATGAAGAAACATTATCCAACGAGAAACGGGAGATGTCTACCTGTCCCGACTGGCAATCCCCTATGGCTACACCATCGTAGAGCACGGCCGTATGCTGCGCACCCAGACTGCGTACGGAAACGGTTTTCAACCCTCCCACGCCGCCATAATCCTTCAAGGTCACTCCCGAAAAATGACGTACGGCATCCGACACGTCTAACACGCCCATACGCTCCAGTTCCGCCTTATCAAGCGTCTGCACAGGAGCACCCGAACGTACGGCTGCAGGCAAAACCTTCTCGGTCACCGTCAGGCCTTTCATCTGTTGTAGCCCCACATCCACGCTATCTGCACCATTTTGTGCGAGCACGAACACAGCCCCCATACAAAATGACACAAGCAACCATCCTCTCATTTTATGAGATTCCTTGTATACGCCCATTTATATTCTTCATTCTTCACTCACGACACCTTCCTCCCATCCCACGGAGATTCCGGCATGACTACGTTTTGCAGGTCTTCTGACTTACTCCGGCTTGTTGGCCTTCCCACCTTATTATATATAAGGAAGTGGCTTGAGGTTTGAAACAAACCGCACAATGAGTTCACAGCAGCGGGACTGTCCGGGATTTCCACCCGATTCCCTTTTCATCCGCCGGCCTGAAAGGGCTTTCCCATAGGCCGGGCAGAACAAAACGTTGCAAAGTTATTAAAAAAATCAGTATCTCAAGGTCTTTTCATTGATTTATATCAAGAAAAGGGCATTTAAATGATAACAAATGACCTTTTACTTGTTTTGCAGGGAGAATAGCCGTACCTTTGTAGTGTCATAAGGAACAAAAGATATTTAGTTTTTAGGTATTTAGCTCCGTGAAGGAGCAATGTTTAGGTAAAAGATTGTTAGATTAAAAAGAAAGGAAAAAAGATTATGACAGGATTAATGATTATCGCAGCGGTCGTAGTAGCTATGGCAGTTGCAATGGGTTCAAAGAAGAACAACGGTAAGTTCTTGGGTTCAAGTACTTCAATGTTGTTCGGTAACAAAAACCTGAATGCCGGTGCAGCATGTTAAGTGCAATGCACCTTAGTTTGAAAACCAATTTAAAAAGAAAATAAGATAGGAGGAAAGGCAAGCATGCTTTTCCTCCTATTTTCATATAGGTGCTCCGGCATCCACAAATCCGGTTCCCCACACACTCCCCAAGGTTTTGCAAAAAAGAGCCTTCATCCTTCAGGTTATACGATAACATATTGTGCTATAATATATTACGGAATGAAGGATATTTCAGGCATCTTTCAGCTTTCTTTCATTGCGGAAAGCGGTAAAAAGTTCTCAGCCGAATGATTTTTCAATCTCAGGCGAACGATTTTCCGTTCTGCGCCAAACGAAATGAAGCGTGGCTGAAAGATGCCTAAAATATCTTTCAGCTTATAACCACAAGGTAATGAAAGGATTGACATACGGCCTGAAGGATGAAGGGGCTTTTTGCAAAACTCCGGGGTGGGTATGCGGAAAATCCTGAACCATCCGGTAGGAGAAAACTTCTACCACAAAACTATAAAGATTTGTTTGCAATTATAAGTAATGTTATGTACATTTGCTGACGAATATGGTCTTTAACCTTTTATCCCTTTTCGCCATGAACAAGAAACATCTGCTATTATTCGTTTTCTCCTATATATCATTCGTATGCAACACCCATGCCGAAAGCTATGCTCACGATACGCTCGTCAACGTGTTGCGCAACGAAGTACAATTCTATTTTGACAAACTAAAGAACAAGGAAACTCCGGCATACTTCATATCGCTCAGGGTCGTCGACAATAAGCGGCTTTTCCTAAGCAGTGATTTCGGGCTGTCTTCAATGGACGAGAACCATACGCGCATCCTCACGCCACAAGTAAGGGTAGGAAGCCCGGACTTGGACAACTTTGCCTATCTGGCCCAAAACAGGCCCAGTAGCACGTTTACATACGAACGTCCGTCAACAAGCTTACCTTTGGACTGCGATGCCATACCGGTCATCAAAGAAGTGGTTTGGAACGGGATATTGGAACGTTACGAAGCAGCCGTGAAAATCTACCAACAAATGAAGGCAAGCCAAAAGACAAACGTCACGGAACTGGATTCTGTGCCGACATTTGCCCCGTCGGCTGTGGAAACTTACTACGAAAGACCATACTCTGAGGCGGAAACCGGCATAGACAAGGAAAGGTTTCAAAAATATATCAATGATGCCAGCCGCTTATTCAAAGACTACAAATTGACTTCGGGCAAGGTCTTTTTAGACTATTCCCTCCAACGTACCACCATCGTAAATACGGAAGGAACCGTGATAGCACAGAACCGTAAAGCCTATCGGCTGATGTTGGAAGCGGTTGCAGAAGCGGACGACGGGACGCCCTGTCCGCTATATGAAGACATCTTTGCCTATTCAGAGAAAGACTTGCCGACTCCGACCGAATTGGAAGACAAGGTACGGGACCTGGCCATACGTGCCGAAGCTCTGAGCAAGGCTCCCATGGCAGAAGCCTATACCGGGCCGGCCATTCTTTCCGGCAAAGCCAGTGCCGTATTCTTCCACGAAGTGCTCGGGCACCGTCTGGAAGGCAAACGCAGGGAATCGGTCAACAACGAAATCAGCGGAATGCTGAACCAACGCATCTTGCCTGCTTCTTTCCAACTGTATCTGGATCCCACGTTGACCACATACCAAGGAAAAGCATTGAGCGGCCATTACCTTTACGACGACGAGGGAGTAAAAGGACAGCGTGTGGACTGCGTGAAAGACGGTTATCTCCGGCAATACCTGATGAGCCGGACCCCCGTAAAAGAATTCACAGGAAGCAACGGGCACGGTCGTGCGTCCAATGACCGTGACCCGAATCCCCGCCAATCCAATCTCATCGTAGAAACGACCGAACCTTATTCCGAAACACAACTGAGAAACCTACTGATAGAGGAGTTAAAACGTCAAGGCAAAGAATATGGCTATTACTTCCGTACGGTAAAAGGAGGATTTACGACCCGAGGAAAGGCCAATGCCATCAATGCGTTCAATGTCAGTCCGATTGAAGTCTACCGGGTGTTTGCCGACGGACGGGACGACCAACTGGTGCGGGGTGTCTCGCTGATTGGCACCCCCTTGTCCATGTTCTCGCAGATCAAGGCGGCAGGAGGAGAAAGCGAGCTGTTCACCGGATTCTGCGGTTCCGAATCCGGCTCCATCCCCGTCTCGGGCACATCGCCCATGGTCTATGTGTCCCAAATCGAGACCCAAGGACAGAAAGCCATTATAAAAAGCAAACAAGACCTTATAAGCCCGCCGGAGACGACAGAGGCTGAAAACACGGGACACAGGGCAGACTGTTCCCTCATCTTCAAGGCCATGGAGGACGAGATGGCACATGTATGCCATGAACTGGCTACCCGACACAACACCGTCCCCCTGTTTGTCAACTATGTTTTGGAACGAAAACACATATCCGGAACGGAATCGTCCGGAGGCGTATGCGTCAACAAAAGAGACAGTGGCATAAAAAACAATATTGCCGCGCACATCTTCTTGGGCGATTCGCTTATGACGAGCGACACCGGAAATGAACTTAACGCACAAAGCATTCCCGACGAGATAGGATATGGAAGCATCCGCAACGCCTTACGGACAAAAAGCGAAATAGCTTATCAGGATGCCGTCCAAAGGCTTGACTACAAGAGGACGCAACTGAAACAAAACCCCAAGCCGGCGGACGATGCGGCTGTGCCGGAGTTCAAGAGAATGCCCCCTGCCGTGTGGATAGGGCCTTCCGCACTCACGAATCCCTGTCCCGTGACGGATATGGAACAACTGTCCAACAGGTTGTCGAAGGTGTTTTCAGACTATCCGGAACTGTTCAACCATTGTGTCAAAGTTTACCAGAAGCGTGTGGACTATTACCGTCTCACGTCTGAGGGGCAAAAAATACTGCAACCCGACACCGTATTCCACATTACCGCACGTGCCAGCATAAAAACAGACGGCAATGAGGTAAAGACCGAGTATTACAGGTTGCACGTAGGTGGCATCAACGACCTTCCGTCCGAAGACGCGCTCATGGGCGAGCTGCACAGATTTGCTGAATACATGCAACAGAAAAGCCGGGCCAAGGCTGTGGAAGATTTGTACATAGGCCCGGTCTTATACGAAGACGAGTCCGCAATGGAACTATTCGCAGGCAAGATTGCGAACTACACCCATTCATACTGGCTCTGGCGACAAAACAAATCAGACAGGAAACATCGGTATCTGGGCAAGCAGGTCTTTCCTTCCGACTTGTCGGTATGGCAGTTGGGCAATGATTCCGTCTACAACGGCACGAAACTGTTGGGATACCGCCAAGTGGATGCGGACGGAACGAGACCAAAGACCTTGCCCCTCATAGAAAAAGGAATACTGAAGAACATGCTGACAGGCAGACGGCCCGCCTTGGGCTGTCCGACTTCTACGGGCAACGAACATTTCTATGAATTAAACCGCGATTTGAAGACCGCTTATACAACCGGCATCCTACATGTCACGTCCAACCGCCCCCTTCCCCTTGGCCAACTTCGCAAACGTTTCCTGAAATCGGCCAAGAAAGCGGGCTTGAAACACGCCTACATTTTCAGGCACAAACGGACTTCTCCCTATGCCTTGATTCGCGTGGATTTGAACACCGGAAAGGAAGAACTTGTAGAAGGGAAATGCTACTTGCCTTCCATCGAACAATTCAGGCGCATGAAAGCGGTGTCAAAAGAAAAAATGGCCTGCAACCTCAACCCTACAGAAGGAAGAGGACGCGGCATCATTGCGCCTAAAGCCATCCTGTTGGTCGACACGGAATTGGATATCACACCCAACCATGGCCGCCACATTGACGAGACACTCTATGAACTGCGCCACTGACAGGCAAAAAGAAGGGTACATCCGGCAGGGGAAAGGAGAATTTTGTTTCTTCTCCTTTCCTTTTTATATAAATAGTTTTAGTAACTTTGCCTCGGAATACATCCTGCAAACATGAAACCATCCCCCGAAATAGCCATAATAGACGCCAATACACTGACCTGCATGGGACTGCGGGGACTTATCGAACGGATGATGCCCATGGCTACCGTCCGTACGTTCAATAGCTTCGAGCAGTTGGTCCGTGACACACCGGACATGTATTTCCACTATTTTATCTCGGCTCAAACCCTTTTGGAGCATAGTGCATTCTTCATTGAGCGAAAAGAAAAGACCATCGTGCTGACTAACGGGACGGCCGGTACCCCTCAAACCTCGCATTTCCATACGTTGAATATCTATCAAAGCGAAGACAGCATGGTACGTGCTTTGCTACAACTGCAACAGCACGCGCACGCACATGGCCGACACCTCCCGCAAAATATGCCCCGCCCTTATATGACAAATACTTCTCCGGGCGACCCCAACGGCCTTTCCACCCGTGAAATCGAAGTACTTACGCTCATCGTGCGCGGATTGACCAACAAAGAAATTGCCGACCGCTTGTGCATCAGCACCACAACTGTCATTTCCCACCGCAAGAACATCATGGAGAAACTCAATGTCCGTTCCGTATCGGGTCTCACCATCTATGCGGTCATGAACGGGTACATCGAGGCGGACCGTATCTGAAAGGAGTGAAGCCAAGGATTTTTCTCCTCTGCTTAAAAAACTTTAATCCTTTTTTATATGATGTTCCCGCCGTTTCATCCCTTCATATTTCCCTAATCTATTCACGGCCTCTTTTTTAAGATATTCCGTCAAAGAAGAAGGTACTTTTTCTTTCTTCCCTACTATTTGATGAGCCTTCTCCAACATTTCCAAATCCCGCCCCTCTTTTTCATACAACCCCATCAACAAATATAAAGGGTAAATACGGTGGGGGACTCTATAATAAGCCTTATAAAACATATCTTCAGCCTCCTCAAACCTTCCAAGAGCTTGAAAGTTTTTTCCCATGAAATTAAAGAACATGGGGTCAGAACTTCGTTTTGCCCCTTCACTTAATATGATATTACTTTCTTCGTGATGACCATTATACGACAAACACACACCATACTCAAAAAGGAAACCAGCATCTTTCCTCAAATCGGGATACAAAGCCCTATAACACTTCTCTATGCCCTTATATTTTTCTCTATCAAAATATAGTCGCACCATATCCCAATGCTTCACGGCCACCCACGTTCGATAAGATTTATTAAATCGGATACATACCATCGTACCCATTCCTATCAAAACCAACAAACCACACACCATTCCTACCTTTCCATACCGTTTCTTTTCACATAGCATCATTGGCATCCACGCAGCCCACAATAAAATAAACAGAGACAATGAACATGTGACAAAACATCGAAGAGGATAAGAAAAAAAGGAAACCACCATCAAGCTCACCATTGTACCACATAACCCGACAACCTCAACATTCCGACACCAGAGAAGGCGTATATAGACATAGGCTATAAGGCACAAACAAGACAAAACTCCCGGTAATCCAAGCTCTATCCATATCTGCAAATATTCATTATAAGCATAATCTGGGGCACCAGCCAACATTTCCTCATTCCGTACGTCCTTCTTCTCCCGAAAATATGCTTCTTGTGCTTCTCCATAAACATACGGGAAACCGCCTATTCCCACCCCAGAAAACATCTGTTGTTTAGCCACCGGATAAGAGATTTTCCAGATGAACAAACGACCGTCTGCCGAATCTTTTTTCAGAACATACATCCCATACAAAAAAGGAACACTAAGAACGAATATGGCCAACAATACAAAACACTTTTTCACAACCGAACACTTCATCCGTAACCAAACCATCGACATCAAGCTGATTACAGATGCCACCCAAGCTGTCCGACTTACACACATAACGAGTATGACTACGGAAAACAAAAGATAAAAAGCAGAAAGATAAAAAAGCATATTTGTAATCTTTTGCCCATGTCTAAACCTCACAAACAACGCATAGTCCAAAGCCAAGGGCAAAATAAGGACAATCAAAATAGAATAAGGGGATGGATTTTCAAATGTTCCGCAAACCGTGTAATAAGGCATACCCAACCTCATTACCTGAATACACTGGAACAATCCAACCCCTAATTCATAAAGTCCTATCAAAATAAGTACAAAACAAACCCATCTATATAGTGCCATGCTTTGCCCTCATCCAATATCCCTATTCCAATGGGATATTATATCCCTTGTAAAAATCCTCGCTCTGATAAGCCTTATGCTCATCCCAATATACCAAAGAGCCTCCGCAAGAACCATACAGACGACCGTTCGCCGAGTCATAACCGACAGTATGGGAACCATTCACTTCGATGGCCTGCCCTGCTTTCTGCATATCTTCTTTGATGACCTGCACGCTGTTTTTGGCTTTGTCGTACACGCACCACACAATCACTTTCACTTGGGCTTCGGGATAGTCCTTCGAATGGAACACGATTCCTTCAATCTTCCTGAAAGACAGATTTTCATCTATTTTCACGTAACTGCACGTATTCCACACGATCGTGGAATCTATTGGTGCAGGTAGCGCAAAAGTGAGCATTTCATCCACCCCTTCCTGCTTCCCGCAAACTTCCATCTTTTCACAGGCTTCCTCCAGACTTTCATAAAGCCTGCGTTTCTGGTCTTTGGACAAGTCTTTTTGCAATACGGAATAATCCACTTGGTAATATCGGGATGCCTTTTTCCACAATTCGTATTCTTTTTGGGTTGTTTTTTCTTTTACCCAATCCGGTATCGAATCAAGGGGACAGAAAGAAGAACCGGTCTCCTTGTCCAATGACTCCCCGGACTTTGAAACAGCCCCACCCTGAGCCAAACACATTTGCCCCCAAAGCATAAACAATAATAATACAACTTTTCTCATGACTGCTACAATATAAGAACCTTTACACTTTTATTGAAATCAGAAGACAGGTTACCGTGTCCCACAGTATAAACCAAAGTACCTGCACAGTTTACAGTCACTCCCCGCCCTTCAATATTTACAGAAGATGAACAACTCAAATCCCTTGCTGCAGGTCCATCCTTATAAACTTTGGCAGAAGCCCTCAGTATTTTCGTTTTACTTTGATTCACCGTATAACTCACCGTCGCTTTGACCGAAGCTTCACCCGCACCATTTACTTTATATATTACAATAGGCCCCTTTTCTCCATGAACCTCTTTACCTGTTTCAGAATTCTGCCGAGTCTCTATTCTTTTAAACACAGATTGGGCGGCAACCGTAAAATATCCCAAAGACCTTTGCCCCACACTATCTTGAGACTGAATCCACAACGTATCAATATATTGATACAACTCATTTTTTTGCTCATCTGTAAGCGTCTGAGTCAAGATTGAATAATCAATCTCATATCGGGAACTTAAACGCACCCATGCCTCATATTCTTTTCCTGACACTCTGTCTTTAACCCATTCGGGTACTGTATTCAACGGCATAAATTCAATAGCCGATGCGGCTTTTTCCAAATTCAGGAAATCATTTTTTTCAGCAATCAAGGCACTTTCTTCATCTTGGATACAACCCACAACCAAGACAAAACCTGCCACTACAGCCATGATCATTGACATGGCAACTTTAAATTTTACTTTTTTCATTGTTTTAATTTTTTAGTTTTGAAAAATCTGTTTGCTCTATACCCTACCATTACATTCATGTATCATTCCATAGGCAATACTTTTATTCATGTTCGACATATATTTAATTCTCACATCGCAAAGTTAAGCATGCTTTTGAGCAAATTCCAAATATTTGAGTTTGCATTTTGGGATATTGAAAATTCGTTATCTAACTGGATATGTACAAGTTATGATTTTCTCGTCAAAAAAAGAATTTGCATCGTATTTTGAAGGCCGGATTTTTGGCGTTTATTTTAGCTTTAAGACCACTTTTCATAAACAGGTATTATACTCAAGCAAAACATTAAACAAACTTTCATGTCACCATCTCTTTGTCCCCACACAACCTTACCCGAGATTCGCGTATTTCCGCCCCAAACCCGGCGCGGCGAAACCGGCGCGATTCTCACGCGCCGGACGCAAAACACATTGCATCCCTTTCGCTTCCGCACACCTGCAATCTGTACGACCCGGGCAGATTTCGTCCGCAGGACGTGCTGCCATGTGTCAGCCTGCGGCACGTTCTGCCGACAAAATGACATTCGTTTTTTGTATCCCATTCTCCATCAATTAGAAGAAAAATCGGGGTTTTCAGCACATTTTTATCCCGTTTGGCTCCCAAACGTCCCGCTTCATGCGGAGAAAAATCAGGATTTCTGCGGAGAAAAAAAATGTTTTCTCAGCCGAATGAAAAATTTTCTTCTTCATAAAAATCGGAGAAAGGGAGGAAAATGCACACAAAGCGGAGTTTGTTTTAAATTGGAAACAAAAATATAATCTTATTAACAGCTATTTGAGACTAAAAAAACAAGGAAAAAACAAGAATAAACAGGGGTATCTTGGCTCATAGTGTAAAGAAAAGAACATACAAACATGACTTTATTCTCTCTCACGGAGAGACCATGCCCTGGTGGAAAATCCTAATAAATAAGGATTGCCCCACCCGACGATTCATCGTAACTTTGCATCCCGAAACAAAAACCACGGATGGACAGATTGAGTATCATATCAGCAGTATTATTCCTCTCGGGCGCACCTTCATACGCGCTCCCCATCGAGGAAACGGCGGAAGACAGCGCACGGGTAAAAGACATCGAAGAGGTGGTCATCGTATATTCTCCCAAAGAAACCGGCAAGTTACGGCAGGCTCCCATCGCCGTTTCCCTTTTCGACCGGACGGCATTAGACGACCAACATACTGCTTCGCTGAAGGAACTTTCGGCTTTCGTACCGAACTTCTACATGCCGGACTACGGCAGCAGCCTGACCTCGGCGGCTTACATCCGCGGCATCGGTTCGCGCATCAATACTCCGGCCGTAGGATTGTACGTGGACAACGTGGGATATGCCGACAAAAGTGCCTACGACATTGAATTGCTGGACGTGGAACGCGTGGACGTGTTGCGCGGCCCGCAGGCCACACTGTACGGACGGAATGCCATGGGCGGCCTCCTTCGCGTGTTTACCCGCAACCCGTTCCATTATCAAGGCACGGACATCCGCATGGGGACTTCGGTAAAAGACAAGGGTTACCAGTTGTCGGCATCGCATTACCAAAAGACAAGCCATAGAATAGCATACGCCTTGAGCGGGTTTTATAAGCATTCGGAAGGATTCTTCGAAAACGCCACCCGACATGAAACGGTAGGAGGAAACGAAACGGGAGGCGGACGCATACGTGTCATTTACCTTCCGGCAGAGGCTTGGAAACTGGACTTCTCTACCGATTATTCGTATCGTGAAGATCGCGGTTATCCCTACCGCTATTTGGGTGTCACCGAAGGAGAAGAGTCTCGTCCCGACCGTATAGGACGTATCCTCTACAACCGTCCTTCATTCTACCGCCGAAGCCTGCTGAACAGCAGCCTCAACGCACAATATACCGCCGACAAGTTTATCCTGTCGTCCGTCACGGCCTACCAAAACCTGAACGACAACATGACGCTCGATCAGGATTTCACGGACGCGGACTATTTCAGCCTGACCCAAAAGCAACGCATCAACTCCTGGAGCGAAGAACTGACTTTCAAAAGCCGCAACAACCGCCGTTGGGAATGGACCGGCGGAATCTACGCCATGCACCAGGCTTTACGTACGAAAAGTCCGGTATCCCTGACCCGTGAGTTCATGAACACCGTGTTCGACAAGGCCAACGCAGCCATCAGCCCGATGGGAATGGGACTTACATTGAACATGCCCGTCTCTCCCTACGTGGCCGACGGGGCTTTCGACACCCCGACCACCGACCTTGCCGCTTTCCATCAAAGCACGTTCAACGACTTGTTCGGGGCGGAAGGGCTGAGCCTTGTAGCCGGCCTGCGTGTGGAATATGAAAAGATGAGATTAGACTACGATTACGGCGGCCGCATGGACTACGGTGTAGAGCTTACTTCTCCCATGATGCCGCTCGTCCTCGAAGGCCTGTCGGACGACAGCCGTTTCCGAGGCAGTTTAAAACACGATTACGTGCAGTGGTTACCCAAAGTGGCCTTGCAATACCATTTTTCGGCGCAAAACAACGTGTACGTAAGCTGGAGCAAGGGTTATCGCAGCGGAGGGTACAACGTACAGATGTTCAGCGACCTGGTACAAGGCGATTTGAAAAGCCGGATGATGCGCTCCGTCAAGAACAAGACGGCGGAGACGTTGGACGGGCCGATGTACGACCACATGCCGGAAGCCGTGAAACAGATGATTGTCCACCAAATTCCACAGGAGGAGTTTTCCGGAACGCCGGCACAAACCCGCTTCAAACCGGAATACAGTTATAATTATGAGGCGGGCGGACACTTCTCGTTCTCGGACGGCAAGATACAACTGGATGCCGCCGTGTTCTACATGGACGTGTACGACCAACAGATTTCCAAATTCGTAAGCAGCGGATTGGGGCGTGTCATGGTCAACGCCGGACGGGGACGGAGTTGCGGTACGGAAATAGGACTGCGCGGCGGATGGTTGGACAACCGCCTGACGTGGCATGCGTCATACGGCTACACGCACTCCGTATTCAAACGCTATGAAGCGCAGGAAGCCCGGACGGAAACAGCGCAAGAGGCGGTGAATTATGACGGAAACCATGTGCCTTTTGTCCCCATGCACACGCTCGCGGCAGGTGTGGAATACGAACAACCTTTGGAACACCATAAAATAAAAAGCTATTTCTTCGGCGTGAATACCACGGGAGCCGGAAAAATCTATTGGAGCGAGGACAACGCTTTCCACCAGCCGTTTTACGCGCTGTTGAACGCCCATGCCGGTTTGGATTTCGGCTCCGTACGCATTGATATCTGGGGCAAAAACCTGACGGATACGGACTACGACGCTTTCTTTTTCACTTCGGCCGCTACGACCCGCAACCTGAAATTCGGACAACGGGGCAATCCGTTACAGTTCGGAGTAGATGTCAGCCTGCATTTCTGACCCGCCCCGGACAGGACAGAGCGGTCATTCATTCCATGCACCGCAGCGCGGACAACGCCCCTTGCCGTGAAGCTTGGCCCCGCAACGTCCGCAAACGTAAGGACAACGGGCATAACGGAAATAACGCCGCAACGCCCAACCGACGTAAAACAAGAAAAAAGGATAGCCGAGATAATATAACGTGGTGAGCGAAAAGAAGAGATAACACCCTGCACATACGCCTAATAAGGCAAACAAGTACAGCATGGCCTCCTGAAAGGGAAGTTGTCGGCAAACGTCTTCCACCGACGCTATGGCCAGAATGACAATCAGCCACACGGAAGCCACGAACAAGCCCAAAATAAACGGCAATCCGAAAGGATTGAGCGTCGGGTGGAAATAAAACTCCGTCCACGTATCAGGCACAAAATTCTGCATACTGGCATAAAGCGTAGCAGCGCCGGACAAGGTCAGGCAAAGCAAGGTAGGATAACAACTTCCGATATCGTCGAAATGCACGATATGGAAACGCTTGCGACGCATGCGGCGTACTAACCATAACACTGACAGCACGCCTAAAACGGACAGGAAATATATCAGGTGCGTATTGCTGAAGGCATGGATAAACCGCGAAATGGAATCATCCGGAACGACCCGTGCCAGTAAATCCTGCTCATGCACCCACCCCATGGTAGACTGGTCGCGGGCTACTTTCACCCAAACCGAATCCACCGAGTCCTCCGGTACAATCATGACTTCAGCCACGACGAGGCGGTCGTCCGCAAATACAGCCACGGTGTCTTCCGGCACACCGGCATGCACAGGATTATGGACGGGATGGACGGTTTGCAGGCACAACGAATCTCCCACCACCACGAAATTATAATTCCGGTTATAATGATGGGAAGCCTCAAAATCAAGCGAATCCTTCCGTTTCTCCGTCAAATCCCATTCGTCGGAATAATCGGGCTTCTGGTAATAACAACCGGCCGACAATAAACTGCCTAACAACAGGCAAATCAGAAAAAAGTTACTCTTCCGCATCGGCATAGACTTTCATTTGGCAGGCTTTACAGTCGAAAGACAAACGGAAACGACGTCCGTCGGACGAGACCAAATAATACGGTTCCCGGAAGGGGGACTTCCCTCCTCCATAGCGCGGGCACCACCCCATGCTGTAACGCAGGCAATGGCGGCAAAACATCAGTACGGCACCGGCAGGTTCCCGTTCCTCAAAAGCCGGAGCGATGCGCACAGCCCCTTGCTTATGGTAGAAATCCTCTGCCTTACGGTTCATCACATTGGCCAGATACGTCACCTCTTCCGGAACCCACCGCACCGGAGCCTTCCCTTGCTTTTCATCCCGGCTACGTGTAAAGGCCGTCGGAAGGAGGCGCACCTCTCGCGGCTCATTCATCTTACGTGCCGACAACAACCGCCCAACCAACGTCCTGCGCCAATCGGCCAATACGGAAGAAGGGATAAACCAGTCGGAAAGGAGACGAATCTCTACTCCGCCCGCCTCGAACGGTGTATTTCCCAACTTGGACAACTGTACCTTGATGTTTTCAACCTGCGAGCTGCGTGCCTTCTCTTTGGGATAGGGAAAAGCCACGGCAACCGACACCTCGTCCTCGTCGCGCACCTCCAACGTGAAACCCTCGGCATACTCGCCCAACGTCCATTCCACCCGGATTTTGCGGACAGCGGACGGACGGGACAGCACGTCCTCGAACGCCTTGTCGAAATTGCGGTACAGACGGGCGTGAGGACGGACACGCGGCATTTCCGCAGGATAAATCTTATTGGCTTCCACACGGTTTACGCGAAATCCCTGCAAGTTACCCTGCTCGTCCAAAAAGCACAGTCCGTCACCGTTGGCAAACGGCTTGACTCCGGACACGACGATACATTTCCCACGGACGTCTTTCACCGTCCCCACTTCTTCACCCAACGATTTGGGCGTATGGAACGAAAAAATATCAGGTGTACGGCCATCCAGAAAATAACGGGTGAATCCGCGGTTGAAACTTTTCTCCAAACAGGGTGTGAACGCCAAAGAGACCTGCCCCGATGAAGCCCGGCGGTACTCCGGACGGCGTTTGAAGATTTCGTCCAAACGGCTGCGGTACCACGCAGTCACGTTTTTCACGTATGCCACGTCCTTCAGACGTCCTTCGATTTTCAGCGAAGTCACGCCCGCATCCAACAAACGTTCCAAATCCGCCCCTCGGTTCATGTCTTTCAAAGAAAGCAAGTGGCGGCCTTGTTCTATCATACGCCCGTCACTATCTACCATATCGAACTTCAACCGGCAGAACTGGGCGCACTCTCCCCGATTGGCACTCCGCCCGAAGCAATGCTGCGACACGTAGCACTGCCCGCTGTAACTGACACAGAGTGCCCCGTGTACAAAGACCTCCAACGGCACGTCGCAAGCCTCATGCACGGCCTGAATCTCGGCCCAAGACAGTTCACGCGCCAACACCACTTGACTGAACCCCAAACCGTGGAGGAACTTCACCTTCTCCGGTGTACGGTTGTCCATCTGCGTGCTGGCATGCAAAGGGATGGGCGGAAGGTCGAGTTCCAGCAAAGCCATGTCCTGCACGATGAGCGCATCCACTCCGGCACGATACAACGCCCACACCAACCTTTCCGTCTCAGGCAGTTCCTCGTCCTTCAATATCGTATTGACCGTGACGTACACTTTGACACGGAACGTATGGGCATACTCCACCAGACGGGCGATGTCCTCCACGGAATTGCCCGCCGATGCCCTTGCCCCGAAACGGGAAGCACCGATATACACGGCATCTGCCCCGTGGTCCACTGCCGCCATGGCACATTCCACGTTGCGGGCCGGAGCCAGAAGCTCTACTGGTCTTTGTCTGATCATCGGATACTATTAATATCGTAAGGAGTTTCCTGATACACGTAATAATTCAGCCAGTTGGAAAACAACAGGTTTCCATGGGCACGCCATGTCACCAACGGTCCTTCCTCCGGCACATTGTGACAGTAATAGTTCACCGGCATGTCTATCGGCAAGCCTTTCTCCAAGTCGCGACGGTATTCCGTATCCAAGGTATAGGGGGAGTACTCGGCATGTCCCGTGACGTAAATCTCCCGTCCGCCACGCGCCATGACCATGCACACCCCGGACTGAGGAGATTCGGCAATGACCTCAAGGCCGGGCACCCGGAGCACGTCCTCGCGGCGAATCTCCGTATGGCGGCTGTGCGGCATATAAAACTCATCATCGAAACCGCGGAATATCGGTAGCATGGGAGCCAACGGATATTGCTTGAAAACGCCGAACATCTTCCGGTCCAACTTGTATTTGGGTACACCGTAATAATGGTACAGGCCGGCTTGGGCAGCCCAACAGATATAAAGGGTGGAAGTGACATGGGTGCGTGCCCAATCGAAAATTTCCTTGATTTCATCCCAATAATTCACCTCTTCATAGTCAAGATGTTCTACAGGCGCACCGGTAATAATCATACCATCGAACTTCTCCTCCTTCATCAGCTCGAAATCACAGTAGAAAGCTTTCATGTGCTCCACCGGCGTATTCTTCGACGTGTGCCCTTTCACTTTCATGAAAGAGACCTCGACCTGCAAAGGCGTGTTGGACAACAGCCGGACGAGGTCGGTCTCTGTCGTAATTTTCAACGGCATGAGGTTCAATATGACAATGCGCAACGGACGGATGTCCTGCGAAGAGGCTCGCGAACTGTCGATGACAAAGATGTTTTCTTTCTTCAACAACTCGATGGCCGGAAGCCTGTCTGGTAAATTTAATGGCATGTATAATCGGTTTTATCGTTTCTATGACCACGCAAAATTAGCAAAATCTTACTGAAACGCCTACCATTTTAACGCAACAAGCGGAACGATTTAGAATCTTTATCGTTCCGCTTGCCTAAAAAATATATGCCTACGCCGAATGGCTTACCAAATCGTCACACGCTTTTCTTTCGGCACAAACATCGAATCTTTTTCAGTGATACCGAAAGCCTCATACCAAGCGTCGATATGGGGCAATGCGCCGTCCACACGCCAACGTCCCAATGAATGGGGGTCGCTCTTCGTCCGTACGCGGATTTCCTCGTCACGGATATTTCCGGCCCACAGATTTGCATAAGCCAGGAAGAAGCGCTGTTCGGGCGTAAAGCCGTCTTCCGTCTGCAAAGGCTTCTCTTTCATTGCATTTTGGAAAGCCGTATATGAAACCATCAAACCACCGTGATCGGCCAGGTTCTCGCCCAAAGTCAAAGCACCGTTCCCTTTCAAACCGGGTAATACCTCTATATTGCTGAAGAAATCCTCCATCACTTTGGCGCGGGCTTCGAAGCGTTCCGCATCGCCCGGTGCCCACCAATCGGTCAGGTTTCCGTTCTTGTCGAACTGACGGCCCTGGTCGTCGAATCCGTGCGTCATCTCATGGCCGATAACCACACCTATGGCTCCATAGTTATAAGCATCGTCGGCCTCCATATCGAAGAACGGCGGCTGAAGGATACCGGCCGGGAAGCAGATTTCATTGGTCGTCGGGTTATAGTAAGCGTTCACCGTCTGCGGAGTCATGTACCATTCGTCACGGTCGACCGGCTTGTTCAACTTCTTGTCTATGACATATGCCAAATCGAACTCATTGCTGCGCACGATGTTGGCCCAGTAACTGTCGTCCTTGATTTCCAAGCCCGAATAGTCGCGCCATTTGTCGGGATAGCCCACCTTGACATAGAAAGATGCCAATTTGTCCAAAGCCACTTTCTTCGTCTCGTCGCTCATCCAATCCTGTACTTTGATACGTTCAGCCAAAGCGTCTTGCAGGTTTTTCACCAGTTTCACCATACGTTCTTTGGCTGCTGCGGGGAAGTATTTCTCTACATATTTCTCGCCTAACCCTTCGCCCAATACGCCTTCCACGGTAGCCACGGCTTTCTTCCAGCGCGGACGATCCTGCTGTTTTCCGCTCATTACCCGTCCGTAGAAATCGAAGCTGCAAGCCCGAAGTTCGTCGCTAAGATAGGGAGCCGATGAATTGATCAACTTCCATTCCATGAAAGCTTTCTGGTCTTCCACCGGCGTTTCGGCCAATATCTTTTCCACCTCATGAATCGGCTCGGGTTGTCCTACGCTGACTTCTTTCAGTCCCTGAATACCCATCGTACTGAAGAATACATCCCAATCAATTCCGGAATAGTCCTTCTTCAGTTCCTCGTACGTCATCTTATGATAGTTGGCTTCGGGATCACGCTGCTGCACGGCCGAATAAGAAGGAACAGCAATACGGGTTTCAATGCCCATCACGGCTTCCATCTTACGTTTGGCTTCTTCCGGAGTAGAGCCGCACAAGGTGAACATCTTCTCCATATATGCCTTGAACGATTCACGGACATGCACCGTGGCCGAATCATTGTCCAGATAATACTCTTTCTCACCGAGGCTCAAACCGCCTTGCCCGATTTGAAGGAGGTTCATGCTACTGTTCTTGATGTCGGCATCAATGTAGAAGCCGAAGTAACCGGGAAGCCCCTTACTACCGAGTTTAGCCATCTGGGCTATGATTTCCTTGCGGTCCTGGATGGCTGCAATAGCCTCCAAGTCAGCTTGGATAGGGGCATAACCCTCCTTGTTCTGCTTCACGCTGTCCATGGCGATGTTATACAAATCACCGATTTTCTGCTCCAACGTCCCGGCTTCGTGCTGTCCCTTGGCCATGGCTTCTATCAAGTCGCGCAACTGCTTGTTATTGTTCTCTATCAAGACCTCAAAGTTCCCGTAAGTCGAGTACTCGCCCGTGAGTGGATGAGCCTTGATCCAACCGCCGCAGGCATACTGATAGAAATTATCTCCCGGCTTCGCCTTCTGGTCCAAATTACTCAGTTCGATTCCCGTCTTGGAAACCGATCCGCCACAGCCTGCCAATGCCAAAGAAGCAAAGGCCAGCATAGGGAAAAATTGCTTTAGTTTCATTTTATCATTCATTTAAGATAGTATTTGTAGAATATTCAAGATTGTGCCTCTTCAAGTTCCAACGAAGCCTCTTCCCACGCATTGACAGCCTCGTCCAATTGCTTCTTCAACGCGCCATGACGTTCGTAGATCGAAACATCGGCAGCCCCTTCCGGAGTGGCCAGTTGGTCTTCCAGCATTTTCACTGCGGCCTCCAACTCCCCGATTCGGGCTTCGCACTGTTCCACCGCCTTCTCCAACCTACGGACTTTTTTCTGTTGTTCTTTCTGCTGTTCGTAGCTCAACCGATTGGAAGGCCCTGTTTTTTCCTCCACAGAAGAAACCATCGTCGAAGATGTGGAAAGTGAAGGTTTCTGCAAATCGTTCAAAGATTCGATATTCTTACGCTGCAAGAAGTCATAGATACCTCCCAAATGCTCCTTGACCAGTCCCCCGCCGAACTCATACACTTTGGAGACGAGGCCGTCGAGAAATTCGCGGTCGTGGCTTACGACTACTACCGTTCCGTCGAAATCCCGTATGGCATCCTTCAACACGTCTTTGGAACGCATGTCCAGATGGTTCGTAGGTTCGTCGAGAATCAGGAAGTTCACGGGTTCGAGCAAGAGTTTAATCATGGCCAAACGACTCCGTTCTCCCCCCGACAGCACCTTGACTTTCTTTTCGGAAGCTTCGCCGCCGAACATGAATGCTCCTAATATGTCGCGTATCTTCAAGCGGATGTCTCCCTTGGCCACACGGTCTATCGTGTCGAATACCGTCAGTTCGCCGTCTAAAAGTTGCGCCTGGTTTTGTGCAAAATAACCTATTTGCACGTTATGCCCCAGCTTCAAATTCCCCTCGAAAGGAATCTCACCCATGATACATTTGACTAAGGTAGATTTTCCTTCGCCGTTCTTTCCGACAAACGCCACCTTCTCGCCACGTTTGATGGTCAAGTCCACATCGTGGAACACGACATGTTCCCCGTATGCCTTTCTCACGCCTTCGCAAATCAGAGGATAGTCGCCACTACGCAAGGCAGGCGGGAACTTCAGCCTCAAAGCCGAGTTGTCCACCTCATCAACCTCTATCGGCACCATCTTTTCAAGCTGTTTGATGCGGCTCTGTACCTGTACGGCCTTAGTGGGTTTATAGCGGAACCTTTCGATAAACTCCTTGATGTCGGCTATTTCTTTCTGTTGGTTCTCGTATGCACGAAGCTGCTGCTCGCGACGTTCTGCGCGTAGCCGCACGTACTCGTCATACTTTACCTTGTAATCGAACACGCGGCCGCAGGAAATTTCCAAGGTACGGTTGGTTATATTATTGATAAAGGCGCGGTCATGGCTCACCAAGACGACGGCATTGGCCTTAGTGGCCAGAAAATTTTCAAGCCACTGTATGCTCTCGATGTCCAAATGGTTGGTCGGCTCATCGAGCAACAACACGTCGGGTCTCCTCAACAGCAACTTGGCCAACTCTATACGCATACGCCATCCTCCGCTGAACTCACGGGTAGGACGGTCGAAATCCTCGCGCACGAACCCTAACCCCATCAAAGTGCGTTCCAGTTCGGCCTGATAATTCATGCCGCCCATCATCTGAAAACGCTCGCTCTCATGCGTAAACTTTTCCACGAGAACCATGTAGCTTTCACTGTCGTAATCCGTACGGTCTGCCAGTTCCTGATTCATCCGGTCAAGCCGTTCCTGCATTTGGCTGATATGGGAAAAAGCCTGTTCCGCCTCTTCACGCACCGTATGCTCGTCGCTCAACACCATCACCTGCGGCAGATAGCCGATGGTGGAACCGCCGGAAACAGCCACCGTTCCCGAAGTGGGCTGTTGCAGTCCGGCTATAATCTTCAACATGGTGGACTTCCCGGCCCCATTCTTTCCCACAAGGGCGATACGGTCTTTGTCATTGATGACATACGAAACGTCCTGAAACAACGGGGTCGCCCCGAACTCCACTCTTAATTTCTCAACTGATACCAATGCTTTATAATTTTGCTACAAAAGTAGTGAAAGGTGAGCGCAGAGACAAATAAAAACGAAGTTTTTCTAATTTGACTACACCGAACCGCATCCTGCTTTATTTTAAAGTAGCGGAACTTAGCGACATTGAGAATCCAAACGGGCGATTTCTGCGGGATTCAAAGCACGATGGTACACCGTATAGCTGCCGATACGGCCATTGCAAGCGTCCAACAGCAAGCCACGCAAATCACAATCGCCCTCCATACTTTGGTCTACCAAGCCGTTGACATACGTGGTCAAACGACCGCCTTCGGCCACTACGGCCAACGTAAAGCGGGAATACGGCTCCACCGGGTACCACTTGCCATTCGTCCCGCGCCCATAACGCAACCAACTGTCAGCCGTACCCAATACGTTACAACTCCTGACGGTTTGCTTCCCTACCGTCAAACAAGGTTTGAACGAAGCGGAATCAGCCTCCCACGACCAATCCCCCCCCCGGCAAACGGTTCCGTGCAAAGGCTCGTCACCTGCTTCCACAGCCACGAACAACGTGAAATCGCCTTTCCGGCATTCACGCGGCACATCCACCTTTTGCGTTTTGCCCGACATCCACGCCGTGCCGCTTCCAAAGCATTCTCCGGCAATCCACCCGTTTTTCAGGTCCACCGGTTCTTCCTCCCAACGGAAATCGCCGTAAACGGATGTGGGATACCCCGGACGGGCTGAACTGACAATCCAATCGAAATAGTCGCCATGCATCCACGCCAGACGCAAAAGCGAACTTTCGGAATCCGGAAGAATGTAAGGCCGCACGTTGTTCTTACGGGAATGGCGGGTAACAGGCTCTGCCTTCACGTCCCCACTGCGGACATCCACCGTGTACTTGACAATCTCATACACACATCCGAACGCCCCGCTGACGGGCACGGAACAATACACCACCTCGGGATGTGCCGGATCTATGGCCATGCCGCCGCTGTAACAACGTTCGATATCCGGTGTCTGGTGGAAATGCCCTCCGCCATGCGCCAAGAAGATTTCCTTCCAGGCCTGTCCGTCCCAATACGTATAATAGTAATCGTGTTTCTTCTTGTCTCCACTGATTTTGACCATGGCTATCACCGGATGCCCCTGCTTGTCGGTAGCCACCTGCCACACCCAGTCACGCACACCGGGTGTATGATCCACGACCGCTACCGGATAATCTACGGCATATTGTTCCGTACGGTTCACCTTAAACGGTCCGTCGGCAATGGTTGACAATACCTGGCCCTGCACGTCTTCCAGTTGCAAAGTCCTGATGTTGACACTATTCAGGTATAACCAGTTCGGATTTTCGTTATCCGGATGACCGGTCGTATAGGTAAACATGATACGGTCTTTCCCGTTGGAATAGTATTTGGCATACGGACGCGCCCCCGTAGACTGCACCATCTGGTAAGGCCCCCAGTCTATCTGCACTTCATCGTTCTCATCCGGCAACGACAACCGCGCGATGGTGGGATGCCAACGGATACCGCGCCAGCATAAGTAGATATGCTCCGGGTCGTCGGACAATATAAAAGGAGAAGGATAGGTCGTATTGTCTTTCGTCAGGATTTTCTTCTCTTCGCCCAACGTCGTAATGTCGCCGGGGACTTGGGAAATACGGTAATAAAAACAGGGCTCGTCGGTATGCCGCGAATAGAATATCATGACACGTTCGTCCGGCAGTACCAGAAACGTCGGATTATTATGGTCGTCCGGTTGGAAATAAGAGCGTATCAGCACTTCCGACCTCCTTCCCTTCAAAAAATCATACTGCACGGCCTTCACAGCCCCATGCACGTCAATATAACCGACATAACTGCTGTTTATCGTACCGCTTGCATTCTCATAATGCAACGCACGCGGGTCGGCAAACCAGCACCATGCGCCTTCGTCTGCCAGTTTGTCACCTTCGTAAACCGTAGCCTCGGCGGGAGAAAGAAGATTTTGTGCAGCCGCCGTCCCTGCAAGTCCGGCCCAAACGGCCATGACCATCAGAAATAACTTTTTCATGAATATGGATTAGTTTAATGATTCCGCCTTTTTAGATAAATCGCTCTCGCTCGGCAGAGCCTGAGCAAGCTCGGTCTGCGCTCGCTTACTCGCGATTTTCCGGCTCTCGCCTATCATGTAATAATAAGCCGCACAAGCCGTCAAGAAATATATTCCAGCCTGAATCCACAGGCCGACATACTCGAATGTCACATCCTCCAATAAAGCCCCCATCGTATTGATACGTACGAAACCGTTGATGCCGAACGTGGAAGGGGCCAACCAAGATACATATTTCCAGAAATCGGGCACAGCCACTCCCGGCCATGAAATCCCCGAAATGAACAACAAGGGCAAGGAGGTGAATACAAATATCAACATACAAGTCTCACGCTGGTACACCAGAATGGAACACGTCATGGCAAAGAATATACATGCCAACAAATAAGGCACCATAAACGCCAGCAAGTCGGATGCCTGAGGAATTTGAGCCAAATGGAACAGTTGCGGCACTGCAATCAACACCCACACGCTCACCAAAGCATACAGCATCAGGTAGCACAGTGCCTTGCCCAACACCAAACGCACCGTACCTCTCCCTGTCCCTTGAACCAGTTGGGTATGCAACGTAGCCCGTTCGCGGGCAGAACCGTTTATCAGTCCTATACCCAGAAGCAGCGTCTGCTGGATGACCAGCATCAACACAGCCGGAATCAGGAAACAGGCAAACCCGTTCGTCGGATTGAACAAAGCCACACTCTCGTACAACAAAGGTGCGGTAGACACTTCATCCTGCCGCACGGTGGTATTCCCCATCCGTTTGATCTGCAATTCGGTGTTCATATCCAAAGACACGTCCGTACACGCCGTCAGCAGCGCTTTGTAGTAAAGCAATCCGCTCATGTCGCAGTACAAACCGACATACGCCTGTTGCATCCGGTTGACCTTACGGCTGAAATCATCCGGAATACGGATGATGCCATACGCTTTCGTGCGGCGCATCAATTCTTTCGCCTCTTCCATATTTCCCGTCCGCGCCACGACTTTTACATCGGGAGAAGCATCGACCCTACGGACAAAGTCGCGGCTGAAAGCCGTATTCGCCCCGTCGACAACGACCGCAGGAACTTCCCTGACCGTTTCTCCCGTATAAATAAAAGCATAGAGCAAGGGATAAAGTACCGGTACCAGAATAAAAAAGATCAGTACTCCCTGGTCACGCACCACGCGACCGGCTTCCTTACGCCATATAAAAAACGTATCACTGACAGCCTCACGGAATAGGATATGCAATTCTTTTATCGTTCTCATGACAGATTAAGGTATATAATCATAGTTCAACATGACCGTACGCAACCGCTTGAGCAATAGCAACGGAAGTAAAACGAACAACAACAAAGCCAAATAAGGCTTCCAAGCATAAACCATCGGGTAGCCGTTCAGCGTCTGACTGACATAAATCAGAAAATAATGCCTCAACGGGAATAAATTACTCAGTACTTGCAAAGCCGGATGCATAGCCATCACCGGAAACGAAAAACCCGAAATGGAGAACGAAACGACGCCCCACAACGAACTGGCACTCAGAGCCAACCGCAACGTGGGCAGGACAGAAATGAGAAACACTCCGAAAGCCTGCGACGCCAATACCATCAAAAAAGCGGCACACAACAGTGGACCGATACCGCTATGGCACGGGAACCCCAATATGCCATAAAGGTAAGCGTCGTAAGCTGCGGCTACGCTGAAAAAGATGACCGTATGAGGAAGCAATTTGCCTACGAGAGCATTCCACATCCGGTTGTCCGCCATGGCCAACCACTCCTTCCCGGTACCCTCCTTGATTTCGCTCCCGATGGCAAAGACCGTGACCATGAATATCATAATCATCAAGATGCCGGGCAGAATCGTATTGTTCAAATAAACCGAATAGTTCAGCCACGGGTTAGACAAGGCGTGCGTGTCGATGACGATCGGTTGCAAGAAAGCCATAGCCGTACGCTCGTCCATTCCTTTGGCCTGCAACGTCTGCAAGCCGACCGAAGCATTGGCCAACACGGACATCGTACGTAAATCACGATATATCAATGAGCCGGCAATAAGCAGGCTGTTATTGGTATAAAAAGACACCGTGGGCTGCCGGCTCGACAGAATCTTCTCGGTAGTGCCCTCCGGAATATAGTAGAAAGCATAAATTTTACCTTGTTGCATGGCTCGCCGCGCCTCACTGACCGAGGCATAATCTTCTGTCAGGTGCACTTGGCTGAAAGCATCCATGTTACGCAATATTTCCCGCGTAGTGGACGTATTGTCTTCGTCCACCACTCCCACGGGCATATCCTTGGGCAACCCCTCGTACATCAGCGTGGTAAAGAACAGGCAACAAAGGAGTGGAGCCGCTACCATACAACAAAGGTACAACGGCCGGGAAACCAGCCGCCGTAACTCACGCACCATAATGCCTGCTATACCATGAGACGCCTGCATGCCCGTTGCCTCCTTATCGTTTGATGATGACCGACATGCCCGGACGAAGCACTTCCTTCACTCCCACCGGAACCGCACGCACCTCAAACGTTTTCAGGTCGAATTGTCCGGTGGTTTTGGTAGCTTTCCATGCCGCATAAGTTCCCCGGTCCTTCATGTAAGTCACTTTCAGTTTGATGTCTTTACCGAAAGCAGGCACGTACGCCGTGAATTCTTTTCCTACGGCCAAACCGCTTAACAAATCTTCACGCACATTGAATGTCGCCCAACGGTCGTCCAGCATCGTAATGTTCATGATAGGCGCTCCCGTACCGACCAATTCCCCCGTTTCGGGGAAAATCTCGGAGACTTCACCGTCCATCTGCGCCAATAATATAGTCTCTTTCATGTAAGACTCCACCTCGGCAATCGCCCCCTTCGCACGTGCGACTTGTGCGGCTGCCGCTTCCTTGTCCTCACGTTGCGCCCCGTTACGCGCCATTTCGTACTGTGCCCGCGCGGCGCGTTCCGTGGCTTTCATCGCCTGGTAATTCGCATAAGCCTCGTCACGCTTCTGCGCGCTCATCACTCCTTCTTCGAACAAACGGTCGACCCGACGATAAGACTTCTCGGCGATGTCCAGACCGGCTTTCGCCTTTTGCCACATCTCGTATGCCCCCTGCAACTGTTCTGCCCGCGTCCCGCGGTCGGCTTTCTCTTTAATCGCCTGAGCAGCCTGACCGGCTGCTTCGGCCTGCGACAGTTTGGCTGCCACATCCGGAGCCTCCAATACGACCAGCGTATCCCCGGTTCTCACGTGATCGCCCTCTTTCACATAGAAATGCAATATCCTACCCGGCACCTTACTGGAAACCCTATATTCAGACGCCTCCATTTGTCCCTGAATCGACTCATCGTCATGCCCCAACAGAAGCATGCCTGCCACAGCCACAGCCGCAATGACCACCACGAGCGTTACCAACGCCCATATCACATTATTATTTTGTTTCTTGAGTTCCATACATCCATTTACATTTTATTATCGTCAAGGTTTCATTCTCATTATAATCCCGGGCCTAACGTACCCATAGCCTTTTGCAGATAAGTCTGTGCCAGTTTCAAGTCTATCTGTGCATCAATCCTATCCGACTGGGCGGAAAGCCAGGCGGTTTGGGCTTCCATGACATTCGTCACGGGAACCACTCCTTCCTTGAATCCCTTATCGGCATAACGGAGATTCTCTTCCGCTTTTTCCATGTTCTTCTCCGACAAAGCCAGTCTCTTTTGTGCTTCCGTATTCTTAAACAGACTTTGATTGACCTGTAATTCTATCTTTTCCTGCGCTTCGGTCTGCTGCAAACGGGCGATATTGACTTCACTTTTGGCGGCCTTTACCTTATATATACCCTCATTCCAATGAAAAATAGGCACGGAAAGCATGATGCCCACGTTCCACATCCCACGGAACTTATTCTCGAAACCGTTCAACAATGAAGGATTGGAAACCAAATACCCACCGGTCAAAGCCAACGAAGGCAGCATTTCCGAACGAACCACCCGTACTTTGTCTTCGTATATCTTATGAGCCCAATCCAAACTTTTCAATTCCGGACGATTAGTCCACGCCCGTTGTACGGCATCATCGGGTACCGTCTCCAACACTTGCAAATCCGTCCGGCTTTGCATAAATCGCTCACGCTCGGCAGAGGCAAGCGAGCTTGTCTCTGCGCTCGCTAACTCGCGATTTTCATCCGTCAGCGTGAACTTCGTGTCCAAATCCATACCACACAACTGACAAAGCACCATTTTAGACAAAGCCAAACCATTGTCAACCTTAGTCAATAACATTTCAGCTTCGTTTACTTTCACCTTTACCGTCAATCCGTCCGCCTTGGTAGCCACTCCTTCCCTTATCATCTTCTCCACATCGCCGTCCAGACGGTTTACCAAGTCCAGGAAGCTCTCCGCCATCTTTTTCTTATAGCTCAACGACACGACCGTCCAATAGGCATCGTCCGTGTTGAGAATCAAATCCTGCAACTGGGCATCATGCTGCGTACGCGCCAATGCTTCGGAAAACTTCGTGATACGGTGATAAGCCCTGATTTTACCCCCCATATACAAAGGTTGCATCAGTGTCACAGCTCCGGCCCACATGTTACGGGTATCCGTCCGCAAGGCATCCGTCAGTTCATTGCCCAACTGGTTTAAAGCCGTGGACATGCCGTCCAGTTTTCCGCTCTGTATGGCCTGCTGCAAAGAAGCCGCCAACTGGGGATTCGTCTGTGCGATATGCTGGATGATAGGAGTAGCCGCCTGTGTCAACCCTTGCTGCAACGAGGTTCCCATGTGGTTCAGAGCCGATTTCTGCCCGTCGTTCAACAATGAAATTTCATCACTGAAATACATGTACGTTCCCGTGGCCGAGAAATCCGGAAGGAAGTTGGTAAATGCCGCTTTCCGGTCATAATGCGCCTTCCGCATCCTTTCTTTGGCTATCAGCAGGCTCTTGTTGTTTGCAATGGCCATATTCCGGCAACTATCCAAGCTGAGCACACGCTGCGCGTGTAACATGCTGAAAAAAGCCGCGAGAATCAAAAAGCCAAAAAGTCTTTTCATCTTGTCTGTTTTTAATATTCCGCTTGATCGTCACCTGAAAATTGCATAGGCAACGATGCAAAAGTATAACAAAAATAGGTCAAATCCTCATGATTTAACCTATTTTCGTACATATTGCACATTCCTCAACATTTCTACTTCTCATAGTTGAAGCTTGCGTTTCCGATATTATGCCCATCGGCAAAAACCGACACGCGATAAGTGCCCTTGCTCAAAAACTCATTGACGTCCCAATATACCGTCACCGACGTAGCTTCTCCGTTATATTCGATATCCTTTTTAGCAGAATACTCCAAGTTCCGGTTCTCATAGACAAACGTTCCTCCATTCGTCAGCACTTCGTTGTTTGGTTTGGTGATGCGCACATAAATACTCCGATTTCCGGCTTGTGCCGTAATGTTCCTCGCAATGACAAAGCTGACGACAAACTTCTTCACATCCTTGACTTTACGGGCCTTCTTCCCACGCTTGTTCTGTCCGACCATAGAAATGCCCGTGGCATCCAGTTGGGAAGCGATGGCCACTTTCTCGCTCAGCGTTTCCTTTTCCGTAGACAGGTTCGTGATAGTCTGCGTAGCCTGGGTGTACTGGGCTTTCACCTGTTGGTTCTCGCTACGAAGCTGCTCGTTTACCCGGTTCAACGAATCTATTTCATGCACATAGCTTCTCAAGATGCTGCGCAACGTGGCCAATTCTTTTTTCAGACGCATGATTTCGGCCGCATCAGTAGCTTTCACTTGCTTCAATTCAGCCAACAACTCTTCCGTCCGTTGTTGCTCCTTATCCAACTGGGCGATCAGCGAATCATTGTTGATTTGCGTTTTCATTTCGCTGTACTGCTGGGCAAAGCGGGCATATTCGTTTTCCATCTCCCTTTTGTCCATTTCCGCCAGTTTCAGCATTTCCTCTTTCTCCGCACTCTCCTGCATGTAAGAATAGACCATGTAGCCTAATCCCGCACAAAGGAGCAAGACTACGACCGAAGCAATGATGATTATCTTTTTCTTGTCCATAGTTGAAGTGTTTTTCGCGTTCCTCGCACGCGCTCCCAAACTTATTTATAATAACGGACGCAAAGATAATTCTTTTCTGCCAAGGCAAAAAGCATTTTTCAACTTTTAAAAAGAAAAAAGTAGCGGCTGATTTTATATAGATACAATCTTTTTTCCTAAATTCGCGACCAATTACAGAAAATTAACATCCTCGTCATCATGATGAAAAGACTTTTTGCCGGGCGTTTCATCCGCTCGATAGGTTACCTTTTAAGTGTACATCTCGTAGCATTGCTGTTCTTCTTCGGACTCCGTGTCGCGCTTTTTATCGCCACAGACTATGATTTCCCGAAAGAGATATCGGAAGACTATGCCTTGCAAAGCGTGGCGTTCCTGCGCGGCCTCTGGTTCGACAATGTCATCGCCTGTTACATCCTGCTGCTGCCGTTGGCGGTATTCTGGATAGCCGGATGGTTCGGCTACACCGCCCGTTGGCTTTACCGCTCCTCTGCGTTCTTCTTCATCTTTTTCTATTCGCTGTGTTTCATCATTTCCGCAGCCAATATCCCTTATTTCGCCTACTTCTTCAAGCCCATCAATTCCTCCATATTCAACTGGTTCGACTACGCGGGCACTACGGCGGGAATGGTATTCGGCGAAACGTCCTATTACCTTCCCATCGCCTTGGGACTGACAGCCATCGCGGCTTTTGCCTACATCACCCTCCGGCTGTCGCGCACGTTCTTCCTTTTAAGCCGAAACGCCGCGCCCCCGGCAAACAGATGGAAAGCCGCCGCCTTTACGTTTGTGACCGGAACCGCCCTTATAGGCTTGTGCTTTTTCGGCATCCGCGGACGGCGGGGTTATAACCCCATAAAAGTAAGCCAGGCGTATTACTGCAATGATGCCTTCCTGAACCAATTAGGAATTAACCCGGTATTCAACCTGATGACCAGTGCCATCGACGACAACCGGAAGGAAAACCGCCTCCTGCACCTCATGGCGGAAGACGAAGCCATAGCCCGCGTGCAAACCCTCCTCGGACGGAAGGGCATGGACGGCATCTCGCCCATCGCACGCCGCGTGGAAGCCGACAGCCTGCCGACACGCCGCAACGTGGTCGTCATCCTCATGGAGTCCATGTCGGCTCACCTGATGCAAACTTTCGGTCACGAAACCAGCCTTACGCCCTTCCTCGACAGCCTGTGGCAACAATCGCTCAGCTTCAGCCATTTCTATTCATCCGGCATCCACACCAACCATGGCATGTATTCCTCGCTCTATTCGTTCCCGGCCATGATGAAGCGCAACGCCATGAAAGGTTCCGTCATTCCGGTCTACTCCGGCCTGCCCACTGTACTGAAAGAAAACGGCTACCATAACATGTTCTTCATGACTCACGAATCGCAATACGACAACATGAATGCCTTTTTCCGTACCAACGGTTTCGACGACATTTATTCGCAGGAAAACTACCCGGCGGACAAGGTGGTCAACGGATTCGGCGTACAAGACGACTTCCTGTTCCAATACGCCCTGCCCGTGCTCGACCGGCAAGCCCAAAGCGAACAACCGTTTTTCAGCGTCCTGCTCACTATCAGCAACCATCCGCCTTACATCATCCCGCCCTACTTCCATCCGCGCAGCCGGACGACGGAAGAACAAAGCGTGGAATATGCCGACTGGTCCATCCGGAACTTCATGACGGACGCCCTCAAACGCCCTTGGGCGGACCATACGCTGTTTGTCCTCTTGGGCGACCACGGCAAACTGGTGGGCACGCCCGAATGCGAAAGCCCGCAATCGTATAACCACATCCCGCTCATGATTTACGGGCGGGACATAGCTCCGCGCATCGTGGATGCTTACGGCGGGCAGGTGGATTTGGCCCCGACCCTTTTGGGCCTGTTGGGTATCGGTTACGTGCAAAACGATTTCGGTGTGGATTTGCTGAAAGAGAAGCGTCCTTATATGTATTTCACAGCCGACAACCTCATCGGCGTGAGGGATTCGTCACGCCTGTTCCTTTATTTTCCGGACACGCAACAGGAAATCCGATACCGCACGGAGGGTATGACTGTACAGGCTGCTGAGGACGACCCTGTTTTCCGCGACATGAAGCAATACGGTTTTGCCATGCTCCAATGTGCCGAGACACTGGTGCAACGGCAACAAACCCTCAACCATCCTCAAGAGGGCAAGCGGTAGAAAGCGGATCCGGCTCCCTCCTTCCTGAATTTGACATTCTGTCAAAAAGTCAAATCCAAGCATACGAGAATGTCGTATTTGCAGCCCTGTTGGACAAACGGTGCAAATACGCCATTCTCGCGTGTTTACCCATAAACAAAAAGTCAGCCTGTAGCCGTTCCGGCTTTCATTCGGACATCCGGCATGCCCAACCGTCCGCATCTCCATGGAAACCCGTCAGCATCCGTACGGCTATCATGACAAAACGACACACGGATGACGACATTTTCCGGTCTCCAAATAGAGGAAAAAACAGACTTTTCCTCCCGCCGTTCCACCCTTTCCCAGGCATTCGTCCCCGTTTTTATCCATCCTGTGAAACCGTTCTGCGGCAAATGATTTTTCATTCGCCTGCAAACGAAAAATTTTCTTCCTCATGGTAAATTGCATATATACGGAATATCATTGCATAACCGGCTCGCAATATGAATATTTATTCAAAACAGACGCCTAAGAGAGAGCTGAAAGAGGTTCTACATTGCCGAAATAAAATGCAAAAAGTAACAAAATGATAACTTCCCGCCCTCCATTTCGCACGAAATCGCTTGGAAATGATTTCTTTTTTGTGTATATTTGCATACGGCGATACATGCCGTAGAAAGGAGCCATCAAGAACAACATACGATTTTACGAACCGATTCCGGAAACGGACATGGCACGCGTCACGGCTACCGTCGCGACGTTCAACTCCGGACGGACATCCGAAAACGGTTTTTATGCCATCAGCATCGCTACGCCTTACCGGCGGTATTATGCCTTGTGGCGCATATTCGCAGACGAACGCCCTCCCCTCTTTATCCGTACGCTGGCCGATACATTCGTCATGGCCGCAGGCAAAGCCATGGACTTGCTGAAGTACTGCAAGGTAACCCTGAAGTGGGTGGACAATACTTTTTTCATTCCTTATTACGAACAGACTTACGACACGCTGACTTTCGGAAAATACCGGGGCAAACGCATCGCGGAAGTCTACTACATCGACCCGAACTACGTGCTGTGGATGGCCAACCGCTTCGAACCGGAAAAGAAAAAGCTCCTGAAACTAAAAGAAACCGCACAATGTTTTGCCGTGGTACACGCGGAACTCAGTCCCCCGCGACGGCCTGCCTATCGTTCGCCCAGCCGTTACATCGGGGAGAAAGGGAAAAAACTGGAAGCCCTCCAACTGAAAATCTTATATGTCAAACAGCAAGTGGACACTTACAAGCCGGACTTTTATATCGACCAACGCATTCTGGCCGCAGACAGCCAAGGAAACCGTTATACTTTCACCGAAAAAGCAGCCGGAAGAAGCCAGACGCCCAAAGCATTGAGTTGCTTCAGCCGCCAGCTTTCGCCCGGCATGGAAATCACGCTTTCCGCCCGCGTCATGGGACATTACGAGAGTCAGGGCGTGAAATATACGCGTTTAGGATACGTGAAATACGGTTGACGGCTATTCCAAAACCGTCACCTTACGTACCACAATCTCCTGCAAAGGGCGCTCTTTTGCCGTACGCACTTTTTCTATGGCCTCAGCCACTTGCAGTCCTTCCACGACCTCGCCGAACACGGTGTATTCTCCGTCCAGATGGGGCGCACCGCCCACTGTGGTATAGGCCTGTTTCTGCGTTTCGTCGAACGGCACAGGCGGATGGGCGGCCACCTTTGCTTCCGCCTCGTGCAACAAAGAGTCTTTCAGGCTTTCCAACTTTTCGGTTTCGCCACGACGGCGCATCAGGTACATTTCTTTGAGATGGCCTCGCGAAAGTTCCTCGTAAAGCGTATCCACCCGGCTTTGGTAAATGGCCGAATAAAGCTCCATCAACGAACTTGGCGTATAGGTCTTCCCCGTCACGATATAGAACTGCGTACCGCTGGAGGCCTTTTCGGGATTCACGTCATCCCCCATACGGGCTGCCGCCAATGCGCCTTTCTTATGGAAATGGCGCGGATAACGGATTTCCGCCGGAATCGTATAACGGTAGGCCGCAGTATCCACGGCCGGTTTCATTCCCCCGGGTTTGAGGGCCGGGTCTCCGGTCTGCACCATAAAGCCTCGTACGACACGATGAAACAAAATATTGTCGTACGCCCCCGCACGGGCTAACTTGATGAAATTATCACGATGCTTGGGCGTATCGTTATACAACTTCACCTTCATGTCGCCCATAGAGGTTTCTATCAGTACTTCAGTCTCTTCCATTGCTTTCTTCTTTTGCGGACCGCAAGACATTACAGCTATGCAGCACGCGATATAAATCATACTTTTCAAATTCATGCAACCGACGGATGACGATTATTATCCTGCAAAAATAATGAATTCATGGAGTTTTTATTTTATTTTTGTGAAAAAATCCTCCCGAATTCAAAAAAAAGCCGTTCCTTTGTAGTACACTATAACTGAGATTATGAAAAAAAGAATCCTGAAATGGGTAATCGGCATTTTACTCACCCCTATCATACTATTCTTCATATCGGCTACACTGCTTTATCTTCCCCCCATACAAGATTTTGCCGTACGCAAGGCCACGGCCTATCTGTCTGAGACCACCGGTATGAAAGTGCATATAGGCCGACTGCGGTTGACCTTCCTTTTCGATATCGACTTGCAGGACGTGCAAATAAAAGACGGGCAGGACGACAGTCTGCTGGATGTGGAACGTCTGAGCGTGGATTTGAGTTTCGCATCCCTGCTCCACGGGGAAATTGACGTGGAAGGCATCGAACTGACCCGTGCCGCAGTCAACACCAAATCCATGATTGCCGGGGTGGAAATCAAGGGAAGCATAGGACGTTTCTTCGTAAACTCCCACGGTATAGAAATCCCGCAGGAAATGGTGACGGTGAATACGGCCCTTCTTTCGGATGCCGACGTGGCTATCGCTCTGACCGATTCCACGACGGAAGACACGACCGCCAGTTCGCCAGTGAATTGGAAAATCTCCCTTGGGCAAGTGGATCTGGCACGCACCCGGGTACGGTTCAGCATGCCGGGCGACAGTATGACCGTTTCGGGTGGAATCCTTACGGCAGCCCTGCGGAACGGTCTCATAGACTTAGGACAAGCCTTGTACACGGTGGAAACTTTCGACTTGCACGCCGATTCGCTATTCTACGACCTGCCATACGAGAAAACCGCAGAAGGACTGGATGTCAACCATATCGCACTTCGGGACATCGGCCTGGGCATCGACAGTATCACATTCGACGGAAACGCCTTGGGGCTTTCACTGGCTTTGCGCGAAACGCACATGAAAGAAAAAAGCGGTCTGGAAATCCGTTCGCTGACAGGGCACTTCAATATGGATTCCACTTCTCTGCATGTACCCGGACTGGTACTTCGCACCCCAGATTCTTACATCAGGACACAAGCTGACATGGACCTTTCCGCCGTAGCCGAACAGCCCCAAGGAAAAATGTCCGCCCGACTTATGGGAGAACTGGGCAAACAGGACGTATTATTGTTTGCCGGAGGATTGCCCCCGGCCTTTGTCAAGGCTTATCCCAACTCCCCCGTCATCTTACGGTTGTCGGCCGACGGGAATCTGGATACGCTGAACCTCACGACCGCAGAAGCACGGCTGGCCGGCGCTTTTGAACTGAAAGCCGACGGAAAGATGTTCCGGTTGGCGGACTCCGTACGAAGGTCGGGACACGTGAATTTGGACCTGCGTACACGCAATCTCGATTTTGCGAGGGCATTGGCCGGAGAAGAGGCGCTGAAAGACATAGCCCTGCCCCCGATGCGACTGGACGGGAATGTGGGGCTGAACGGACAAAAATACACTGCCGATCTCCGTTTAAGGGAAGGAAAAGGAAACGTGCAAGTAAAAGGAGGATTCGACGCGGCACGCATGGCCTACCAGGCGAAACTGGCCATAAAGGACCTGCAACTCCATCACTTCTTACCCAAAGATTCCCTGTACGGCCTGTCCCTCACGGCATCTGCCAAGGGCGTCGGGACGGATTTCTTCAGCCGGCATACCCGGATGCAGGCCGACATGACATTAGAAAGCCTGCAATACGGACAACTGCATCTCAGTGACATCAAACTGGATGCCGGATTGCAAAAAGGCAACGGCCACGTCGCGCTCGACAGCCATAACCCGCTATTGGATATGCGCTCCAGAATCGACGCGCTGCTGAGCCGACATAATACCGACCTGACTTTCAGTATGGATATGCGCAGCATCGACCTGTATGCCCTGCGCCTGACAGACAAACCGTTCAAGGCCGGCATGTGCCTGCACATGGACGGCAGTACGAACCTGAAAAACGCTCATACGGTACACGGAACGGTATCGGATATCTCTCTCATAATGCAGGATTCGGTATTCCGCCCCAAAGATTTGGCCATGAATGTGCTGGCTCTCCCGGACACTACGTATGCCGACATTTCGGCCGGTGACTTCAAACTGCATCTTGACGGCCGCGACGGCTATGAGACGCTGATGAAAAAAAGCGAAGAATTCATGGCTGTGGCCGACCAGCAACTGCAACGCCGGCATCTGAATCAGGACTCACTCAAGATTTTCCTGCCACGCATGACGCTCAATATGGTGTCGGGAAAAAACAACCCCGTGGCCAACTATCTGACGGCTATGGGCTACTCTCTCAACGAATTGAAGCTGAACCTGAATGCCGACCCCGAAATCGGCCTGAACGGAGGCGGCCATATTTACACGATGAATGCAGGAGGCATCTTACTGGATACGATACAGATGCACATCTTTCAGGATACGACCGGCGTAAAAATGGACGGACGGGTGCGAAACGGCCCCAAGAACAAACAATTCGTATTCGAGTCCCGGCTGAATGCTTATCTGCACTCCACCGGAGCGGGAATCAATCTGATTTATCTGGACGACAAGCGTAAAAAAGGAGTGGATCTGGGGCTGAGAGCCGACGTGCAAGACAATGGCATCAAAATTGTGTTCTCACAAATTCATCCGATTATCGCCTATCGAAAATTCGATATCAACGAGGATAACTACATATTCCTGGGGAACGACAGGCGGGTGGAAGCGGATGTGAATATGCTCGCCGACGACGGAACGGGAGCCAGGATTTACTCGACGCCCAATCCGGAAGCTTTGCAAGACCTGTCCGTCAACCTGAACCATGTAAACCTAAAGGAACTGACCGCCGTCATTCCGTACGCTCCACGCATCTCCGGATTAATGCAAACCGACGCCCACTTGATACAAACGGAGGAAAACCTGTCCGTCGTAGCCGACGTTTCGGTGAAAGACATGGCGTACGAAGATGCACCGCTGGGCAATATCGGCCTGGGAATGGTCTACCTGCCCAACAACGACGGGACGCATTTCGTAGATGCACGTATTTCGCATAACGAAACAGAAGTCCTGACGCTTTCAGGAGCTTACAAAGACAACGGCAAAAGCGGAACGATAGAGGCGGACTTGGATTTGGCAGACTTCCCGCTGTCGTTGGCCAACGGTTTTGTCCCGGACCAGATGGCGGCTTTAGGCGGTATGGCCGACGGCTGCATGAAGGTGAGCGGCCCGACCGACCGACCCGTCGTAGAAGGATGGCTGGCCACCAAAGCCATGAAAATAACGTCATCCGAGTACAGTTTGAACCTGCGTCTGGAGGATGATACCATCAAGGTAAGGCAAAGCCACCTGAATTTAGACAAGTTGAACGTATATTCCACAGGAAAGAACCCACTCGTGTTCGACGGAACGGTGGATTTCGCCAACTTCGATAATATCTTGCTCGACCTGAAAATGAATGCATCCAACTTCGAACTCATCAACGCCAAACGCACCCAACAGGCATCGGCCTACGGAAAAGTGTACGTGGATGTCAATGCACGGATGGCCGGGAATCTGAACAACATCAACATCAACGGACGTTTGGGGGTATTGGGAAGCACCGACGTGACGTACGTGCTGAAAGACACTCCGCTTTCATCGGAAGACCGGTTGAGCGGCCTGGTCACGTTTGTAGACTTCAGCGATACTACGACCGTGGCTACCCAGGAAGAAGTACAGCCCATGAACATGAACGTGATGATGCAAATCAGCATAGACCAGGGTACACAGGTACACTGCCTGCTGAGTGCCGACCGCTCCAAGTACGTTGATCTGGAAGGGGGCGGCGAGCTGACCATGAACTATACTCCGCAGGGAGAACTGACGCTCACCGGACGTTATACGGTGCTGAACGGAGAAATGAAATACTCACTTCCGGTTATCCCTTTGAAGACATTCACCATCGCCTCGGGCAGTTATGTGGATTTCAACGGGCCTATCCTGAATCCTACTTTGAACATCTCGGCGTCCGAACGTATGCGTGCCACCGTGACGGAAAACGATACCCCACGCACTGTTTCCTTCGAAGTGGGGCTGTCCATCACGCGTACGTTGGAAAACATGGGGCTGGAGTTTACCATCGCAGCCCCTGAAGACATGACCGTGCAGAACCAACTCGCAGCCATGTCGATAGAGGAGCGCGGGAAAGTGGCCGTCACCATGTTGGCCACCGGCATGTACTTGTTGGGAGATAATGAAAGCGGAGGATTCTCTACGACCAATGCCCTGAACGCCTTGTTGCAAAGCGAAATCACCAACATTGCAGGCAAGGCTCTTGAAACCATAGACTTGAGCCTCGGCGTAGACCAAGAAACTACGGCCGAAGGAACGGAGCGCACGGATTACTCATTCCGCTTTGCCAAACGCTTCTGGGGCAACCGTGTGAGCATCATCGTGGGCGGTAAAGTGTCTACGGGCGAGAATGTGGAAAACACCGGCCAGTCGTTGATAGATAATGTATCGTTAGAATATCGCTTGGACAAGAGTGCCACACGTTACGTCACCCTATTCTACGACAAGAGTTATGAGTCTTTGTTGGAAGGCGAAATCACCGAAATGGGAGCCGGTCTCGTACTGAGGCGTAAAATGACACGTTTAGGGGAACTGTTTATCTTCAAGAACAGAAAAAAGAATGAACCTCAACACGAAAAAGAGAAGAAATGATGAAGACAAGACTGAAGATATATTGTGGTGTGATCCTGTGCTGCGGTTTGGCGGCAGGGTGCTCAACGACCAAGAACCTTCCCGAAGAAGAGGTTTTGTACACCGGTATCAAGGAAATAGACTATGGCCAAAAGTCGAAAAAGAAAGCCAAGAAAAAGGCTAAACAAAAGGAAGAAGAGGGAGTCATTACCTCTCTGGCCGATGCTTACAAAGCTGTAGACGACTTACTCACACAAAGAGATTTGTCTGTGCTGAAACGGAAAGAGGAATTGACTCAGGAGCAAAAGGACTCCATCGCCGCCGTGCAACGTATCGAAGAAGAGGCGTATGAAACGGCGAAGGAAGAAGTGGATGCGGCACTGGCTTACGCCCCGAACAACGCTCTGTTCGGAAGTTCGTCCTACCGTATTCCGTTCCCCACCGGACTGTGGATATACAACGCTTTAGTGGGCAAGAAGTCACGCTTCGCAAAATGGTTATTCGATACGTTTGCAGGTACTCCGGTCTTCATCAGTACCGTCAATCCGAAAACCCGCGCACTCGTAGCACAAAACACACTCCGGAACTACGGTTATTTCAACGGTACCGTGGATTATGAAATCCTACCGGAAAAGAACCCCAAAAAGGCCAAAATCAGCTATACCGTCAGACCGCGCAATCTGTTTCGTCTGGACTCCATAGCCTACCTGCGCTTTCCGGCTGTGGGCGACAGCCTGATACGGGAAACGTTCCGGCAACGTACCCTTTTCAGCGGTGATCCGTTCAGCGTAATCAATCTCGATGCCGAAAGGACCCGTATTTATAACATGTTCCGTAATTCCGGTTATTTCTACTACAAACCGGAATACATCACCTATCGTGCCGATACCATACAGCGTCCGGGATTCGTACAACTGCAAGTCGTACCGGCCGACGGCATTCCCGCATCGGCCAACAAAAGGTATTACCTCGGACGGACCACCGTCAATCTGTTCAATAATGATTCTTATGAACTGACCGACACGCTACAGTTTCGCGATTACACCTTATATTATGACGGAGGAAAGAAAGGCAAAATTCCTTTGCGCTTCGGTGCCCTCCGGCGTAATCTGTTCTATCGGAAAGGCATGCTCTACCGACAGGACATTATGAGCTTCGTACAACAGCAACTCTCGGAAATGAATGTGTTCAGCACGGTAAACCTGAAATACGTTCCGCGTGATACCACAGCACTCAACGATACGCTCGACATCGAAATCACCGGTATTCTGGACAAACCCTACGACGGGGAGTTCACCACAAAGGTAACCTCTAAAAGCAATGGGCAGATCGGTCCGGGACTCTCGTTCAGCATGTCCAAACGCAATGCTTTCCGAGGAGCGGAAAAGCTGAAATTCGAAGTACACGGATCATACGAATGGCAAACCAACTCCACCGTACAGGGACGTAGTTCCGTCATCAACTCCTACGAATACGGTACTTCATTGTCATTGGACTATCCCCGACTGATATTTCCCGGGGCACGTAAGTTCTCCCGACGCGCCAAAACGAGCACCTCGTTTGTACTGGATGCTACATGGATGAACCGGGCCAACTATTTCGGCATGGTGTCTTTGAGCGCACGGGCGGCCTATACTTACCAAGCGCGTCCTACCATCAAACACGAATTCGTCCCGTTCCGCTTGGATTACGACGAACTGTTGAGTACAACCGCCACTTTCGACTCTATCATGAACGTCAACCAGGCACTCTACGTAAGTATGCGCGACCAGTTCGTTCCTTCCATGCGATACACTTTCACTTATTCCAGTCCGCGCAAGGCACGCAATCCGCGAACTTTCATCTTTGAAGTGAAAGAAAGCGGAAACATCACTTCCGGTATTTACGCCGCTTTCGGTAAACCGTTCAACCAAAAAGACAAGAAACTTTTCAACGTGCCTTTTGCACAGTATATCCGTTTTCTGGCTGAGTTCAGAGAAGAATTCCGCCTTACTCCCCGTACAAGCATCGCCACGCGAGTGGGAACCGGCGTGATATTCAGTTACGGAAACTCTACCGCAGCTCCTTACAACGATCTCTTCAGCGTAGGTGGTGCTAACAGCATCCGTGCGTTCACCGTCCGCGGCGTGGGGCCGGGTAGCTATATTCCGGGCGCGTCGGCCTATTCCTATATCGACCAAATGGGAGACTTCAAAATCGAAATGAACGCCGAGTATCGCTTCCCCATCGTTTCTATGCTTTCCGGAGCCGTATTCCTGGATGCTGGAAACGTTTGGCTTCTGGATGCAGACGTAAACCGCCCGGGAGGAACGTTCGACATTTCAAGGTTCGGCAAAGACTTGGCTTTAGGCACCGGATTGGGCATTCGTTGCGACCTCGATTTCCTCGTATTGCGTTTCGATGTCGGAGTGGGACTTCACGCTCCTTACGACACAGGAAAGAGCGGCTATTACAACATGCCGAAATTCAAAGACAGTCTGGGATACCATTTTGCCGTAGGTTATCCGTTCTAAAACGGGCTGTAGCACGGACGGCCCCTCCTGTTTTCCCAAACAGTTCAAAGGGCTTAAAAAAAGAAGCCGAAAACACGACTTTTTCAAATAAAAAAGCTACTTTTGCAATACAGAACGTAAATATTTAACTTTTTAAACGAACGAATATGAAACCTACACTTTTCTTATTGGCTGCCGGTATGGGTAGCCGTTATGGCGGTTTGAAACAATTGGACGGGCTGGGTCCGAATGGCGAAACCATCATGGACTATTCTATCTATGATGCCATCCGTGCCGGTTTCGGCAAAATTGTCTTCGTCATCCGCAAAGACTTTGAAGAACAATTCCGCACACAAATCCTTTCAAAATACGAAGGAAAGATTCCGGCTGAGTTGGTATTCCAAAGCCTGGACGCACTGCCCGAAGGTTTTACTTGCCCGGAAGGCCGCGTAAAGCCATGGGGTACGAACCATGCCGTATTGATGGGTAAAGATGTCATCAAAGAACCGTTCTGTGTCATCAACTGTGATGACTTCTACGGCCGCGACGCATTCGCCACCATCGGCAAGTTCCTGAGCGAATTGCCGGAAGGCTGCCAAAATACATACGCCATGGTGGGCTTCCGTTGCTGCAATACGCTCAGCGAAAACGGCTCCGTTGCACGTGGTGTCTGCATGTACGACGACCATCATCACTTGAAAGATGTGGTGGAACGTACGGAAATCATGCGTGTGGACGGTCCTATCTGCTACAAAGACGAAGAAGGTAAATGGATTCCGTTGGAAGAGAACGTACCGGTCAGCATGAACATGTGGGGCTTCACTCCCGACTACTTCCAGCATAGCGAAGAATATTTCAAAGAGTTTCTGAGCAATCCGAAGAACATGGAAAATCCGAAAGCCGAGTTCTTCATCCCGCTGATGGTGAATAAGCTCATCAACGAAGGTACCGCTACGGTAGAAGTGCTCGACACTACCAGCAAATGGTTCGGTGTAACATACGCTGCCGACCGTGAAGCCACAGTAGAAAAGATTGCCTCCTTGGTAGCAGCAGGAGAATACCCGGAAAAGCTGTTCTAAACAAGGCTCTTTTATTTCTTTACCTAAAAAAAGAATCCTTCTTGCATGGAGTTCATCCGGCAAGAAGGATTCTTTTTTTATATTGTCCGCCCTCCATCTGACTGTCACCTAAAGGCAGTCTGTTTTTTTCTGCAAGATAAAGTAAAAAACACAGTATTGTCTTACAAAAAAAATCGTAAAATGAAGAAATCAACAATCTGTAAAAGCAAGAAAGCCGACTTCTTGTCTTTCATGCAAAATCAAATCCAAGAAAAAAAGATGCGCAACAAAATCAAAACATCTGCGAACTACCAATCATCCCTGCGTTCCTTTACACATTTCCTCCAAACCAAAGGCTACTGTCGCTCTGTAAGCTTCGAATCTATCACCGAAGAATTAATCGCATCTTACGAAACCTACCTACAACACGAACGCGGTATCACCAAAAACAGCAGTTCCTTTTATATCCGCACATTGCATGCGGCCTATAAAAAAGGAATTGCCATGCTCAATCTGAAACTTCGAGACCCCTTCGGCAACGTCTATACGGGAGTAGACAAAACCCGAAAACGGGCTGTAAACATCGATGTCATCATCAAACTCATGCAATATAAGAAGCTCAATAAAAGTATGGAATTCAGTCGCGATACATTTGTATTTTGCTTTTTCGCACAAGGTATGTCTTTCATAGACTTCGCCAAACTAAAAAAGGAAAATCTGCAAAACGGACGCCTTTCCTATTATCGAAGTAAAACCGGACGCCTGCTCTCTGTCAAGGTAGACAGAATCATGAGAACCATCATCAATAAATACGCCTCTCCCCAATCGGACTTTCTTTTCCCTGTAATGAAAACCACAGAATTCCGACAGTCCGTTTACGACTCAGCCTTACGGACATACAATCTCAATTTAAAAAAGCTATCCGAATTGTTAGGAGAGAAAGCCACGCTCACCTCTTACGTCCCGAGGCATTCATGGGCCTCGGAAGCCTTAAAGCTTCATATCCCGATGCACGTCATCAGCGAGTCTATGGGGCATTCCAATGAAAAGACCACTTCCATCTATCTCACTTCGCTGGACCACCGCAATATTGATGCTGCAACAAGAAAAATATTTGAAAAGGCAAATAGAAGAAGTAAAATAAAGAAACGAATCAGACAGTCTTCAACAAAAACTTCAACGCTCTCCTATTCAGCAATATATCCTCAATATTATTATTCCATCTCTATGCAAGAGGTGGATAAATCCGATGCAAATGTAGATAAAATACTTAAACCCACAAAATAATCGGTCTTTTTTTCTCGAAAAAACAAATGATTTACTAAAAAAACACGAAAGAACAGATTTGGAAGATGGTTCTAAAGCACTATGACTCACATATAATAGACAGGCCTACATTCCCTTTTTCCACCTCTTGCATAGAGAGAGAAAAGAATATGATTCTAAAAACAGGAAAGTAGAGAACATATATTTTTTAATTAATTTGTTTTATTATGAAGAAGAAGTTTATTAGTGTTGCGATGTTTTGCGCATTGATTGCCAGTTCCCCGGTTTGGGTCGGCTGCTCAGATTACGATGACGACATTGCCAATCTACAATCACAGGTAGACGCATTGAAACAAACGGTAGATGTTTCAACCGCAGAAGCCCTGAAAGCCCTGCAAGAAGCTCAAGCCGCATTGCAGGAGGACATCAACGAATTGACAGCGGGCAAAGCCGACACACAGGCCGTGAAGGACTTACAGGAAACCGTGGCTGCACTCCAAACAGCCATCACAGAGAACGACATCACCAAAATCGGCGAATTGAGTTCTCAGGTCAGCGAACTGATCACACAGGTAAATGGAATAGAAGGCGACTTGGATAAGACCCAAAGCGACCTTGAGCAACAAAAGACTGAGTTGGAAGGCAAGGTCAACAGCCTGCGCACCGATTTGGAGAAAGCCATTGCCGACAAAGCCGACCAAGCTACCGTGGACAACATCAAGTCTGAATTGGATACGGCCGTAACAAACCTTACAGACGTAGAAAACCGTTTGGTGGAAGTAGAGAAATGGATTAAGAACAACGGGCAGGAATTGGCCAAACTGACTGCAAACGTAAGCCAGATCAACAACCTGATAGCTAAAATCAGTGAAGAAGCGGCTACGACTATTTCCGACCCAGCCATCTTGGCAGCCATCAAGGCATTGCCCACCACGGTAAGTTCACTTACCACCCTGCAACAACAAATCGGTAAGGAAACGGAAGCCGGAAGCATCCTCTACCGTCTGGCCGCCCTCGAAGAATGGAAGAACACTATCGTGACCGAATTACTGACCGGCACGGGATACAGCAGCTTTGCCGACATTTGCCAAGACATCAAAGAGCTGCAAGAAGCATTGACGGGCAGCGGCAGCGAAACTCCGGGCGTAGACCCGAGCGACCCGGGCTTGGTTGAACAATTCAACGCACTGAAAGCCGAAATGGCCAAGTTCGACATGATTCAAAGCGTGGTGTACATCCCGAACCTTACTTCTACCGAAGAAGGAGGCTATTTGTTGAAGTCTTCCGTGCTGAAAGTGTACAATAAAAACAGCACGGCCGCGAACGAGGATGATAAATACGAGGAAGTAGCACAAAGCACAAAATCCAACACGATTCAGTTCCGCGTGTCTCCGGCCTCCAAAGCCAAGGACTTCACAGGGGATAACCCTAAATATACCTTGACTTTCGACGGAACTAAAATCGAAAAGAAAAACTTCTCTGAATTGGTTACTGTTGGAGAAGCCCGATTGAAAGATGCAGATGCAGGTATTATAGAATACACCGTAGAAACTCAAATAAAGGACAATGAGGTATGGGCTGTTTGCGCTGTCATCAAGGCTGTGGAACAAACTGCCGAAGAAGGTGAAGAAAGTACGGGCGCAAAGGATAATACCGAACTGACCACGACCTACTTTACGGCAACGAGAGTAACGGACAAAGTGAAAACCATTGCCGTCACAAACTCCAACCAAGACAAAACGACCATGCCTTACAAGAATCCAGACGGCAGCGAGAGCACGATAGACTACACTGCAGGCCGCAAGGTCGTAGGTTACGATGCATCTAATACCCCCATCGTAGAAGACATGATTGATGAATACGGTGTTCCGACGACTATTACGTACAAATGTACGGCTGATAATACAGAGTGGTTCGAGGTTGAAAACGGCGTACTGAGCATGACAGACGCATCAAACGCCATGATTGGACGTACGGTTACAGTCACCGCTTCAGTCACGTTAGGTTCAATCGAACTCCAAGCTCCGGCATACAAAGAAGTGACGGTGACCCGCCGTGTGGTAGAGCATACCGTAGCAGGTGAACCTAAGACATTGATATGGAACCAGAACAACCAGTACATCGCCTTGAGTACCGGGGAAATGGATGCCATCATCAAGGAGACTGAATTGTCTCGCGGTGATTTCAATGAACTTGTCGAAGAAAACAAACCGACAAACTTGAATAGCTTGTGCCTGATGACCGGTGCAGATATCTTAACATTAGACACTGAAGCTGAGAATGTTGAAAACGACAACACCTTGTACATTGTCGTTCCCGGCAAACTGAATACCGGTACAGCCCAGACCCTCGACATCACATTGAAGGAGGAAACTACCGAAGGTACCAGCACTACGCAAACCGACTCTTACGTAATCAAGGTGAAAGTCAGCGACATGCAGTATCCTGTTTCCGCAATCGAGAAGAACCCGGTACGTTGGAACCAAGACGGACAGACCATCGAATACACTCCGCAGATTGAATGGGAAAAAGGCACGACCGACATTGTGGCTAGCATGAACAATGTCTTTAATGCTAAAGACTTGTTCGCCGACTACGAAGAATTGAACAAACAAGCTAACGACCTTGGCTTCAAACTTGTTGTCGGAATCAAAGACAATGCAACTATCAAGGGGGTCACTTACAATAATGCCAATAGAACACTCACTTACGACAAGTCTCAATATGAGGGTGACAACGTAAGCCTAGTAATCTACTTGGATTACAATGGTAAGAAGATTGCTGAAACCTACTGTGAAATCAGCGTACAAAAGCTGAGTGGAACCTGGAAGAACCCGACCGAAATGGCTATGACCGTCTACGATTTGTCTAAGACCTACAATGTGTCCACAGGTGCCGAGTGGGTTGACTTTGCCGGACGCACCATATGGAAAGACGGTGCCGTAGTGGAGACGACCAAAGATGACAAGGGCAACTGGAAGTCTAAGTTCAGCAAGGATCCGTTCTCAACAATGGTATACGGCATGACTGCACCGTCATTCGCTATCGTCAATCCGCATACTGGAAAAGTTGATGACTACAAAGACAAATATGTCATTGTTGACTCAAAGACCGGCGTAGTTACGTTCAACGAAAATGCAACACAATCAGGGTTCGATGCCGCTCATACGGTAACCATCCGCATCAGTGCCGATTCTCCGTGGGGCGCAATCGAGAACATGAATGTGGGCGAGAGCGGCTACTACGTAGACGTGACGTTCACCATTGGAAAAGGTGCAAGCAACAATTACAAAGGAGAAATGTAATCCCGCAAAAAGCCTTGCCCATCCGTTTTCTCTCCATCTACGGACGAGGTAAGGAAGGTTGGTCAGAGACGGTCTCCGCGAGGAGGCCGTCTCTTGTATTTATAACGTTACGGACAGCCGCGCCAGATAATCATAATGTTCTCCGTCCTGCAACCGTTCCGCACGGAAACCGTTTTCCTGTGCATAGTAGGCCAAAGTGTCGAAGTCCACATAGAGCCACGGGAAAGGTGCACCTTTCACTCGCTTGTACTGCATCCGGAAATCCAACTCACCGTAGTAACCGGCATTCAGGTCAATGTCCAACGCGCCGTCTTCGTCTTCATAAATATAGCGCAAGTCACTGGAATCCACCAACACGCAACCGCTGGGTGCCAACAGTTGCTTCATGCGACGGAAAAACAAGGGCATGCGTTCCAGCCGCCCGATGATGCCGGAACCGTTCATCAACATCAGCACCGTATCGTAACATCCTGCGAAAGCCTCGTCGAAGACATCCGCCTCCCAAGCCTGCCTCACCCCGCGCCGACGCATCACGTCCACCGACAACGGCGAGATGTCCACCGCCGTCACGTCCAACCCGCGCCTTTGCAAGGCCAGGCTGTGGCAGCCCGCCCCGGCACCGACATCCAACACCCGCCCGCGACACAAGTCCAAAGCTTTCCGTTCCAATGGCGGCATATCCTCCTCTTCACGAAACAACGTGCCGACCGGCATCTCGTCTTCGTCAAACTGTGGGGAGAACCCCCGCAGGCGACCGACCCGGCCTGTCTCATAATAGTCACGGATGGCCTGCCCCATCGGGTCGCATCCGTCTTCCAACAATCCGTTCTTCATATTTTTATGTCTTGGCAGCGCAAAGATACGACAAATATCCTCGCCGCTACGCTTATTTGCATTATCTTTGCAGTCTATAGGCTTCACGTTTTTATGGAAACAGACCGTAACATATACATCAAGAACATGGTGTGCGACCGTTGCGTCATGGTCGTACGGAGCGTACTGGAACGTCTCGGGCTGATGCCCTTATCGGTCGAACTCGGACGGGCCGAACTTTCCGCCCCTCTCACAGAGACCGCACGCCAGGCCCTGCGCGAGGCCCTCGCTCCCTTGGGATTCGAACTGATAGACGACCCGCGCATCCGTACCGTAGAGCATATCAAGCGTCTCATCATCGAACTCGTGCACCATCAGGACAACCGCCTGCGGACAAACCTGTCGCAATACCTCGCCACGGAGTGCCGCCACGATTACGGTACGCTCAGCAAGCTGTTCTCCGAAACGCAAGGCACGACCATCGAAAAATACTTTATCGCCCAGAAAATCGAACGTGCCAAGGAACTGTTGGATTACGGTGAACTGACCCTCAACGAAATAGCCGACCGGCTGAACTATTCAAGTACCGCCCACCTCAGTGCCCAGTTCAAGGCACAGACCGGATATACTCCACGGCAATACAGGCAACAGAAAGAGCGGGCACGTATCCCTTTGGACAAGATTTGAAAAAACGCCCGTCCGGGAAATCCCGGACAGGCGTGAAAACACCGGCATCATGCAGGCCGCGCACCTTACGGTATCCATTTAAAAGTCCGAGGCTTGTTGTACGCCATGTTGAGTTTTAACAAATCCTGCACGTCCTCAGGCCGATAGGAGTGCGACAACTCCGCCACGGCCATCCGGACGGCCTCTTGCACAGAGTGTTCCACGGCCTGCAAGTCCTCCTTTTTCGTTTCCACACGGGTGGTAATCCGCACGGTGAACCGCTTTCCTGCCTTGAACGCGTTTTGCAACCGGGCAAAATGCTTCACCAAAGAGGCCGACATGATCTCTTGCACCTGTTCCGGCATCATGATTTCTCCTTTCCGCCCATACCGGTTTCCCAGCGGGTCAAAAAACACCTTTCCTCTGTGGTTGATATACACGTCGTACACGTTCGGGCCGTCTTCCACTTCGACGTAACGCCTTTCCTGCCCCACCGTGTCCGTCGGTGCCTCGCCTGCGGTTTCCACATCCGCCGTCTTCTCCTGCAACCACTCCACATTCATTTCCGGCCGGGCAAACAGCCATGCCGTACCACCCGCCAAGGGTATGGCCCACAACAGGGCCAACCGTCTCCACCGGTTTGTTCTTTTCCGTAACATCATAACTACACGTTTTTTGAGTGAACAGTGCAAAAAGCCGCTCGCCATGGCATATTTCTTTGCGCCCACAGCCTTCCGCACCAACAACATTTGATATGTTTTCGCATCGATGCCTTGTCCAAGTACGCCTTCATCGGCCTGATATTCATGCACCTCGCGCAATTCCTTGCGCAACAACCATGCCACGGGATGAAACCAAAACAAGGTGACAAGCCCCTGCATCAGGCATTCGTCCCACGTGTGGCGGTAGCGGATGTGCATCAGTTCGTGCAGCCGTATCAAAGGGAAATCCCGGTAATCCGCACGGTTCATCACCAACCAACGCCCCACACAGAAAGCCCCCACCGGTTCGTCCGTCCACACTTCCGTCCACTTCTTCTCTCTCCTGCACGTGCCGCATTTCACCAACCGCCACACGCGCACATACCCCAAAAGCCAGAAAATCAGCATGCAGACGGTTCCGGTACAATACACGACGGGCACGACAGCCCATCCCGCAGCCTCATCCCCACATGCCGGAAGTTCCCGGCCAAGGGCCGTTTCCGCCCCACCGTCAGAACCGCTTTCCGGCCACGCCTCCGCCAGTTTCTCGTTCCACACACGCAACGGGCGTTGCACGGGACTCTCCCGCTCCACCGTCCACGGCACAAGGGGCATGCACAGGCAAACCGCCACTCCCCACAGCAATAACCTGCGGTTGAAGCCGAACAAGGTGGAACCGGCAAACAGCCATTTGTAGAACCCGTAAAGGACGCACAGGCAAATGCCGGCCTTTGTCAGATACATGAATACCGCCGCTGTCATACTTTCATTCTTCTTTGCGCCCGCTTTCGATACGGGCTATCAGTTGTTTCAACTCGTCCACGTCCATCTTGTCTTCCTCAATGAACTGCGATACCACGTGGGCGTACGAATTATTATAATAACGTGAAATGATGTCGCCCAAGGCAGAACCCACATACTGCTTCCGGCTCACCTTGGCCCGGTACAAGTAGATGTTGCCCACCACGTCATATTCCACAAAACCTTTTTCCACCAATAACTTCACCAACGTGGCTACCGTATTATAATGGGGCTTGGGAGCGTCGTAATGCTCCAACATCTCCCGGATGACCATCGGGCCGCCTTCCCATAAAATTTCCATTATCTCTTTTTCTTTCTGTGTCAGACTTCTCATATTGTTTCTGTTTCTCTGTTTGGTACGATACAAATATAGGTAAAACATTCCATACAAGCTACTAAAATAGTTAGTAGATATACTAAAGTTAACAATAATTAGTCTTCCCAACCCGAGATGGCGCAAAAAGATATAAAAACAAACCATAATTCTGTAAGGTTGTCCATACAAAAATCACTAACTTTGCCTTCGCTTGACGAGTAATACATGGAGAGAAGATGAACCAAGGACACATAGAAAAAAGGACGTTCCCCGTATTGGACATGAGTTGCGCCGCCTGCGCCGTACGGGTGGACAAGACCCTCAACGGACAACCGGGGGTGCGCACGGCTTCCGTCAACTACGCGGCGGCCACGGCTACCGTGGAATACGACACGGCACAGTGCAGCCCCGAACAACTGAAAGCGGCCTTGCAGGCTGCGGGTTACGACCTGTTGGTGGGCGACGACCGCAAACAGTTGGAAGACCGGGCGGAACAGGCGCACGACGAGAAGTACCGACGCTTGCGGCAACGCACCGTCTGGGCCATCATCCTCGCCCTGCCCGTGGCCGTCATCGGCATGTTTTTCATGCACATGCCATACGCCGACCTCATCTCATGGGCATTGTCCACCCCCATCGTCCTCTGGTTGGGACGGGATTTCCACCGCAACGCCTGGCGGCAACTGCGGCACGGCACGGCCAACATGGACACTTTGGTGTCGAACAGCACGCTCATTGCCTACGTCTTCAGCTTTTTCAACATGCTCTTTCCGGAGTTCTGGACGGCACGGGGCGTAGAACCTCACGTCTATTTCGAAGCGGCGAGCGTCATCATCGCCTTTATCCTGTTGGGGCGGCTCTTGGAAGAAAGAGCCAAGGGCAGCACCTCGACGGCCATCCGCAAGCTCATGGGGCTGCAACCCCGTACAGTCACCATCGTGGACGACCGTGGGGAAACACGTGAAATCAGTATCGACGACCTGCAACGGGGGCAGACCGTCTCCGTCCGTCCCGGCGAACGGATTGCCGTGGACGGCACCATCGTCGCGGGCAGTTCGTACATCGATGAAAGCATGCTGAGCGGCGAACCGGTGCCCGTAGCCAAGCGCGAAGGGTCGCACGTTTTCGCCGGCACCATCAACCAACGGGGCTCTTTCCGTTTCCGTGCCGAGAAAGTGGGAACCGACACCGTACTGGCCCACATCATCCGCATGGTGCAGGACGCGCAAGGCAGCAAAGCCCCCGTGCAACGGTTGGTGGACCGCATCGCGGCCATATTCGTACCGGTCATCATCGGCATCGCCCTTCTTTCGTTCGCCTTGTGGTGGTCACTCGCCCCGTCGGACGGTTTCACGCACGGCCTGTTGGCTTTGGTCACCGTACTCATCATCGCCTGCCCCTGCGCGCTCGGACTGGCCACGCCGACAGCCATCATGGTGGGCATCGGCAAGGGAGCCGAACACGGCATCCTCATCAAAGACGCTGAAAGCTTGGAGGCCGCGCGGCAGATAGACAGTATCCTGTTGGACAAGACGGGAACGGTCACGGAAGGGCATCCCACGGTGACGGAAATGACGTGGGCGGAAGACAGCCCGGCCGGCCTGCCCGACATTTTCTTCAGTTTGGAAAAACAGTCGGAACATCCCTTGGCCGAAGCCGTCGTCGGCCATATCCAAGGACGGGAACTCCCCGTGCAGGACTTCGAAAGCCTGACGGGAATGGGGGCAAAGGCGGTATGCCAAGGCCAGACGTATTATGCCGGGAACCTTAAGCTGCTGGAACGGAACGGTATCCCGACAGACGAACGCCTGACACGTACGGCCGAACGCATGTCTGCCGCTGGACAAACGGTGATTTACTTTGCCGATACGAAGAAAACATGGGCAGTGGCCGCCATATCCGACCGCATCAAGAAGACTTCGCGCCAAGCCGTGGCCGAACTGCAGGCCATGGGCATCGAAGTCTATATGCTCACGGGCGACCAGGCCCCCGCTGCCGCACGGATAGCCGACGACGCAGGCATCCGGCACTACCGCGCCGGGGTGTCGCCGCAAGACAAGGCCGATTTCGTGGCCACCTTGCAGCGCAAAGGGCATCGCGTGGCCATGGTGGGCGACGGCATCAACGACAGCGCCGCCTTGGCCCGCGCCGACCTGAGCATCGCCATGGGACGGGGCAGCGACATCGCCATGGACGTGGCTCAGATGACGCTCATCTCGTCCGACCTGACCCGGATTCCGGAGGCCATCCGGCTGTCCGCCCGTACCGTACGCACCATCCGGCAGAACCTGTTTTGGGCTTTCATCTATAATATAATAGGTGTACCCGTGGCCGCCGGAGCCCTCTACCCCCTTTGCGGCTTCCTGCTCAACCCGATGATTGCCGGAGCGGCCATGGCCATGAGCAGCGTGAGCGTCGTGACGAACAGCCTGCGGCTGAAACGGGCCGGACTGCGACACGAAGAAACCGACATTTCAAAACCCTATACAGATATGAAGAAAGAATATAAAGTGGAAGGCATGATGTGCAACCATTGCCGCATGCATGTGGAAAAAGCATTGAACAGTATCGAGGGCGTCAACGCCACCGTGACCTTAGACCCTCCCGTGGCCGTCATCGAGTTTTCGGGAGACGCGAAGTCCTTGGAGGACTTGCAAGCCGTACTGGCCGAAGAAGGTTACAAAATCTCGGAAATGTAAAGGAAGGAGGAAACCATGCAGTTAGACAAGCTTTGCGTGGCCTGTTTCTCGCCCACGCACACTTCGATGAAAATCGCACGCGCCATCGCCGACGGCACGCGCATCGCGCGCCGTGAGGAAATCGACCTGACCACCGACCCCGCCGACACGCCCATTTCGGTACGCAATGCCATCTGCATCGTGGCCGCCCCCGTCTATGGGGGACTTGTGGCCCCGGTAGCCGTCCGGCGCATCGCCCGCCTGCGGGCGGAAAACAGCATCGCCATTCCGGTGGTGGTCTATGGCAACCGCGACTACGAGGATGCCTTGGTACAGCTTCGCGACCTCTTGCACGCCCAAGGATTCACGCCCCTCTGCGGTGCGGCATTCGTGGGCGAACACTCCTACAGCCGTCCGGGCATGCCCGTCGCCGAAGGTCGTCCCGATGCCGCCGACTTGCAGAAGGCCGCCGCTTTCGGGGCGCAAGCCTATGGCAGCCTGTTGCACCAACTGAACCTGCCCCACCCTCCGGCCACGGATGCACGTGACTTCGCGCTGACCTACGACAGCCCGTTGGAAAGCCTCGTGACTGCGCCCGCGATGAAGGGTAACGTACCCTACAAGACCCTTGGCCCCTCCACACCGCAGGCCCCGGTGGTGAACGACAACTGCTACGGCTGCGGAGAATGCGTGGACTGGTGCCCCACCGGCGCCATCACCATAGCCGACGGACGTTCCGCCACCCGTGTGGACTTGTGCACCAAATGCTGTGCCTGCGTCAAGTTCTGTCCTGTGGGCGGACGCACTTTCGACACCCCTTATACCGCCATGTTGCACCAGAACTTCAGTGCACGTCGCGAACCGGAATGTTTCGTCTGACAAAATGTCAGGCCAACCTCACGAGAATCGTCTATCCGCCTCTTTATTCGGACGAGGTGACAAAAAACGTCGGCATTTCAAGCCGACGTTTTTACATTCCGCAACCACGGGCGAGGTTTTCGCTTACAAAAAGACACCCTCTCCACACCGCCATGCGGCATGCCCCGCATGCAAACGACATCCGTCAGCCTTTTCCCGTGACAAAAAGCATGAGGATTTGGCGCACGGAAATCCGTCAGATAAATCAAAAAAAGCCCTTCTGACCTCCCTTTTACACCGTTTACCGCCCCCTTTTCCACCGCACGGAAGACCGTTTCCGGCCGACAAACGGACAACTCCATTTTTTTCTGCTCCAAAACTTTTTCCGCTTTCAGCCAAACGAAATTCCAATCTCATGAGATTAAGGCCCCGGATTCAAAAGAAATGCGTCATAAATACATAAAACGGGCCTTATACCGGTTTGGATTTAACATATCCTCTCTATTTGAGCCTTTTACTACCCGGTGCTTATACGTAAAAGGCTGACATATTGTCAGTATTTCACGTCCTGCCTCATCCGCCTTATTTTCCCTTTCCCATCTTTTTTTTCTCAATTCTGTTTGCGTTACCAATAGTTTTATTTAATTTTGCCGCACCTAATCATTTACGAATTAATACCAAGAAAATTAGGAATATGGAAGCTGTATTCGGTTACATCATCGGCCTCGGGGCCGCAGTCATGATGCCCATTATCTTTACCATACTGGGCGTTTGTATCAAAATCAAGTTCGGAAAAGCCTTACAAAGCGGCCTTTACGTGGGCGTCGGTTTCGTGGGATTGTCGGTCATTACGGCGTTGCTCACCAGCAGCCTCAGCCCCTCGCTCTCAAAAGTGGTGGAGATTTACGATCTCAACCTCGAAGTGTTCGACATGGGATGGCCTGCGGCAGCCGCCGTGGCTTACAACACGTCGGTAGGTGCGTTCATCATTCCCGTATGCCTCGGAGTGAATATCCTGATGCTCCTCACCAAAACGACAAAGACCGTCAACATCGACCTGTGGAACTATTGGCATTTCGCCTTCATCGGCGCAATGGTCTACTACACGATGGACAACATCGCATGGGGTTTCTTCGCCGCCGTCATCTGTTATATCCTGACGCTGATAGCCGCCGACTACACGGCTCCCAAATTCCAGAAATTCTATGATAAGATGGATGGCATCTCCATCCCGCAGCCTTTCTGCCAAGGGTTCATGCCTTTCGCCATCCTCATCAACAAGGCACTCGACCTGATTCCGGGGTTCAACAAACTGTATATCGACGCGGAGGGCATGAAGAAGAAATTCGGCATCCTGGGCGAACCGCTCTTCCTCGGCGTATTGGTGGGATGCGGCATCGGCGCACTGGCCTGCAAGAACGGGCAGGAACTGGTGGACGGCATTCCGGGTATCCTCGGACTGGGTATCAAGATGGGAGCCGTCATGGAGCTGATTCCCCGCATCACGGGACTGTTCATCGAAGGTCTGCGCCCCATTTCCGACGCCACGCGCCAGATGATTGCCCGCAAATTCGGTGAGAATGCCGGTCTGCACATCGGTATGAGTCCGGCCTTGGTCATCGGCCACCCGACCACGCTCGTCGTATCGTTGCTGCTCATCCCCGTCACGCTGTTCCTCGCCGTCGTCCTGCCGGGCAACCAGTTCCTGCCTTTGGCTTCGCTGGCCGGCATGTTCTACGTGTTCCCCATCATCCTGCCCATCACGAACGGCAATGTGGTGAAGACGTTCATCATCGGCCTTATCCTGATGGTCATCGGACTGTATTTCGTGACGAACCTCGCGCCCTACTTCACCAGTGCGGCACACGATGTGTTCAACATCACGAAGGACACGGCCGTGGCCATCCCCGAAGGTTTCGAGGGCGGTGCGCTCGACTTTGCCTCCAGCCCGTTGGCATGGGTCATCTTCCACCTGACACACACGGTGAAATATGTGGGTCCGGCTGTCCTTGTGCTCTGCACGCTCGGACTGGCTGTCCTCAACCGCCGCGCCATCGTCCGCAAAAAGTATTAAGACGCGGACGCATACCACGCATTTGAATCTAACATCACATAATCAAAAACAGAAAGAAAATGAAAAGATTTGCATTGGCTCTTTGCCTCGGCCTCGGCGCACTGGCGACGAACGCCCAGATGAACTACAAAGTACAGACCGCCTGCCATCCGCAGGATGTCAAACACTACGACACCGAACGCCTGCGCAGTGCTTTCATGATGGACAAAGTCATGGCGCCGGATGAAATCAACCTCACGTATACCCTGTATGACCGTCTGATTTACGGCGGAGTGATGCCGGTAAACAAGGTTCTGAAATTGGAGAAGTTCCATGAACTCGGGCCGGAAATCACCTACTTTTTGGAACGCCGCGAATTGGGCGTAATCAATGTCGGTGGAGACGGTGTGGTAACTGTAGATGGCAAAGCATACGAAATGAAGTACAAAGAGGCTCTCTACGTAGGTTGCGGCAATAAAGAAGTTACTTTCAAGAGCAACGATCCCGCCAAACCCGCCAAATTCTACATCAACTCGGCTCCCGCATATAAGCAATTCATCACCCAGTTGATTACGACTGACGCAAAGTTACAGAAGGCCAACCCCAAGAAATACGTTTTGGGCATCTCTGACCATTACGGCAAGATGGAAGAAAGCAACGACCGTGTGGTCAACCAGTTAATCGTAAAAGACGTTTTGGAGAAAGTGAAAGGCGGCGGCACGAACCAACTGCAAATGGGACTCACCGAATTGGCTCCGGGTTCCGTATGGAACACAATGCCGGCCCACACACACACACGCCGGATGGAAGCTTACTTCTATTTCAACGTAACCGACGGCAACGCTATCTGCCACTTGATGGGCGAGCCCAAAGAGGAACGCCTCGTATGGTTGCACAACGAGCAAGCCATCACTTCGCCTGAATGGAGCATCCACGCCGCAGCCGGAACCAGCAACTACAGCTTTATTTGGGGAATGGCCGGCGAGAACTTGAAATACAGCGACAAAGACGAAATCAAATATCAAGATATGCGCTAAGCATTGGGCAATCCCGCATATAGCCACATCCCCGTCCTCTACTCCAAAGGACGGGGATATTTTGTTTTACACAGTTTAACATTCTAAACGTTTGTTTTCCCATTTCTTTCCAGAATCAATCCTTTACTTTGTATCATCAAAAAGAAACAAATGTCTAACTTTCAAAAAATGAACATTATGAAAAAGTTATTATTCTTACTGCTGAGTGTATTCACTTTACAAGTAGCGCAGGCCGACAACGACAAACCCATCACTTTCGACAAACTGCCGGCTAAAGCACAGACTTTCATCAAACAGAACTTTCCCACGGAAAAGGTGGCATTCACCAAAATGGAGAAAGGATTCTTGGACACGAGCTACGATGTCGTGTTTGTCAACGGCAACGGGGTTGAGTTCGACAAGAACGGCGAATGGACAGAATTGGACTGCAAACGCAGTAGCGTACCGACGAAAGCCGTTCCCGCCCAAATCACAAAGTTCGTAAAAGAAAGCCATCCCAATGCTACCATCCTCAAACTGGAGCGCGACCGTTACACCTACGAAGTGAAACTGTCCAACTTCTGGGAAATCAAATTTGACAAGCAATTCAATGTCATCGACATGGATATGGATGACTGAACAGAAAAAACTGCAAATCCGGATCCGGCACATTCCATCCCGAAAAGGGGGAATGTGCCTTTTTCGTACCTCTCCGGTTACCGGCTGCTTTTTTCAGTACGCATATCCCCAAAAACATATCTTTTCATAAAATAGGTTGTATCACGGCAAAATATTCAAGCAAGCTTAAGATTTTGCGTTCGATTTGCATTATCTTTGTGAACATGAACATCCGTAAACTTTTCCTCTTTGCATTTTGGACGGGTTGCTGTCTGACATCGACTTTATACGCCCAAGAACGCGCCAAACCTAAAAACGGAGAAGGCGTATCGACATTTCTTCAACGTTTTGGCTACACCTCCCGTGCAGCCCAAAAGGAGTTTCTGGAAATCAACAAAGGAAAACTGACCCGCGACGGAGGCTTGATACTGGGACGTAGTTACCGGCTTCCCACCGGTAAGAAGTCTGGGAAAAAAGCGCGGGCTGGCAGTCGTAAGACCAGCGTTGTAGAACCACTTTTCGGCCCGGCATACCAAAACGTATCCGTCCGTTCCCATGAGTTAGAAGGTGCTTGCTTGTATTTGGTCAGCGGGCACGGAGGTCCCGACCCCGGAGCCATCGGAAAAGTAGGAAACCGGGAATTGCACGAAGACGAGTATGCCTACGACATCATCCTGCGGTTGGGACGTGCATTGATGGAAAAAGGTGCCAAGGTACATATCATCATTCAGGATGAGAAAGACGGCATCCGCGATGACCGGTATTTGTCCAACAGCGACCGTGAGACCTGCCTCGGACAAACGATTCCGCTCGACCAGATAGCCCGTCTACAGCAGCGGTGCGATGCCATCAACCGCCTGACGTATAAGGATAAAGAGAAATACAAACGTGCCATCTTCATCCACGTGGACAGCCGGGGACATAAAGACCAGGTCGATGTATTCTTCTACCACTCTCCCGGCAGCAAATTAGGAAAACGGCTGACGGAAAACATTCATAAAACCTTTGAACGGAAATACGACAAACACCAACCGAACCGGGGATTCCGGGGTACGGTAAGCGAACGTTCGCTCTACGTATTAAAAAAATCCAACCCGGCGGCAGCTTTCCTGGAACTGGGCAACATACAAAACGAACGCGACCGGAAACGCCTCGTCATCCCGTCCAACCGTCAGGCCTTAGCCGACTGGATTTGCCAGGGTATCATAAAGGATTTCAAGGGACAACGGTAAAACCGAAGTCCCTATAAGACAAAAAGAACGCATAGAGGAAATCATTCCCTATGCGTTCTCCTTTTTAGTGCACGTGCTGTCGCAGCACACGCAACTACCAACCTATTATTTCATATAAAACTTCTTCACTGTTCCGTCGGAGTACTTGAAGATGTTGACTTGCCCTTTCAGCGGAGCAGCCACACGCTTGCCGCTTACGGTATAGATACCCAGCAATTCAGCACCTTCAGGACCTTTCACTCCGGCAATGCTACTTCCCTCATGGGCTTTTTTAGCGTCTGCCAATACCTTCTCGATTCCAGCTTCGATGGCCGTCGCGTCGATCTGGCTTTCTGCCGTCAGCTTCACTTCATCGTACAAGTCCTTCACCTCGTTACTGATGGAATCGATGTCTTCCTGCAAAGCGGCAATGTCGGCCGTGAACTGCTCTGCCACGTCGGCATAATCCGTTTCTATCGTAGTCTTCGCAGCGTCCAACTTAGCCTGAACGGCGGCGATGTCGGCAGTCAAACGAGTGTAAGCCTCTTCATTGGCAGTAACTTTCTGCTGATAGTCCAACACCATTTCCACCATATCCACGATAGCCGTGTCGATTTCCACCACAGGAGCCAACACCTCATCATAAACAGTCGCGAGCGTTTCATTGGCGTAAGCCTCGTTCACAGACTTCTGCAAATCCTCAATACGGGTAGCCACTTCCTGAACGGCATTCACGACAATCGCACTGTCTTTCACGTTGGTAGCCTCAGTATTGATTTTCTCCACGGCAGCCTCATAGCGCGCACGCAAGCCCTGTACGGAGTCATTGGCAGGAGTATAGTAGGCGATGAAAGAATTATATATCTTCACCGTCGAAGTACCATGAACTTCGATACCATGATCACTGTTATCAGAAATCACAACTTCACTGAGTGTAATATCGGAAATCTCGGCAAGAGCCTCCGAAGCTTTCACATAAAACGAGAACAATACAGTAGTATCTTCTTTTTCTTCGATGGTTCCACCCGTAAGGTCGGATATGGCCAAATGCAATTTACCGTCTTCGGTGATATTAGAGCTGATTGTGGCATTTTGCGGTAATCGGTCGCTGTACTCGAAACGGGGTCTTCCATTGTCTTTGGTTTCAAAAGACAGACCTTCGGGCAAAGTCACCACAGCTTGCAAACCACGCACTTTCACATAATTGATCAAACTTACGTCTACCTTTTTAGACGTGCCATCGGTCTTGACAGACAACGAGTCGTCAGTGAAGAACAACTGACCGATGTTCGGGCTGACACTGGCGGTATAATCCTCCAACTCGTACTTGACCGTAAATCCGGTCTCTTCGTCCTTCTCACTGCTACTGCCCACGATATTCGTCAACACGATGTCGCGCGTCTCAATAAGGCTGCTATTAGCTTCCACATCAAAATAAACCACCGCGCCGCTATTACCCACGATATTGGACAAATCGGATGAAAGAATCGTCAAACGGTATATGTTAGACCGGGATTCCTGGTCAAATTTCAAATGATCCATATAAATGGTATGTGAATCACGATCCAAACGTGCCTCGTTACGGGTCAAATTATTTTTAAAAAGAAGCCCTGAAGGAAGCTTTATATCCATCTGCAAAGTAGATATCGCGTCACTGTTGTCCAAAAAAACAGCCACGGTCTTTGTTTCTCCCGACTTGATATTGAGGTTATCCATGGAGACCTTGTTCTCCGCCGAAACACTCATGCAAAAGCCTACGGCCGCCACCAACGCGAGCGAAAGCCTCGATGCAAGCTGTTTCAATAAGATTTTTGTATTTTGAATCATACGTTCTATTTTTAATTGCGTCCTACATTCATGTTTTTTTAAGAAAGAAAGCGCGGCAACCTTACGTGGCGGCCACGCTTTCATCACATAGAGACTTTATTTACTTCTTCAACACTTTCTTGACAGAACCATCAGAGTTGCGGATGATATTGATACCTCTTGTGAACTTGTCCATGATCTGACCGCCCACAGAGTATATCTTCTCTTTCATGCTTGGGTTGGCCTGCACACCGTTGATACCGGTTACTCCGCCTTCGCCACTGCCGCCGATGCTATAGACTGAGCCCGAAGCATCTGCTGCCAAGACATTCGATACGGTAATCTTAGAAGCGGCTTTTCCGGATACTTCCAAATAAACCAAAACGTCATCCACGTCACTCAATTCACTGTTTTGGAGCGAGCTTACCACGATACGGTGCGTGCCGTTGTCCATCGTGTTGGAATAAAGTTCATGGTCGCTTGCACGCTCGCCCAACGACTCGTTCAGCAAGGTTACGCCGACCGGGAGTTTCACATCCAACTGGCAACCGGTATATGCCGTCGTGTTCTTCAAGCGGATCGCAATACGCTTCACGCTGCTTTCTTCGCTCATGGTCATCTCAACCACGTCCGTACTTTCTACCGTACGGTCCACGGCAACTCTTGCACGGACATTGCGTACTGCATAATTCGTGTACCTCATTTCACCACGAATGATACTTGCAACAGCCGTCACGTCACCGATGTTGATCTTACCATCTTTGTTGATATCCGCTGCATAGAACACCATCGAACCTTCTTCCACTTGGTCTACGCCAAGGACGTAATTCATGATCTGCGTATAGTCGTTCACCAGTACGCTACCGTCACGATCCACGTCGCCAAGGATATAAGCCTTGTCTTCGGCATCGGTAGCCAACGTGGCCATCTTTTCGGTCAACAGGGTGATTTTCTTCTGAACGGCCGGAACGGCTTCTGTCATGTAGTCGATAGCCTTAGACGCTACCACCTGTCCGTCGTCTCCAACCAAGTCTTTTCCGTCGATATCCTTAAAGATTCTGCCAGACTGTGCATCGTTATGATAAGTACAGAGAGCCTTAATACTTTCTTCGATTTCATCCAAAGTCTTGTTCAGTAACTCTTTGTCCTCAGGAATATACAGATTCTCCGGATCCGTACCATTGATTACATTATCTACATTCAGCCACAAGCCTATCAGACCGATATTTGCAGCATCTTCGCTGTGAATGGAAGCATCCAATTCCTCTATTGTGGCAGACTTATCCATTGCTGCAATCTTGCTTTCAACGGTTTGCTTGTGGGCAAGCGTACTGTTTGCAGTGAGTTTCCATATTGCATACGTGTCCTCAACCGTCTTGGCATCCTTGTCAATCAGATCCTGGATGACCTTCAGTTCAGCCTGAGCCGTTTCGGTTTCAATGTCGTAGAAACGATAAGCCGTCAACTTCTCAACCATTGCGTTGAGCTTGGTTTCGAGAGACTGGATTTCGCCAGTAAGTCTGACGTATGCCTCTTCGTTCGCAGTATAAGGCTTTTGGGCTTCGGCTGCTTCGGCTGCAATAGTTGCCAATTCCTCAGCTATGGCATTGATGCCGAACGTCAACTTATCGTTGTAGAACAAGATACGACCCTCTCCATTATAGCTGTCAATATCGGCCTTGATACCTTCTATCGATGTGCCGACAGCAGCCATGGAAGACTTGAACTCTGCCTGTACATTGGCGTGCATACCGTTGAGCGTCTCTGTTTCAGCTTTCCAATTCGTTTCAACTTCACCGACCTTAGCCATAAGTTCCGTATAAAGAGTATTGGACAAATCGGAATTGTAGTAAGCTGCAAGTTCGGTACGCATGTCGGCAATAGCGTCCTCATATACGAGATATTTCGCCTGTTTGGCTTTTTCATCATCAAGTTTACCGATTTCACCCTTAGAGTCAATAGCCTTTTCGAACTTCACCACAAGGTCATCTATCTTAGCGATGTAAGCGTCGACTTCTTCCTCTTCAGGTTTGCCAACCACAGCAGCGGCGGCTTTGTTCTGCTCTCCTCTCAAGACATCAAATTCCTTAAGGATTCTTGACTGTTCATAACCATTCGCTCTTGCATAGAGGCTCTTAAGAGTGGCAGTAATCGTGTTACATCTGCTTTCTGCCAAAGTTTCGTTACGTACGCAGCTTCCCGCTACACGCCATTCAGTTGCATCCTCCAACAAGGCTTCTATACTATTCTCTGCACTTACAAGGTCCTCATAGAGTTCTGTAATGACGTAATTATCTACGAATTCTGCCGCAGCAGTCAGTTCGGCTTTCACATCGTCTACTTTACCCACGATTCTGTCATAAGCCTTGTTGCTTGCCTCTTTATCCTCCCAATCCTTACGTGCTCGAGTATAAATGTCATCGGCAGCCGCATCGAAGCTGTTAATCTTAGCTTTCAGGCCGTTAATCACCTCACCATAGAGGGCTTTTCCTTCGGCTACAGCCTTGGCATAGTCTTCTTTCGCCGGAATGATATAAGCCTTCTCAGATGCTTTGTATTCATTGATATAAGCTTTCTTCTTCGCCTGGTCTGCATCATCGGCATATTCCCACGCATTCAACTTCGTCAGAGTCGTATCGATCTTATTGTCAACTCGTCCGATTTCAGCTTTCCACTCATTACCGGCAGCTTTTTCCTTATCGGCAGCAATCAACCCTTCAATAGTTTCGAACTTCTCGAGATGGGCATCCACCTTCAACGGCAAGAAGACATCGGCATCCAAATCCGCTTTGGCTGCCTTGAGGATCTTATCGACATCATCGAAAGCCGTTTTCCTCACATCTTCCGTATAGCCTGCATTCAGCAATTCCTCCTTTGCAGCCTCAAGCAAAAGCTCATGAGCTTCGTATTCGCCTTTGAAATACGGTTTAGCTTCGGCATTTACCTTGTCGTTCATGACCTTCAAAGCAGTACTAATATCCCCTATGATGTCCTCTACCTGCTGCTTGTATTGTTCGTCTTCATCGAACAGTTCACCGGCCGGAGTATTCTGATATGCAGCATTTGCTGTGGTCTCGAGTTCACGAACTTCTGCCAAATAACCATTGATTGCAGTATTAGCTTCATTGACAGCCTCAGCCACCATAGAATTGAAGTTCGTGTTCTTCAAGTTACTGAAATCGCTAATCGTATCCAATGCGGCTGAGAATGCATCACGAGCGTCCTTCACGGCTTCATTAAACCTGTCAATGCGAGCCGTGTTATCCGCTGCTATAGCTTCGTCATAGCCGTCCTCTTGAGCTTGGAGAATATTGCTTATCGTGTTACTGATACTACTGAGTTCCTCCTTTACCTCTCCATCTTTAGCAGCAGACTGTCCATTTGCATAATAGCTCTCTATGGATTGTTTAAGTTTGTTCAACTTCGTTTGCTCTTCCGTGAGTTGCTTCAAATAGTCTTGTACTATGCTCGTCTGGTCGCCGGTACTTATTTTATAATAAGCATCCTCCCACTCTTGTGTAACTCTCTTAGACCAATCTTTGCCGATTTGTTCATAATATGCCTTCTTATCAGCCTCGGCTTTGGCTTTCAAGCCATTGATGTTGGTATTCAGATTTTCAAATTGCGTTTCAAAATCTTTCTGTTGGTCGGCGGATTTACGCTCGGTGTATGCTTTCTCCACATCGGCTGTAATCTCATCGAATTGTGTTTCATACTTCTCGATTTCTCCCAAATAATACGTTTCATTCGTACCATCGGTTGCGGCAGCCACATCCGTACGAGCCTTGTCGATATTGTCTCCGATCTTCAAAGTAGCAATCTTTCCGGTCGTCGCATTCATAATCGCATCGTAAGCCTTCCAGTTCGTTGTGGAGGCTTCGGCAGCCGTACGGGCATTTGCCACTTCCGTGCTGATGGCATCCAATTTCACTTTGATTCCAGGCCAAGCTGCCACCAATACTTCTTTTTCGGTAGAGTCGTTGATGGCCTTTACTTGTTCATTGAGCTTAGTCGTGATACCATCCACGAGGTCAGTAAACTCGGCTGTCCTGTTCGCATCTTCGTTCAAGGCCAGTACACCCTTAGGCACGGTCGTTCCGTTACCGTTAAGTTGGTCTTTGATACCTTGAACCACTTTGTCTGCATTGGTCTTGGCTTCCGTGTTTGCCTTGACTTTTTTGGCCACTTCCTCAGCCTCATTCAACAAATCCGTAATATCGGCTCCAATAGTGTTCAGTTCGGCATTGATGGAAGCCAACAACGCCATATTCTCTGCCTCTTTACCTTCTTCCAATACGTCTGGGATAAGATCTTTCTGTGCCTGAAGCGCCGCAGACAAACGGTCTTTTTCTGCTTGTAATGTAGCTTCACTCTTACCGAGCTTATTCTTATAATCATCATCCCAATCTTTCAACCTTGCCTCTTGAGTTTCAACACTCTTCTTGGCCTGGTTAAACAGACGCTCCACAGCGATTTCCACCACATCTTCGTCGTACTTGGCCTTATCGGCATCGAAAGTACCTACAAGCATTCCGGCATCGGTCACAATCGTTGCACCTTCCGTAGTGGTCAACGTTTGGGCCTCTACCAAAAGTTTATAATGCTCGTCGCCCGTCTTTTCATTGACAGCCGAGTTCTTCTTGTTATTGATCTTGTTATAAACCAGACGCATGGCATCGATGCGATCGCCGTAAGTCACATCCGTCCGGTCTTCACCATTGTAAACGGGAACCTCGCGGCCTTCGCTTCCGACTTTCTTTTCCAATTTTTTGATAGCCTCATCATAGTCAGCCAAAGCCGTCACTACAACCTCGTATGCAGCCACGCCCTCTTTTGCTTTTGCTTCATAGTCGGCAATCTTTTGTGTGGTTTCCGCAAACTTGCTTTCGTTTTCAGCCTTCCATGCCACACAAGTCTCATTCTTGAATGCCTCGGAAATGGCACTTGTATATCCATCTATCTCTTCCTGCAACTTGGCTTCGTTAGCTGCATACTTGCCGTCCACCGCATACTTGCCGTCTTTCGACTTCAAAGCGTTCACACGAATATTTGTCTCGTTCAACGTCTTTTGTATGACAGACACGCTCTCCTTCAAACCCGTATAAGCGTCATAGTTTTCTTGTCCGCCTACGGCTTCCTCTACCAACTCACCGATTTTCTCCTCTACGGCAGCCTTGTCAGCCGTGTAATCGGCTGTGTCAATCGTATTGTTCTTCGTATCAGCCTCTACTTTTGCCGTAAGATCGTCGATAAGTTTCTGGATAGCGTCCACGGCAGCACCGTAGTTGTCTTTCACGCCTTCAAATCCGGCAATTTCGTCCAAACGATCCTGCAAGTCATCCAACATGCTCTGTGCATTATCATAGCCTAACTTCAAAGCCTGGGCCTTCTGCTTATATTCTTCACCTAATTCGCCGATTTTTGTTTTAGCCTCAGTAAGAGCAGCATCATTCGTAGCCTGATTTGCTGCCGCACCGACATGGTTGGTTTCATTACCGTTCTTCTTCTCAACTTCGAGAATGTCCACGTATTGTTCGTTCAATTTGGCTTGGGCTTCCTCCAAAACGGGTCCATAGACATCGGGATACTTATCTCCCGGATCAAATGCCGCATACACGTCTTGCAAGGTCTTATTATACAAGTCCTTCAATTCGCTTATCTTTTCTGCAACCGCAGTATATGCGACATGGTCGCCCGGCGCAGCGGCAATGGCCGCAGAATAATCCGCTATCAGCTTGTCAACTTCCTCTGCAAACTCGTCATTGAATTCCTGTGTACAAACTTCTACGGCATTACCTGCATTATAAGCATCCAATGCTGTTTTGAGAAATGTGTCGATTTTGCCCTTAATGGTATTGTAGGCCTCGGCGGTTACCGTCCCTGCATATTTTCTGGCATCTTCATCTGCAATGTTCTCAATAGCCGCCTTGGCATTGTCAAGTGCCGTCTGTCTTGCATCACCTATTTCTTTAGAAACATAATAGGGAGTTGCATTTCCGACATATTTGTTCACTTCCTCATCCAAAGCTGAAATGTCAGCCATGATGGTAGAATTAGCCCACCCCTTATAAAGCTCGTAATCTTTATAAAGTGCGTAAGCCTTGTATTCATCCTCTCCATCGTCCTTGATCGCCGCAATCTTCGCAGAAAGCTGACTGGCTCTAAGCACCAATTCATCGGCCTGTGCATCCTCCAACGTTTCCAACTTGGCCGTAACCTTAGCCAAAGCATCCACCAACCCTTTTTGGTCGAGCGCAAATTCATGATCCAATACCAATTTAAATCCGCCAACCTTAAAAGAGCCGCTTGTGGCAGTCTCGATTCGGATAATCACATCGGCTTCCGCAGCGGTGATTTCAAATTGATTATTGACAAGCTCATTTCCGTTCACCGTTATTTTGGCATTCTCGTTTTCGGAAACGGTCAACGTGTATTTACCCTTAACCAGTTTGCCAATATTCTGCGAGATGGTCAATCCCGAGGGTGAAGTAAATACGCCGTTCTCAAAGTCGAGATCGGCTGCTCCGGTCCAGTCCGTCGCTGCGTCAGCTTTAATCTGATCCAAATTTGCATCGGCATACGCCGCCATCGAGGCGGATGTCATAGCAAGAATAGAAACCAGTGTCTTCTTTTTCATACTTCTAATGTTTTTAAAATTCTATACTCAATCTTTAAAGTCTCTATTTGGTTCAACGGAATGCTCCACATTATTTAATAATATTAGGAGACACCCGTCCATTTTTCGGGGTAAAGTTAAATACATTCTTGATTAACCAAATATAGGCTTTATACGTTATTCGTGAACCATGCCATTCTTTTCGTGAAAAGCAAAAACAGGCGGAAATATAAGATAGAAAATGGATTTATGGGAATAATTTAATATCTTTGTCGGGTATGACATGATTAAATGACTGTAGCCATGGGAACGGAAGGTATAATAGACAGGTATGTCAATTTCTACACGGATTTTGCATTTAAGAAGCTTTTCGGGACAGAAATGAACAAGGATTTGCTCATCAGTTTCCTGAACGCCCTGTTGCAGGGGCGTGAGGTCGTATTGGATGTCAATTATCTGAATACGGAACACCTCGGTACACAGGAGTATGACCGCCGTGCCGTGTTCGACGTGTATTGCAAAAACGACAAGGGCGAGGTTTTCTTGGTGGAGATGCAGAAGGGCGAACAGCAGTTCTTCAAGGACCGCAGCATTTATTATTCGACCTTTGCCATCAGGGAACAGGCTCCGCGTGGCGAGTGGAACTATGAGCTGAAGGGGGTGTACACCATCGGCATCCTGAATTTTTGTTTCGACAAGGAAAGGGAGGGGAACTATTACCACGAGGTGAAACTGATGGACACGACCACGAAGGAGGTTTTCTATGACAAGCTGGTGTTCATCTACTTGGAGATGCCTAAGTTCACGAAGCAGGAAAATGAGCTTGAATCGTTGTTTGACAAATGGCTTTACGTCATCCGCAATCTGGCTGCATTGATGGAGCGTCCCCGTGTGTTGCAGGAGAAAGTCTTTACGCATTTGTTCGAGGCGGCTGAAATCGCCAAGTTCTCAAGAGTTGAACGTTATGAATACGAGGAAAGCCTGAAGGCTTACCGGGATTGGTTCAGCGTAATGACGACAGCCGAGTTGCGCGGAGAAGAACGTGGAGAAGAAAGGGGTTTCAAAAAAGGAGAAGAGAAGGGATTAAAGGAAGGTTTGGAGAAAGGCCGTCTTGAGGAACGGTTGCGGAATGCAAGAGGTTTGAAGGCAAGAGGGGTGGACGCGGACATCATTGCTCAGGTGACGGGGCTTTCTGAGGATGATATCTTAGGCTTGTAGAACAGTCTTACGTTCCATTTGATGTTGGCATAAGACTTTGGATTTTTAGCTTTTGCAGTGTCAGCCAAACGATTTTCCGTTCTGCTGCAAACGATTTTTCAATCTGCTGAGAACGATTTTCGGACGTACTGACATCCGTCTTACGGGCTTTGCCATGCTGAAAACCGGATAAAAAGAAGGTATGGAGGCGTCCCTAATTTGTATTCTCCATACCTTACCTTATAGCAAACTGTTTTTCGCCCGAAAAGGTTCGCATCCTTCAGACCTCCTCTGTACCAACGTTTTAAGGTGAACTTTCTACCGTCCTATCCTTCACCGGAATTTCACCGGAAAACGAGTTGTCCGCATGAAACTGTTTTTAATAAAATAGCATTCGAATTGGTTTTCAATACATTACGGTGAAGGGTCTGACACGGGAGCTTTCATATTGCATCTTCGCGGACAGATAATAGACTCAAAGCACACCGGTCTGCCACGAAACGTGACCTGAACGCCATCTGCCTTGAAGAACGCACCGCCACGGCATAGACCGCTGGAACTACGACAACGTGACACGATATTATAAAACAGTTTCAGCTTTGCGTCGTCGTAATCTGCGGTTTCCCGCTGATATCCTCCATCAACATGCGAAGCACAGGCTTAGGCAGGCGAAGCGTGTAGTTCGTACCGTGGTCGTCGGCCAACACCGCCACCTGCTTCACCGCGTTGACATGGAAGACCCGCCGGATGTTGACGATATATTTACGTCCCAAGCGCAGGAACGCATCACCGGCCCTCCCCTTGTTCGAGAGAGCGGCTTCTACTTTGGCAAGGCCGAAAGGAATCATGAAATGTGTCCCCGAAGAGTAATAGACATGAGTGTAATGGTCGTCGGCCTCAAAATACAACATCCGGTCGAGATCCACGACATAGAGTTCACCATACACACTGAAGCATAGTTTGTTTTCCATCTGCACAACCCCGCCGCACTGTCATCCTGCGGCTTCGTGCCCGTGTCTTCCTCTCAGGCACCGGTTAATTTTTTAAACGACATAATTCCGGACACATACGAAAAAAGCGTGGAAAACCCGCCCGTTGCTGTTCCACACACTGAGGCCCTCGCATTGCCCATACCAGTAGAACAACAACGCACAGTCCCACGCCGATATGAACAACACCCACCTTTATGGCATCGTATGTGGTGTGCCACAAAAGTGGCACACTCACCAACGGCAATAAAGGCATGCGTTCCTGTACACACCCCATGGGCATCTGCCGCTGCCATGTCCTGACTGATACTTCGAATTTGCGAGATTCCAGTGTGTCAAGAACAAAGCGCCTAAGCAAACGCCTTCTCAATATATGCACACCCCCACCGCTGTTTTCCGGCTAAATTACCTTACAACTTTTTTCCGTGTCTCCACATGAAAAATCCCTTCTCGGCGTGGAATGTAAATGCAAAGATAGGAATAAATATGATAAAACCCGAAACATCCGGAAACAAACCGATGCTTCATGACATAAAAAATAAAATCGTTCAAAAACGGTGTGCCCGTAAACGCGAACAGGATACAAGGCTTCCACAGAGCGTAAAACCGCCGGCCAACCACATGGCAGCATGGGGCGCACGGTCTCCGTTGAGATAAAAAAGCAAAGCTACCAAGGCTGCTCCCGTGGTCTGTCCTACCAAACGTGCCGTGGCCTGCATCCCGCTCGCCCCACCGGTCCGATATGACGGTGCGGAACTCAGCAACAAATGGTTGTTGGGCGATTGGAACAGTCCGAAACCGAAACCGCAGAGCATCAAACGCGCCACCAGTCCGCCATAACCCACCGACGGCGACACATCAGCCAGCAAGAAGCACCCGACACTCATCACCAGTAGTCCGACACCTCCCAACAGCCCCGGATGGATTTTCGTAGCCAACGTGCCGGCCAAAGGACCGGCCACCACAATCACCAAAGGCCAGGCGGTCATCAACAGCCCCGTCTCTGCCGCGCTCATCCCGAACGTGAGATGGAACATAAAAGGTAAGGCCACCATCCCTAACATTTGCGAAGTGAAGGAAAGGATACTGGTCAGCACAGACAAAGAAAACACGGGTATGCGAAGCAAATCGAAAGGCAGCATCGGATAGGGCTGGCGCAACTGACGACGCACGAAAACGGTCCCTATCCCGGCCAAAAGGACAACCCCGGCCACAATCCAACGAAAGGACAGCCCGTGGGAAAAGGCTTCCACACAACCGATGAACAGACCGAACGTAAGAGCGTTCAGCACTGCCGAAGGGAAATCGAATCGTCGCCCTTCGACGCGCGTCGGATTCCCCGGCAAGTATCTACGGGCTAAAAAGAATGTCAGTACGCCGAACGGCAAATTCACGGCAAACAGCCATGGCCAAGAGGCCACGGATAAAATCGCACCGGATATCGTAGGTCCGGCCACGGAGGCCAGAGCCACGACCGTGGCATTCAGTCCGAAACCTTTGGCCAGATGGCGTTTCGGATAAATCAGACGCACCAAAGAGCCATTCACGCTCATCACCATGGCTGCCCCCACGCCTTGCAACATGCGTGAAAGAACCAGCAGGACAAACGAACCGGACAAGGCACAACACAGCGAACCGACGGTAAAGAAAACCATTCCCCACAGATAGGTACGTTTGAATCCGAACAACTCGCCCAACGCGGAACAGGGCAACAGGGTCATGACGACCACCAACTGGAAAGCATTGACTATCCAAATGGAATCGGAGGAAGAGATTTGCAACTGACGCGCAATCGTGGGCAAGGCCACGTTGCATATCGTGCCGTCGATGACCGAAAGGAACAACCCCGAAAAAATAGCCACCATGGCATAATAGATTTGCGGACGATGAAGCCCGTCCCAATCCATATTCCCCACCACGTGTACTGCCGAAGGTTCCCGTCTGTCCTGTGCCATCTTTCTTATTGTGTTGAAAAAGCCGTCCTGCCCATGGCAAAACGGCTCATACATGACGATATGTCCAATTACTTCTTGACTTCCACGATTTTTGTCGGTGCCTGTTCCGCATTCCGGCGGCCGGTCTCTTCCACCACGCGGCGGGCAAAGGCCATGAACGCCTGTCCCGTCTGGCTCCCGTCGTTCAAGACTTCGGGCGTACCGTTGTCACCGTTCTCGCAAATGCTCTGCACGATGGGAATCTGTCCCAGCAAAGGCACATGCATCTCTTCGGCAAGGCGCTTCACCCCTTCTTTCCCGAACAGGTAGTATTTGTTTTGCGGCAATTCGGCAGGAGTGAACCATGCCATATTTTCCACCAGCCCGAGAATGGGGACATTCACTTTCTCGTTCTGGTACATGTTGATGCCTTTGCGTGCATCGGCCAACGCCACTTTCTGCGGCGTGCTGACAATGACGGCACCGGTAATAGGCAAGGTCTGCACCAACGTGAGATGGATATCGCTCGTACCCGGAGGCGTGTCGAGGATGAAGTAATCCAAGTCGCCCCAGTTTGCATCGCCTATCAACTGCTTCAGCGCGTTGCAGGCCATCGCCCCACGCCACAAAGTGGCCTGGTCGGGATCGACAAAGAAACCGATAGACAGCATCTTGATGCCGTAACTCTCCACCGGCACAATCAAATCACGGCCGTCCACCGATTCGGCATAAGGATGCGCATCCTCTACATGGAACATCTTGGGCATGCTCGGTCCGAACACGTCGGCATCCAACAAGCCGACTTTGTAGCCCAACTTGGACAACCCCACAGCCAGGTTGGCCGCTACCGTAGATTTCCCCACACCGCCTTTGCCGGACGACACGGCGATAATATTCTTCACACCGGGCAACAGTTGCCCCACCTCCGGACGGGGAGCCTGCAAGGTTTTGGTGTGTATCTCCACTTCCACCTCCTTGCCCACGTAGGCATGGATGGCAGCCTCAGAAGCTTTCACGAGCGACTTGAGGAAAGGATTCGTCGGCTTGTCGAAAATCAACGAAAAACTGACATGCAGCCCGCTGATACGCAGATCGTCTTCCACCATCCCGGCCTCTACGATGTTCTTTCCCGTACCGGGATAACGCACGGTAGCCAGTGCGTCCATAATCAATTTGGGATATATTTCCATAAGTTCGGTATTTTAATTCGTTCTTTCATTTAGCCGTCGACAATCCGCTGCGCTTGCTGCGGTTGTAACTCCGGTATTCATCCAATTCTATCTCCACTTCCGGCTCCGCCAGTTCTCCGGCTTGCGGCAAGAGGAAACGCATGTATTTGATATCCAGTCCGCGGTCGAGCCATTGCTGTTCGTAATACGTCCGGATGTTCAGGATACGGGCTTCTTCGGTGTCCGGATGCTCAGCCCACGTACTGTGATACAAGTCACGAGTGGAAAACTCCAAGGGCAAACCGTTCTTTTCCACCATATATTCCGTATAAGTGAAAAGGAAATTGGAATCGGTTTTCAAGTGAATCCGTCCACGGTCTTGCAGGAAACGGCGGTAACGCGTCATAAAAAAAGTGGAGGTCAGACGTTTGGTCACCTTCTTCATCTGCGGGTCGCTGAACGTCAGCCAAATCTCGGCCACTTCGCCTTCGGCAAAAAAACGGTCGATAATCTCTATGTTCGTGCGCAAGAACGCCACGTTGGGCAAGCCTTCGCGCAACGCCTCCGTGGCTCCCGTCCACATACGGGCGCCCTTGATGTCCACCCCAATAAAATTCTTGTCGGGATACAAACGAGCCAGCCCCACGGTATATTCACCCCGTCCGCACCCGAGTTCCAACACAATAGGATGGTCGTTCCGGAAAAAATCTTCATGCCAACGTCCTTTCATATCGAAAGGCACTTCATCCACGACCGAATAAGGGTATTCAAACACATGAGGGTAACTGGCCATGTCGGCAAACTTTGCTAATTTTCCTTTTCCCATTCCTTATATTGTTTATTCCACATACGTCAAATCTTTTTTGATTACCTCCTGTTGAATATCAACTCCAACCCATAACGCCCATAACGGACAAACTTTTGGTCAGAACTTACAAGCGGAATACGGTCGCATATAGCTTGCGCTATAATTAAACGATCGTTAGGGTCACGATGGTCTTCATACAATGGAAGTTCCACAAGTCTCCTAATATGCTTTTCACTTACGGGCATCATCTTTATCCCATAATCCTCCAATACCTGCAAAGCCTCAGCAGCCGCCTTACCCACGTCACGACAATCAGGACGGCGTAACTTTCCGATTTGAACCAAATGAACCAACTCTTGAAAGCACACCGCACTGGACAATAGCACGACCTCATAATCTTGCAAAAGCTCCATCACATCCCTACTTATCGACTCCCCTTTATCTTGTCCAACTAAAAAAGCCAATATGTTCGTATCCAGATAAACCCTCATCTAAGAATGTATTTCAAATCTTTCTCATCAAACAAAAACGGAGTTTTACCGCCCTTGTTCAGCAATTCACCAAGCTTATTGAGTTTCCTGCCTTTTGAACTTTTTATTTTTTCCAACAAAGACAATACCTGCCGGCTGTTGGTTTCCATTGTTCCAATTCCTTCCATAGTCATATCATTTATAGGCCGAAGCCCATTTCAATCTTCACCCTTGTTTTGCCGATTCTAATCAGAATCTAATCCTTACCCGTAGGTTTCCGTCACAAAGGTAGGCAATATCAGAAGAATAAAAAAGCCGCCGACAAACTTTTCCTCTTGCCGGCAGCTCAAAATTATGAATTCTAAATACACTCAGATATTATCAGCCGCCCGACGTATACGGTCAGCCAAATCACATAAAGCCCCTTTCATCTGCTCTGCTTCATGCGGAGTAAAACCACCCGTTCCGCCATTACCATCTATACCGTCCATCTTATGATAAAGCCATGACACTGATTTATCAAAGTATGTACGCGACAAGTCTCGCCATGATACAGCAAACAGGATGTCGCCTAAACGTTGCTTCATGTCCGTTATCTTCTCCATCTCTTTTTCTATCTTTCGAGGTTCTCTTTATTCCCCTTGCGCCTGAGCCGCTTCGTACTCGGCTTTCACGTCTTCATAGAAGTGCGCTAAAGCTGATTGCATGTAAGGGACAAACCACAAGAGGCCGATGCCCAACGTCAAGATGCAAAGTAACCCCCAACCAATGAAGGTCAAGTACAAATAAAACAGGTCGAACTTATGACCGTCCATCATCTTCATGCTTTTTTCAATGGCACCATTGAATTTCAATTCGGGATTATCCCGCAAGACAAAAGCCGTCATGGCGTAAGAAAAAGACTTGATGATGCCCGGCACGATAAGCAACAAGGTCCAAAGAAACGTATAGATACCGGTGAGTATCATCGTCCCGGCCACACGGGTATAATCGCGAAAACCCTCGAATAACTGCCCGACCTTATACTCGTCGCCACTACGCAAATTGTCGAGGAACAGCACAGACATACTCCAACCAAGAGGCATCAGCACCAACTGTATAATGGAACCTACTCCATCATAAACTTTTAAGTCGATACCGGCCGGCAACACTCCCATAACCGCCAGATAAACCAACGTAACCATAACCGCGCCGCCCCATTTTCCGGAGAGCGACGCCCGGGCTGCAGCCCGCATTTCACTTGCACTTCTAATCATGATAATAGATTTTTTAATGAATGAATCACTCCATCACCACCGTAGTCCATCTGTGCACGTCGGGTTCGATGCCGTACTGGATATTACGCAGGTGATGATATAATTGAGTACAAACCGGTCCCGGCTTGCCGTCTTTGCTGATAATATAGCTCTTCTTGTTTTCCAAATCATCGATACGCTCGATGGGGCTGATGACCGCAGCCGTACCGCATGCCCCGGCCTCTTCGAAAGTGGCCAGTTCTTCTTCCGGAATCTGGCGGCGTTCCACCGTCATGCCCATGTCTTCGGCCAACTGCATCAGGCTCTTGTTGGTGATGGAAGGCAGGATGGACGTGGACTTCGGCGTGACATACGTATTGTTTTTGATGCCGAAGAAGTTGGCAGCCCCGCATTCGTCGATGTATTTCTTTTCTTTCGCATCGAGGTAAAACTCGCAGGAGTACCCCAAATCGTGTGCCATCTTGTTCGCTTTCAAGCTCGCCGCGTAGTTGCCGCCCACTTTATAGATACCCGTTCCCAACGGTGCGGAGCGGTCGAACTCGCGGATAATCACGTACGGATTGGCGGCGAAGCCTCCCTTGAAGTACGGCCCTACCGGCGTGACGAAAATCACGAAGAGGTATTCGTTGGCCGGATGCACGCCCACTTGGGCTCCCGTACCGATAAGCAGCGGACGGATGTACAACGTGGCCCCGCTCTCATATGGCGGGATAAAACGCTCGTTGAGCCGTACCACCTTCTTGACCATTTCTTCAAAACGTTCCGTAGGCAGTTCGGGCATCAGTATGCCGCGGCACGTGCTCTGCAAACGCTTGGCATTCTCGTCCATGCGGAACACGCGCACCTTACCGTCCGGACAACGGTAAGCCTTCAGCCCCTCGAAAGCTTCCTGCCCGTAGTGCAGGCAAGTAGCCGCCATGTGGATATTGAGGGTCTCCTCCGAACAAACTTCAATCTCTCCCCACTTTCCGTCACGATAATAGCAACGTACATTATAGTCTGTCTTCATATAGCCGAAAGACAGGTTCGCCCAATCGATTTCTTTCATCTTTTCCGTTTTTAAATTTCATTCTGAAAGACAAAATTACAGAATTTTATTATTTTAAAGGCGTTTTCCGCAAAGAATTTATCATTTAACAAGAAAAACGCCCTACGCCGGACGAAGCCGGAACTGTCTCAGGCCTCTTTTTCGCCCGATTCCAGTATTTTCTTGATTTCTTCGTCCGTTGCATAAAGCTTCTCGCGGCAGAATGCCACCAAGCGTTGCGCTTCCTTCAGTTCCCCGGCCAACCGGTCGATGCCGGTTTCGTTGGCCTCTATCCGGCGCACCAATTCTTCCAAGCGCGCCATGGCTTCCTCGTATGACAAGTTTTCTTTCTTCATATACCTTATCTTATTGTACGACTGAGCGGATCTCACCTTCCGCCAAACAGGTCGTGATTTCTTCTCCTCCTTTCAGTTCCGAAGCTTTCCGCACCAACTTTCCACCGCAAAACGTCATGCTGTATCCCCTTTTAAGCAACAAGACGGGGTCGGCAGCCTCGCATTTCTGTTGCAGGAGCTGCAAGCGGAACCGCTCGCGCTCCATGCGCACGGGAATACCGCGCCCTATCCGCCCGGCATACAGGTCGAGGCGATGGCGTTCGTCGGAAAGGCGTTGCCGTCCGGCATGGAACAGGCATGTGGCCATCTGCTCCAACCTGCGCTCCCCACGGGTACGCACCTGCAGGGCTGCCGCCGACAATCGGGCGGACAAACGCTCCACGCGCAAACGCTCACCCTCCATGCGCCCCTGGGCCTGCTGTTGGATTTCGCGTGCCACAGCCTCCAGACGCGAGGCCGCCTCCAACTGGTGATGGATGAGAAAAGCTGCAGCAGCCGTAGGGGTCTTCACCCGCGTATGGGCCACGATGTCTATCACCGTGTCGTCACGTTCATGTCCGATGCCGGTTATCACCGGTAAAGGAAACTGTGCACAAGCCGCTGCCAGCAAATAGGTGTCGAAGCCGGACAAGTCACTGGTTGCCCCTCCGCCCCGGATAATCACCACGGCATCCCAGTCGTCCTGCCGGGCCATAACGGCATCCAACGCCGCCAACACCGATGATTCCACATGTTCGCCCTGCATCACGGCAGGGAAAAGCCGGACGGTGAAACGCAGGCGATAGTCATTGCGGAGCAACTGGTTGCAGAAATCACCGTAACCGGCGGCTGTGGCCGACGAAATGACGGCTATACGGTTGGCCGACAACGGCAAAGACAATTCCTTGTTGTCGTTCAGAATGCCGTCCGCCTCCAAGCGTGCCAGAATCTCCCTGCGCAGACGCGCCATGTCGCCCAACGTATAGGCCGGATCGATGTCCGTCACGGTCAGCGAATAGCCATAAAGTTCATGAAAGGTGACCCCGACCTTGACCAAAACCTTCAGTCCCGGTGATAAAGTCCGCCCCGTCTCCCGTTCGAACATGGGTTTCAGCAGACGGTACATCCCGGCCCAAATCACACCGCGAGCTTTGGCCACCAAGTCACGGCCGTTCACGGACTTCTGCACGAACTCCAGATAACAATGGCCGTTGTAAGCCTCGCGTACCTCGCTCAGTTCGGCCTGCAACCAATATTCGGCCTGCAACGTACGTTCCAGCGTACCGCGCACCAGCCCATTCAATTCATATAGTGTCAATGCCTCCATCTCAGTCTTCCAAATAAGCTTGCAGCCCCCGTTGCGAACCGATGTAGGCACCGCCTGCCATCTTGTCACCGACGTAGAACACGGCCGACTGGCCGGGTGTCACAGCCGAAGCCTTCTCCTTGAAACGCACCAACCACAAATTCTCGCCGCCTCCTTCTTCCGGAAACCGGTTTTTCACTTGGCGTACACTGCACGGTATCGGACGGCTGCGATAACGGATGCGCACGGAAAGCTGCCCGTCGGCCCAATCGGCCTCGGACGAGATGCGCCCCCCGCAAACCAACATGGCACACGCCTCAAGATTTTCCGCATCGCCCAACATCACCGTATTCTTCCGGGCATTCAGCCTCAACACGTAGGCCGGCTTGCCCAAGGCAATGCCCAACCCCTTACGCTGCCCCACCGTGAAATACGGAAAACCGCAGTGTGTACCGATGACGCGCCCCTGTACGTCGACAAACTTGCCTTCGCCCACGCGCCGATCCAAGTCGGGCACTTGTTCCCGCAGAAACTCACGGTAATCCTTGTCTATGAAACAGACCTCCATCGACTCTCCGCCGCGGGCTTTCATCTCAAATCCCTTCCGTGCCAGATAGCCCCGCACGTCTTCCTTCCGCAGTGCACCCAAAGGGAAAATACAGCGCGACAACACGTCCTGCCCCAGTCGCCAAAGGAAATAGGACTGGTCTTTCTTCCCGTCCACACCGCAATACAATCCGTAACGGCCGCCTTCTTCCTTCACCCTCACATAGTGTCCCGTGGCGATATAATCGCAACCCAACTTATCCGCCCACTCTGCCAACACGCGGAACTTGAACGCGGGATTGCACATCACACAGGGATTCGGCGTACGCCCGGCAAGATATTCATCCACAAAATTACGGACCACGATGTCCTTAAAGGCCGTCCGCTCGTCGGCTACATAATGGGCGATGCCCAAACGGGCGGCCAAAGCCCGGGCATCTTGTATGAAATCGGGATACTCTTGTCCCGTATCGGCAAACTGGCGCGGCAGATCCCACACGCGCATCGTCACGCCCACCACTTCGTAGCCTTCGTCCAACAACATCAGGCACACCGCCGAACTGTCGATGCCACCCGACATGCCGACCAATACCTTCTTTCTTTCATGTTCCATATCTGTTAGCGTGAAAGTCCTTTTACACAAAAGTACGAAGAAAAAAATAAAGTAAAGGAAAAACCAAGAATTATTTCTGCGTCTTCCGATGTGCTGTGAGGATTTTTTACACCTCCGGAGGAAGCCGAATCATTCTGCAGAGAACGGAAAATCAATCTCAGCCAAACGAAAAATCAATCTCTTGAGATTGATTTTCAAATCTGCGGAAGATAAAAAGAGGAACAAATAGGATTTATAAGTCTTTCATTTATTAGCACTTACGTCCCATAAGCAGAAAAACGGCACAAAAAGGTTACCCGTAAATATAATTCAAGAGAACAGCTACGTCAAAGGGCTGACTGTCACATTCCCTTCCGCATCTCTTTCTTGTCCTGAATCCAAAAATAAACACCACCGACAATGGCTATTACAGATACCAATGCACTCATAATAATTGCACCCATAACTCACTTCCTTTCTTTTTATCCCGTACAAGCCAAAGCCCTACGCTCAAAGTCACCACCACAGAAAAAGAGACCGACAAATAAAGAATCCACGAATTACCCATATCCGTAATAATAGAGGATAAAAGTACAGCCGTAACCAAATATTTGGCTATATCCATCAACCATTTGCCAAGCTCCTTTCTCATATTGCAAACATACGAAAAAAAATGTATCTACACTATGATTCCATACAAAAAACATATCTTTCTTTTGTATTTGCTAAAAAAATGGTACGGGGTTCTATATACGAAAGGCCGCTTTCCCTTGGAGGAAAGCGGCCTTTCGTATCGTCTGACGGCTCGTGCCCAAGTTAGCTCAAGAAGCCCAACAGCACACCGGCAGCCACGGCCGAGCCTATCACACCGGCCACGTTCGGCCCCATGGCATGCATCAACAGGTAATTCTTGGAATCGTATTCCAATCCTAAATTTTGCGAAATACGGGCAGCCATCGGTACGGCGGATACGCCCGCATTACCGATAAGCGGATTGATTTTCTTGTGTTTCGGCAAGAACAGGTTGAAGAACTTGACGAACAACACGCCGGAAGCTGTGGCGATGATAAAAGCCAACGCACCGAGGAAGAAAATCTTGATGGTATCGAACGTCAGGAACTCACTGGCCTGCGTGGAACATCCCACCGTAAGGCCGAGCAACATCACGATCACATCGTTCAACGCACTACCGGCCGTCTTGGCCAGACGGGTGGTCTTCGTACTTTCTTTCAGCAAATTACCGAAAAACAGCATACCCAACAACGGCAAGCCTGAAGGCACGATAAACGTGGTCAGCAACAGACCGACGATGGGGAAGATGATTTTTTCGGTCTGCGACACCTGACGGGCGGGTTTCATGCGTATCACGCGCTCTTTTTTCGTGGTGAGCAAGCGCATCAAGGGCGGCTGAATGACCGGCACCAAAGCCATGTAGGAATAGGCGCACACGGCAATGGCCCCCATCAGGTTCGGCGAGAGTTTGGAAGACAAGAAGATGGCCGTAGGCCCGTCGGCTCCTCCGATGATGGCGATGCCCGCCGCCTGGTTAGGCTCGAATCCCAAGGCCAAGGCTATCATATAAGCCCCGAAAATACCGAATTGGGCGGCAGCACCGACCAGCAAAAGCTTCGGGTTGGCTATCAGCGCCGAGAAATCCGTCATGGCACCGATACCGAGGAAGACCAAAGGTGGGTACCACCCGGCTTTCACACCCTGATAGAAGAAATTCAACACGGAATTATCCTCGTAAAGCCCGACTTCCAGCCCTACGGCTTTAAAAGGAATATTTCCTAAAATAATACCCAAACCGATAGGAATCAAAAGCAAAGGCTCGAAATCCTTCTTGATGGCCAGCCATAAGAAGAACGCACCGACCAGAATCATAATCCAATTCCCCATCTCGGCATTCGCAAATCCCGTATAAGTGAGGAAGTCGGACAATTTTGTTCCAATGAAATCAAATACTTCCATAGTCCTAACCGATTGTTACCAACATTGCACCTTCACGCACCGAGTCTCCCTTGTTTACATGCACGGCTGTCACCGTACCGTCGCACTCGGCGTTGATATTGTTTTCCATTTTCATGGCTTCGAGCACCACTACGGTCTGTCCTTTCTTGACAGCTTGTCCCACAGTGACCGCCACAGCATTCACCGTACCGGGCAGAGGAGCACGGACGGCAGTACCGTTGCCTGCCGGGACTTCGGGTTGCGCAACCGGAGCGGCAGCCGGAGTGACCGGACCGTGGTGCACATGGGCTACCGGACGTATCACCGGTTTATGCGTCAGGTGCATCGGACGTTCCATCTCCACTTCAAACGGAATCCCGTTCACTTCCACTTTGGCCATATTGCCTTCCACATCGTTTATCTTCACCGTATATTCGGCTCCCTTTACCTTATATTTATATTCTTTCATGATGATTCTTTTTATTGATTAGACTTAAACAAATGATTTTACTCCGGCCACTCGCGCATGGTGTATCCTTTCGCATTCCATTCCGAGTGCTCCTCGGTGTGATAGGTCAGCACATTGCTTTCCACGTCATGCACGTCTTCTTCATAATCACGGAGCGCCATGGCTATGACGGCCATATACACTTTCATGTCCACGCCCTTAGTCTCCAGTCCCTGCTTGGCCATGACAGCGGCTTTGTCCGCCTGGTCGTGGAGCGCACGGATGGCTCTCACGCGAGCCATCTTGGAGAATAAGGCCACCATGTAACCGAACAAACGGAAAAAGACATAAAGGGCAAGCAGACAACCGAACACGACTCCCATCGCCATGATAGACATGGCCACGCCGTAGGGGTCTTTCTCTTTGAATTCCGCCACCTTATCCTGTACCTTTCCCTGCCCCACGTTCGGAGCTCCCGGAGTCACTTCGTTCGCATCGAGCACTACCCATACGTAGGTCTCGCTCTCGGAATCATATACCCGGGCGTAAGACTGGTTTTCGGCCAAAGGCGGTACGGTGATGGAATCGAGCAACGTCTTACCGTTTCCGTCAAACAAGGCGATGAAGTTTTCCTCGCCTTCCTTCAAGGTGAAGTTCGTGTGCAATGTGCCCAGGTTGGTTTGTCCGTCGGCGAAGAACACGATGCGCTGCTGGGCGGTCAAGTTCGTCCGTTCGTCACCTTTCGGTATCAACGACATCAACTTGACGCGTTCCGGCACGGAAAGTCCTTTGTTCAAAGCCTCACGATTCGTAGTCAGGTAACAACTACGGAGATTGTTGGTTCCCCATGAAGTATTGGCAATCTCAATCCATCCCGTACGTTCGCCGTACTCATCTATGAGACCGTCCGTATTGGAGACTACCACTTCATTGATTTTGAAACTGAAGGCGCCCTGCCCGAAAGCAGCGACCACAGCCGTCAAACCAACAAGGATTCCTAAAAATCTTCTGTGTAACATCATTTTTATATTATCGGATTACAATGGAATATTCCCATGCTTCTTCACGGGGTTCAATAATTTCTTGGTCTGCAACTGGGCCAACGCGCGAATGACACGGAAACGTGTGTTGCGCGGCTCTATCACATCGTCGATGTAACCGTACTTGGCTGCCTGGTAAGGATTAGTGAAAAGTTTGTTATACTCGGCTTCCTTCTCTTCCAGAAAGGCTTTCGGGTCTTCGGCTTCCTTGGCATCCTTGGCGTACAATACGGCCACGGCCCCGGAAGCTCCCATCACCGCGATTTCCGCCGACGGCCATGCGTAATTGATATCTCCGCGCAGTTGCTTACAACTCATCACGATATGGGAGCCGCCATAGCTCTTACGCAGGGTCACCGTCACCTTAGGCACGGTGGCTTCTCCGTAGGCATACAACAACTTCGCCCCGTGCAATATCACAGCGTTATACTCCTGCCCCGTACCCGGCAGGAAGCCCGGCACGTCTACCAAAGTCACCAACGGGATATTGAAAGCATCGCAGAAACGCACGAAACGCGCCCCCTTACGGCTGGCATTGCAGTCGAGCACACCGGCATAGCACTTCGGTTGGTTGGCCACCACGCCCACGCTCTGCCCGTTGAAGCGGGCAAAGCCCACGATGATATTCTTGGCATAATCGGGCTGCACCTCAAAAAACTCGCCGTTGTCCACTATCGCCCCGATGACTTCGTACATATCGTACGCTTGATTCGGATTGTCCGGAATGATTTCATTGAGAAAATCCTCCAGACGGTTAATCGGGTCGGTACATTCCAGACGGGGAGCCTCTTCCATATTATTCTGGGGAATATAACTGATGAGGGTACGAATCATTTGCATGGCCTCTTCTTCCGTTTCGGCCGTGAAGTGCGTCACACCGGATTTCGTGGCGTGCACGCTCGCGCCGCCCAAATCTTCTTGCGACACATCCTCGCCCGTCACTGTCTTGACTACCTTCGGCCCGGTGAGGAACATATAAGAGGTGTTCTCCATCATCAGGATGAAATCGGTCAGTGCCGGAGAATATACCGCTCCGCCTGCACACGGACCGAAAATGCCGGAAATCTGAGGAATCACACCGGATGCCTCGATATTACGCTGGAAGATATTGGCATAGCCGCCCAAAGCGTTGATACCTTCCTGGATACGTGCGCCGCCCGAATCATTGATACCGATACAAGGCGCACCCATTTTCATGGCCTGATCCATCACCTTACAGATTTTCTCGGCCATGGTCTCAGACAAAGAGCCTCCGTTCACCGTGAAGTCCTGGGCAAATACATAAACCAGACGCCCGTCGATAGTGCCGCTTCCGGTCACTACCCCGTCTCCCAAATATTGTTTCTTCTCCATGCCGAAGTTGGTGCAACGATGAAGCTTGAACATGTCCATTTCCTCGAAACTGCCTTCATCCAGCAACATGTCGATACGCTCGCGAGCCGTATATTTACCTCTCGCATGTTGTTTTTCTATGGCCTTCTCGCCTCCTCCCATGCGCGCTTTGGCACGGAGCTCCACTAATTCCTTGATTCTCTCTAACTGATTACTCATGATACTTAATATGATTTAAGAAATACTATCTGCTACCTGTCCGCCTCACTTTGGCGGTTGAGTATTGCCATGCTGCAACAAAGGTACTAAAAAAGAATTTCCATCAAGCCTTTTATGCGGAAAAAATTAGTCGAAAAAAGATTACCGACCTTACGGGCTTTTTTCGTACCTTTGTCTTACTTAAATTAACTTAATATGTCGAATCCCACTTCACCATTAGATTTAGGAACTCTTCCCGTCAGCAAGCTACTTAAACAATATGCTTTCCCGGCCATCGTCGCCATGACGGCATCGTCGCTCTACAACATGGTGGATAGTATCTTTATCGGTCACGGCGTGGGACCTTTGGCCATCTCCGGCCTGGCACTCACGTTCCCTTTCATGAACTTGTCCGCCGCATTCGGGGCCATGGTCGGAATCGGGGCATCCACTTTAATATCCGTACGATTGGGACAACAGGATTACAAAGCCGCACAAGACATCTTCGGCAACGTGGTCACCCTGACCCTGATTCTGGGTGTCTTGTTCAGCATTGTGGCGCTGGTCTTTCTCGATCCGATTCTGAGCTTTTTCGGTGCCAGCCCCGCCACACTCCCCTACGCCAGGGAGTACATGGAAATTATTTTGCTGGGTAACGTCGTCACGCACAGTTTCTTCACTTTCAACGCCATCCTGCGTTCTACGGGGCATCCTCAACTGGCCATGAATGCTACCATCATGGCTGTGGTGGGAAACACCATTCTCAATCCTATTTTCATCTACGGAATGAACATGGGCATACGCGGTGCCGCTACGGCCACGATTCTGGCACAGATCGTCTCTTTGTTGTGGCAGGTGAGCGTCTTTCGCCGCCCCAAGGAGCTCATCCAGTTCAAACGCGGCATTTACCGCCTGAAAAAGAAAATCGTCAAAGACACTTTCGCCATCGGCATGTCTCCCTTCCTGATGAACAGTTGCGCTTGTCTTGTCGTAATCCTCATTAACCGCGGACTGGGACAGTACGGCGGCGACCTGGCCATCGGTGCGTATGGTATCGTCAACCGCGTCTTGTTCATCTTCATCATGATTGTCATAGGATTGAACCAAGGCATGCAGCCCATCGCCGGATACAATTACGGTTCGCAGGACTACCATCGTGTACTCAAAGTGCTGCGCTATACCCTGCTTTGGGGTACGTTGATTACCACGACCGGTTTTCTCATCGGGGAGTTGCTTCCCGAATTGTGCGTCCGTGCTTTTACGACCGACGAAGAACTGACCGACATTGCCGTGAGAGGAATGCGTATCGTAGTCATATTCTATCCTTTAATCGGCATGCAAATGGTTACGACCAACTTCTTCCAGAGCATAGGACAAGCGAGCAAGAGCATTTTCCTGTCCCTGACACGGCAACTGCTGTTCCTCATCCCCCTGCTTCTGACATTGCCTCAGTTCTGGGGTGTAAAAGGAGTATGGTTGGCCATGCCTATATCCGATGCCATCGCATGTATAGTAGCCGGAATCATGTTAATTACAGCATACAGAAAATTTAAAAAATTAGCCGTATAACGTCATGAAGAAACATATCATTATCAATGTAGGACGCCAGTTAGGTAGCGGCGGACGCATCATCGGGAACCGCATTGCGGAAGATTTCAACATCAAGTTTTATGATAAGGAACTTTTGGACCTGGCTGCAAAAGAAAGCGGTTTCAACAAAAAGTTCTTCGAACGTAATGATGAACACAAAGGCTTTCTCAAAGTATTGTTCAGTTCTTTTGCTCCCATCTTCGGCAATAGCGACCCATACGCTAACCAGCTTAGTGACGAATCGCTTTTCAAATTTCAAAGCGACGCCATCCGCAAGGCGGCCGAACAGGATTCTTGCGTGTTCGTAGGAAGATGCGCCGACTACATTTTGCGCGACTACCCTAACACCGTAAGTATCTTTATCACAGCCGACATGCCCGACCGAATCAAACGCGTCTGCGAGATGCTCCACATCACGGAAAAAGAGGCAGAAAAGAAATGTATCGAAGGTGACGAGAAGCGGTCTGAGTACTATAACTATTACAGTGCCAAGACATGGGGAAGCGCAGAATCCTACGACCTTTGCATCAACTCGTCTGCTTTGGGTATAGAAGCTACTATCGACGTGATTGAAAACTTCATATCCCAGAAGCTCAAATTATGAAACGTATCGGATTACTGTCGGACACACACAGTTTTTGGGATCCTAAATATCTGGAATATTTCGAAGAATGCGACGAAATATGGCATGCCGGCGACATCGGTTCCATGGAAGTGGTACAAAAATTATCTGCGTTCCGTCCTTTCAGAGCCGTATACGGAAACTGCGACGGTGGGGACATCCGTAAAATGTTCGGAGAAAAACTCCGGTGGCGTTGTGAAGATGCCGAGGTGCTGATGACACACATCGGAGGATACCCCGGCAAATATGCTCCCGGCATTCGAACACAATTGTACAATCGTCCGCCTCATTTGTTTATCTGTGGCCATTCTCATATCCTAAAGGTTCAGTTCGACCCGAAATTGGGTTTGCTGCATATCAACCCGGGAGCTGCGGGTATCATGGGCTGGCACAAAGTACGTACGCTCGTACGTTTCACCGTAGAGGGGCAGGCCTTCAAAGACTTGGAAGTGATAGAAATACCCCGACCGGAAAGTTCATCCGGCATATTATAACAACCGCATCCTACGAATGGCGCCCGGTTTATTTGATAAACCGGGCGCCATTCGTATAGTTACACCATACGGCATCAGAATGTGCCGCAAAGCAACAGCACGATCAACTGTGCCGTCAGAATGCGCAAGAACATCGTTAACGGATAAACCGTAGAATAGCCCACAGCAGGAGCATCCGTACTGGACGCCTGATTGGCAAAAGCCAAAGCCGGGGGATCGGTCGTGCTACCGGCTATCAACCCCATAATGGTGAAGTAGTTCAACTTGAAACGCATCCGGGCTATCACACCTATTATTAATATAGGTATCACGGTTATCAGGAAACCGGTCCACACATACGTCAGACCGTCACCAGCTACTACCGTATCCACAAAATGCTCTCCGGCTTTTATCCCCACACTGGCCAGGAACAATGCCAATCCGAACTCGCGCAACATGAAATTGGCACTCGTTGACACATACGTAACCAGACGGAACTTATAACCGAAACGACCTATCAAAATAGCCACAATCAGCGGACCTCCGGCCAAACCGAGCTTCACCGGCGTGGGCACGCCTGGGAAAGCAAACGGAATACTTCCGAATATGATACCCACCAGAATACCGACAAAAATCGTCACCAAATTGGGATGGTCCAAACGTTTCACGGAATTACCCATCAGGCTCGCCACACGGTCGACAGCATCTTCCGGCCCAACTACGACAATCTTGTCGCCCACCTGCATGCGCAAGTTACGGTCGGCAAAAAGATTCATTCCGGAACGGGAAATACGCGTCACATTCACCCCATAGACAGAACTGAAATGCAACTGCCCGAAAGTCTTGCCGTTCATCTTCGGTTGAGTTACCACAATGCTCTTCGATACCATCGGCATGTCCTGCATATCCCAGTCGATATATTCTTCCGGTCCGATAAAAGCACGGACAGCTTCTGCGTCGTCTTCGGCACATGTAATAAACAAGTGGTCGCCCAAATAAAACTTCGTATCCTTGGTCGGGATACTTACGTGACCTTCATGCAAGGCACGCGAACAAACATAATTGCGTCCCAAGAAATCACGCACTTGCAGAAGCGTCTTTTCATGCAGGGCCGTGTTCGTGACCTTCAAGGTCATTTTGTGCGGTTTGGCATGCGGATTTTCCGCCTGTTGCGCCAATATACGATCCTCTTCATCTTTCAACACAATTCCGCAGATATAACGAATAGAAATGGTTGCAGCAATAATACCCACCACTCCGAGGGGATAGGCGCAAGCATATCCCGAAGCTATCTGAGGAACAGCCTGAGCGTTGGCAAACACTTGGGTCAGAGCTTCCGTCGCGGCACCTAACCCCGGTGTATTCGTCACCGCACCGCAAAGCACACCCACCATCATCGGCAAGTTGCGTGGATCGTTCGTGTCGAACACACAATAATACAGCACCAACATCACCAGGATGTTCAGTGCCACGATACCACAAGCCAACAGATTCAACGTCACACCACCTTTCTTAAAGGACTCGAAGAACCCCGGCCCCACCTGCAAGCCGATACAATACACAAACAGTATCAAACCGAAATCCTGCAAGAAATTCAACGTGGAGACAGGACCGGTAAATCCGAAATGTCCGGCCAGAATACCTGCAAACAACACGAACGTCACTCCCAATGAGATGCCGAAAAATTTAATTTTTCCCAAATAGACTCCCAAAGAAATTACCGCCGTGTACAACAAGACGATATGGGCAATGGAATTTGAATCAAACAGCAATTGCTCTAACCAATTCATCGCTTTACTTTAATTTTATAAATAAATGATTTTTTTAATTCTTCCAATTCGTCGGCAAAAGTACTCAAAAAAAGGACACCAACTGAGTTTTTCCACCTTATTTTTTTGTGCTTCTACAAAAGTTTTGTTACTTTTGCTCGATTGATAAAATTCTTTTTAACAGTATAGCTATGGCAGATAGTAAAGAAAAGCTTTTCTCTGACTTCATTGCACCTACGCGACAAGAATGGCTCGACAAAATCAACGTCGACCTCAAAGGTGCGGATTATCAGAAAAAAATGGTCTGGAGAACCAATGAAGGGTTCAGCGCAGAGCCGTTTTACCGAAAAGAAGATTTGGAAGGCATGGCGCAGACCGATGCGCTTCCCGGCGAATTTCCCTACCTGAGAGGGAACAAAAAGGACAATAACCGTTGGTATGTCCGCCAAAACATCCGAGTAACCGACCCTAAAGAGGCGAACGAAAAGGCACTCGACCTTCTGGACAAGGGAGTCACATCATTAGGATTTAAAGTTCCGGCCAAAGAACTGAATGCCACGTTCATCTCCACTTTGCTGGAAGGCATTAAGGCTGATGCAGTGGAACTGAATTTCAGTACGTGTCAAGGTCATACCGTGGAATTAGCCCGTCTCCTGACGGCATACTACGATGAAAAAGGATATGACCGCACCGCATTGGTAGGTAGCATCGACTTCGACCCGATGCAGAAGATTCTGACCAAAGGTAAGGATACGACCGCCCTACTGAACAAACTGGCGGAACTGGTCAATATTCTCGCACCCTTCCCCAAAATGCGTTGCATTTGTATCAATGCCGACACGCTTTGCAACGCCGGCGCCTATATCTATCAGGAACTGGGCTACGCCCTGGCATGGGGGAACGAATACCTCAACCTGATGGTGGAGGCCGGTATCCCGGCAGCCCTCGCCGCCAAGAAAATCAAATTCAACTTCGGCATCAGCGGTGTCTATTTCATGGAAATCGCGAAGTTCCGCGCCGCACGCATGATGTGGGCCCAGATCGTGAAGCAGTACAACCCGGTTTGTCCGCGCGAAGACTGCACCAACACGGGTGAGGATAAGTCCTGCAACTGTGCTTGTAAAATGTATGTCAATGCGACCACTTCCACTTACAACATGACGGTGTTCGACAGCTACGTGAACATGCTGCGCACGCAGACAGAGGCGATGAGTGCCGCATTGGCCAACGTGGACGCCATCGTGGTGACTCCGTTCGACGCTCCATACGAGGTTCCGACCGATTTTGCCGAACGTATCGCCCGCAACCAGCAGTTGTTGTTGCAGGAAGAAAGCCATTTCGACAAAATCGTAGACGTGGCCGGTGGTTCATATTTCATCGAAACGCTCACCCGTTCGCTGGCAGAAGGAGCTTGGAAACTGTTCCTTGCCGTGGAAGAAGAGGGTGGATTCCTCGCAGCCGCCAAGGCTGGCAGCATCCAAAAGGCCGTGAACGACACCAACGCCAAGCGCCATGCCAACGCAGGCAAGCGTAAGGAGTTCCTGCTCGGTACGAACCAATTCCCCAACTTCAACGAAAAGAGCGAAGGGAAAGCCCCGTTGGCAGCCACATGCTGTTGCCACAGCCACGGCGACAGTTGCGAAAAGCCGTTCGCCAAACTGGAAACAAGCCGTCTGGCTGCCGATTTCGAGGCATTGCGCCTACAGACGGAACAAGCCGAAAAACAGCCGGTGGCCTTCATGCTCACCATAGGCAATTTGGCCATGCGGCAGGCACGCGCCCAGTTCAGTTGCAACTTCCTGGCTTGCGCAGGCTACAAGGTGATAGACAATTTAGGTTTCCCAACCGTGGAAGAAGGCGTGGAAGCCGCCATGAAGGCAGGTGCCGACATCGTGGTACTTTGCTCCAGCGATGACGAATACGCCGAATATGCCATCCCGGCCTTCAAAGCCGTAGACGGCCGTGCCATGTTCGTCGTGGCCGGTGCTCCGGCCTGCATGGAGGACTTGAAAGCCGCAGGCATCGAGAACTTCATCCACGTTCGTGTAGACCAACTCCAAACACTGAAAGAGTATAACGCAAAATTGGGAATCAAATGAGACAGAATTTTAAAGATATAAACATATTCTCCGGTTTCGGCCGACAGAACGGTCAGGACTGGCAAAAAGAAAACGGTATCACCGCCAACTGGAAAACGCCCGAACAGATCGACATCCAGCCGGTGTACACCCAAGAAGATTTGGAAGGAATGGAGCATTTGGACTTTGCGGCCGGTATACCTCCGTTCCTGCGCGGCCCGTACAGCATGATGTACCCGTTCCGCCCGTGGACCATCCGCCAGTACGCCGGATTCTCCACCGCCGAGGAAAGTAACGCATTCTACCGCCGCAACCTGGCCAGCGGACAGAAAGGTTTGTCCGTGGCTTTCGACCTCCCGACACACCGTGGCTACGACCCGGACAACGAACGTGTGGTAGGCGACGTGGGCAAGGCCGGCGTGTCGATCTGCTCATTGGAGAACATGAAAGTGCTTTTCGAGGGAATCCCCTTGAACAAGATGTCCGTCTCCATGACGATGAACGGTGCGGTGCTCCCCATTCTGGCCTTCTACATCAACGCCGGACTGGAACAAGGCGCACAGTTGGAAGAAATGGCCGGAACCATCCAGAACGACATCCTGAAAGAATTCATGGTGCGCAACACCTATATTTATCCGCCCGCCTTCTCGATGAAGATTATTGCCGACATCTTCGAATACACTTCACAGAAGATGCCTAAGTTCAACTCCATCTCCATCTCCGGTTACCACATGCAGGAAGCCGGTGCCACGGCGGACATCGAGCTGGCCTACACACTGGCCGACGGTATGGATTACCTGCGCGCCGGAGTGAACGCCGGAATCGACATCGATGCATTCGCGCCTCGTTTGTCTTTCTTCTGGGCCATCGGCATGAACCATTTCATGGAGATTGCCAAGATGCGTGCGGCACGTTTGCTGTGGGCCAAGATTGTGAAGGGCTTCGGCGCGAAAAACCCGAAATCCATGGCGTTGCGTACCCACTCGCAGACTTCCGGTTGGTCGCTTACGGAACAAGACCCGTTCAACAACGTGGGACGTACGTGCATCGAGGCCATGGCAGCCGTTTTGGGGCACACCCAGTCGTTGCATACCAACTCGCTGGACGAAGCCATCGCCCTGCCGACGGACTTCTCGGCCCGTATCGCACGTAACACTCAGATATACATCCAGAACGAAACCCAAGTGTGCAAGCACATCGACCCGTGGGCCGGTTCTTACTATGTGGAAACCCTGACGAACGAACTCGTCCACAAGGCTTGGGAACACATTCAGGAAATCGAGAAACTGGGCGGTATGGCCAAAGCCATCGAAACCGGTCTGCCCAAGATGCGTATCGAAGAGGCCGCAGCCCGTACGCAGGCCCGTATCGACTCCGGCGCACAGACCATCGTGGGTGTGAACAAATACCGTTTGGACCACGAAGATCCTATCGACATCCTCGAAGTGGACAACACTGCCGTCCGCCTGCAACAGGAAGAAAACCTGAAGAAACTGAAAGCCGGACGGAACGAGGAAGAGGTGAAAAAGGCATTGGCCGCCATCACCGAATGCGTACGCGAGTTCAACGAAGGCAAGAAGAGCGAACACAACCTGCTTGACCTGGCCGTAAAGGCAGCCAGCGTACGTGCCACGTTAGGAGAGATTTCAGATGCTTGCGAGGCTATCGTAGGCCGATATAAAGCCGTAATCAGAACTATTTCACAAGTGTATTCATCAGAAAGTAAAGCAGACACCGACTTCGCAGAAGCTTGCGAGTTGACGGAAGAGTTCGCCCGGCAGGAAGGCCGCCGGCCGCGTATCATGATTGCCAAGATGGGACAGGACGGCCACGACCGCGGGGCCAAGGTTTGTGCCACGGGTTATGCCGACTGCGGTTTCGACGTCGACATGGGACCGTTGTTCCAGACACCGGCCGAGGCTGCACGCCAAGCCGTAGAGAACGACGTGAACATCATGGGCGTAAGTTCGCTGGCAGCCGGACACAAAACCCTCATCCCGCAAGTCATCGAAGAGTTGAAGCGGTTGGGACGCGAGGACATCATGGTCATCGCGGGCGGTGTCATCCCGGCACAAGACTACGACTTCCTGTACAAAGCAGGCGTAGCGGCCATCTTCGGCCCCGGAACCTCCGTAGCCAAAGCAGCCTGTGAAATGATGAAAATCCTTTTGGACAAAGAATAAGGACCGGACAAGGTTCCTATCCCAAACAATCAAGTAGGAGGAAAGCAAGATGAAGCTTTTCTCCTACTTTCGTTTTCCCGCCTTTTAAAAAGCCGGTCTGCCGGTTTCCTTTTCAGGAAACGCAAAAACTACCTTCCCGGTTTTATACCTAATTTATCCTTATCTTTATAAATTTCTACGCGGTATCCACTCTCCAACATATTCAACAACACTTCATAAAAAGCTTCTTTATACCCTTTCTGTTTCAGCTTTTCTCTCAACAGTGACAGTTCATGTTCCAAAACAAGGTTTCTTTGTTCCAGTCCTGAAAGCGGACGCTTCTTCCGAAGCATGAGGGCTGCCACATTTCCGTCTGCATCCCGCGCACCGTATTTCTCCAACCATCTGCTCACCGTGCTCTCCCCCTGTATCCCATACTTCCGTGAAATGGCATTCATACTGATGTGGGAAGTCTCCAGTTCTCGTACTACACGAAGTTTAAAGTCAAGCGTATAATCTTTCTGCGTACGCTTGACATGTTTTTCTTCAACATCCTCTTTTCCCATAAACTGCATTGAATAAAAAAAACCGCCATGAAAGGTCTCCCGACAAACACCCTCTTTTTACCGGGAACCAACCAACCTTTTCCTTTCACGGCGGTCGCAAAACGTCCAAAAGTCAAATTATTCGGCTATGCAAATAGATACGCGGTTCTTTTCAACCTCTGTAAAAGGCTGTACGGAATCTCCTTTATGTTCCACTCGTATCCTGCCCGCATCTATCTTTTTGACCTGTAAGGCCTTCGACACGGCCTGAGCACGTTTCAGCGAAAGTGCATCATTGATTTTAGGAGTGCCCGTAGCTTTGTCGGCATATCCGCAAATCACGACCTTCGCTTGTGGGTTGGCGGTGAGATAAGCGGCCAGACGTTCTATTTTAGCTTCCTCAGACGCACGGATTACGGCTGAATTAAGTTTAAAGAACACATTCTCCTGCAATTTTTCCACTTTGGCTTTCTCCACTACCGGTTCGGCCTTCTTCGGAGTCACCGGTTCGCGCTTTTCCGGTATCACGGGTGGAGCCACCGGCTCGGGAGCTTCTTCGACCACCTTCTTGTGTGTCTTGCCCAACTTGATGACCAAGCCTCCTAACGCGTTGAACACCCAGTCCGGATTGCCCGCCTTCTTGGAGTTGTACTTGTCGCCCAACACGTTGGCATTGACCTCAAGGTTAAAATAAACTCTCCCGCCCAAGCGAACGTTAGCTCCTATACCGCCGCGACCTACCGGATTGAACTGGCGGTCACGCCATAAATATTCCAACGTATGACCACCGTCATTGACGGCCACCGCTTCGTCGTTGCCGAACGCACCGTTCAGTCCTATCCCCAGGAACAAATAAGGATTCACCACCCGTTTATAATTATACTTGAAACAGTTGGCCAGGTCCACCACCACGTCAATGTCTCCTTGCAGGTAATTATACTTATATACTTGGAGCGGATTCACCCACGCTCCTTTGGATTCATAACCGGACACACCGGCACGCAGTCCCCACACCGGAGTAAAATAGTAACTGCCATGCACCCCCACAGCCGGAGATACCAAGTCGCCAAACCCGGCCTCACCCAAGGTGTAAGCCGCACCGCCTTGCAGTTGCAGGCTACCATGCCGGTGGAACTGTATCTCTTCACCCTTGGACTGCGCAGATACCGCATGCGACATCAACAGGCATGCGCACACGAACATTAAATTCTTTTTCTTCATAGTCATTCTTTTTTTATATTAAACATCCTTCATCCGACTAACGGCCTAACGACTTGTCCCCATATTCCGTATTGGTCAGGCAAAGCACCCAATTACCAAGATAAAACACCGGTTTGAAGAATATCTTGGTCGTGACAGGAGGTATGCCGTCTCCCGCTTCGCGGATAATCACATTGCATTGCACCTCATTCGCATAATATTCACTGAACTTCATGTATGCAATCTCGTAGCCTGCCATCGGTATGGATTCGAACATGGCTCGTACTTCCGCCATCTCTTCGTTGTTTAGCGAAACCGGTGTACCGTCTTCTGTCTGGTCGTTACGATATAGCATAAGAATGGCTTCGTCCGTCTGCTTGTTTTTCACATACGTGAAGAACTGGTCTATAAGCTCCTTGACGGCTATTGTATCTTTCGCCTCCAGCGTCTGCTCGAATTCCGTTTGCGTTTGTTCTTCGCTACTTTTCTTGTTCTTATCCGCACAGGCTGACACCGAACATATTATGATTCCCATCCATAAGGGGAACAGCAAATGATGAATTTTCATCTTACAATCTAAATTACTTTTACTTAAAATGAAAAGGAGGGCAGGTTTCAACCACCTGCCCTCCTTCCTAAATCCCCATGCTAAATGCTACGCATATTAGCGGTTGAGAGAACGTTTACCCGGGGCATTGTTCACATGCAAGGTAACAGTCTCTGTGAGCTCACCCCACAAGTAAGTCACCTTGAACGTCATCTGCACATTGAACGAGTTCGCACGGCTCATGTTCACCTGTGTCAGGGTTACAGAACCCATGTTGTCCAAACTGATGCTACCAGTCGGTTCAGTGTAGCTAATCGTAAACACATTGTTATCCACAGCACCCCAATTACCAGAATAGTCAGTCTCTGTGCCAACAAGCTCTATACGAGACACTCCGTAGAAGTCCCAGAACGTCTTGGTCTTGTTACTGTAGTCGTAGAACTCTTTCGGGTCGTAACCGTTGAAGTCCTCGAAGGTGAGCGACAACTTCTGCGTCAAAGTGTTCCATTGGTTCAGCGTCATCTCGGCAATGCTACCTCCTTTGAGGAAGATCGGCTTGATGACCTTCACATTGAACTTGTTGTTGTTAAAGGTAATCAAATCCTTTGCCGGCTCACAAGTGGCTTCGTCAACCAATACCGTGAACGTTAAAGCATCAGCCAAAGATTCTTCATAAATGTTGATGATAGCTTTCACAACATCATCGCTACCCATTGTGATTTCACCGTTAGTAGGTTCTATCGTGGCCAACGTTACACCACCTGTAGTAGAGATTGTACGACCATCAGCAGACACTTGAATATTGTAAGTGGTATTTCCTACAATGTAGCTCCGCTTACTCTGCTCATTAGTCGGAGCAAACTTATATTCCACAGTCACAGCATCAGCCAAAGCTCCATAAGTACCCTTGATAGCATCCTTGATGATGTCTACCGGTTGCTTGTTGAACGTATTCGCTACAACCATGTGCTCGTATTCACAAGTCGCAGACGGATCGGTAGCTTTACCCACTTGGATTTGCAATTCCTTGAAGCCTTCATCACGTGAGTTTTCTGCATGCCAATCGGCACGTTTCTTGTGGTTGTAGCTGTCCTCGATAGCGGCTTCTGGCTTATCATTCACCACGCTCGGTGCCCACGTCAACTTCACGAATACAGGCTTGTGGGAAGAAACCGTGCTCTTCGGAGTAAACTTAACCCAAGTAGAGACAGCATCCAGATTTTGTCTGTCTTCCGAGAACAACATATAGGCTTGCTGGTTACCCACGCTCCACTTCAGCACGTTCGTTTCGTGCGCCTGGTCGTCGTTAGTGTTGACAATCTTACCGATTTGCGGATTCCTCACAGCCTCATCCTTCGGTTCGCTGAATTGCTTGCAAGTCACGCCGTCGCTGTTGAGTTCAAGCGCATAATTTGCTTCAAACTCTTCCTTGCTCATGTTCAACTGACCCAAAATCTTATTCTCGACTTCTACCCATGTAACGGCTCTTACGTTATTCAATATCGGAGCATCACCACAGTTTACTGTATAACCATTGGTGATTGGTGCAATGTCGTCCACAGTTACAGGACCCACGATTACATCCGTAATCTCTACTAAGATATAACCAACTTCTGCAATCTGGTTATTCGTATTCTCATCCACCAACGTTACGCGAAGCAACGGCGTACGACCGATAATGTTGCGGTTTCCGGCAGGGCTTCCGTCTACTCCGTGTACGTTCAGGATATGGCCGTCTACGATAGTGGCATGTTCGCTTTCACTCGTCTTGTCCGCATCATTGGCCTTGTAACCGATCAACTCATACACCAGTTTGAATTTCTTTTCATTGATCTTCTCCTGGTCGCCCCATACCTGATCGGTATTCGCATCATTTACTACATAATGCACGTTAATCCACTCGTTGAGGTCAAGGCCTGTAGTTTCAGAGTCAGCATACGGGTCTTTGTTCTCGTATGTAATTTGCAGGCGATTGTTAGAGGTAATGGCTTCGGCAGCCGTAGCAGCCAAATGGTTCTCTATCTTCTCCTCCATATTGCCTCTCGCCGTCACCTTGTTGATGGCAAAGTCCGTAATCTTATACTGCTTCAAGGCTGCGTAGTCGGAAGTGATAAGCGTATCCCCGTTCTCTGTAGAATAAGTGTAACGGAGGGCAGCCACATCCACCTTGCCGTCGCCCGCAGCCGGAATCTTCTCTATATCGTTGGCATTCTTCATGCTGAAGTAGACATTAAGCATACCGGTCTCCTCTTTGTCAAGTTCCACGCTGTCCACAGAAATATCGTTCCTGCCTACCGAACGCGTGTAAGAAGCATTGTTGACCACATAGGAGAAATGTTCCTTGTCCGTGCTGATGGCCGCATTCGAAGGATTCAAGTGGTAAGAAGCCTTCACGAACGGCACGACGCTCGTTTCAGGTTGCGTCAACGTGGTCGGCCTATCCGTCTTTTGGTCGCCCGTCTTATCAGCCGCGCTCACGCTCAAAGCATTATAGTTGAATGAGAAGACTCCAATCGCTTCGATACCCTGATAATACTCCGTCGGACTGAAGACGATGCTCCTCAACTGAGCACTCAACATCGCACAAAGTTGCCCCAATTCAGCATTGAACACATTGATACACTGCCCGATGATGGCAGAAGTCTGTGCCAACTGCTTATATATTTCACCGATTTCAGTCTCTACAGTCGTCACCCGACCCGTCAATGCGGTCAAATCGGTAGTCAGGCTTTCTACTTTAGTACCCAACTCAGCAACCTTCTGGTTTACGGCGTTTATCTTTTCGTCTATCAGCCCGACTGTACCTTCATCGCCCGTGATGGCACCAATCTGATTTTTCAGAGCCTCATATTTCTCTTGCAGGTCACCTTGAAGTTCACCGATTTTGGTATCCAGTTCGCCCGTAGCTGTTGTCAATTCGCTACGTAGTTCACTACCCAACGTGCTGACAGCTTCGTCCAGCTTATTACTCATCCGGTTCTCCAGGTTCACCAATGCTTCGTTGTTCGCTGACACATAGCTGTTGAAATCCGAAGTCAACTGGACAATCTGGCTCTTGGCTTCATCAGCCGTAACTTTCACGGCATCCAAATCCGTTCTCAACCCTGCAGCAGTCTGCTTCAGCGTTTCGATGTCGAGATTCTGTTGCGCTACCGTACCGTCCAAAGTTTCAAGCCTGCCAAGGATGCCACCGATAGAAGTATTGATGCTTTCGATATTGCCTTCTACCTCTGCAATGGTTGCAGCAAGCTCTTCGTCCTTATCTTCCAAAGCACCAACGGCTTCCTGAATAGCTGCAATTTTCTCTTCCGCAGCACCCAAACGAGACAAAGCACCGGCAAGGTCAGCTTTTACAAGCTCCATATCGGCGCCCAATTCGGCTTTCAAAGCAGCTACTTGTGCATCTGTATATGCTTTGGCTGCCGTCAGGTTCTGCTCTACCGTGCTCTGTAAAGCCGTCAGTTTCTCAGAAAGAGCCAACAGTTCCGTACTGTTTTGGGCAATCTTGTCCAACAATTCAGCATCCTTGTCTTGTAATGCGGATATAGCCTCCGTATTGGCTTGCACAAGGGCGTTCACCGTGGCCAGCTTGGCTTCCACGTCAGCTTTGTTAGCAGCGATGTCGGCTACGGCCTGATTGAGTTTTTCGTCCAAAAGGGTAATCTGCCCCTGCAAGCCTTCTTCCACGGCCTGGAGCTTTTCCGTCACACCGGCTATCTTTTGCGCATTTTCGTCGGCTGTACCTTGAGCCGCTTCGGCTGCACTCTGCGCTGTGGCCGCCATGCTCTTGGCCGATTCAATCTCGCCATTGGCTATGTTGATAGCCTCTTGCAAAGCCGCGTCGGCAGAAAGCAAAGCATCAATCTGTCCGGCTTGGGTTGCTACCTGCGAATTCAGGGTTTCGATGGCAGCGTTTGCCGCGTCGATACCGGCCTGGAGTGCCGTACGGGCTTCCTCGATATTGGCCTTTGAAGCTTCGATGGCTGCCACTTGGGCCGCAGCGGCCTGAATGTCGGCATAATCCTTAGCTCCTTGTTCAGCTTCTGCGATAGTAGCCGTCAACTCGGTTTTGGCTGTGGCCAAAGCCGTTTCCAAGGCAGCCTCCTGCGCTTTCAGCGAATTGATTTCCTGAGTCAGGTTGTTGACCTTCTCATTCACCAATTCATCAAGATTCGTCGCATTGGCCGTAATCTGCCCTTGCAAGCCACTGATGTCATCATCGTAGTCCTTGCAAGAAGTCGTTACGCTTGTCGATGCCGCAAGAAGCGCACCAAACAAAGCCACACTGATAAACTTTCTCTTCATAATCAAATAAAATTAGTTAAAACGTATAATTCTCTACTCTCTTTATTGCCGTTGATAAACTTCTATCTCTATGCAAGAGGTGGAAATAGTATCCCGTAAATGCCTTATATATAATAAGGTAAGCTCAAGAATCGACTTTATAAAAACCTATTTATTTTAAGATTTTCTTGTTTTTTTCATCAGAAAAAGAAGAGATTATTTTGTTTGTATGCGTATTTTATCTACATTTGCATCGAAATCTTCCACCTCTTGCATAGAGATGGAATTTATATTCCCCATATAACACAATGTATTTCAAGGATATATAAGAGAACAAGCATTGTAAAAGTCACAAACATTCCCCAACAATCAAAGTACATCTATTCATATATTTTTGTCATATTCTTCAAACGTGCCATTACAGTCCGAATTTAAAGATAGCAACGTGTGTAGAACATACCGGTTTAAAAAGCAGTACTCTCAGGGGGAGACTTCTGCATCCTGAAACTATCCGATTGGCCGAAGCCAACGAACCATTCCGCACAGGTATGAACCGTTCCATACTGACAAAACTTCACGTAAAACGGGATTTTCCATCCAAAAAGACATAAAACACGGCGGAAAATACAGAAGATAAAATGTAATCCGGAACGGAAAACCAGACAGATTCTGCATATTTATACAGAATCACCCCGGATTTTTCGCATATATACCGTATAACACGCGTTTTTTCTAAGCCGAACAAAAAATCAATCTAAGCCAAACAAAAAAAAGTTCTCCGCATATCTGCACTGCAAACGGCTCCAAACGGAGAAAAGACGGCAGCAAAACCGCACGCGTCCCGCCCAAAGGATGGTTTCTATAATTATTTGAAGGCAAAATACAAACCGTTATGCCCAATCCGTTTGCCACGGAAAAACTTAAAAAGATGACACGACACGAACCTATAAGCGTACAACACACACAGCGACAGAACACGAAGAAACTGTCAAACGCATAGAGGTGACAAAACGGCAATCCCCTATTCCACGAGAATCGCGTAAAATCCGACACAAGGGCAACCCCATGAAAATACGGCAAGGAAAAAGAGGAAGCATTGACACTTTGACAAAAAGAAATCTTATGGTCTTACCGTTCCACCGTTTCGCCATGCTGCATGAAAAGCAGGCGGTCGCCCAACATCAGTTCCAGCGAACCGTTCGGCACAATATAACGGTCACCCCGCTTAATCATAATAACCAGCGTTCCTTCCGGAAGCGACAGTTCGCGAATATGACGTCCCCGTTGCAGAAGCTCTTCCGTACAAAGCACTTCACGTAACGTGCTCCCGACATCCTCGGTCAGTTCGATTCCGAAGTTGTCCTCTTTTTCCGGCAAGGGTTCCGTAAGGCCCAACTTACGCGCCACCCATGACAAGGACATACCCTGAAAAAGCAAAGATATCAACGTGACGAAAAACACGATATTGAAAATCTGACTGGCACCGTCCACTTGCGCCATCACCGGATAGGTAGCGAAAATAATGGGAGCAGCCCCACGGATACCGACCCAGGAAATAAAAAGCTTGGATTTATGCGTGATTTTCCGTCCAAAAGGCAGAAGGCTTAACCATACGCTAAGCGGACGGGCCACAAAGGTCATAAAGACGCTGACCAGGACGGCCGTCAGCATGACGGGAAGCATCTCGTGGGGATTGACCAGCAGTCCCAACATGAGGAACATCACAATCTGGAGCAGCCATGTCATGCCATCGAGAAAAGTTCCTATTTCCTTCTTCTTGAACAGGCGGCTGTTGCCGATGACCATACCGGCAATATAAACCGCCAGATACCCATTGCCTTTCATCAAATAGACCGAACAATAAATGATGAAAATGAAACAAAGCACCATGATGGAATAAAGCTCGGCATTCTTCAGGCTCACACGGTTGATGAGCCATACGGACAAACGTCCCAACAGATACCCCCCGGCTATGCCGACTACAAACTGCAGCAGAAAAGACCACAGGATTTCCCAACCTGAAACTCCTCCGGCCTGCAGGCATTGTATCAGGATGATGGTCAACAGATAGGCCATCGGGTCATTGCTCCCGCTTTCGAGTTCCAACATCGGTTTAAGATTATGTTTCAGGTTGATTTGCTGCGAACGAAGGATGTTGAAGACGGAGGCGGAGTCGGTGGACGACATCGTGGCGGCCAACAACAAGGAACCGATGAGGGTGAAACCGACGCCCGTATGCAGTTGCCAGCCGGAAACCCAATAGACGAACAATCCACAAAAAAGCGTAGTCAGAAACACGCCGGAGGTGGCCAACATGACACCCGGCGACAATACCGGACGGATGTCCTCCATCTTCGTGTCCATTCCGCCGGTGAAAAGGATGATACACAGCGCAACCATACCGATATGCTGGGCCACCGACACATCGTCGAACTGTATGCCCAGACCGTCTGTGCCGAACAGCATGCCGGCCAACAGGAACATCAACAGAGTAGGAATACCGAAACGGTAACCGGTCTTGCTCATCAGGATACTACAGAAAATCAGAAAGGCGGATACAAGCAATCCTATTTCAATGGAAACATTCATAGTTACGGCTCTTGGAATTTAATTGTACAAAGATGAAAAAAATAACATTCTTCGTCAACCGTCCGTGCCGTAAAAAAACAAAAAAGATATTTCGGAGTGTAACCGTACAAGGCTTGTCCCCACAAAAAAAGGAGCCCGAAAGCTCCTTTTATCCTCATATCACTTCTTTTACAGACCGGGTTGGCGGTCCAGGTAACCGCGAATGTCGGGCGAAGAAGGACGCAGCATATTGGCATTCACAATCTTTCCCTCGGGATCGAGCAGGATAAAATGAGGAATGCCATCGGCCTTGTATGCCGTCTGGAAACGGCTGCCGGTACCTAAATGCAACTGTATTCCCGTCATCGGCTGACTTTTCACCATCTTCAGCCAATCGGCCTTACGTGCATCCGTAGAAAGGCTCAGGAAGGTGATATTGCGCCCTTTGTATTCTTCTTCCAACTGCTTGAGGAAAGGCATCTCACGGCGGCACGGACCGCACCACGTCGCCCAAAGATCGATATACACATATTTCCCCTTGAAATCGGCTACGGTATAAGCTTTCCCGTCCACGTCCCATGCCCGGAAATCGGGAGAAGGGTTACCCGGACGAGCCAAATCCCAAGCATCATATTTTTCTTTGAAGGCAGCCTGCAGTATGGGATCGGTCACGTAAGTGCCGTGCAGATTCAGCAACTCATCTATATTGCTGATGCCGTACTGTTCTACTTGCTCGATAGCCAACACGTTCAACAGCGCCTGTTTCACTTTGTCGTCCTCGATATGGTCGGCAATGTAGTTCATCATACAAATCGTACGGTCGTATGGTGTCTTTGCCTCTTCTTTCTTGCAGCCGAACATCCGGGCTATCTCTTTCATATACTCACGATACTCCTTCAGTTCTACCAGGTTCTCGTCTGCCACAGCATACTTTTTAAGCGTATCGTAATAGGCTTCGTCCGGGCGGTAAGTGGTATCCTGAGCTACAAAAGGATGCCCCACGGCGTACATCATCAGCGAAGAAGCATAAGCATAACGGATGCGGCCGGTTTCGACGGTAACAAAACGCGGACTGACTTCATCCAGCTTCCATGCCTTCAGAATACGCATCATGGACTCTTCTTTCTTGTCCACCAACGCGGCGTACTCCTCAAACGGCAGGGCCATCTTCTCTTGCGGGACATCCAAAAGGGTCACCTGATTCAGATACTTAAAGATTTTCTCTTTGCCTCCATCCGCTTCAAATTTTACGGATTCCTTGAAATCAGCCCCGTCGAAGGAGATATGGATACGATCTCCGTCTTCCAAAAAAATGTTTTTGCTGTCCATTCCATAAAACAGACTGGCATGTACGGCACCTATATGTTGAAAGGTATGGCTACCGTGCCCGTTGTCGTCCAACGGAATCTCTACGATCGTAGTCTGATACACCACAACGACTGTCGAAGCCGTCTTATTCGCCACATCGACCGTCAACTGAATATCGGCCCGACTCTGTACGAACCCGAAGGCACAAAAGACAAATGTCAGAAAGGCTGCCTTAAACCACATATTATTTTTCATCATCTCATTCATTATTAATTATTGTTGATAAATTACTTTCTCGCGGTAAATCACGTCCACAATGTCTGCAAAACCGGCGTATTGTTCTACCGGAACGGCATCCTGGAAATTGCCTTCATTCGTGAAACCGTCATAAATACGCAATGTACTCTCACCCGTATCATTTTTCTTGCTGCCTACAATCAGGTCGTAAGAACGGTTGTCTGCATCTTCTTGTTCCCACAGATAGAATTTCAAACAGGTGATTTCTTCTCCTTCGGACAATTCGAACTGTAATTCTGCCGCCGGAGCCGCATTGGAAAAATTCACGCGATAGACCTTTCTACCCACGGCATAATACATAAATGTCTTCAGGGAACTGAACGCAAAATGTGTGGCTTGCGCAATGTCCGTACAAGCAGACAAATCCACATAATAAGCTTTCTCATAGGCATAACCGTATTTGGCTTCGGCAAAAGAGTAAAGCTCATTGAGAATGATACCATACAAGAAACGTTGATCGCCTTTACCCAACACGGCGTATGTCATTCCGTTACCGTCTTGATTACGGTCGTAACGGGTATTCTCCATACAGATAAAGTCCATTCGGTCTGCTCTTTTCGGCCATGCGAAAAGCTCTTCATTCACCGTAGGGAAACCGTCGGCGGCCAATTCATCCATCGGCACGTCTCTCACATTATCCAATCCGATAGACGCAAACTCCGAAGCACAGACCACGAAACGGCGGTTATTCTTGTCCCACATCATAAAAGCCGGAACAAAAGGAGTCCCTTTGGCATTATAACCGACTGCCGGCTCTACATAAAAACCGTTGGCTCGAACGGAACCGAACAACCCGTCGCCGGACAACGTATTACAATAATACACACGTCCCGCAATATCGACAAACAACTTGCCCGGCCTGTGAGAAGCCAAGCAACGTACCGTACCGGTATACATTCCGTTACCGAACTCATAACCTATCATATAGGAGTCGTTCCACTGAAAATCGTTATTGCTCAAACGCGTAGTCCCGCTACCGGTCACCAAATAGAAAGGCTCTTGCATCCCGGGATCGCAAAGCAACTGGTAGGGTTGTAGCCAATCCTCCAAATCCGTCCCTTTCAACAAATCGTAATACACATTATCCGTTTCCTTAATGTGCGACACCATGTCCAGACGCACACGCCCGTTGTCGGAGCACAATATCAACCACCCCAACGAAAGCGGCGTATCCACGTTCAACGTGGCCGACTTTTGATAATACAGCCCCGACGCCTTCTCCCTAATGGTCAGTACCAACTGATAGTTGCCCTGTGCAAGAGTCAATTCCACATCCAAATTCAAAGCCGTACCCAACACAACCGGTTCCTGGCTCCCGGCCTGGTCGTACGCCTTCCATTCATAAGTATAAGCGTCCGGTGCGAACTCTTTTGCTGTCACCTCCGGCTTTATGACGAAAGGTTCACGGGAAATGGCAGAATAAACATCATCGAACGAAATATTCAAATCGTTCAAATCCTTGTAATCGTAATTCCCCTTATCTTCCGCACAGCTTTGCCATAAGAATGGCAACAGCAACCATAACAAACGGATATATTTCATTCTTTCCATATCATTCCATATTAGTTATCAGAGGTTATAGGAGTAAAATCCAGTAACTGGCGGTCATTCCCTTCAGCCGTCGGGTCCACCAATGCGTCTACATCCACCGTTCCTTGTTCGTATCCCAACAATATATACAATTGCATCGTCATGTAGGTATCTATTTCCCGTTGCATGTACACCCATTTATTGAAAGGAATAGCTCCCTTTACATTATAGTCGGCACGGTCCACCACATCGTCGAACAGTTTCCACATCAGACGTAACTTACGTTCTGAAAACTCACCGACATACTCAGGAAGCCATCCGGCCGGAGGAGTAGAATAGAAGTCGGAAAAATCTATCCGGAACTTCAACATCTCTGTGTAAGGACGTTCCTCGCTTCCCGTAGAATCCTTCTTCAGAAACGTCGTGAAAAACTCGTTAGCCGATAGTTCCAGATAAATGGACTTCAATTCCGTTTTAATGGCTTCCGTACGTTTCAAACGAACCACATAGGAAAACATGGAGGTATGAGCCGGTACCACCGCCGGTGTCAGCAACTCATAATCCACTCCCTCCTCGGCATTGTCCGACCAGACCTTGAGATTGACCGGACGATCGATGTCAGCCTGCCTTCCGATGGTCTGTATGACTACCGGTACGTCGAGATACATCGTTTCGTCCGGCTCATAAACGAAAGTCAAAGTCGTCGTATCGACCAACACACTCCCCGAAGTCCGGTTATTAAAGTAAATTCCGTCGGGAGCACTATACAAATCCGGCGTGCGCTCATCGCATGCACTCCACAAGCAAAGCGCAAGGCACATCGGAAACCATATTTTTAATTTCTTCATCATAACCTGTTTATTGTCTGTTGTCTGATTCCGTATCCGGTAAAGGAACTACAAAAAATTTCTCCGAAGCCGGGATGAATTCCGTAATAGGATCAAAAGTAATCAATACCGGTAAATAGTTCCGCTTATGATAGAAAAAGATTTGTCCCTCTCCGTACAGCTCTCTCACGACCTCATATCCCAAGAAACGCGGAGCATATTTAGATTCATCCATTTTCTCTACTCCACGGTGTTCTCTCAACTTATTCACCCAACTGCCCATAAGAGGACGTTCGCTCACTTCGTCATAAAGGTCTGCAATAATCAGATACATTTCTCCCAACCGTATCATCGGAACGATGGTGTTCTCTATCTTCCCCACGTCGGTAATGTCTGCATACTTATAAAAATAGTAATCATTTCCGCTCTTTTTCCAGTTGGCAATGTAACGATAGTCGTCAGTAGACCCGCCGTAGTCCGCTCCGCCGCCGAAATAAGGCATCTCCAAAAGAGCCGGATCCATCCTGAGCACCGGCTTCGGGCTGTGGTCCGGATCGTTGTTGTTCTTGAACATCAGATTACGGTTCACATTCGTCAGACCGAAAATCACTTCCGTAGCAAAAATGCGGTCCACATTCTCCGGTGTTCCCAACACGTTTGCTTTATTCACAAACGGAAAATGCTGCGGAGCAATATTAATAATCCCTTCGGCATAGCTTTTAGCCTTGGCTTTATAGTCTGCCTGATGCTCATCCTTGTAACTGGATATATAGTGATATGCCCGTGCCAACAACGCCTGTACGGCATAATAATTAAGCCTCAACGTGCGGTACTCCAAGAAATTGCTGCCCCCCGTCGTCGCATGATTGACCAAATGGTCCGTCGTCGTGATAATAGGATCACCGGCCAACAGCCTTTCCGCTTCAGACAAGTCCTCTATGACATGACGCATCACTTCATTCCCCGGTAACAGTTCCTGCACCTGCAAGGTAGTGGACGTCTGATAGGGAATACTGGCCTTCGTCGGATTCAGCTTATATACGGGACCGAACAGACGGAACATGTCGAAATGCAGCAAAGCCCTTAACGCCAGCGCTTCTCCCCGAATCAAATTATAATTGTTACCCGTAAAGACCGACTTACGACTCTCCATCTGTTCCAATATCGTATTGCAGTTACGAATCAATGCATACGCTTTGTCCCACGTATTGTCGAGTCTCGTACGCCAATACTCGGTAGTGAAGTTCCGGTTGTTCAAATCAATATAATCTCCCCAAGTCAACGGGTCGGTACCGATCAGATAAGACCCTCCCATAATCTCCACCATTTCCACAGTAAGCGTCTGGCCGTACAGCTCGTCTTTATTCAAATCAATATACACTCCGTTAAGCAATTTCTTGAAACCTTCTTCGGTGCTCAACAAATCACCTTCGGCCATGGTGTCGTAGGGCTTCACTTCAAGCCAGTCACTACATCCGGCCGTGAAAAACAGGCCGAAAAAAGACAATATGATATATTTTAGGATTTTCATAATTTCTATAGCTTTAGAATACGGCTGAAACAGAGAATGACACAGTTCGCGCAAAAGGATAATCAATACCCCGTTCCGCTTTTACGGTAGACACCCGGAAGATGTCGTTCATGTTGGCCTGAAGGGTCAACGACGACAGACCGACCTTTTTAATGAAAGGTTGCGTGAATTCATATCCTACATTAAAGGACTCTCCGGCAAACGTATTCTCATCCATCACGAAGCGAGAAGATTTATCCGTTTTCTGTACTAAAGAGATACCCTTAAACTGTGCTTCCTGGCCGGGTACGGACCAACGGTCATACAACGCACGCCGGTCCTGGTTGTAGTTTATGTCACTCAAGTCGATATTCTCCACCTTATTATATAAGTCTGAATTGAATATCTGCCCCCCGAGTTGGTAACGGAAATAAGCTCCGAACGAAAAGCCCTTGTAATAAAAGGTCGTTCCCAAAACCCCTTCCAATTTGGGCTGCGTGTCACCGACGACGACTTCGTCATTCACATCATAATCGAACGAATAACTACCGTCTTTCTTAATAAAAAGCTCTTTACCCGTAGCCGGGTCAATACCTGCCGAACGGACAGCCCAAATAGCCGTCGGGCTTCCTCCATCGTAATAACGCGTCGTCCCCGTCACCGAAGCCTGTCCGGCTTTGTTCAAGGCACTCAAAGAATTACCGATATGAGCGTACTTCGATTTATACGTCCGTGCATTCAAGCTGACGGTCCATTGTATCCCCTTTTCTAAATTATGAATAGGAGACACACGCAACGTAGCCTCCAGTCCATTCGTATTTTGCTGGCCGGCATTCATCGCTACGCTCTTTACGCCTACCGAACCCGGTGTCGTAATGACAGCCAACAGCGGGTCTGTGATTTTGCGGAAGACATCCACCGTTACATTCAAACGATTGTCGAACATGGCTATATCCGTCCCTACCGTATAATTCAAAGTGTTCTGCCACTGAAGGTCGGGATTTCCCAAAGCCGATATCAAAACACCCGCACCGAATACATTGGTCATCCATCCATTGAATTGATAAGTCGTGAAAGCCTGATAAGCGGAAAAGTTCTGATTACCGGGATTGCCGACAGACGCACGCAACTTGAGCAGTTGAAACAGGTCCGTGCCGCCCATGAACTTTTCCTTGTGAATATTCCAACCTATACCCACCGACCACGTATCGCGAAAACGGTGGCTCGACCCGAACATGGAAGCTCCGTCGCGCCGATAGTTTACGTCAAGCAAATAACGGTTGTCATACGCGTATCCACCATTCAAATAGAAACTGGCCGCACGCGTGGTGCTTTCGGAATATGACGGTTTTCCACCATCCGGATAACCATTGGCAAAAGAAGGTGCACCGAACTGATCTTCGGTGAAGCCTATTGCTTTATAACCGTTACGGGTAGACTCCGTATTGGAAAAATTAAACCCGCCGACAAGATTGAGCATGTGAACTTCCCGGAACAGCTTGCCGTAAGTCACGGACAGGTCCCCTTCATACTTCGTAACAGCAGTAGTGGAATGTTCGTATGAGCCTTTCTCCGTATCGCTCATACTGTCGAAATCCGTATGCAACGGAGACAAACGCGTTTCGGCTGTGGCCGTAGTTTTCGTCACTCCGAACTTGGCACGGGCACGCAAATCCGTCGTGGCAAACCATTCCGCAATAAAGTTATTCGTAAAGCCAAATTCATCCCCACGATCATAATTGTTCAGACGGGCATTCCAGAGCGGATTCGGAACAGGAGCCTCGTCGTCATTCTCCGGAACATACAAATACTTGTCTACTCCGCCATCGGCATTGTACTTGCGGTAATAGGGATTAGCCAAAGCATATTCGGAGAACGAGACCACTGGGTCGGACGTTTCCAGATAATCAATCGTCAGTTTGTTACTGAACTGGAACTTCCCGGTACGATAAATCAAATCCAGATTACCGGATAGGGTCTGGCGGCTCGACTCCTTCATCACGCCTTCCGTATTCCCGTAAGTCAGCCCTAAGCCATACCTGATTTTCTCTTCTCCGCCCTCGGCATAAACGTTATGTTTTTGCACGAAACCGGTACGCAACGGCTCACTCAACCAATAAGTATCCACTCCACGTGCCACTTCTTTCAAACGTTCGTTCCTCAGGTTGTCCAACCTCAGTTGGTTTAACGGGTCGTTCGTCAAATCAGTATATAACCCGGCCAATTCTTCGAACTTTATCTTTTCGCTGGCATTCATCAGGTTATAATCCGTCAAGTCGGCCATCGTCAGAGAAAAGTCGCCTTTATAACTCAAGCGCAACCGTCCCTTCTCCGGCTTCACCGTCTCGATGACCACAACACCATTGGCCGCTTTCGAACCGTAAATAGCCGTAGAAGCCGCATCCTTCAATATCGTAACGGAAGCCACACGGTTCATGTTCAAATCCGAGACCGTCTGCAAATCGGTTTCAAATCCGTCCAATATGAACAAAGGCTGATTCGGATCCGTACCATACTCCTCTTTCAACCCCATAATACTGCTCTTACCACGGATTTCGATGTCCGGCATGCGGTTGGGGTCTGAACCAAACTGGATGTTATCCGCGATTTTGAAAGAAGGGTCAAGGGTTTTCAAACTCTGCAAGACATTCTGTACCCCGATTTTTTTCAATTCCGGCCCCTCGAAAGTGGCAGCCGATCCCGTAAAGCTTTCCTTCTTACGCTGGTATATTCCCGTCACCACCACTTCGTTCATGGCTTTCGAAGCCGGAGCCATCACTACCTTCTTAAAACTTTCCGTATGGGATGCGTCCAATTCCCGCTCTAACCTTTCGTAGCCGATATAAGTAAAAACCACTTTATAACGTCCTTTGGGCAAAGTTAATGAATAAGCACCGTCTATATCCGTCACCGTAATCACGTCCGTACCCAATACGCGAATGGAAACTCCAATCATGGTCTCTCCGGTCTCCTTATCCACCACAACGCCTTTTACCGTCATTTTTTCCGTACTTCCGACTGTTTCGGTACGGACCGCCCCTCCGACACCCGTACCGTTCTGTGCATGAAGCGCAGTGACCGATGAGAGCACCATCGCAAGAACGAAAAGGGCAAGCCCAGCACCGTAAGCCTTCAAACGGAAAAATACGATTCTCAAGTTTATTTTCATACTTCTTTCGTTATATATAAAAAAGCAGGACATTACTACTCCTGCCAACCATTTTATATTCCCTTTCTCCAACACTCTGGAAAAAGAAAAATAAAACGAAGAGAAAGAAGTCTCACAAGACTCGGTTCCCTTCGTTTTACATGTATATCTTCAGGTTATTTCACTACAACTTTCGCTGTCTGATTGCCAAATTTCACCAGATACAGACCAGACTTCAGGCCGTTAAATGCTGCTGTAGCTCCGTGCGCAGATGCCACCAGCATACCCTGTGCGTCAAACACACAGATTTCGGCATCTTCCAACCCATCCACGCGAATCGAACCGTCTGAACTATAAATTTTGACATCCTTGATACAACGGCTGCTAATGCTACTTCCTGCCTTCACAGCCTCACCGCCAACGACAGACATTTGCAATGGCATTTCCATTACCTCATCGAATCCGTTGTCTAATACCAAATAGCCCGGAGTCACCAACTTGTCTTTTTCCACAAAAAAGAACGGAGCTTCGTTGGGATTATACCCACCTTCCTCAGTTGGTTGCTGCCCGAAGCACATGCCATTGGCCAGTTTCATATCATGCGGCAATACCAATATGCCACCATCGGCATAGAACTCAGCGGTCACATCCGTGTTTTCCACCCCGAACCAATTCCCTAAGCTCACACCGGAAGAAATCGTTTCTGAGGTATTTCCCATAATTTTCAGCTTAAAATTTTCAGACGCATCAGCCAACAAATTATTATCGACTCTCGTCGACGCGAAATCGTACTCCCCAATCACATCACTAAGATTATAGGAGGCTTCCTCCTTGGTCATGGTATATGCAGAAGCGTAAGAAAGCATCCCCATAATACCGTTCTCCATATCCATAATGGTGACATCTTCCAATGCATTCTGCGCCGTAATCTGTATTTTGCCGTCTTTCTCCGTCACCTGATAATTAAAGACAACAGTCCCTCCTGTAGATGCCGCATCCGCTACAACCATTAAATTCATTCCCATTATAAACACTGCGGTTGGCGTTTCTCCCTTCAACGTTCCATCTTCCTGATTATAGGTCAACGTCACACCACCGCCATAACCGAAGAAACCGAGCACCTTCACTTCATTCTCTGATTCGCCCGGCAACACGGCCATATTATAATCCGTTGTAGCAGGAACCGGAGCCTCGCCCGCCGCTCCAGAAACCATGTCAACATAAGAGCATTCTCCACTAAATTTATAGCGGCCATACAAATCCTTAACCGAAGGGAAACCGGCTGCCGAAACCATTTCCACACCCAATGAAATAGCAAACAAGGCAATCAAAACTGCCTTAAAAATAGAAGTAGACTTTCTCATAGACACACTTTTTTGTATTAAAACAATGCAAAAATAATAAAAAAGAAAGAAAAGAAGAGGCTTCGGGCGTTTTTTAACTATAAAACAACCGCAAAAATACAATCCCAATCCCCAGACATCCTTGTATCCACTTGCAAATCGAAAGGCTTTCCCTGCATTTTTCCGGCAAAAAACACTATCTTTGTCCCGCTATAATGAAGAAGAGAAACGCATGATTGTATGTATCGCAGAGAAACCCAGTGTGGGTAAAGACATTGCCAAAGTGCTGGGCGCCACGCAAGACCACCGTAATTATTGGGAAGGCAACGGCTACCAGGTCACTTGGACTTTCGGTCATCTTTGCGAGCTGAAGGAACCGCACGAATATACTCCGCTCTGGAAAGCGTGGAGCCTTTCTTCATTACCTATGATTCCTCCCCGCTTCGGCATCAAGCTGAAAAGCGACAAGGGCATCGAAGAACAGTTCCGGGTGATTGAGCGACTGATGCAGGCTGCCGACATGATCATCAACTGCGGAGATGCCGGGCAGGAGGGGGAGCTGATACAACGTTGGGTCATGCAGAAGGCCGGTGCCCGATGTCCGGTGAAACGCCTCTGGATTTCGTCACTCACGGAAGAAGCCATCCGTGAGGGATTCAGCAACCTGAAAGACCAGAGCGAATACCAGTCGCTCTACGAAGCCGGACTGAGCCGCGCCATCGGCGACTGGACTTTGGGCATGAACGCCACGCGGCTCTACACGTTGAAGTACGCACAGGGACGCCAGGTGCTGAGCATCGGACGGGTGCAGACTCCCACACTGGCCCTCATCGTCAACCGTCAACTGGAAATCAAGAACTTCAAACCGGAACCTTATTGGGTGCTGACCACCCACTACCGTGATACAGTCTTTACCGCTGTGTTGGAACAAGACGAAGAGGAAACCGCAACGGCTTCTCAGGAAAAAGGTGCGAACGGCAACGGAAGCGGCAAGGCAAACGATGTGGCACGCCGGGGATTCACCTCGGAAGAAGAAGGGCGGAAAGCCCTTGAACAAATCAAAGACGCACCGTTCACGATTACGTCCGTCACCAAGAAAAACGGAACGGAAGCCCCTCCCCGCTTGTACGACCTGACCTCGCTACAGGTGGAATGCAACCGCAAGTTTTCTTTCTCATCCGACCTGACCCTGCAACTCATCCAGTCGCTCTACGAGAAGAAATTCACGACTTATCCGCGTGTGGACACCACTTTCCTGAGCGACGACATTTATCCGAAATGCAACGCCATTCTCAACGGTATAGCCGGCGAATACGCCGCCTTGCTCCAACCCTTACGTGGCGCGGCGTTGAAAAAGAGTAAAAAGGTGTTCGACTCTTCCAAAGTCACCGACCACCATGCCATTATCCCTACAGGAGTAGCACCACACGGCTTGACACCGGACGAACAACGGGTATTCGACCTCGTGGCGCGGCGTTTCATCGCAGCGTTCTACCCCGACTGTAAATTTGCTACCACCACCATCCTCGGCGAAACGGCCGACATTCCATTCAAAGCCACCGGCAAACAGATTCTCTTGCCGGGCTGGCGGGACGTGTATGCACAGGAGGCCAAAACAGCGGAAACCTTGGCAAAAACCGCCGAGGAGGAACGCACGCTTCCCGCTTTCACAAAAGGCGAAAGCGGCCCTCACGTACCGGACTTGGCCGAAAAATGGACACAACCGCCCAAACCTTACACAGAAGCCACGCTCTTGCGCGCCATGGAGACTGCGGGTCGCTTGGTGGACGACGACGAATTGCGTGATGCCTTGAAAGAGAACGGTATCGGCCGTCCGTCCACCCGGGCCGCCATCATCCAGACCCTCTTCAAGCGACATTATATCCGATTGGAACGGAAAAACCTGATAGCCACTCCCACGGGGGTGGAACTCATCAGCCTGATTCACGAAGAACTGCTCAAAAGTGCCGAGTTGACCGGCATTTGGGAACGCCGTCTGCGGTTGATTGAAAAGAAAACCTACGATGCCAAAACCTTTTTGGAAGAACTCAAGCAAATGGTAGCCGAAATCGTACATACCGTCCTGGCGGACAACACCAATCGCCGTGTCGCGGAAACACAGGAAGATAAGCCTGCACCCAAGGGAAAAAAGGGAGCCGCGAAAGAAAAACCGACCAAAACCCAAAAGACGACACGCAAAATCGCGAGTAAGCGAGAGCATAGCCAAGCTCGCTTGACTATGCCGAGCGGGAGCGATTTATCTAAAAAGTCGGCCGCCCCTCAAGCTGCCATAATTCCGGCCACGCCTCCTGCCCCCAAAGAGGGGGACCTCTGCCCGCTCTGCGGAAAAGGGCATATCATCAAAGGCAAGACCGCATTCGGCTGTTCGGAATGGAAAAACGGATGTACTTTCCGCGCACCGCTGGAAATCTCTTCATAAGCCACGTCCTTGCATACCGTACCGCTCCTACACAGGAATTTTGCAAAAAGATCTTTCATCCTTCAGGTCGCATGGTAAGTCTCTCATACTTTTGATATTATAAGCTGAAGGATGTTTCAGGCATCTTTCAGCCATGCTTCATTTCGCTTGATTCAGATTGAAAAATCAGTTGGCTTAGAATGAAAAATCGTTTGGCTGAGATTGAAAAATCATTCGGCTGAGAACTTTTTACCGCTTTCCGCAATGAAAGGAAACGGAAAGATGCCTGAAACATCCTTCATTCCATAACGCATTATATGTTAACCGGTTACCTTATATCCTGAAAGATGAAGGATGTTTTTTCAAAACCCTTGGGGGGGAGCATGCAGGGAATGACGGACTCCGGCAAAACACCTTTTTCTACCCCGACAACCTCCAACTGTCCCAAGTTCTTTGACAAAGGCACTCCATGCTTCCACCCCTGCCGCATACATTTACTCCTGTAAGGCTAAAGGATATGGTCTTACCACAATCTTTGCAAGTGAAGTATTGCTTGAAAACATAAAATCAACCGCTTTTTGACCGATTTTGATTATTCAACACAGATTTCTGATAAAAAAATTTTTATAATTCATTTCTTTTTTATATGTTTACAAGAATGAACAACAAAGTAATATCATGAAAAAGGCTCATTTATTGGTATTTATATTGATAGGCTTGTTGGGAGCTTGCCAAAACCACCCCCAAAGCATACAAAGTAAAATGGTCAATATCAGCGACAGTTCCATGATAGATATTAATCATTATGAGGTCAAAAAAATCAGTGTTGGGGAAAACATCACCAATAAGCCGATGGCTTCTCAGGTTATCTCAATGAACGGGGTAGATAAATACGTTATGTTGGACGAATTCTACCTCTATGTTTTTGATTGGCAACAAGGAATACTCGAAGATTCTGTTTCGCTCCATCAATGCGGCCTTCTTAGGAACTGTTCCGGATTTAATTATATAAATTCTGATTCTATTATCATTTACAATGATGGCAAGAAAACTGTCTTTTTAATTGACTCGAACGGAAATATTCAAAAACGTTGGAATATCCCCCGAAGTGATAATTATACACAATGGGTCTCTTCAGTAGATGCACTGAACGGGACACGTATTGAATCCGACCATGAAAAGTTTCTGCTTTCCGGAAGCATATTGGGTGCACTAAGCCAAGCGAAAGGTTTGACCATCCCCATATCTGAATGCTTATACAAGGAATCAGGCGAATGGAAATCTGTTGCTTATTATCCTGATTTATATATGCAATATAATTGGGGAGGATATTATATGAATTGCACATACGTAACTAAGGATTCAAAAGGCCGCTACCTGTATAGTTTCCCTATATTGGATAAAGTACTGCGTTATAATAATGATTTTTCATTGTGCGATACCATACCAATGAAAAGCCGGTACGATAAGGGCATTGAAGAATTTGCATTTGACGGTTCAGAAGATGAAACTAATGAAATCCGTTACTATATCAGCCAAACTACTTATTCCAATATCATATATGATCCTTACCGGAATCTCTACCTGAGACTTGCAGAACATCCGTTACAAGACTGGAACGAGAAAGGAGCATTTTGCAAACCGTTCTCCATCGTCATATCGGATACGAAGGGAGAAATTTTGTCGGAAAGCAGCATCTCAACGGATTACAAAAAGTTCCATTACCAAAACATGCACGTTTGTAAAGAGGGAATTGCCATTGCCATGGAAAATCCCGACGAGAACCACATCTATTTTGCTTGTATTAAAATTAGTGGATCATTTAAATAAACAGCACAATGAATAAACGTCATTTTCTATTGCTGTGTATTTTTTGCTTATGCGCATGTAGCCGACAAAAAGGCGGAGCTATAATAGATTTGACCGACATAGGACAGAACGAAATCGTTGTTCCTACAGAAAGCATTTACTCTTCCATAAAATTCATTCCGCTTGAGACCCACGGGCAAAGCATATTGAGCAGCCCGAACGTGTTTGGAATGGACGGCGACAACGTGCTGATTTGGGAGCAAGACGAGATTCTGAGATTTGATTCCAATGGAAAATTCCTGAACAGAGTGGGACGGTTAGGAAAAGGACATGGAGAACACGAGCGTATCAACTCAGCCAATTATGATGAAAACAAGAAAATTATCTATGTCGGAAACATGGGAGGTTTCATATATAAATACGACCTTGAAGGCAACTATATAGGACAGTTCAAGATAGCCGAAAACGGTGAAATCCTCCAGACTGTCAGGTTCAACAAACAGTTGGACGCCTTGGTTTGCGAGACGAGGAAGTATTCTGGCGAGGGGCTTCAGGTCAGCCTTCGTACAGTGTCGCCTGAAGGAGTCGAGAAAGGTACATATCCTATATATGAAGATAACGAACAGGTTTCACGTAGTATGACAAGGACCGGCATGCTTCGTAATACTTCGGAGGGAGTCATGTTCATGCTGCCATTTGACGACAAAGTGACTTTACTTACCCAACAAGGTATCATAGACACATTAACGATGGACAGAGGTAATCTTCGCCCAAGCAGGAAACTATGTGAAAACTGGGATTATGCGGACGAACTCTACAGGACGAAGTATCAAATCGACAACATTGTGGTTACAGATAAATACTTTTATTTAACCGTGACCATGGACAAGGAGCAGTGCGACCTACTGATAGACCGCCACTCGTATGCTTTTATCCACGATAAGAAGTATGCTTATGGAAGTGAATCGGAACACCTTTCTTTAAAAGGATTCAAGCATGTAAGTTTTTGGCCTTGGGTGGCATTCAATGATAAGGCGGTGGATTTACTGCCCATAGACAGGTTTGACGACAACGACTTGGAAGTTTTAAAGAAAATAGCGGTAAACGATTATCCATTGAACGACATGTCCAATCCCATCTTAGTTGTCGCAGAAGAAAAATGAAATATAAAACAGTTAAACTGTATTAAAAGAACAAACGTTCGTGTGTAAACAGCACACTCTTCACTCCCTATTTATATACCTTTGAAGAGAATTTCAACCCAATAACTTTTAATCACTAAAACCATGAACAGTACTCGCATCAGCAAACTGATTCTTAGTTTACTATTTTTATGCCTGGCAACCACAGGCCGTGCACAAACCTTCCCTCGCCTGCTTCTGGGTGGGGATTATCCCGACCCGTCCATCATCAGGGAAGGAAAAGACTTCTACATGACGAACTCATCTTTTAATTATGCACCGGGACTGCTCGTCTGGCATTCTACCGACTTGGTGAACTGGACACCCATAGCCCGTGCACTCCATGCCCTCGACGGTTCGGTCTACGCTCCAGACTTGGTGAAGTACAAAGGACGTTACTATATCTACTATCCCGCTGCCGGAGCCAACTATGTGGTCTATGCCGACAACATCCGCGGCCCGTGGAGCCAACCGGTGAAACTCGACCTGACGGGCATCGACCCCGGACATGTAGTGGGCGAAGACGGTAAGCGGTATTTATATGTAGACAAAGGTGCCATAGCCCCGCTGAGCGATGACGGGCTGAAAGTGACGGGACCGAAAAAGACCGTCTACGAAGGCTGGCAATTCCCCAAAGAATGGAAAACCGAAGGCAATGGCGACATGTTCCTCGAAGGTCCGAAACTGTTGCACAAGGACGGTTATTATTATATGGTATCGGCAGAAGGCGGCACGGCCGGACCGGCCACGAGCCACATGGTGGTTGTGGCACGTTCCAAAAGCGTGTTCGGGCCGTGGGAAAACTCTCCCTACAATCCTTTGGTGCATACCTATAGTGCAAGCGACCCTTGGTGGTCGAAAGGACACGGTACGCTCATCGACGATGCCGAAGGAAACTGGTGGGTGGTGTACCACGCTTACGCACAAGGTTACCACACGTTGGGCCGGCAGACGCTGATAGACCCGGTGGAATGGACGGCCGACGGATGGGTCAAGTTGCGGCATGACGCCCGTCCGCTCCCGGCACAAGCCCCTGAAAAACACGGACTGGAACTTTCCGACGACTTCACGGGCAAGCAGCTCGGCCTGCAATGGACCTTTTGGAAGGAATACGCCCCCGAAAGCCTCTCGTTCGGCAAGGATGGCATGAGCGTCAAAGCCAAAGGCAAGACACCGGCTGACGGACGGTTGCTCATGGTTACAGCCACCGACAAGAACTATGAACTCACGACGGAAATCGCTCTCGGAAAAGGAAACACGGGCGGCCTGCTCTTGTTCTATGACGAGAAGGCATATGCCGGTGTCGCTTCGGACGGAAAGACGTTCACGATATACCGCAACGGGGAAAAAACCGAAACCATGCCGTCCGATTACCACAAGCATTTCCACCTCCGCCTGCTCAACCGTGCCAACCGCGTGACCCTCTCTGCCAGCAAGGACGGAAAGTCATGGAAGGAACTGGCCACGGATATCGACGTGTCGGGACTTCATCACAACAACTACGGTGGGTTCTATGCCCTTCGTCCTGCACTCCTGTCCGCGGGAAAAGGACGTACTACTTTCCGCAACTTCACCTACCGTGACGCCACACCGCAAGAAAAAGACATGGCGGCCTACCTTATGGTATTCCATCAGGACGAAGACCACTGCCTGCATGCGGCCATCAGCCGTGACGGTTATACGTTTACCGCTCTGAACGACGGCAAGCCCATTATTGCAGGCGATACGATTGCCGACCAGAAAGGTATCCGCGACCCGCATATCTACCGTGGTCCGGACGGCGGCTTCTACTTGGCCATGACCGACCTGCATATTTATGCACAACGCGACGGTTACCGCGATACGGAATGGGAGCGCGACGGAAAAACTTATGGCTGGGGAAACAACCGTGGCTTGGTGCTGATGAAGTCGTTCGACCTCATCCATTGGACGCGCACCAACATACGTTTCGACCAAATGTCCAAGGAATTTGCACAAATCGGTTGCGCTTGGGCGCCGGAAACGGTCTACGACCCCGTCACGGGACGGATGATGATTTATTTTACCATGCGGTTCGGCACCGAGCAGAACAGGCTTTATTATGTCTACGTAAACCAAGATTTCAACCGTATCGAGAGCATTCCGCAAATCTTGTTTGAATACCCCTCGGGAGCGTCTGCCATCGACGGCGACATCACCCCGATATGGAACGAGGAACGGCAAAAAATGGAATATCACTTGTTCTACGTGGCGCATGAATCCGGTTCGGGCATCAAACAGGCGGTTTCCGACCGTATCGACGGAGGCTACCGGTTCGACCCGCGTTGGATAGACTTTGAACCGGTGGCCTGCGAGGCGCCTAACGTCTGGAAACGAATCGGTGAAGACAAATGGGTGCTCATGTACGATATATTCGGTATCAACCCACATAACTTCGGTTTTGTAGAAACCAGCGATTTCGTACACTTCAAAAACTTGGGACGCTTCAACGAAGGCGTGATGAAGACCACTAACTTCCGGTCGCCCAAGCACGGCGCAGTCATCCACCTGACCCAAGAAGAGGCCGACCGGCTGGAGAATTATTGGAACGGGAAAAAACAGAAATAACCGAAGAAAAATTACCTCATCCCCAACCGCGACACAAGGAAAGCTAATCCCTGTGCCGCGGTTTTCTTTTCTAATTTAACGTTCTTTATACTTTTTATAACAGGTAGTTTTAATTGTTCATTCGTATAAACATAAAACGAATGACTCAATTTATATCGAATCACACTTATGAACAAAAACATGAAAAGCAAAAGAAACAGGTTTAGGACGCTATTGGCATCCTGCCTTATCGTATGTGCCGGCCATACCGCAATGGGCCAGGAAAATGGCCTTCGCCTGCACTTCGATTTTAAAAACATGAATGGTACTTCCGTCTCGGATACGGAATGTTCCGGCATCACGGCCTCACTCAAAAATGAAGCTACGGTAAGCAAAATGGGAAAATACCGCGTACTCGATCTCGGTAGCGGAACCGGTTATCTCGACCTGACAGAACAAGCGGGCGAACTGTTCAAGAGTATGGATGCGTACTCCATCTCCATGTACTACCGCGTAGACGAGAAAGCCTCACTTTCCGGTGCCGGCTTCTTCCTTTGGACATTCTCCTCTTCTGCGGCCTGTACGGGGTCGGAGGGCAAGTACTCTGCTTACCGCCTCAATGCCCAACGCTTTGCCAACGCCACAGGAGGATACGGCAACGAAACGGCTATAGAAATCGGTGGAGAAGCGGCCAAAGGAAAATGGACACACGTCGTGTACACCCAAGACGGACAAACCGGTACGCTCTACCTCGACGGAGTGGCCAAGGGAACGAACACCGAGATGCCCACCAATTCATCCAACTTCACCACTTCTGTTCCTTACGCATGGATCGGACGTCCCGCTTTTACAGCCGACAATTACCTGAAGCAAACTCTTGTAGCCGACGTCCGCCTCTATGACCGTGTACTGGGAACATCGGAAATCGGCGAACTGGCAGCCGCAGTTGACGATTTGGAATACGAATATACTTACGGCAATCCGGGCGACTTCACGGCATTGCAAAATGCCATCAATGAAGCCCAGGAATATATCGCTTCACACGCCTCTTCTTACACAGGCGCAATCGTTGCACTTTACCAAGACGAAGTCAATATCGCCCAAGACCTCGTGAACGAAGGTAAAGTAAACCAAAATGCCATCGACCGACAGCTCGAAAACCTCGCATCAGCCCGTACGGCCTTGGAAGCCGCGGCAGGATTCGATTTCGATGTCACAGGCATTACGACAGGATACGACACAGAAAGAGGATTCCGGCATCCCGGTGCCCTCCATACCGATGCCGACTTTGAACGTATCAGGGAACAGCTCAAAGCCGGAAATGAAAAAGTCGTAGCAGCCTACAATGTATTGGTCAACGCCGGATTCTCACAGTCTACGGCAGCTACAAATCCCGTACCGACCATCATACGCGGAGGGGGAGTAGGAGAAAATTACATTAATGCAGCGCAGGGAGCTTCTATCGCTTACCAAAATGCCCTGCGGTGGAAAATCGACGGTTCGGAAGAACATGCCAAACACGCAGTAGATGTCCTGATGAAATGGGCACGCGTCACCAAAGGCATCGGAGGCGACTCCAATTATGCACTGGCTGCAGGACTATACGGATATGCCTTTGCCAACGCCGCCGAACTCGTGCGCGACTACGAAGGATGGTCTGACGAAGATTTCACCACATTCAAACAATGGATGCTCGACGTGTGGTATCCATCTTGCATCGGCTTCCTGCGCGGCCGCAACGGAACTTGGCAAAATTCGGGAAAATGGTGGGAATGCCCCGGGCATTACTGGTCGAACTGGGGACTTTGCAACGTACTGGCCGTCATGAGCATAGGCATCCTTTGCGATGACGTATTCATTTATAATCAGGGACTGTCTTTCTTCAAATACGATCAAGTGGGCACCTTCACCGACCCGCGTACTTCCGACCCTATCCTGAACGACGGACTGACCGAGTTTTTAGGCAACCTTGTCGTCACGACACAAGAATCTGATTTGGAAACCGGAGCTTACGGCAAACTGGGACAAATGCAAGAAAGCGGCCGTGATGTGGGCCATGCCACCATGGCCGGCGGACTGGCCGTAGACGTAGCCCACATCGGTTGGAACCAAGGCGATGATTTGTTCTCTTACATGGACCACAGACTGGCAGCCGGTATAGAGTATTTGGCGGCACAAATACAAAGCGTGCAAAACCTGCCATGGACAAACTATCATTACGGAAGCAGTGGCCTGCATTGGAGCGACGGCAGGGCATGGCTGCAGACCGGCCCTGCATTGGGAGAACAAATACGTCCTTACTGGGGTACCGTCATCGGGCACTATGAAGGCATTAAAGGCGTAGAAATGCCTTTCTCCAAAGCAGTCTACGAAAAAATGGGCATCGACGGCGGCGGACAGGGTAACACCAGCGGAGGCTACGACCACATGGGCTATTCCGTATTGATGAACACCCGCGACTTCCCTACTCCCGAACAAATACCCACCCCGCTCACTCCCATCATGGAATACAACGGTATAAGCGTGGAACACAACGAACTGGGCGGACTGCACAATACGTACCGTACCGAACCCACAGAAACGCTCCCGGCAGGTACGATTGTCACCCTGAAGCCACAACTTCCCGACGGCACGACCGATACGGGAAAATGGAAATGGAGCACCGGAGAAAACACGAAAGACCTCACCGTGGCAGCCGACAGGAGCGGCATCTGGCGCGTGACATATACGAATGAAAACGGTGTGGAAAGCGAACAGATGTTCAGCATCGCCGTGGAAGGCGATTGTGGGGAAAGCACAATCAACCCGACCATAACCTATAATGGTTCCACACGTGCAGCGACTTCCATCAACGTATTATACAACAGCGAAGTGTCCTTATCCATATTCGGTGTGGGAGGCTATGGAAGCTATTTGTGGGAAACCGGCAGTACGGCTTCTTCCATCACCCTACCGCACGTCACGACCTCACGTACCGTTTCCGTCATCCATACCAATCAAGGCGGACGTCGCCAGGAAACCGTCTTCCGTATCAATGTACAGGCTGCACGCCCTGACATCATCGTCAACGGCGGACGTTATACGGATAAGAACATGATGATCGTAGAAAAAGGCGACAACGTGACGCTCACGGCCACACCGGCAGATGCCATGACGGGAGGAACTTACTTGTGGGGAGACGGCTCTACCAAAGACTCTCTCACCATTAATAACGTGCAAACTTCCGCCTCTTATACATTGGATTATACCATAAACGGCCAGACAAGTACCATCACTTATCAAATCTATGTAAAAGAAACGGGATACCGCAGTGTAACACCGGGCAACTACTACATCCGGCACAAGACCTACGGAACGTATCTTACCAATCATGGCAACGACGACTATCCCTCGTTCGAGCCAGAAGATGAATCCAATAAAGCTGCGCAACAATGGAACGTCGTCAACACTCCTCCTTCTACGACCTACGGTTTCCAGTCGGTTTTGGACGGAACCTACTTGACCGACGAGGGGTTGTGGCAGGAAACCATGACCAAGCCGTTCCGCTTCAGCGGTGCCGTAGATATTGAAACATTAGCCATCCAAAAGTCGGCCCGTAGCGGTAACATCTATTGGCAAGTGGCAGAAGACGGCAGTATCGACTTCGCTGCGACGGAAACCCCGAATGATTACCCGTTCGAATTCATTCCTGTAGAAGGCAGTAAGGTATCCGAAACGACCGGCGGTAAAGTTGTGGCACGAACGATATATTATTCAATGGACGGTATACAGTTAGAGCAGCCCCGCAAGGGTATCAACATCCGTCAGACCACCTTCACCGACGGTAGCGTAAAACAAGATAAAATCATTATCCGCTAAACGAGATATTCACTATTGCACAACGACCCCACAAAGAGACCATTAAAAACCGTTACGGTCCAAAAAAAGCAGTGAACTGCAAGGGCAAATGAAATAAAAAAATTATATTTGCACACCGAACGGAATATGAAAAAATGGATTTCTCTTTTTGGGGTCGTTTTCGTGACACTATGGCTCGCAGGCTGTAGTGCGGAAAGCAATGTGAAAAAAGGAGATAAATTCTACGCCATCGGAGAATATTTCGAAGCGGCTGCCGAATACCGGAAAGCTTATATGCGAACCAAACCCAAGGAACGGGCCAAGAGGGGCGAACGGGCCTATAAAGCCGCAGACTGTTATCGGCGTATCAATTACACCTCACGGGCTATCGGGTCATATCAGAATGCGGCACGATACAACTACCCGGACAGCATCGTTTATTTTTATTTAGCTGAAATGCAACGCAAAAACGGCGATTACAAAAAAGCGTTGCAGAATTATGAGATTTACCTTCAGTACAAACCGGACGACGTGTTGGCACGTCACGGCCTACAGGGCTGTACCATGGCGCCCATCTGGAAACAGAAACCTACATTGTATTCGATAAAGAAAGAACCGCTACTCAATGCCCGCCGTTCGGACTATTGCCCGATGCTGACAGGGGATGATATGGACATGCTGTACCTGACTTCCACACGCCCACAGGCAACAGGCAACGAACTGAGCGGCATCACAGGAATCAAGTCCGGTGACATCTTTATCTCCCGAAAAGACGATAAAGGGAAATGGCAGTCGCCGGAACAGGTAGAATCCGAGATAAACAGTGAGTACGATGAAGGAGCCTGTGCTTTCTCGCCGGACGGCAAAACGATGTATTTCACCCGTTGCACGCATGACCCCGAATATCCGCGATATGCACAGATTTATACTTCGGATCGTACGGATGCCAGTTGGGGCGCACCCAAATTGTTGGAAATCACCAAAGACACTTTATCCTCCTTTGCCCATCCTACCGTATCGCCGGACGGCAGATGGCTGTATTTCGTCTCCGACATGCCGGGAGGATTAGGAGGCCTGGACATCTGGCGAATCGAAATAGGAGAACACGGGTTAGGCGGAGTGGATAATCTCGGCGAACCCATCAATACTCCGGGGAATGAAATGTTCCCTTCGTTCCGTCCGAACGGAGATTTGTATTTTTCCTCCGACGGACACGTCGGCATGGGCGGCTTGGACCTGTTCAAGGCCGAACAGGACAGTACGGGCACATGGACCGTAGAGAACCTGAAATATCCGATGAATTCGCAAGGAGATGATTTTGCCATGACTTTCGACGGACTGCACAACCGGGGATTTTTCAGTACCAACCGAGGCGATGCCCGAGGGTGGGACCACATCATGAGTTTCGAATGTCCGGAAGTATTGCTCACGGTCAAGGGATGGGTCTACGAAAAAGACGGCTATGAACTGCCGGAAGGCTTGGTTTACATGGTAGGCAACGACGGAACCAATCTAAAGTTGAGCGTGAAAGGCGACGGTTCCTTTACCCAGGAAATCCAACCGAATGTAGACTATGTATTTTTAGGTACGTGCAAGGGATTCCTGAATCATAAAGAACAACTGCGAGTGGACACCAGCAGCGTAAGCAAAGAATACGTACTTCAGTTCGAACTGGCTTCTATCACGGCTCCCGTATTGGTAGACAATGTGTTTTACGCTTTCGACAGTGCGGAACTCACGGACTCTTCTACCCTCGCACTGGATTCCCTCGTCACGCTCATGGAAGACAATCCGAACATCACGATTGAACTCAGCTCGCATTGCGACTACCGGGGAAGGGATGAATACAACATCCGCCTCTCCCAACGCCGGGCAGAATCCGTGGTGAAGTACCTGATAGCACACGGCGTCGCAACCGACCGTCTGACTCCCATCGGATACGGCGAGACACGCCCGAAAGTCATCCGCAAACGATTGACGGAACGGTATCCGTTCCTGCATGAGAACGACACGTTGACGGAAGCTTTCATCAAAAAACTGCCGGAAGAACAGCAGGAAATCTGCAACGCCCTGAACCGCCGGACGGAATTCCGTGTCCTCCGTACTACTTACGGTTTGTTCGATACGCCGGACGCACCGAAAAACAACACGGAAGCAAAAGAGCAGGACAGCGCTACACCACAAGAATAAAGCGGAAGGAATACACTTCGCTTCCGCCTTTCATCTTTCCTTATGCCTATTTCAACCCAAACTTTACCGGCAAAGAAAACAACACCCTGACGGGTTTGCCGTTCTTATATCCGGGCTTCCAATCAGGCATCATGCCCACCACCCTCACTGCTTCCTGTGCCAAATAAGGATGAGGACTTCGCAACACCCTGATTTGACCGATTTCTCCGTCCTTTTCCACCACGAATTGCACATATACTCTTCCGCTCGCTTCTTCAGATACACAAACAGGCGGATAGTGGATATTCTTAGACAAAAAGGCCATACATGCCTTTTCACCTCCCGGAAACTCAGGATTCTGCTCCCCAGGCATAACGGCATTCCGACCGGTGCCTGTCTTAGGTCCCTTCGTTTCTTTCCGAAATTCTTTTAATCGTATCCTTACCCCAGAAAAGCAAGCGGTATCCTTGGAAACGGCCTCTGCATTTTCACGAAAATAGAAAGAGTCCCCGTCGAAGAAAGATTTTTTCGTTTCATCGTAATAGAAAACACGTGCATATTTCAATGACTTGGCAGTTTGATAAAACATCTTCATGTCGTCGGGCATCTCCCCAGCACAAGCCCGCGTGGCTACCAACCGGCAAGAATCCCGAGCCAACTCATAGATTTCCGTACCCCGCCTTGAATCCGGCCAACGCAAACACATGAACAACGTACTGTCCCTTACCTCGAAATCCATTGTGGCCAACACTTTACCTTCTTCTTTAAGGCTCACCAAATCGTATGTACGCGCCATAGCCTGCCACGAAAGCTTTGACGAAGAGAACTGTTCCACGGCAGAAAGCGGCAGCCCTCCGGCACGTCCCTTAAACCAAACATGAGCCCAATCATCCGTTACCGTCCCTTCACGCAACCATAACGCCGCCCCTTTTTTAGCTTTCCCCAAGACTCCCCCGACCCTCCGTGTTTCGGATATCACCTTTACAGACGGAGTTTTCACTATGACCCAATTTTGCGATTGCACACTTTGCAATCCGACCATAAGCATCACAAGGAGACTCACAATAGTTTTCACAAAACACATATTCCTTCATATCTAATCATAAAGCATACCGAGCATGAATGTCCCTGCCCGATATGCTTTATCGTTTAAGCCGTTATCAACGTGGAGATTTCCGTTTTCTCGCCTAAATGCTCCTTCAAAAAGGCTTTTATACGAGCTATCAGATTCATGCAACCGTTAGTCATTTCTTCATCCTGCGTCTGATAATCGAGATCGCCACACACGGAACCTACCAAATGTTCTTTCCCGGATGTACAATAATCCAAGAATAAGTGAATTTTATTCCAACTACTGTAATCCATAAAACGTGTCAGAAAGTTGCGCTGCCTCCCCTCCATAACCACGATAAAATCAGCCTGATTCAGTAAATTGCCTACTTTATCAGGACCACTGCTTTCCGGAATCCCACTTTCATTAGAAGTGACTCCCCACATGGCCATATCGGCAGACTCTACTTCAATGTCCGGAACCTCTGCCTCTTGTATTTTCTTCTTAAAAAGATATTCTACAAAAGGTAGCCTGCAGGCGCACCCGGATCCGATAAATAAAATTTTCATAGCGTTGTTTAGATTAAGTTAGACAATTAGATTTCTACGGTGTGAGTATGAACCCTCATCGTTTCAATCCATTCACACTCTCAGGCTTTAAATATAGCTTTTACCGGATTAAAAAGCAAGGAATCAAAAGGAAAAGCATCTATTTTTTAGTATTTTTCACTTTACTCTATTGATTTTCGTCCTAAATCTCCCCTTAAACTATAAGTTGAAAGATAACTTGTACGTATTTTCCATTCCTGGGGATAAAGGTTATTGGCCCGTCCACCTATATTTTTCACGAAACCGATCGGAGTATCCTGAAACGTCAGCAACACGTAACCTTTAGGAGTGTCGGGAGGTAAGACAAGCACTTCTTTACGTAAATAGGCCACCGCCATATCGTAGGAAACGGGAACAATTGGAAAAGCCGAGCGATTCAAGTCAACGGACATCGCTAAAGCGTGCAGCGGAATATAGTCTTTCCCCTTTACCGTAGCCAACGGAACACCAGCCTGCCACACTTTAACCGCTTCCTGCAACAGGCCTACCTGACGGGAGAACGAAGCGCGTACAGCCGTCCACACCGGTCCGTCGGGCACGAAATCAAAGGTATCGGCATGAAGCAACCATGACCGGCAGGAAGCAGGCAAAGCCGGAACGGAAGCGTGTAGCGCACGTTTCTTTTTAGACTTCACGCGCTCATTTTCATACCTATCGAAGGACATCGCCCAATCAGAAGTCTCCTCTTCGCCATTTTTACGTAAAACAGCCAAAAAGAATCCTTCTCCACGAGTAAAGCCGGGAATGAAATGGGCGACGGGAAAAAGCTTTTCCGCCTTCGCCGTATCTTTTACTGAGGAGACTGCCAACAGGTTCCCGACGACACCCCAACCCGGTTCCACATCAAAAGGAAGTATTTCCGCACCAAGTTCTTCGGCTATCCAAGCCACATTTTCCTCATCCTCCAAAGCATTCAGCGTACAAGTACTGTACACCAACAGCCCTCCCGGCTTCAACGAAAGCCATACGTCACGCAAAATCTCACGCTGACGGTCCCGGCACATCCGCACAGCCTCCATGCTCCAACCCGTCACGGCATCTTCTTCTTTCCGGAACATCCCCTCACCGGAGCACGGCACATCGGTCACCAACAGGTCGAAAAAGTCCGGCAAACGGGCAAAATCCTTTGGGTAACTGTTTGTCACTATCACGTCGGGATGTCCCCACTTCGTCAGATTCTCCAGTAAAACCTGAGCACGTGCCTTAACGGGCTCGTTGGATACCAGCAGGCTACCCTCCGGCAGACATGAACGAATATGGGTAGACTTGCCCCCGGGCGCAGCACAAAGGTCGAGTGCTACCACCGGACGAGTCACATAACGGCGTAAGATTTGCCCCAAAAACATGGAAGCCGCCTCTTGTACATAATAGGCACCGGCATGAAACAACGGGTCGAACGTGAACGGAGGGCGTTCGCTCAGGTAGCATCCTTCTCCGGAGGCCCAAGGCACCGAGCCATCTACCCCATTCAAATCTTCCGCTAAAAGACCGGACCATACGGCCTTGAACGGGTTCAGCCTCACACTTACGGAAGGGTCTTCATCCAAAGCTTGGGCAAAACGTGCATAACGCTCCGCACCGAGCAAACGTCGGGCATAGTCTTTAAACTCTTGAGGTATATCCGGTCGTGTCATGTCGTATCATTTTATGAGGATAAAAGTAGGCAAAAAAAATGGGGCGAACAACAAAATCGGACGGATTTTCATTTGCTTCTGCGCTCGCCTTTCGCTATCTTTGTTCCCACGAAGATAGGATGCGGCTCGGCATAGCCAAACCAGAAAACTTCGTTTTCATTTGTCTCTGCGCTCGCCTTTCGCTATCTTTGTCCCAAAAATCAAACAGCTTATCACATGAAACGCCCTATATTTCCCGTCATACGGCTCAAAATATGGCTTTGCCTTTTATGGGCTTGTCTCGCACAAAATATTACCTTGGCACAAAATGGCATCACTGTCTACTCCGATACGGTGTCGGCTCTGGAAGACGTGGTTGACGACAGCACGTGGAATGCTCCTCCATCGGTTTACTCCCACACATTTTCTCTCATGGAAGACTTGGGAAACGAAGGGATTTTGGACTTCATATCCGGACTTCTCGGAATTGGCGGCGTGCTCCTTACGGTACTTACCGTAATCCTGTTCCTCATTCCTGTCCTCCTCGTACTTTTGGCCGTCTACCTGATATACCGTTCTCATCGTGAAAAGAACATGAGAATAGAAAGATCCGCGTATGACCCGGAAAAACGGACGGTAGACGAAGATAGGAGAAACCAATTGCTCAAACAATCTGCCATCAAGAATGCCTGTTGGGGCGTAGGGCTTATCGTCATTGAATGGATTATCGACTTCACCGACCTGTTGTATGTCGTGGGTGTAGTCATGCTCTGCATAGCCGCCAACGATTGGCTGACCACCCTTATCAAGAAGAAAAAAGAATAAAACAATATTAAGCATGAAACAATATCTCGACCTGTTACACAGAATACTGGAGGAAGGCGTGGAAAAAAGCGACCGTACGGGTACGGGTACCCTCAGTGTATTCGGCCATCAGATGCGGTTCAACCTCGAAGAAGGATTCCCGCTGCTTACCACAAAGAAGTTACACCTGAAATCCATCATCTACGAACTGCTCTGGTTCCTGCAAGGCGATACCAACGTGAAATATTTGCAGGAACACGGCGTAAGGATCTGGAACGAATGGGCGGACGAGAACGGCGACCTGGGACATATTTACGGGTATCAGTGGCGTTCGTGGCCGGACTATAAAGGGGGATTCATAGACCAGATACAAGAGGCTGTGGATACCATCAAACACAATCCCGATTCGCGCCGTATCATCGTCAGTGCATGGAACGTCGGCGATCTCGGGAACATGAACCTGCCTCCCTGCCATGCTTTTTTTCAGTTCTACGTGGCTAACGGGAAATTGAGCCTCCAGCTCTACCAGCGTAGTGCGGATACGTTTCTCGGCGTTCCCTTCAATATTGCATCATACGCCCTGTTGTTGATGATGATGGCACAAGTGACGGGACTGAAAGCAGGCGACTTCGTACACACGTTAGGAGACACACATATCTATAAGAATCATCTGGAACAAGTGAAACTGCAACTCACCCGGGAACCTCGTCCCTTGCCTCGCATGAAGCTCAATCCGGACGTGAAAAGCATCTTCGACTTCAAGTTCGAAGACTTCACATTGGAAGACTATAATCCTTGGCCGCACATTGCCGGTGCGGTTTCCGTATAACCCTCTAACCATCCCGACATGATATCCGTTATCGTAGCTATTGCACGCAACCGTGCCATCGGTTTTGAAAACCGCTTGCTGTACCGGCTTCCCGACGACCTGAGGCGCTTCAAGGCACTCACCACCGGACACACCATCATCATGGGGCGCAAGACGTTTGAATCCTTTCCCAAAGGAGCGTTGCCCAACCGGCGTAATATCGTGCTGAGTAAAAACAAAGCAGCCGTCTTCCCCGGTGCGGAAACATTCAGTAGCTTACAAGAAGCTCTGTCACATTGTAAGGAAGAAGAAGAGATATTCATCATCGGCGGTGAAAGTGTGTACAAAGAAGCCCTGCCACTCGCCCAAAAACTATATCTCACGGAAATAGAAGACACGCCCCAACAAGCGGATGCCTTCTTCCCGCCCTTCGACATCCGGCTATGGGAACTCATACAAAGTTCCCGACATGATAGGGACGAAAAACATCAATGCCCTTTCTCCTTCAAAGATTATCAGAGAAAGAGCCACCATTGATACCCCTAAGAAATTCCGTCTCAAACGAAGAATCGTATAAAATAACAAGACCTAAAAAGAAAGGAAAAGAGGTTGTCCGCCTTCCCGACATGACAACCTCTTTTCCTTTCTCCCCATTATTCTTCTTCCTCCACTTCTACATCCATATTCTCCGTGCTCCCCTTCTTATTCTTTATCTCAGGAATCGGCATCTGCCGGTTAATGGCCTCATGAAAAGAAATAATGGTTTCGGAGCGTTGCAAGCCCAAAGGCTGTAACTTATCATGGATGATACTCAACATGTGGTGGTTGTTCCGGGCGTAGATTTTGATAAACATGTCATAATCACCAGTTGTATAATGACATTCCACCACTTCCGGAATGTTTCTCAACTCCTCTACCACGCGATCGAAATCTGAAGGATCTTTCAGAAAAAGCCCCACGTAGGCACAAGTCTCGTAACCGATTCTTTCCGGGTCCAACACATATTGTGAACCTTTCAAGACCCCTAAGCGCGTCAACTTCTGTATGCGCTGATGAATAGCGGCACCAGATACATGACAAGCACGAGCCACTTCCAAAAAAGGAATACGTGCGTTGTCGGCAATTAATTTCAGAATCTGCTCGTCAAGAGCATCCAAATTAGCAATCCCCATAATCTATTCGTTTATTTATTGCAAAAATAAAGAAAAAACAAAGACCTTGGTATAAATCCATAAAAAAAACGGCATTTTCATAATGAAAATACCGTTTTTTAATGATTTCTCTTTATCAATTTCGCTTTGCAGCAGAATAATTGATCTTTAAGGCCCACGACTTACGTAAAACCTGTTTGATATCGGTAATAATACCCATCTGCGTATGTTGATCTACTTTCATAGATACAGTCTGGGCAGCCTGGTCTGTCATTCTTGTACGTTCCTCCGCAATGAAATCCATCACCTCGGCCGGCTCCGCAAATCTATCATTCAACTGGATTCTCGTACCCGAACCCATTGCAGCCCTTAATTGGTCTGTCGGAGGCCCTACATAGATGAAAGAAACCGCAGATTTCTTCTCCAACTTCTCCAATTCCGTACCTGTAGGCACCGTAAATTTCACTTTCAAGGTAACTTCACGCATGGTCGTTACGATCATGAAGAAGAACAAAATGGTAAAAATCAAGTCAGGAAGTGAAGATGTATTCAATTCCGGCATTTCTCGGCTTCCGCCTCTACTAAATCGTCCCATTAGTCTGTCCCTCCATAATTTTTAGGTTCTGCCTCGGAAATCTTCTGCGGATAGTATTCGCGAATGGCAGCCTGATGCTCATCATCCAAAGCCCCATAAAGTTTCCCGAACTTGGCTTTACTCAACTCGTCTCTCAACTCATTGTATGCACGAACCAACTCGTTCTGAACCTGAAAATACACATTATAACTTGTCCCTCGGTCGGTCTGTACGGAAACCACATGCTTGTCCGTCACCGCACATACTCCCAACAAAGGAATATTCTTGGCATGTTTCTCAGGCAGGTTAGGACTGTTGTTCTCGTTCTTCACGAAATCTTTCACTCTATCGCACAATTGGTCGATCTCGATGAAATCCCCCCCACACATGAGTTGCCCCGCTGCATTGACTTTAACCATCAACACGTTTCTCTCTTTCACGTCTATCTGAGCTTCGTTTTGTTCATCTTCAGGCGGCGGCGGCAAGCGTCTTGCCAAACCGGAATCCGTATCCATTGAAGTTGTCACAAGGAAGAAGATAAGCAATATGAAAGAAATATCCGCTGTTGAACTGGCGTTCAATCCAGGTACTTTTCTTTTTTTTCTTGCCATTTCCTACTCTTAAATTAGACGTTTTTATTTCTTTTTCTTCATTACACCAGACATGTTAAAGACAACTGCAACAGTAGTCAATAACAACATGATATAAATCGATACCAAGAACATATCAGTTACGGTAACCATAGTGGCAGATGTCACAGTTCCGTCCGCTGCCGTAAAATCGGTCTCGTTCAGGTTACAAACCCAACCTACCACTAAAGAAACTACCAAAAGGGCAAAAGAAACAGCACTAATCTTAGCCCCCGGCACACCGCTGATGTCGCCTCCCTTGGAACCCATGGAAATCTTAATGCCGCGAACGACACTCCAAAGCGCCAACAAGCAAGTTACGGCAAACATACCATACATCAGCCACATTAAACCTTCCGTACAAACAGGAGCGTTATAATCTCCTACGGGATTATCATATCCATATCCAAAGAATGCCGCGAAAAACAATACGATGATTGCAAAGCAAGCATACAGGACATAATATGACGTCATATATTTCTTTGCTGCCATATTGCTAATTATTTTTTCAAGTTATACTTCATACACATGTCAAGCAAAGAAATAGTAGCTTCTTCCATGTTAGAAGTGATTTCCTCAATCTTAGAAAGGATATAGTTATAAAATACCTGCAATACCAATGCAACGATAATACCGAAGATTGTCGTAATCAAGGCCACCTTCATACCACCGGCAACGATAGTCGGAGAAATATCACCTGCCTGCTGAATCTGGTCGAAGGCCATCACCATACCGATCACAGTACCCAAGAACCCGAGTGACGGTGCCATAGCAATAAACAAGGTAATCCAAGAGCATCCTTTTTCCAAATAGCCGGCCTGCACGGCACCATAAGCCGTAATAGAACGCTCTACATCCTCCACACCGTCATCGAAACGCATCAAGCCCTGATAGCAGATAGAAGCAATAGGACCGCGAGTGTTACGGCAGATCGTCTTTGCACCTTCAACATCACCTGCATTCAGTCTTTCCTCAATCTGAGCCATCAATTTTTTAGAATCGATTTCAGCCAAGCTCAAGTAAATGATACGTTCAATGCAGAATGCCAAACCGAACACCAAGGCTATAGCAACCAATGACATGAAGCCTGCATCACCTTCGATGAACTTCGTCTTCAATTCCTTATGGAAGCTTTCTTCCTCTACCGGCGCAACAGTTTCTTCCGTAGCATCCATTGTCTCGACAACAGCCGTATCTATGGCAGCCGAATCTACTGCTGCACTGTCTACCATTGCAGCAGCCGAATCCGATTCCGCAGCAGCGGCCTCGTCAGTCTGTGCCATCATGGCCTGAGTCGCACCGAATGCAAAAACTCCAAACATCGCAATAATTGCAAATAACTTTTTCATTGTGTGTCTAATTTTTTAAGATTAATATTAATTATTATTATTTCCTCGTTTATGTTTAGCGGAGAGAGGGGGATTCGAACCCCCGATACGCTTTAGGCGTATACACGCTTTCCAGGCGTGCCTCTTCAGCCACTCGAGCATCTCTCCTTCTCAAAACGGGCGCAAGTTACAAAAAAAAACGATATGCCTCCGTTTTCGAGTACAAAAATATTCTTTTTTTTCCGGACTATCACCATACTCAGCCCAAAAAGTGCGTCTCATCCTACAAAAAGTTTAATTTTAACCTTTCGACGGCTTCATTTACGGGCGCCAGGATACATTTTCAATGCATTTTCGTATGTTTGTTCGGCAACCGTTTCCACCGGCAAACCGTAAACCTCCGCCACTTTCACCAATGTGTGCCGGATATATGCGCTTTCATTCCTTTTGCCCCGGTGAGGAACCGGCGACAAATAAGGGGCATCGGTTTCCAGCACCACCCGCTCTATCGGAATCTGCCGCAACACCTCCGGCAAGGCAGACTTTTTAAAAGTCAGCACACCATTGATTCCTATCATGAATCCTTCGAACGAAAGCAACTCCCGTGCCTCTTCCACCGTGCCGCCAAAGCTATGGAAAACTCCTGCAACCCCTCTCGTACGAAAAGGAGTGAGCAGGTCCACCAGTTCTTTTTGTGCGGAACGGGAATGAATCATCAGGGGAAGACCGTATGACAGCGACCACTCCACTTGGCAACGGAAGGCTTCTTGCTGTTCTTTATAATAAGTACGGTCCCAGTAATAGTCCAATCCCACTTCACCGATACCTATAAAAGAATGGCCGGCTTGCAACAGTGCCTCCATACGTCCGAGCACCTCGCCATAATCCGCTCTCACCTCCGTGGGATGAAGCCCCAGCATCGGATGAAAGAATCCCGGAAACCTTGTACACAATTCCAACATGGACGTGATAGTCGTCTCATCTATATTGGGCAGAAACACCTTCTCCACATCGTTCTGCAAAGCACGGGAAACCACCTCTTCCAAATCTTCGGCAAAAACCTCATCGAACAAATGGGCATGCGTATCAATTATTCTCATCACCGACTTCCCCGTTCCTTCAAGACTTCCGATTCAACAAACTTTGCGCCATCTCCCACAACGGTTCCTTCCGCTCCTCCGGCAAATTCACCTTATCCAGAATTTCATGAGCCCGTTCAAAATAGAAACGGATTTTCTCGTCGCACAAGGCACGGACACCCATCTTATCATACAGTTCTGTTACGGCGGCGATTTTTTCTTCAGGCGCATAAGTCCCCTCTTCTTTTTCCAACCACTGCTCCAACCGCTCACGATCGGCAGGCAAAGCGCGCCCCAACGCATTAATCAGCATATAAGTCTTCTTGTTGCACAGGATATCCCCTCCTATTTTCTTACCGAAGACCGCCGGGTCGCCATATACATCCAAGTAATCATCCTGCAACTGGAAAGCCAGACCGAGATTCTCGCCGAAACGATAAAGAAGCTCCGCATCCTGCCGGGGGGCATCCCCCAGCCATGCCCCGATTTTCAGCGCGCAAGCCAACAATACGGATGTCTTCAAACGAATCATCTCTATATATTCTTCTTCGCTGACATCCGCACGGGTCTCGAATTCAATATCGTATTGCTGCCCTTCTCCTATTTCAAGGGCAGTTTCCGTAAACAATCCCATAACGTTTCCCAATTGTTCCACCGGACAACCCTGCTGCATGTAACGGTAAGCCATGACCAGCATGGAGTCCCCACTCAATATCGCGGCATTGTCGTCCCATTTCTTATGCACCGTAGCCATACCCCGCCGCATATCGGCCCTGTCCATCAAATCATCGTGCAACAACGTATAATTATGATAAATCTCGATGGCCATGGCCTGGGATCCGATAACCTCCACCTTTTCCTTATAAAGGTTATAAGCCATCAACATCAATACCGGCCGGATTCGCTTCCCCCCCATCGAAAGGACGTAACGAATCGGTGCATAGAGTTCCGCCGGCTGACGCTCGAAAGACATTCCGGCAATCTCACCGTTAATGTAGTCTAAAAGTTCTTTCCAATTATACATAGGCTATACTTTTCACAAAAAGAGGCTGCCGTGAGCAGCCTCCTTACATTATACATCTTATTATATTATTGCAATCTGAACATCACCGGCAATGAGAACTTCACACGTACCGGTTTACCTCTTTGCTTACCGGGACTCCACTTCGGCATCATCTTCAACACGCGCTCAGCCTCTTTCGACAAATAAGGATCCGGACTACGCACAATCTTAATATCCACGATAGAACCATCCTTGTTCACCACGAACTGAGCGTATACACGTCCCTGAATACCTTGCTCCACACAAATAGGGGGATACTTGATGTTGTCGGACAACCACTTCATACAAGCTTCTTCACCACCGGGGAAGCGAGGATTCTCCTCTACGATGTCATAAATCTGGTTCTCGTCCACTTCTTCCACCACAGGGCCTACCGGTCCCGTAGCTACGGCCGTTGTCCCCGTACCCGGAGTCGTCACAATGGCTTGGTTCACTTCCTCGGAAGTTTCCACTTCCTCCTCCACCAATTCCGTTTCATTGTCCACGATATTGATGATTTCAGCGATTTTCGGAGCTGCAGCCGGGGGTGGTGCCACAACTTCGGGCTGTTGCGTGATGGGAATCATGTCCTCCTCAATCGCCGCCGTGAATACAGGTTCTGTTTCAATAACCTTCTTGTCATGCTGTGTCCACTCGAATGCGACAAACATGGCCGAAAGAGCCAAGACAAAGCCCATCAGTAATCCAGTGCCTTTCTTGCCTTCGAGATCCGCGCTCAATGATTTTTTAATTTCCATATTATATTTAGCTTTTTACGTATTCTTCATGCAAGGGCAAAAGTAGCACATTTTTTTTATATCTCATGCGCTTCGCCCCATTTTTTTTCCAATCTCACATTTTTTTTCGTTCCACACCCTAAATCGGACTTTTTCACGTTATATCTGCATAACGGTATGCCCATACGGAATTATCGCGCAAATATAATCAGATATTTCAGAAAATCCGTATCTTTGGCCACAAAATTCATTTCAGATGACGAAAAAGCTTATTTTAGCATTATATATCCTGCTTGCTGCCGCGTCGCATGCCCAAGAAAGCAACTCCGTGTTCAACTTCTTGGAAATGCCTGTGTCCGCACATTCCACGGCTTTGGGCGGACGCAATATCTCCCTGATAGAGGACGACGCGTCGCTCGTTTTCAGCAACCCCGCACTGCTCAGTTCCGTAAGTGACAAGACGCTGAATCTCAATTTCATGACTTACCTGCAAGGATGTAACGTGGGGAGCGCGGCGTTTGTCAAGATATTGGGAGAACGTTCCACAATGGGCGTCACGGCGCAATATGCCCACTACGGCACCATGGACGAAATCACGGCCGACAACGTCACCGTGGGCTCTTTCTCGGCCATGGACATGGCTTTGAGCGGCATGTATGCCTACAACCTGAACGACCGGTGGGCCGGTGGTGCCACAGGAAAGTTCATCTATTCGAAATACGGCGACTATTCGTCTGTGGCACTGGCCGTAGATTTGGGCGTAAATTACTACAACGAGAACACGGATTTCTCGTTGTCGGCCGTAGCGCGCAACCTGGGCGGACAGGTAAAAGCATTCGGCGAAATTCACGAAAAGCTGCCCTTCTCCATGCAAATCGGTTTTACGAAAGGATTCGACCACGCCCCATTCCGCGTGTCCGTCACCCTCGTGGACCTGACACGATGGGACAAGGATTACTATTTCGCATCGGGCGAAGAGTTGTCTACAGGCAAGATGCTCATGAACCATCTGGCAGCGGGCGTGGATTTCCTGCCTACCGACTACATGTACCTGTCCTTGGGTTACAACTTCCGGAAAGCCAACGAAATGAAGGCGGTAGGCTCTTCCCACGCCGCCGGTCTTTGTGCCGGTGCGGGCATCCTGCTTTCCCGTTTCGGTTTCGGACTGGCATACGCCCAGTACCACCTGTCCGCCCCGTCTTTCGTCTTCAACGCGTCCTACCGCCTGTAAGGACAGACAAGTCCTCATTTCAGCTTATACATTATTATAATATACAGAACGACATGAAGAAAATCACGATTGCCATAGACGGTTTTTCCTCTTGCGGAAAAAGCACGATGGCCAAAGATTTAGCTCGCGAAATAGGCTATATTTACATCGACAGCGGTGCCATGTACCGTGCCGTCACGCTCTACTGCCTCCGGCACGGGCTATTCCACGGCGACGAGGTAGACACCGACCGCCTGAAAACCGCCCTTCCGCACATAGACATCGCTTTCAAGCTCAATCCCGAGACGGGAAAACCACAAACCTATCTGGACGGGGCGTTGGTGGAAGACGACATCCGTACGCTGGCCGTATCGTCCAAAGTCAGCATCGTGGCCGCACTCGGTTTCGTGCGCGAAGCCATGGTCAGCCTCCAACAACAGATGGGACGGGAAAAAGGTATCGTCATGGACGGACGGGACATCGGCACGACGGTGTTCCCCGATGCCGAGCTCAAAATATTCGTGACCGCCTCGCCCGAAATCCGTGCCCAACGCCGCTATGACGAATTGCAGGCCAAAGGTGAAAAAGGCAGTTACGAGGAAATCCTGGAAAACGTGAAAGAACGCGACCGGATAGACACGAGCCGCGCCGTAAGTCCGCTCCGTAAGGCCGACGACGCCATAGAACTGGACAACAGCCACATGACGATTTCCGAACAAAAGGAATGGCTCGCAGCCCGGTTCCGCAAAGCTGCCGGAGCGGAATAAAGAGGATTCCATACAAACATGCAAACCATTGCATACCAATAAGATAGAGTCGGCTAAAAAATCTACTGAGAATGAAAAATCAATCTCTTGAGATTGAAAAATCGTTCTGCTCCGATTGATTTTCCATTCGGAGCAGAACGAAACGACAACTTCAGCAAAACGGAAAAAGGGACTGTACGGCACAGTGTTTAAAACTTAAAGGATTCTTACAAATGAAGATAGAGATAGACCAAGGGTCGGGCTTCTGCTTCGGCGTGACCCGCGCCATCAACAAGGCGGAAGAAGAGCTGGCACGGGGAGCCACGCTCTATTGTCTGGGCGACATCGTGCACAACGGCAAGGAATGCGACCGTCTGAAAAAACTCGGCCTCATCACCATCGACCACGCCACATTCTCGACCTTGCATCACGCCAAAGTGCTCTTGCGTGCCCACGGTGAGCCTCCGGCCACGTACGGGCAAGCCGAAACCAACGGGATTGAAATCATAGACGCGACCTGCCCTGTGGTACTTCACTTACAGGAACGCATCAAAAAGGAATACCAGGAGGGGGGCACGGAAAGCAAACAAATCGTCATCTACGGAAAGAACGGCCATGCCGAGGTGCTCGGTCTCGTGGGACAGACCGACGGCAAGGCCATCGTCATCGAATCGCCGGAAGAAGTAGACAAACTGGACTTCAACCGGGACATTTGCCTGTATTCGCAAACCACCAAACCGTTGGAGGGTTTCCGGAAAATCGTGGAATACATCGGCGCGTACATCTCTCCCACAGCAACCTTCCGTTACTATGACACCATTTGCCGCCAAGTGGCCAACCGCATGCCGCACATCCGCGATTTCGCCACGCGCCACGATGTGATTCTCTTCGTGTGCGGCAAAAAGAGTTCCAACGGAAAAGTCTTGTACGACGAATGCCGAAGCGTGAACCCACGCTCGTATCTGGTGGACGCCGCGTCGGAAATCGATTTCGCCTGGTTGGAGGACTGCCGTTCGGTAGGCATCTGCGGGGCCACGTCCACTCCGAAGTGGCTGATGGAGGAATGCGCTGAAGCCATCCGGAAGCGGATGTAACCGTAAACACACAGGACGGGGCTTCCTGTCCAGAAGAAAAACAGCCGGGACGGATGCCACACATCCGTCCCGGCTGTTTCCTACGCGCCACCTCCGCTCACCGGAGCGAGGCGAAATATTCATCGAGCAACTGTTTGGCTGCCACGAAAGAGGTTTGCCGTCCCGACAACACCATGGCTTCGGCTTCAGCCAGACGGGATACAATTTGTTCGTTCTGGAAAAAGCTGTTGCGCAACTGCTCGTTGATGGTCTCATACATCCAGTATTTGGACTGCTCGTTGCGCCGATGTTCGAAATATCCGTTCCCTTTCACAAAATCCATATAACGGTACACCATGTCCCAAATCTCCTTCACGCCCAAATTGTAAAAGCCGGAATAGGTCAGCACTTGTGGCGTCCATCCGCTTTCTGGGGCTGGGAACAGGTGCAACGCATTGCGGAACTGCGTAGCGGCCAACTGGCACTTATCCACGTTGTTCCCGTCACATTTGTTGATGACGATGCCGTCGGCCATCTCCATGATACCGCGTTTGATGCCTTGCAACTCATCTCCCGTACCGGCCAACTGGATGAGCAGGAAGAAGTCTACCATGGAATGACAGGCCGTTTCGCTCTGTCCCACGCCCACCGTCTCCACGAAAATCTTGTCGAAACCGGCAGCCTCGCATAGGATGATCGTCTCACGCGTCTTGCGGGCTACGCCGCCTAACGAACCGGCCGAGGGACTGGGACGGATAAAAGAGTCGGGATGCACGGCCAGTTTCTCCATACGGGTCTTGTCGCCCAAAATACTCCCTTTGCTCCGCTCGCTGCTCGGGTCGATGGCCAGCACGGCCAATTTGCCTCCGTACTCCTGCAACACATGGATGCCGAACACGTCAATGCTTGTACTTTTCCCGGCACCGGGCACCCCGCTGATGCCCACGCGAATGGAACGCCCGGCATGGGGCAGGCATTTTTCTATCACTTCCTGCGCCACGGCCTGATGGGCGGGGTTCGTACTTTCCACCAACGTCACGGCCCGTCCGAGTATCGTCACGTCCCCTTTCAGGATGCCTTCCACATAATCCCCTGCCGACATCTGCCGATGCCGGTACCGGCCGCGCTTCAGGTACGGGTTCACAATCGAAGGTTGGGCTACGCCGCTGTTCACGGTCAGTCCCTTATATTCCGCACTGTTCTCAGGATGTTCCATAGCCGTCATCTTTATTGCTTCACGTTTACGGTAATAATCTCTTTCGAGCGGGCAGGGTCGTTCGTAATCAACAACACGCGCGGGCTGCTCTTCACTTTATTCAGATATTTAGCCAACACCGTGACTTTCAGCTTCGCCGTCTCACCCGGCTCGATATTCCGGTCGCTCAACCCCACAGCCAAAGCTTTATTGAAGACTTGCAAAGTCCGGATTTCGAGCGTACGCTTGCCCTTATTGCTCACAAGGACTGTCATCGACTTCTTACGCTTGCGTCCCAGTTCGCCCATGTCCAATGTGTCGGCGGAAAGTTCCATGTGAGGTGCCTGTTCCCTGTCTTTCGCCGACAAAGACGAAAAGTCGGGCAACAACACGGAAGAAACTGTAATCTCATTGTCCTCCGACACCTTGTCGCCCACCTTACGGGCCAAGTAGATGGAAGTCTGCGTCAACCCCATCTGGTGCAACTTCTCACTGTCCAGCGTGAGCATGATCTTGCCGATACGCCCGCCGCTCAACGTCTCCGGGAAATACTGTGCCGAAAGATAAGGCGGCAAGTGCATCAGATAAGGCTTGTAACTCTTCCGCCCCATATTGACGATTTGCAGTTCCACCATCGGATGATCTCCGCGATTCACATTGTCAAATTCTATATTATTGATATTCAATCGCACATTCCCCAAATCTATGGGAAAAGAACCTGAATAGTCGGACAGCTTAGACACCACGCGCCCTTGTATATGCAAATAAACCGGCTCGTCCGAAGCATTGGTGTACACCTCAAGGTCTTTCTGGAAAACGCCCAACATCTTGGCGTCATATATCGCTGTGATCGTACCTTCCGCTCCGGGGGCTATCAGCTCGCGCGTCCAGTCTACGGCCGTACAGCCGCATGAAGGGATGACTTCCGTGATACTCAACGGGTCAGTCCCCGTGTTGCGCAACGTAAAGTTTACTTTAGAAGGCAGTTGAAACATAATCTCACCCATGTTGGCCACATCGCGGTCTACGGCAAGCCGGGGTTGTGCCCACACAACTCCCGCCAGTATCATTCCCCAAACGCTCAGGAAGGTTCTTTTTACAGACATATTCGTACTTTCATTTGGTACAAAGATAGTGAAAGGTGAGCGCAGAGACAAACGAAAACGCAGTTTTCTGATTGGTCTATACCGAACCGCATCCTATCTTCGTGAGAACAAAGATAAGAAAAACGGCCCCATCCCACAAGGAAGGAAGCGTTTTTTTCAAGGTTTCATCGGAGCTAACGTACGCAAGGCGGCTTCCATGCGGCGCACCAGGTCGCGTTTGTTCGTATCGGGCGAATAAATAAAACCTTCCGTCACCAACAAACGCCCCTGCGCAGAGTCGGGATATGCCAACGACACGAAAGGACCGCCGAGCGCCCCTTTGCGCATCTCCCACAGACCGCGCATCTCATATACCTGACGCCCGTCGGCCAACTGAACCGACCGCTGCACCACCAACGGTTCGCCGTTTTCACGTGTGGTGGTCATCCAGTTCTCGGGTGTCGAACCGGGAATATTCCGTTTCATGACCGAATCACGCAGTTCTACCCACCGTTTGGTCAACAACATGCTGCTGTCCGCCAACGGAAGACTGTAGCATACATAGTTCATATCTTGTGTCTGACGGTCTGACGAAGCCCAGATAAACTGTTCCCCCTTTTTGACCTTAGCGATATCTGCCGGCACCTTCACCGTATAGCCGAAAAGTTCCCGCGACGCGTCGTCCACAATCTTGCTGTACTTTTTCTTCAAACGCGCTGCTTCCCACTGCATTTCCGAAGCAAGGAACAAATCGGTTATCTGCTCCCGATGGGTCATCAGAAAATGGTTGAGCGAAGCCGCGTCCCGCGCCTTGATGTTCACATAAGTCTGCGGCACGGCTTTCACATTATACGCCACTCCCATTTCCACGCCATCGGCTTGAGGGTCCTCACGTACCTCGATGATATTGCGCATCGTGGAGTATTGCCCCGAATAATTTTCCGGAAAGATCCGTATCATCCGAAACATGGGTTCATGTTGCGACAAACCGGGCACACTGCCTTTCAACACATCTTCCAACGAGTCACGGGCGCTCGTTTTCCAAAGCGAAGCATCTACAATCAACAACAACTCTCCGGGCAGTCCCTTAGACGGCCCCAACGGAGCTTTCTTTTCGCCACCGCCACAGGCGAAACACATACACGCCAGGCAAAGGGCTAAAATTCCTTGCCTCCAAAAACTTTTCTTCTTCATATTCATTTTATTTTAGGCGAGACACAAACGCGAATCCAATCCCGCAAATGACACAATCTGTTTCCATAACCACCCTGCGAATCACTCACGAGCAGCCATGTACGCCGTCCGTCGGCCAGACGACTTCCTTCGCACAGTCCTTCGTAATTGGCCAGTTTCGGCCTGACCAGACGCATGCGGGTGGAAAAAGCCGCAACCGATTCCTTTTTCAAAGCGTAGCCGGACAACCGTTCCCACGGGGTATTTTCCGGAAGTGCCGTTCCGGAACCGAGTACTACCTCATAAATCTTCATGTCGGTACGGGCTTTCAACCGCCTCTTCGGGACATTGAATTCCCGTTCCATCACCCACAAGCGTCCGCCTTCCTGCGGCCAGATCGCGACCACCCCGAAAGCATACTGTTTTCCTTTGGCCTCCGATTCGGGCATGTCCAACGGATAAGCATACGACGCACGCGGCAGCCCGTCACGCCCGAAACTCTGCAAACGAAGGCAAACGCCATGTCCTGCACCGGGCTCTGCCACCCTGCCGTCGGCTTTCAAAGCATTCTCGGTCACGGTCCAGAAAAGTCCGGACGCACGGTCGTAACCCAAAGCTTCGAAACCATAATTCGGCGTAATGGCCGACCGTCCCAATGCCGGAGGAACAGCCAGTTCGCGGTGTACCGGTGTGCCGTCCGTCCGATAGGCCACAATACGTTGATCGGCTTCTCCGCTTACCCACACCAAAGAATCTTCCGGCACGAAAGCCACACCCTCCGCATCCCTACCGTTTTTCAATGCGGAATCCGTTCCACGGAATCCTTCATTCACCACCTCGGTCACCTGTCCCGTCCGCTCATCCTGCCGGATACGGAACACAAAGAATCCGTCTTGTACCTCCTTGTCGCTCACCACGGCATAGCGCCCGTCTCCTATCGGCGTTATCCCACTGTAATTCCCCGGCGGAATGTTCCACTGTCCCAAATCTTTCGGTTTCAAGAGTTCCACTTGCTGAGCTTCCGCATATCCTGCGGAGAGCCACAGCATCCCCATACCGAGTGTTATATTCAATATATACTTCATTCGCTCACCTCCAATACCGTTCCTGCCCCGTATGCACTGAATTCCGGTGCATACACTCCGTTCAACTTCACTGCACCGAGGGCATAGCGTCCGGCACGCTCCACGTAGCATTCCGCTTCTATCACGTAAGTTCCCTTGGGCAAACGCTCGAAGAAATAGTTCGTCGAAGCGTCCTTCACCTCCTTATAATATCCCAAACCATTGCGGTATTCATAGCCCGAACGGGATTCCACAGGTTCCAGACAAGCCGCGCGTCCCGCCTTCAGACGGACATACTCATAGTCGCGGTCGGACGTGAGCACGTAACGGAGCGTCACGCGGTCGCCCACCCGGGGATGTTCATTGTCCACTTCTTGGCGGATGCGAAGACCCGAAGCGGAACTGCCGACCTCGGACAGCGGCAAACGGTATTGCGCATACACCGCACCCCAAGCGGACGGACGGTCTTCCGCCTTTTCCACTTTCAACAAACCGGCACCTTTCGACAGCTCGCGGCCTTCCACCGTAGCCGTCACCGTACCCAAACCTGCCAACTTGCTTTCCGAGGATTTCAATACGGCCAGTTCTTCACCCTTGGGACTTTCCAACCGAACCACATCATTCGAGCGCAAAACCAAATCCCGTTTTTGCCCTTGCATCAAGGCATACACGGCATCCATACTGCTCGTGGTAGTCCCCCAGGCCTGCAAACGCTTCTGCGATAACAGCCAGCGGCACAGTCCCTCTTGTTCCTTTTCATCCGTGTTTCCCGGAGCAGACAATGCTTCCATCAACAATGTATGCACCGCAATCTTCCGGTCGGAACCCACAAAACCGTTAGACGGATATTCCAGATGCAACCCTTCTGCCCCGTCCACTAAATGTTCACGCAAAGAACGTACCAGTCCGGCGGCGGCATCAGCCTTGCCCATATAGCGCAATACGATGACGGCCTGGGCGGTTTCGGTAAGAGATAGCCTGTCACTATCCCCCGCCATCCGTCTTTTACCGTCAGCCTCTCTTTGTTCCACACAATCCAGAATACGGCTTTGCATGTATCCCAAGTCCTTACGGACAGACGCATCAAACCACGTCACATCGCTCAGGCTTGCCAAATAAAGGTAATCCAACCAATAGGAACCTCCGTATGCATGGATTTTATGCTCGCGCAGGCTTTCCTTATCCGTGATGATTTCTTCGTGTGCCTTGCCCATCAAATATACCATCATCTTCTTCACGTCCACATACTGCGTCAAGAGGCTGTCTGTCTTTACGCCCGCTCCGCTCCGGAGCAACAGACGGGCCACACGTCCTGTCAGCCATGCGTTGCCGGACATCCCTTCGAACCAACCGAAGGATCCATCACCACGCTGCAACTTACCCAAAGCCTCAGCAAACCGGCGGCGCAAATCAGCCTGACGGTTGGCATCGAACAACTGTTGCAAAGCCGTTAACCGCTGTGTCTCCATCTCGGCATCAGCCACCCAAGGTGTTTCTTCCAGCACGATGCCGGTCAGGTCTTCCCCACCAGACAAAGGACTTTTGAACTCTTCACCCGCCTCGCGTTGCCAAAGTTCTACCGCCGTTTTCACCTGCGGATACCGTACGGCTAACGTAGAAGAAAGCGTGGAAGCATAATAGGCCGCGCCCAATGAGAGCACATCATCCGTCCGTGGCTCCAGCACGGAAGGCAGGGCCTGCACGGCATACCACAAGGGATTGGCCGTATATTCCACCGTCAGACGACGGTGCTCCGCCTCAGGATGGTTGTCTTGGAACAAACCGTCGAGCCGTATCATCGTATCCCCCTCGTGCGACACCACGAAAGGCTGCGTCTGCGTCAGCCATTCCTTGTCCTCCAAAATGGGGAGGTAACGCTGTTCCCCGTCGGTATGTTCCCCGGCTTCGAAGATTATGCGGCAAGCCGGCAAGGACACAGTGCCTGAAGGTGTGTAGGCAAAAGACACCACCGTATCCGATTCCGCCTCCATCTCCACCTTCACCGTCTCTTTCCAAAGACCCTCGCCCGTAGCCGGGTCGAACACTTCCATCGTGGCCTTGCCTTCCAACGTTTTCTCTGTCAAGTTGAACAACGTAGCCGAAAGCGTGGCACGGTCGCCCATCCGCACGAAACGCGGCAGGCTGAGTTGAGCCATCACCTCCTTGGCGGCCACCACTTCGTCCGTCAACAAGCCCGCCATCATGTCTTTCGTATGGGCCAAAGCCATGAATTTCCACGTTGTCAGGCTTTCGGGCAAAGTGAAGCGCAAGGTCACCACACCGCTCGTATCGGCCATCAAACGGGGATAGAAAAAGGCCGTTTCATTCAGATTCTCACGGACGGCCACGCCCGGAGCCTTATCCATTTCCGCCTTTGCGACACCTTCCACCAAAGCTTGCTCCTCCTCCGAGGGTGATTTCAAAGCCATGTATTCAGGCGCACCGGCCGCAGATGCGGCTTTCTGCTTCCCAAACTTCATTTCCACCCCGGCTATCCTACCGCTGCGCGGTGCCGCGCCCACTGCCAGGCTATTGTCCGCAATCATGAGCACCTCTTCCACGGTGCGCAAGCCGCCCCACGCCATCATCATCGGATTGAAATAGTCGAACCGTAGGGGCTTGACGGATTCACGCCGCACCGAAGCATGGTAGGACATATTGTCTCCGCCATACAACCAAAACTTGTTTATATCCACACGAGGCAAAGAGAGCGGAACATAATGGGAAAAATTCCACGCATGCGGCTGTATGCCGTCCAACGAGGCATCGTAAAGCGTGGCCATCAACTGTGCCGGGGCGGGCAGGCCATCGGGCCGGGTGATGCGGAGGTTCCAAGTCTCTTCGCTTCCCGGCAGCAAGCGGTCGCGGAAAGAAGTCCACGAGAGGCGTAACCTACGGTCGGGCTGTTTACGAATGAGATGCTGGCTTTGGCCGTAATACTGTCCGTCTTTGACAAAATAGAATATCGCCTGAAGGCCGTCTGCCCCGGCAGGCACCTCAGGATACTCGAAATGCAGGATGGAATCCGAGAAATGGAAAACTTTCTCTGCCAAAATGCGGTCTTCGCAGAACAGCATATAGAAAAGCGACACACTGTCGGCGCCGCTGCCCACCATCAGACGGGCGGGACGACCGGCAGAGACCGTATCGTCTATACAATAATAGAAAAACTTTTCGCCGCCTCCGGGATGCCGGTCGGACAAACTGAAAAGCACGAAAGGATGGGCATATTCAAGCGTATCAGACTCCGTCACAGCACGCAATTGCATCTCGTAACTGCCGGACGGAAGTGCGGACAATTCCGACAAGCGTACCGGCTTATTGGCAGGGAAGGCAAAGCCGGAAAGCACCTTTTCCACCTGTTTCCCATCTTGCATCCGGTAGATTTCACCCGTCACTTCCACCCTGCCCTTGAATTCGGCGCCGGCATTCGTTTGCACCACAGCCTTGAGAGCGGGTAAACTGTCTTTCGTCCAATATGTACCGGTCTCCAACGTAAGCCGCAAGCTTTCCTCGTTCAAAGGGAAGGACGTTTTAGCCGTCTGTGTCTCACCGGACGCCCCCATGACCGACACATCCACGAACTGTCGGGCACCATACCTTGGTCCACGCCTCCCGGCCTCACGCACCGGAACACGCAACGTGAAGCGTCCATCTTCGCCGGTATAAACCGTGTCGATCGGAATTTCCTCTCCTCCACGGTCCACCCTATAGAACCAACTGCCCACAACGGAAACAGCCGTCACGCGAGCCTGCCGGAGCGGAACCCCGTTATAACCCATGGCCGTACCGGCCAAGCACAAAGTGTCGCCTGCCTGATAACGCGCCGTAATCTCATCCAGACGGACTTCAAAGGTCGGTCGTTTGTATTCCTCCACCGTAAAGCCTACGCTGTTGTTCCCCGTACGCACGGCATAACGCCCCGAAAGCCCTTTCACCGGTAAGGCAAATGTGGCAGAAAACGTTCCCCATTCGTCACTTTCCACCGTCTGTTCAGCTACGGTCTTTCCGTTCGGGTCACGCAAGGCCAGTACCACCTTGCGCCCTCCTGCGGCCTGTTCCCTGTCATTCTTCCGGTCCCAACACAAGCCCCCGATGTAAACCGTCTGGCCGGGGCGGTACACGGCGCGGTCGGTGTAAAGTCGTTCCTCACCGTGCGTTCCGTCATCCGTCCGGTAAGGCTGCCGGAAGGTGCAACTATGTTCATATTTATAACGGTCGTCTCCTTTCCTCACTTTGATGGAAAGGCTGTAACGGTCGGCATGTTTTTTCCTGTAATCCGCAAAGTTCCATCTGGCCTTTCCCTCGACATCCGTCTGCGTGGAGTAAACCACGTCCTTTGCGGCACACCACTCCACGGTGGCGGACGGCATGGGAGCACCAGTTTGCGCATCGACTACCGTGCAGAGGCTCGTGCTGTCCGGCAAGTCCCCGGCCACCACCTCGAAACGTGAAGCACGGAGAGAAGCCACCATCTTGCCGTCGGATGAAGCCACACCGTCGGCCTTCCCGACCACCACAAAGTAGCCCACGCCGGGACAAGCCAACCGGAATGTATCCTCAACTTGCAGGAAAGCCGGTTGCGACTGCCAATTCAAACGATCCGTTTTCCTCAACACCCCGTATTTCCGCGCATAGGCAGCCTCATCTTTCTGATACTCCGCCCTCCGCGCATACGCTTTGGGAAAGCCATCGGGAAGCTGGTACCAACTCAACGACATGCCTGCCACGTTGCGATGTTCCACGACATACCCGTTCGGGACGCCGGGATAAACCTCCGCAGGGAAGCGGAGGAAAACAAAGGGAGCTTCCAACTGCCGTTTTCGGTTCAGCAATTCCTTGGCACGCGGATATGCCTTATATTTCGCATATCCTTCCTCAGCCCAAGCCACCTTCGTGCCCGGAGTAACCTCCAAATCCAACATTCCTAAATACACTTCCGCCGACAGAGGCAAATCGCCGAAACAGGAAAGCAACCGTTCGTAAGCTTTATAAGCAGGTGATTGCAACACCACGCGCTCGGTTTCCTCGGGAGACAAGCCGCCGGTTTGCCCCGCCAGTTCCACATCGCCCCGCTCGAGGGCAAATGCAACGGAATCGACGGACACGAGTAATTCAGCCTCACGGTTTCCCTGGGCGCGATAAACGGCCAACATTCGGGCATAAACCGTATCGAGCACATACGAGCCTTCGCCCTTGTTCGCCCTCGCTTGCACAGCCCGCCGTCCGATGACATTCAGCAAATCCCCGCCGAAGTAACCGGCATCCTTCCCTTTTTCCACAAAAGGCATGTAGTCGGTGGCTTTGGCTGCTGCCAACAAGTCCGGACGGGCCATGGACAGCAGGTAATTCTCCGACGAGACCTTCATGAACTGTTCCCACGACCACTCGCGGATGCTGTCGGGATGAGCGTCCGTCCGGTCGCTGTAATTCCGGTTACGGTTGGCATTGTCTTCATACAATTCTCCCAACACGGAGGCCAGCACCGCCCGTTGAACCTCGTCGGCAGTCTGCCGTTTAAGCCGTTCCAATTTCATAATGTCGGAATAAAAACTGTCGGGTACGATGTCCTGACGGAGCTTGCAACCGTAGAGCAAAGCTGCCATCCGCTGACCTTTTTGCTGCTCTTTGTCTGCTTTGGCGGCTATCTGTCCCACTACTTTATAAGCTGATTTCGGTAAATCTTGTCTTTCATATTTTTCCACTTGTTTCCATAAATCATCGAAACTCGCAGCCGGGCACCCTGTTCCGAAACAAAGGAACATCGCGCATATACTCCATAAGATTTTTTGCTTCATAGTTATTTCTTTTGGTTTTTAGTACTGATTTATGCAAATAACGGCATTCTTCTTGAGAAATGAAACTATTCAACGTTATAATATTCTAAAAACCGTACATCACAGACCGACCGGGTTTCCAGTTCACCCGTACCCAAAGCCCAAAAACCTGAAAAGCCACGACAAAACGACAAGTGAGGAGAGCGTAAAATCGTTCTGCGCCAAACGAAAAATCAGTCTCAAGCGATTGATTTTTCGTTTGGCGCAGATTGATTTGCGAATCTAAGGAGAACTTTTTAGAGTATTCAATAATCTAAAACACAGCTATTTACGAATACAAACCAAAGCAGTAAGAAATCTCCACAACGCCATGCGGCCATCCGTCCGTGGCATGCCTCCCATTATCTCCCAAACATACCATGGCCTTCATGGAAAAAATTTATGCCTTCTCCGGTATCCGGCGGAGCAGTTCTTTCAGGAACGCCCAGAATTTGGCCACCGAAGGAATATGGCAACGCTCATCCGGCGTATGCGGCGAACGGAGCGTAGGACCGAAACTTACCAAGTCCATATCGGGATATACCTCCCCGATAAGACTGCACTCCAAACCGGCATGTACTACCTGCACCAATGCCTCTTCGCCGAACATTTCCTTATAGATTTCCACCATCTGTGCCGTAATCTGCGAATCGAAATTAGGCTGCCATGCCCCGTAACGGCCACTGAATTCCACCTTCATACCCGCCATGTTGAAGCAACTTTCCAACATGGTTCCGATATAATCCATCATGCTCTCGCTCGAACTGCGTGCCAGAATCAGCACTTCCGCACGTTCCGGCGTCACGTTGACAATCGCCAGATTGGACGAGGTCTCCACGATGTGCGGAATGGACGGGATGTAGCGAAGTACACCGTCATGACAAGCCATAATGGCATCCAACACATTGTCCTGAATGTCTTCCGGCACTTGGGTAGCAGGCAAATCCACGCGCTCCATCGTCATCACGATGTTTTCTTCCACCCCGCGGTATTCTTCGGCAAACATTTCCGTACAATATTCCACCAGTCCCTGCAACTCATCGACATCATCAACCGGTACCGTCACCACCGCTTCGCTCTCACGAGGTATGGCATTGCGCATATTGCCCCCCTTCCACGAAGCCAAACGCGCTTCGTTCTCACGAATGGCCATATTCAGGAACCGCGCCATCAGTTTGTTGGCATTGGCACGACCCTCGCAAATCTCCAGACCGGAATGTCCGCCGCGCAGACCTTTGACCGTCACTCTAACCGCCACGTCAGCCGGATCTGCCTCCACGGCTTTATAGGAAATCGATGCCGTGACGTTCACCCCTCCGGCACTTCCTACCACAAATTCGCCCATCGTCTCGTTGTCGAAGTTCAGCAGGATGTCGCCCGTCAACGTGTCGGGCGCAAGATGGTTGACCCCGTACATGCAAGTTTCCTCGTCGGCTGTAATCAATGCCTCCAACGGGCCGTGCTCCAGGCTCTCGTCTTCCATCACGGCCATAATGGCCGCCACCCCCATTCCGTCGTCCGAGCCCAAGGTCGTCCCCTTGGCTTTCACCCACTCGCCGTCGATGTAGGTTTCGATGGGGTCGGTCTCAAAATTATGCCGGCTCTCCGCCGTCTTCTGCGGCACCATGTCCATATGGGCTTGCATGACGGCTTTTTTGCGGTTCTCCATCCCCGGCGTGGCGGGCTTGCGCATGACGATGTTCTCGCCCTTGTCCTTAAAAGCCTCTATACCGTGCGCAGCCGCCCAATCCAACAGGAATTGCTGCACTTTCTCCAAATGTCCAGACGGACGCGGAACGCGGGTCAACGCATGGAAATTCTTCCATACGATCTGCGGTTCCAAGTTCTTAATCTCGTTCATAACAACCTATATTATGGTTCAACAATCCAATTTATTCCGTTCCGTCCTCCCCTCCGGCCAAGCACCTCCGGCGGGTAAAGGCCAATGCCCCCGCAGCATAGAGCCCGAGCAAGATGACGAGCAGGGTTTGCAACGTATGTACGATGAGCACGAACACGACAGCGTCCGACTCGCATACGCCGTAGAGCACCAAAATGGTCTTTACCGCAAAATGCCACGGCCCGGCACCGTTCGGCGTGGGTACCAAAACGGCAAACGTGCCGACCACGAAAGCAATCAAAGCCGCCGTAATCCCTAATCCCGAAGTATAGGAAAAACAATAAAAAGTCAAATAGAAATGCAGGAAATAGGAAGCCCATATCCCAAACGAATACATTATATATATAGGGACATGACGGACATTGCGCAAAGAAAGTACACCGTCCACCACATTGCGGAGCAGGTTACGGGTGTGGTTGAACCATGCCAACCGCTTGGCCAAAACGGCAAGAAAGACCAGCACGACCAACAAACAGGCCGCCGTGACCCAATAACCGGCTGCCGAGAAACGTCCGGCCAGTTCTTCAAAACTCACTCCCGTCTCGGCAAAGAACACCATGAACACCTTGACTTGCAGCAAGACGGTCAAAGCAGCCAATAACAACATCAGGAGGGAATCCACCATACGCTCGGTCACCACCGTCCCCAAGGACTTCGTAAAAGAAGTCCCGTCATATTTCTTCAGTACCCCGCAACGCAAGACCTCTCCCACCCGGGGCACCACAAGACTGGAGGCGTATGAAAGGAACACGGCATGCACGCACGAAGACAAACGCGGACGCTCGTCCAACGGTTCCAAGGCTTGCCGCCAACGGGCCGCCCGCAAGACTTGCGCCAACACGCCGAAAGGCATGGAAAGCCACATCCACGTCCAATTCATCCCGTCGTTCAACGCGTCCCACAGCCCGTTCCAGTCGAAATCACGGTACATCCACCACAAAATCAAGCCTCCCAACACCAAAGGAAAGGCTATTTTGAATAATTTGCTCACGCTCGGCAGATTCAGAGCAAGCTCTGTCTGCACTCGCTTAATCGCAAAATTCAACGCATGACGAATGATCTTAGAAGTTTCCAATGCCGCCTATGTCTATTTTTTAATTACCTTTGTCCCCACAAAAATAAAACAAAAAAACAACAATGAAGACAGTCAAGCCCAAAAAGTTTCTCGGACAGCATTTTTTAAAAGACCTGAAAATCGCACAGGACATCGCCGATACGGTGGATGCCTGCCCCGGAATCCCGGTGCTCGAAGTGGGGCCGGGCATGGGTGTCATGACCCAGTTCCTCGTGCGCAAAGACCGCCCCCTCAAAGTGGTCGAGATTGATTTCGAATCCGTGGCCTATTTGCGCACCCACTATCCCCAACTGGAAGAAAACATCATAGAAGACGATTTCCTGAAAATGCATCTGGAACGGACGTTCGGCGGACAGCCGTTCGTGCTTACGGGCAACTACCCTTATAACATTTCCAGCCAGATATTCTTCAAAATGCTCGACTACAAAGACCTCATCCCTTGCTGTACGGGCATGATACAGAAAGAGGTGGCGGAACGCATTGCCGCCGGGCCGGGCAGCAAGACCTACGGCATCCTGAGTGTGCTGCTTCAGGCATGGTATAGCGTTGAATACCTGTTCACGGTACATGAACACGTATTCAACCCTCCCCCCAAGGTGAAGAGCGCGGTCATCCGTATGACACGCAACGCCACAACGGACTTAGGCTGCGACGAGCGGCTCTTCAAACAAGTGGTGAAAACCACATTCAACCAACGGCGCAAAGTGCTTCGCAACTCCATCCGCCCTGTGCTGGCCGATGCCGACCACAAGGTACAACAGGAAGGACGGCTGCCTAAAGACCACACCGAATTTCTCTCCGCCGAGATTTTCGGTCGCCGTCCGGAGCAATTATCCGTGGCCGAATTCGTCAATCTGACCAATGCCGTGGCCCGGGAAACCTCCGAAACGGCATAATCCGGGAAAAAGATAGAAAAAACGGCTCCAAAGCCGTTTTTTTATTTGTAACTTCAAGCGGTTTATCGTATCTTTGCACCGCAATTTATCACAGTGTTTATTTAAAATGGACGATTATCACGCGGAAAATATGAACTAAGTAGGACAGAGGTTTGCAAGGAGCTGCCTCCGTTCCGTTATAATTATGGAGGATTTTTATTCATGCGAACATACTGGAATACAAACCGCGGCCTGCGCACGCTCGAAAAGTGGGAACCCAACTGCTGGGTACAGGTTACTTGTCCGACTCAGGACGACATAGATTATCTGGAGAATACGCTCCACATTCCCGATTACTTCTTAATGGACATCGCCGATACCGACGAGCGTGCCCGCTATGAGTTCGACGACGGTTGGATACTCATCATCCTGCGTATCCCCTACGTGAAAGAAGTACGCTCGCGTACGCCTTATACGACCATTCCCCTCGGTATCATCCTGAACAAAGAGGTGTGTATCACCGTGTGCAACTTCGAGACGAACATGATGATAGACTTCGTAAGCTATCAGCAAAAACGCGGATTGGGATTCACCGACTCCGTGGACATGGTGTTCCGCCTGTTCCTTTCGTCTGCCGTGTGGTACCTGAAACGGCTGAAGCAAATCAACCTGCTCATCGAGAAAGCCAAGCAACACTTGGATCGTAACGTGGACAACGTGGACCTCATCAACTTGTCGCGCCTGCAAGACAGTCTGACTTATTTCATCACTTCCATCCGAGGCAATGAAACCCTGCTCTCCAAACTGAAGTTCAAACTCCCGGTGGACGAACTGGACGCCGACCTTATCGAGGATGTCAACATCGAGATGAGCCAGGCACGCGAGACGACATCCATCTATGCCAACATCCTCGACTCGACGATGGACACCTACGCCAACATCATCAACAACAACACGAGCGGCGTGATGAAGATGTTGACCTCCATCTCCATTATCCTCATGTTTCCCACGCTCATCGCCAGTTTGCTCGGCATGAACCTGGTCAACGGCATGGAGAAATGGGCTTGGGGATTCCCGGTGGCTTTGATGCTTACCGTGGGCATTACCGTGGCATTCGTATGGTATTTTAAGCGAAAAACATGGATTTAAAGCCGGGCAAAGTAAAAAAACAGGAGATTTTTTAGGTTTCCACCGTTTTTTATACTTAATTTGTGCCGGATTAAATGAATAGTAAAACCGAATCAGATACTAAAACAAGTAACATGATGGACTCTCAAGAAACTCTCCAGACGGAAGAGAACGTAACAGAAAACGTAGCACCTGAAGTGAACGAAACGGAAAATCAAACGATAGAAGTGCCGCAAACACAGGAAGAAGTCGTTGCACGAGTGAAGGAATTGGCCGAAGCCGACGCTCCGGCCGAGAAACAGGAGTTGGACGCCCTGAAACAGGCTTTCTATAAAATACATAAGGCAAACGTGGCGGCAGCCCGTGCGCAATTCATCGAAAACGGAGGCGAGCCCGAAGCTTTCCTTCCGACACCGAATGTGCTCGAGGACGAATTCAAGGCGGCCATGAACGTCATCAAGCAAAAAAGAGCTGAATTGCAGGCTGAACTGGATCGACAGAAAGAAGAGAACTTGCAGAAAAAGCAAGAGATTCTGGAACGGATCAAGGTATTGAGTGCCACGCCGGAGGAAGCCAACCAAGCCTACAAAGAGTTTAAAGAGCTCCAGAACCAATGGAAGGAACTGACGCTCGTCCCGGCAGAAAAAGCCAACGAACTGTGGAAAACCTACCAGTTGTACGTAGAGCAATATTACGACCAACTGAAGCTCAACAACGAATTCCGTGAGTACGATTTCAAGAAGAACCTGGAAATCAAGACACGCCTTTGCGAGACTGCGGAGAAACTGAACGAAGAAGCCGATGTCATATCCGCTTTCCAACAGTTGCAAGCCTTGCATCAGGAATTCAAGGAAACGGGTCCCGTAGCGAAAGAATTGCGCGAAGAAATCTGGGCACGCTTCAAGGCTGCATCTACCGCTGTGAACAAACGTCATCAGCAATATTTCGAGGAACTGAAGCAGAAAGAAGAAGAAAACCTTGCACACAAGACCGCACTCTGCGAGAAAATAGAAGCCGTCGACCTGACGGCCATCAAGACGGCGGCTGCATGGGAGGCACAGACGCAGCAAATCATCGAGATGCAAAAGGAATGGCGTACCATTGGTTTCGCCCCTCAAAAGATGAACGTGAAGATTTTCGAGCGTTTCCGTGGCGCATGCGACCGGTTCTTCACGGAAAAGGCTGCATTCTTCAAACGCCTGAAAGAGGAACAGGCTCAAAACTTGGCCAAGAAAACGGAACTCTGCGAAAAGGCCGAGGCACTGAAAGACAGTACGGATTGGAAAGCCACGGCCGACAAGCTCATGCAGATACAAAAGGAATGGAAGACCATCGGTGCCGTTCCTAAAAAGCATTCCGAATCCCTTTGGCAACGTTTCATCGGTGCCTGCGACTACTTCTTCGAACAGAAGGGCAAGAACACGGCATCCCAACGTGGGGAGGAAAAAGAAAACTTGCAAAAGAAGGAGCAGGTCATCGAAAAACTGAAAGCCTTGTTGGAGTCTGACGAGGAAGAAAACAAACAGGACGCCGTAAGAGAACTGATGAAGGAATGGAACGAAATCGGTTTCGTACCTTTCAAAGAGAAAGACAAAATCTATAAGGCTTACCACGAAACGGTAGACCAACTGTTCAAAGCCCTGAACATGTCGGCCGCACGCCGCCGTCTGGACAACTTCAAGAATAACTTGAAGAACGATGCCAAAGAAGGCGGACAAGGCTTGTCCCGCGAACGGGAACGCTTGGTACGGGCCTACGAAAACAAACGCAGCGAAATCAAGACGTACGAAAACAATCTGGGCTTCCTGACTTGCAGTTCTAAGAAGGGCAGCAGCCTCCTCAACGAGATGAACAAGAAGATGGAGAAGCTGAAAGACGAATTAAACCTGATTGGCGAAAAGATTGCCGCCATCGACAAGGAAATGTCTGCACAGTCAGAATAAAAGAGACAAACCATTTATAAACAGCTTGCCGCATCCGGAATTTTACTTCGGATGCGGTTTTTTTTATGCAAGTTTTTGAATTCATGCTCCGCCACAGCATGATGTGGCGGAAAACAGGACGGACGCGCAGCGCAGAGACTTGCCTCACCGCCCTGAACAGCTTCAAGCGTTTCCGGAAGCATGTCGACTTGAGTTACGACGAAGTAACCTCCGGCCTCGTGCAACGTTATGAAAGCTATTTAAAGGAACAAGGTCTCTGCCGCAACACGTCATCATTCTACATCCGGCAGTTCCGCACCTGCTACAATCTGGCTGTGGAACAAGGCCTGACTGCCGACCGGCATCCGTTCAGGCACGTCTACACCGGAGTGGACAAGACCGCGAAACGGGCACTCCGGCAAGAGGACATATCACGAATCTACCGCATGGATTTGTCCGGCTTGCCACAGGCAGCTTTTGCCCGCGACATCTTCATGTTCAGTTTCTTCACCCGTGGGATGTCGTTCGTGGACATGGCCTACCTGAAAAAGTCGGACGTGTCGGACAGCACACTGACCTACCGCCGACGGAAAACGGGACAAAGCCTCTCTATCGGATGGGAACAACAGATGCAGGCCATCGTAGACAGGTACGCCACGGAAAAGGCCACAAGCTACCTCCTGCCCCTCATTACGCGGGAGGACGGCACGGAACGTACCCAGTACGAAAGCAAGATGCAGCAAGTAAACCGGCATTTGAAGAAAATCGGGCAACAGCTCGGCCTGCCCATACCGCTGACCACGTATTGTGCCCGCCACTCCTGGGCCACCATAGCCCGGGACAGGAATGTGCCCCTTGCGGTCATCAGCAAAGCCCTCGGCCACGACAACGAACAGACCACGCGCATCTACCTCGACTCTATCCGGACATCGGTAGTGGACGATGCAAACCGCATGATTATCGAGGGGTTGTAAAAGCGGGCACGGCAAGGCGGTTTACGAGTGAAACGTGAAGAAAACGACAATGTCGGTCTCTGCGCAAGAGACCGACATCCACCTGCAAAATTATGAAAAGTTTATTGATAGCCAATCATTTCCATACAATTATTTTATTCTTTTCTTGAAAAATATATTCCAAAAGCAGCATGACACACGCCGTGGGAATCCTCTAACCTCATGTTGTATAGGCATATAAGCCCCTTGTCGGTCTCTTGCGCAGAGAACGACAAGAAAGGAAAATGTAAAATCAATAAAAGAATTAAAATTATGGAACCAAACAGAACTCCAAAACAATACCTGATAAAGTTTACATTGGCAACGAACGAATTGAAAATCAGATTCCAAAGCGACTATGATTACAGCCAAGAGGACTTCATCCCCCACCTTTATGATGAGATAAAGCATCTCATCCAACTGTCTCATGACAAGGCAAAAACAGATGAGAAAGAAACTATATTCGCCAGTAATATAAAATTATTCATGGACGGAAAGGAAGAAGCTATATTCACCTCTGAAAAGAGCTTGCAAATATACCCTCCACTAAAATAAAAATCGAAGAAACTATAACAAACAACATATTAAAACAGAACTTCTATGAGAAAAATTTACCTCTTCACATTCATGATGTTACTGCTTGTCCACCTTAAAGGACAAGCACAACAAATCACATTGCACGTAGAACGAGCCGGAACCCTACCCGGCATGATTGACGAAAGCAGGCTTCCTTACATTACCGACCTCAAACTTACAGGGGAACTTAATGGTACAGATATTAAATTTATTCGGACATTGACACAAGAGAATCTACGATTCTTAGATTTATCAGAGGCACAAATCGTTGAAGGAGGCAATCCTTATACAATAAGTTCTTCCGTACAAATAACTTCTTCCGTACACTATTATACAAGGAATAATATTATCGGTGTGCTCATGTTCTGTATTGAGGACAGACGGAAACCATCTGTCATATCAAAGATAATTCTACCCAAGTCAACCTTAGAAATTCAGTTTCGTGCTTTCAGCGGTTGCACAAACCTTACGAATATCGATATTCCCAACTCGGTCACAAGTATTGGAACGGAAACTTTCAGCGATTGCACAAGCCTAACGGACATCAACATCCCCAACTCGGTCACAAGTA
>NZ_JH376593.1:0-187137 GCF_000233955.1 Paraprevotella clara YIT 11840
TTGTTTTTATCGAAAAACGTTTAGGACAACATTGGAAAAGAGCAAATATATCCAACCAGAGATTTCAATATGCAATGTGGAAACCGACCAGATGATGGCAACCAGCACCATCCCTCCTCGCGTAGAAGATCCTGCAGACGGAGACATTGAGGTGTTGACCAACATGGAGAAGTTCACAGACATCTGGGGAAACGAGTTTTAAGGTTTCCCATTCGAAGAGGAACGGAACTACAAGACGTTTCCCGATTTTGGGGCAGTCCAAGGAAGGGCTGCCCCTTTCCATATCCAGACCATTCCGGCAAGGCGGAAAGCATCGGCAACGAAACAAGTCCCAAAGCCACCAAGCCTGTAAAACAAACTGCGCACGTAAAGGTATCCCCCCACGTGCGCAACTCCTATCCATCCGGCATAACCGGAAAAGAAGCCCCGGATTTACTTATTCAGTTTCCAGGTAAAACCGTCTTTCGTATCTTTCACCTCAAAGCCCAAAGCGGCCAGGTTATCGCGGATTTTATCACTGGTAGCCCAATCCTTATTGGCTTTGGCTATCATACGCTGTTCCAAAAGCATATCCACCACTTTGCCGAAAGCTTCTTCACGTCCACTTCCGCCTCCCGTTTCTTCTTTCAAACCGAGAATGTCGAAAGCAAAGGTATGGAACACTTCGGTCAAGGCGGCCAATACATCACCGGCCATCGTAGCTTTTTGGTCTACCACCGTGTTGATGACACGGCAGGCATCGAACAAGTGGCTGATGACGATGGGTGAATTCAGGTCGTCGTTCATCGCCTCGTAGCACTTCCGACGAAGTTCGTCCACATACGCCATCTCTACACTGCCACCCGCTGTCGGGGTAATCCGCTTCAGATTGGCTATGCCCTCCATCAGGCGGGCCAATCCTTTCTCACTGGCCTGCAAAGCTTCATTACTGAAATCCACCGTACTGCGATAATGAGCCTGAAGAATGAAGAAACGGATGGTCATCGGACTGTAAGCCTGCGTCAGGCTTTCGTGCTCACCGCTGAAGAACTGTGCCAAAGTAATGAAATTACCCAGACTCTTGCCCATCTTCTGCCCGTTGATGGTGATCATGTTGTTGTGCATCCAATAGTTCACCATGTCGCTGCCCTGGCTGGCCACGGCTTGTGCGATTTCACACTCATGGTGCGGGAAAATCAGGTCCATTCCTCCACCATGGATGTCGAAATGGTCGCCCAAGTACTTGCGCCCCATGGCCGTACACTCGCAATGCCAACCGGGGAAACCGTTGCTCCACGGACTGGGCCAACGCATGATATGTTGAGGCTGGGCACACTTCCATAAAGCGAAATCCACTTGGTTATGCTTCTCTCCCACGCCGTCCAAAGCCCGGGAGTTGTTGATGACATCCTCCAGATTGCGTCCGGAAAGCTTGCCGTAATGATGCGCCTTGTTGTATTTCTCCACATCGAAGTACACGCTGCCCTCACTGACGTAGGCATAACCGTTATCCAGGATTTCCTTCACCAGTTCTATCTGCTCGATGATATGCCCGGTGGCATGCGGTTCGATGCTGGGCGGCAACACATTCAGAGCCTCCATGGCCGCATGGAAACGGTTCGTGTAGTATTGTGCCACCTCCATCGGCTCCAATTCCTCCAAACGAGCCTTCTTGGCAATTTTATCTTCGCCTTCGTCGGCATCGTGCTCCAAATGCCCCACATCCGTAATATTACGCACATAGCGTACTTTATAACCGATATGCTGCAAGTAACGGAACAGCAGGTCGAACGTAATGGCCGGACGGGCATGTCCCAGATGAGCATCCCCATATACTGTCGGCCCGCAGACATACATCCCGACACGACCCGGCGTGACGGGTTTGAACTCTTCCTTTTTACGGGAAAGCGTATTATAGATAAATAATTTTTGTTCCATAATCAATGTATTTGATGGTCTATGATGCATATTCCGGGTCGTCTCCGTTTTCCCGGATCAGACGGAGCAGTTTCTCCACAGCTTCTTCCGCCGGAATGTTCCGCTCCACACATTCTTTTTTCTTATACAAGCTGACTTTACCGCGCGCAGCCCCCACATAACCGTAATCGGCATCCGCCATCTCGCCGGGACCGTTCACGATACAGCCCATGATGCCAATCTTCAGGCCTTTCAGATGCCCGGTGGCCGCCTTAATACGGGCTATCGTGTCTTGCAGGTCGTAGAGCGTACGCCCGCAACCGGGACAAGAGATATATTCCGTCTTGGTCGTCCGCAAACGGGCAGCCTGGAGGATACCGAATGCGGTGGCGTCTATGTCGCGATGCTCCAACGTACCATTATTATATAGGTACAGGCCGTCGCAAAGCCCATCGAAGAGCAAGGCTCCCATGTCGGCCGCACTTTCTATTTGGAAATCCTCCTTTTCCTCCTGCCCGTGGGCGTACTGTTGGAAAATGACCACGGGGTTCTGCAAACCTTCGCGCGTCAGTTCGTGCACCAGAGCACGATGCTCGCCCAAACGGTTCTGATGGTTGCTTTGAGAAATCACCACCACCTCCGGATGATATTTCAGGCAGGCACGCACTTCTTCATTCAAAGCTCCGTATGAAAGGAAAAGAAACTTCAAATCGGCTGTACACTGGCTCATGAAAGGCAGCATATTATAAGGAAAAGCCGGATACGTACCGGATTCACCGGTCCAGACATCCGCATCCACGATATAATCCCCCTCACGCTCTTCCACGGGAGGCAGATTACGGCCGCAATAAATGTAGTCGGGACGAAAATCGGGATGAGCTTTGAAACCTTTCAATCTGCCGGAAGCAGCCAAGTCCATACGGTCGGCTATGACAACAGGCACATGGTCTCCTCCGATATTACGCACGGCTCGCGTTTTCCGCCGTACGGGGTTCAAGTAATCGAAATCCTCCGCTTCGGCTGCCGGTATCATCATGGCACCGTCCCGACGGAGCACATAATCCACCAACTTACGTGCCACCGGAATTTCAGCCTCCGGAGCTTCGCTCAATGACACACGGACCGTATCACCGATACCGTCTGCCAACAAAGCCCCGATGCCTACGGCACTCTTGATACGTCCGTCCTCACCGTCGCCGGCTTCGGTCACACCCAAATGCAAAGGAAAACGCATTCCTTCACGCTCCATGGCATCGACCAACAAACGCACACTACGTACCATCACCACCGTGTTGCTGGCTTTGATGGACACCACCACGTCCTTGAAATCTTCCTTCACACAAATGCGCAGGAACTCCATGCAACTCTCCACAATACCTTCCGGCGTATCTCCATAGCGGCTCATGATGCGGTCGCTCAACGAACCGTGGTTCACACCGATGCGAATGGCCGTATGGTTCTCACGGCAAATGCGTAAGAAAGGAACGAAACGCTCCTCTATCTTTTTCAACTCCTGCGCATACTCCTCGTCCGTATATTCAAGATGCTTGAACGTACGGGCTGCGTCCACATAGTTTCCGGGATTGATACGTACCTTCTCAGCATACAAAGCTGCCACGTCGGCCACTTTCGGATTGAAATGCACGTCGGCCACCAAAGGTACCGCACAGCCTGCCGCACGTACACCGGCGTTGATGTTCCGCAAGTTCTCGGCCTCACGCACCCCTTGGGTCGTCAGACGTACATAATCTCCTCCGGCTTCGGCAATGCGTAACGTCTGAGCCACACAGGCCTCGGTATCCATCGTAGAAGTGTTCGTCATGCTCTGCACCCGAATCGGATGGTTCCCGCCCAACGGCGTACCGCCGATCTGCACTTCACCGGTCTCCCTGCGTCGGTAATCGAACAAGTTCATCCGTCTGTCTTTAATTGCACTTAAACTTATACTTCACATCGGCCAGTTCCGTATTGGCCTTTACAATCTTCTGCTTCAGGTTTTCTTTATAACCCGCCAAACGCAAAGCCAGTCCTTCATCAGCCAGCGACAGCATCTGTGCGGCCAGAATGGCGGCATTCTGCGCTCCGTTGACTCCCACCGTAGCCACCGGTATGCCGGGAGGCATCTGAATAATGGAAAGCATGGCATCCAAACCGTCCAACATCCCCTTGATAGGAACCCCGATGACGGGCAATGTCGTATTGGCCGCTATCACACCCGGCAAAGCCGCTGCCATCCCCGCTCCCGCAATAATTACTTTCAGGCCGCGTCCGGCAGCCTCTTTGGCAAAAGCCTCCACCTCGACCGGTGTCCGATGGGCCGACAAAGCGTTCATCTCGAAAGGGATTTCCATCTCATCGAAGAACTTGGCAGCCTTTTCCATCACCGGAAGGTCGGACGTACTGCCCATGATAATACTTACAACTGGTTTCATGACTTATCTGAATTTTTAATTGAACTCGTTTTCTATAATAAAATTATACCGGCAAAACCGCAAACCACTCCCACGAGGGTACCGGCCACCACTTGCGCCAGACTGTGCTGACGGAGCAACATACGTGCTGTCCCCACAGCTCCAGATATCAGTACCGTAACACACAGCCACCAAACAGGATTGAACATGAACAGTACCGAATAAGCCACTAACGCACCGATCACACCGCCTGCCCCGGCCGAATGCATGCTGATTTTCCACCACACATTCACAATGACGCATACCATCTGTATCAGCAAAGCCGACACTAAAATACCGCACATATAACGCGGCATGTGCATACGGAACATCAAATGAAGACAGGCCACGTAAGACAGGATGAACAATATATAAGGTATGGCACGGTTCTCCCGCAAACGCAGTTGCACCGGCGCCCATCCGTTCAGCTTACGATATACGTAAATACACAAGCGAGGCAATAATATAGTGAAAACATATACCATCGCCACCACCGTCAATTTGTAAAGCAACGGCAACAGGCTCAGATACGTGAAAGTGAACAAGGCCACAAACCCCACAATCGGTATGTAATATGGTCTGAACACTGCCGACAACAGACGAGCCGCTACAATAAGTCCCTTGTGTTTCATTTTCTTAACCGTGCTACGGGGATTCCCAGTTGTTCCCGGTATTTGGCCACCGTGCGCCGCGCAATGGGAAAGCCTTTTTCATTCAACATCGCCGTCAATGCCTCATCGCTCAGCGGCTTCTTCTTGTCTTCCGCCTCGACCAAATCCTTCAAAGCGGCCTGAATCTTACGGGTAGCAATCTCCTGCCCATCGTCTGTCACATAACCGTCGCTAAAAAACCATTTGAGCGGATAAGTCCCGTAATGGGTCTCCACGTATTTACTGTTGGCAGCACGGGATACGGTAGAGATATCCAATCCCGTACGCTCGGCTACATCCTTCAATATCATCGGGCGTAACAAAGTCTCATCTCCTTCCAGAAAGAAAGGACGCTGCAAATCAATAATAGCCTGCATGACAGCGGTCAACGTACGCCGACGCTGTTTCACAGCCTCGATAAAGCCCTGTGCTTTTTCTATCTTTTGGCGGGTATATTGCAAAGCTTCCCGTTCCGGCCGACTCATCTTGGCACGCCCGGTATCCACCTGGTGAAGGATTTCCATGAACGAAGGGCTGATACGCAACTCCGGTACGTCGCCTTTATTGAACGAAAGGGTAATCCCCCCATCGTCATCGGTCTCTACGGCAAAGTCCGGCACAATCTGTTGATAATTATGTCCTACCACCTCGCCCATGGCACTTCCCGGACGCGGATTGAGCTTCTTCAAATCTCTCTGTAAACGTTCGCATTCCGCCTCTGTCAAATGCAGACGGGCGGCAATCCTGTCCCAGCGTTTATGGGTAAATTCATCAAACAGTTTGTCGATAATTTCATACTCCAACTGTTTTTGCCGGCTCCCGCGATGTTCGTCCCGGCGGAGTTGCAGCAAAAGACACTCTCTCAAATCGCGTGCTCCGATACCGGGAGGATCGAAAGTCTGCAAACGGGCCAACACTGTTTCCAGTTCCGCCTCCGTAGTTTGTATTCCTGCATATATCTCCAATTCGTCCGCCAATGTGGAAAGTTTCTTTTTCAACAAGCCATCATTTTCCAACGAACCGATAAGATAAGTCATCAGTTCCTGTTCACGCGGTGTCAGGTCACATTCGTTCATCTGCTCCGTCATCTGCTCATAGAAAGATGTCGTGTCGCCATAGTCCATCGTTTCCGGACGGTCTTTCCCTCCCCGTTCCTGCAACAGATAATCCGGCACATCGTCCGGAGTCCGATAATCATCCATCGCCTGCCGCACCTCTGCCGGACGATATTCATCGGAAGGCAGACCACCGTCCAACCCGGAAGTCTCGCTTCCGGCCGACTCTGCATCTGTTCCGTCATAGACATCTTCCGAAGACGTATCGGCATCCTCGGGACTTCCCAGACTTTCTTCCAACGCTCCGTTGTCTATCAATTCGTTTTTCACGCGTTGTTCCAGCTCTGAAACGGGCATTTCCAGCAACCGCACCTGCAACACCTGCTGCGGGGACAGTGTCTGAACCTGCTGCATAGATTGAGACTGAACTAATTTCTGTGACATATATACACGTTTAATGAGACGTTTTCCGTTGCAAAGTTAGCGTATGACCCGAAAAATGCCAAATATATTCAGACAAATGATTGGATTCCGCCCTCTCATTCTCTGACCAAAGCATAATCCAACTGCTTCTTTTCCAAATTGGCTTTCGCCACTTTTACTTGTACCGTATCCCCCAGAGAATAACGATGATGATACTTACGTCCCCACAAGCAGTAGTTACGCTCGTCGAATTCATAATAATCGTCATCCAAATCACGCAAAGGCACCATACCTTCACATTTATTCTCATTGATTTCCACATACAGGCCGAACTCCGTCACACCGCTTACGGTTCCTTCAAACACTTGCCCCAGTTTGTCGCTCATGAATTCCACCTGCTTATACTTGATACTGGCACGTTCGGCACTGGCAGCCAACTGCTCCATCGCACTGCAATGTTCACACAATTCTTCATACTTGTCCTGACTGGCACTGCGTCCTCCGTCGGCATACCGTGTCAGCAACCGATGCACCATTACGTCTGGATAACGGCGGATAGGGGAGGTGAAATGCGTATAGTAATCGAATGCCAACCCGTAATGTCCGATATTATGCGTACTGTAACGCGCCTTCATCATGGCCCGCAACGAAACGGTTTCTATCAGATTTTGTTCTTTCTTCCCCTGAATGTCGGTCAATAGCTTATTCAATCCTTTAGCCACCTCTTCCTTAGCCCCTGTCGGCTTCAGTTTATAGCCGAATTTCACAATAAACTCACTCAGATTAATCAGCTTGTCCTGATCCGGCAAATCATGCACACGATAAGGCAGCGTCTTGGGCTTTTTATTTTTAGGCTGCTTCCCCACACTCTCAGCTACCGTACGATTAGCCAGCAACATAAACTCTTCCACCAATTTGTTCGCATCTTTCGCCACCTTGAAATACACTCCTATCGGTTTACCCTTATCGTCTATATCAAAACGAACCTCACTACGGTCGAAATTGATGGAACCATGTTCGAAACGCCGAGCACGAAGTTGTTTGGCCAAACGATTCAACGTTATCAATTCCGTGGCAAAATGTTCGGCCGGCAATACGTCCGGCCCGTTAAAGTTCGGATCTGCCGCATGGTCGCCCGGCATCTTATAGTCTTCAGGCGAAGCTTCCTTATGGTCTTCCAACACTTTCTGTACTTCTTCATACGTAAAACGACGGTCACTCTTGATGACCGTATGGGCCAGATGCCAGTCTTTGACTACAGCCTTGTCGTCCAACTTGAAAACGGCACTATAAGTCAACTTCTCTTCGTTCGGACGTAAAGAACAGATGAAATTACACAAACGTTCAGGCAGCATCGGAATCGTCCGGTCTACCAGATACACGCTGGTGGCACGCTTCACAGCTTCTTTGTCTATGATGCTCCCCTCTTTTACATAATGCGAGACGTCTGCAATATGTACTCCTACTTCCCACAATCCGTCATCCGTTTTACGAATGGAAATCGCATCATCAAAATCCTTGGCATCCCTCGGGTCGATGGTAAATGTCGTCACCTCACGCAGGTCCTCACGCTGCCTGATTTCCTCGGCCGTAATACCCGGGTCGATCTTCTCAGCCTCATCTTCTACGGACTTGGGATAAGCATAAGGTAAACCGTATTCAGCCAAAATGGCGTGCATTTCCGTGGTATTGTCTCCACTCTGCCCCAATATATCCACGACCTTACCAATCGGATTCTTGGCATGTTCGGGCCATTCGGTAATCTTCACCACAGCCTTATCTCCGCTTTTACCACCTTTCAACGCTTTTTTAGGAATAAATATGTCGTTGGCCAGCGTACGGTCCTCGGTGAGCAGGAAAGCAAAATCCTTACGCACCTCCAATCTTCCGACAAACGACCTGTCACTCCTTTCGAGAATCTCGACCACTTGCGCCTCGCGTACATGATGCTTCCTGCGGGCTAACAAAGTCACTTTCACCTTGTCTCCTCCCATGGCATGCAAAGAGTTCCGTTCGGCCACAAGAACAGGCTCTCCTCCATCCAACGGGGTCACGGTATTTTTACCGTTCGCTTTGCGATTGAATATGGCTTCAAACACTTGCCCTGTGGTATTCAAACGGAAATGCAGCTTCTCCGTTTCTTTTATATAATCATCCATCGCCAAATCTTCCAACAAGTCCATACAAAGCAACTTGGCGGGATGAGTGTCCAGTTTCAAGTCTCTGAATATACGTTTAATGTCGTAAACCTCGGCGGGATTATTTTGAAAAAGTTCCATTAACATTTTCGCCAGTTCTTTTTTCTTCAGGCGCTTGCCGCCTTTCTTTCCTGTTTTTCCCATAAATCTGATATTTTAGAGGTTTGTTATCTATAATCTTTCTGCAAGTTAAGCATATTTATTCATTCCGCTCCTCTTTTATCTCTTATTTTTTCTGAAAATGCTTATCTTTGTTCTTTCTTTTTCATAAGCCAACAGACCAATGAAACTAACCGAACGGGAAAAAGCCATCTATCAAGTCACATGGGCAGGAAGTTTTGTCAACTTTCTGTTAGTCATATTCAAATTCATAGCCGGAATTCTGGGGCATAGCGCAGCCATGATAGCGGATGCCGTACATTCATTATCTGATTTTGCAACAGACATCGTCGTACTCATCTTCACACGTATTTCCAATAAACCGCAAGACAAAAATCACGATTACGGCCATGGCAAATACGAAACGCTGGCCACAGCAATAATAGGTATCGTACTTTTTGCCGTAGGCGCAAGCATCTGTTGGAACGGACTACAAGCTATCCAAACCGTATGGCAAGGAGGTCGTCTTCCCGCCCCGGGCATGCTTGCTTTTGCCGGAGCCATCATTTCCATCGTTTCCAAAGAACTGATATATCGTTACACCATCCACGTGGGACGCAAAATCAATTCCAGTGCAGTCATTGCCAATGCCTGGCATCACCGTAGCGATGCCTTCTCCTCCATCGGAACAGCCATAGGTATCGGAGGGGCTATAGTTTTAGGTGAATCATGGAGTGTGCTCGACCCTATGGCTGCAGTGGTCGTGAGTTTCTTCATCATGAAGGTAGCCGTCCAACTCTTGAAGCCGTGTGTGGACGAGCTGACTGAGAAATCATTGCCGGATGAAATAGAAAAAGAAATCTGCCTCATTACGGAGAACACACCGGGAGTGTCGGCCATACACAACTTACGCACACGCCGCATCGGCAACCATTATGCCATAGAGATGCACATCCGGATGGACGGGCATTTGACTTTGTATGAAGCACACGCCAAGGCATCGGTCATAGAAAACAAATTGAAAGAAAAATACGGAAATGAAACCCATGTGGGCATCCATGTGGAACCCGTGAAGAGTGCCGATGGCACTTACAGGGAATAAAACCAATAGAACAAACGCGTATGAAAATATTAGTAACAGGAGCCAGCGGCTTCATCGGTAGTTTTATCGTTGAAAAGGGGCTGACGGAAGGACACGCGATGTGGGCAGGCATACGTGCCACCAGTAGCCGGAGCTATCTTCAGGATTCCCGAATCCGTTTCGTTGAATTAGACATGGAACATCCTGAAATCCTACGCTCCCAACTGGCGGCATGCAAGGCCGAGTTCGGAGGTTGGGATGTCATCGTACATGCAGCCGGAGCCACCAAATGTATCCGACGTGAAGACTTTTTCCGCACCAATACGGAAGGTACACGTCATTTTGTCGATACGCTCCGCGAACTGGACATGGTGCCCGGGCGTTTTATTTTCATCAGTTCCCTCAGTGTGTTCGGCGCCATACGCGAACAGGCAGTACGTCACGCCACCTCGGACAATCCTTGGATATATGCCCCGATACGGGAAAATGATACGCCACGCCCCAACACGGCATACGGGGAAAGCAAGTTGGAAGCCGAACGTTATCTCAAGTCTTTGAAAGATTTTCCTTATGTCATTCTCCGTCCCACCGGCGTATACGGGCCACGTGAAAAAGACTATTTCGTCATGGCGCAAAGTATTAAACAACACGTGGACTTCAGCGTAGGTTACCGTCCGCAGGAAATCACATTCATTTACGTGAAAGACCTCGTACAAGCCGTTTTCTCTGCCATGGTAAAAGATATCATCGGGCGCGAATTTTTCATCAGCGATGGAAACATATACCACAGTACGGAATTCAGCGACCTGATACGCACGGAGCTCGGACATCCGTTCATGCTCCGCATCAAAGCCCCGGTATGGTTTCTTCGTGTCGTATGCGCCATAAATGGCAGTTTCAGCACATGGCGAGGCCGCACCACCACCCTTAACCGTGACAAATTTCACATTCTATGCCAACGCAACTGGCAATGCGACATCCAACCGGCCGTGAAAGAACTGGACTTCCGTCCCGAATATCCTTTGGCACGAGGAGTCAAAGAAACGATAGCCTGGTATAAAAAGGAGGGATGGCTATGAAAAAATCCTTCCAATGGCTTACCGGACACGACAATCAATCCAAAGGCTTATGGCCGATTGAATGGCTGGCTATAATCTACAGTATCCTCACAACCCTGACCATGTTCGTGCTTTGGCCGGACATGAACCATCCTTGGGACATGCTCGCCGACCGCCTGTACATCTTTCTCGGTACAATCTTATTATGGAGAATCTATCTCCTTTGGCCGCGCAGACTTATGACTTTCATCCGTATCACGGCACAGATGGCTTTGCTCAGCTACTGGTATCCGGACACTTACGAGTTCAACCGGACGTTTCCCAATTTGGACCACATATTCGCCCGATGGGATGCAGTGCTGTTCGGTTGCCAGCCTTCATTGGAATTCAGCCGCCTTTGTCCATGGCCCTGGTTTTCCGAAGCCGTAAATATGGGTTATTTCTCTTATTATCCCATGATCGTGGCCGTCATGGTTTTCTTCTTTCTCTGTCGCAATGACCGTTACGAGAAAGCCTCATTCACCGTCATGTGTTCCTTTTTCATCTTTTATCTTGTCTATATTTTCCTCCCCGTTGCCGGCCCCCAATTCTATTTTCAGGCCGTAAGTCCGGAAAGTGTCGAGAACGGGATATTTCCGTCTTTAGGCACCTACTTCAACCATCGTACCGATATGCTACCCTCGCCGGGCTATGCCGACGGTTTCTTCTGTCATTTAGTAGAATGGGCTCAGGATTCCGGCGAACGTCCGACAGCCGCTTTTCCTTCCTCGCATATCGGTATTACTTTTATCCTGCTTTATCTGATCCGTCCGCAAAGCAAACGTTTCTTCTTCATATTATTGCCTTTCGCCTTCCTTTTGACACTGGCCACAGTCTATATTCAGGCACATTACTTAGTGGATGCCATTGCCGGGATATTAGCCTCCTATCCGGTTTTCTGCCTGAGCAAATGGATATATTCCCTTTCGACCGGAGCCCCAAAGAATCCCCTGTCTTCAGCAACATGAATGTCCGCCGAGAGACTGCGGAAATCAATAATGAAAAGAACTCCCCCCCACAAACTCACGTAACAGGGAAGTCGGTGGAATTTCATCATCTGCCATAGGTACGAAATAGCGCAGGAACTTACGCAAACGATAAGCCTCGGAATACTCCGGTACATTTTCAGGTACCCTCTCCAATATCGGCAGAGCCTGATTGCGAATGACTGCCAGTTCGAACAACAAAGCACTGTTGAACATGGCATCGGCCTCCTCCTGATAAGGGAAAATCCATTTGTCTTCTCCCTCGCGTACACTGGGCCAGCGGCGGATGGTATCCAAGGCCGAATAACCCCGATATTTGTAATCGCGAATGATACGCCGCAACAAACGGTTGTCCGTAGTCGGAATATAATTATGCGCATCCAACAAGATGGTCGTCATGGCCGAGACATAAATACGATATTTGTATTGTTCCTCAATCTGGGCTGTCAGCTCAGGATTCAAACCGTGAATACCCTCCAGAATCAGAATCATGTGGTCTTCCAACCGAAGTTTCTTCCCACTCTTCTCACGTACCCCTGTCTGAAAATTAAAATGGGGTAGTTCTACTTCCTCGCCTGCCAACAAAGCCTGCAGTTGACTGTTGAAAAACGGAAGATCCAAAGCATAGAGCGACTCGAAATCATATTCTCCATGCTCGTCCCGTGGCGTGTGCTCCCGATCCAAAAAGTAATCATCCAACGATATGGGATAAGGTTTTATCCCGTTAGCCATCAACTGAATGGACAAGCGTTTGCTGAATGTCGTCTTCCCACTCGACGACGGACCGGCTATCAATATCAGTTTCAGATTCCGCCTCGACTGTATTTCATCGGCAATACGTACGATCTTCTTTTCCTGTAATGCCTCGGCTACGTTGATCAATTCCGTAGTCCGCCCCTCTTGACAAGCTTTGTTAAAGTCACCTACAGTACCCAGTCCAACGATTTCCTGCCAACGATGATGTTCCCGAAAGATTTCAAGCATCTTCTCCTGATGTACCATCTCCTCCAGTTTTTCAGGATTCTTCCTGGACGGAATACGCAACAACAGGCCATCATAATATTTCATTACGTCAAACACCTTCAATCCTCCCGTCGACGTCAGCAATGAACCGTAAAAATAATCCACCGTCTGATCCAACTGGTAATAATGTGTGTAGATAGCACCGTAACTCTCCAACAACCTCACCTTACTCGTCATTCCCTGACGACGGAACATTTCTATCGCATCCTCCGTAGGACTTTGTATACGGTGAAAAGGTATATCGGCATCTACAATTTCACGCATCCGACGCCAAATGGCTGTCACGTCATCCTCTTCTATCGGCCGCCCTATACGCAAGTCGCAATAGTACCCTCTCGATACCGGCGTCTCGATGCGCAACACACACTCGGGAAATAAATCTTTCACAGCTTTTACCAACACGAAAAAAAGCGAGCGGGTATAAGTACGCATCCCTGAAGATGAAGTGACATCAAGGAACTCCACATCCTTGTCATTATAAAAACGATAATGAAGTCCTTCCACCTTATTATTGACCTTCGCACTGACCGGTCCGTAAGGCATTTGCAGATTTAACGCATGATAAGCATCCCAAAGTGTACTTCCGATAGGGAGTTGAAGAGTTTTTTTATTATTTTTGCAACGTATTTTGATTTCTTGTACCATAAAGCTTTTCGAGGATTTGAATAAACACCTTAAAAATAGGCAATGGGACGGAGAAAACATACTATCGTTCACTTATATTTCGACTGTTTATGGTGGTTTTAGCATTTTTAAAGCTTTTAGGTTGCCTTGGCCTGCTGATGTACGGTACAAGACTCATGGGAGAGAGTCTGCAGCAACTGGCCGGAGACCGGCTCAGACATATTCTCGATTCACTGACCACCAACCGCTTCACGTCATTACTCACCGGTGCATTGGTCACAGCCATGATACAGTCTTCCACCGCAGCTTCTCTGATGACCGTCAGTTTCGTACATGCCGGCATGCTCACACTCGTCCAAGCCCTGCCTATCCTCATGGGAGCATCAGTAGGCAATACATTCATCGCCTGGATTATGGCCGCCGAATTCAATTTCAGCATCAGTAACTACATTTACCCCTTGATATTAGTGGCGTTTATAATGACCTACTACCGCAAATGGAATGCGCTGGGAAACTCGATCTTCGGCCTATGCTTCATCCTGCTGAGCCTTGGCCTGCTCTGCCACATGGCCGACGACATGACGCTGACCGGTCCTGACGGTATAGCCCGCTACTTGGCCGTCTCCCATGAGAATTACGGTTCATACGCCATATTGTTATTCATTGGTGCCGCCGTCACTTTCGGCGTACAGTCCTCAGCCGTCCTCATGGCCACTTCAATGGCTCTGTGTTCCACCGGCGTATGGTCCATCTATTCCGGCGTGGCTTTTGTGTTGGGTGAGAATATCGGCCGCGCCATCGTCACTTGCCGTGCGGCATCTTCTGCCGGAACACCTGCCCGCCGTACTGCTCTCGGGCAACTGGTTTTCAATCTGAGTGGCGTAACCTGGATGTTTTTGGCCTTTCCTTATTTCGTCAATTTGCTATGTGACTTTATCCATTTCGACCCGACGCAAAAACTCATGACGGCCGACAAAAATCTGGCTTACGTTTTGGCAGCCTTTCATACCGGTTTCAATCTTTGCAACGCCGCCCTGTTTATCGGTTTGGTCAACCCTCTCGAACAACTGGCTACCCGCTGGGTGGCCAAACCACGACACAACGACGAAGAGGAAAGCCAGTTGCGTTTCATTACCAAAGGGATACTCGACACTCCGGAACAATCCATCATGGAAGCCCGTAAGGAAATCATCAACTATGCCGACACCGTCACAAAAATGTTCACACAAACCCGTTTCCTATTCTCCGTATCCAATGAAACGGAATTTAAAAATATTTTCACCTTGGTGGAACACTATGAAGACATTTGCGATGAAATGGAAGTGGACATAGCCAACTACCTGAACAAAGTCTGTGCCGAAGAGCCATCGGCCGACCTTAAACGTGCAATCTGCGGCATGCTACGCGAAGTAGCTGAAATAGAAAGCATCGGAGACAGTTGCCATCATATCGCCCATACTGCCCGGAGGAACTATCGAAGCACCCAACAACTCACGGAAAAACAGTTGGAACACATTCACCAAATGTTTCAACTGGCAGAACAAGCACTGGAACAAATGCGAACCATCTTATCCATCCGGAAAGCCCCGAGAGAGGCTTCCACAGCTTACTATATAGAAAGAGAAATCAATAAATTCCGCAATCAACTACGTAATCTGAATTTTACAGACGTAAACAACGGCGTGTATAATTACCAGACCGGGGCAATGTATATGGACGTCATCAACGAATGCGAACAACTCTCCGACTGCATCCTCAATGTAACGGAAGCACGGTTGGAAGCCAAAGAATCCTAAAAGCTCATGGCTTTAATCCTTTTATCCCCACTTATCAACTTTATACATTGATAATATCAGACAACGGTCAGCAATGCTGCACCATAGCTAAACCTCGCACTCTCCGGAACCAACAGCAATATTTTCTCACCTTTTTGTGCACGCGTAGCCATGTATTCATCCAAAGCAACAAAGATAGATGCAGACCCGATATTACCGACTTCAGAGAGGTTCGTAAACCAGTTATCCCATAATTCTACATTACGGCTTTGCATTTCCTTTTTCAGTTCATCTCCTATAAAAGCCGAAGAGATGTGAGGAATAACCGTTTTTATCTCATGTACATCCATAGCATATTCCTGTATACACTCTTCTATAAAATCCACCCAATACTTCATTCCGTTCATTAAAATCTTGAAATCCTGGCAGAGAAGGAAATTACCGATATTTAAACGGTCGCCGAACTCTTTCCAACCTTTCAATTCTCCATTCGGAAGCAACTCACCTCCCATACGCATACACGTAGAAGTCTCATTGGCATAAGATTTTGTCTTCACCCATTCTATTTTCAAAGAAAGACCAGCTTCATTCGGCCGATCCGACAAAAGCAAGGCTGCCGCACCGTCGCTCAACATAAACCTCAAGAAATCACGTTCAAACTCCATATATTGAGTATTGGACAACTCATCGCATACGGCTTCGGGCACCTCATAATTAACAGCCCTGAATGTAGGAGAAATCAACTCAGATGCCGTACAAATACCTTTATGACTTTCATTCAACCGAATAGCGTTGAACAAAGTCTTTAGAGCCTGCAAAGAAGTCAGACAAACACCGGAAAAAGAGAAAATTTCTACCGGATGACATTTCAATTGCCCATGAACCATAGAAGCATGCGACGGTACCAACTGATCCGGTGTCGTTGTCGCACAACACAAAGTATCGATATCCTCTATACATCCCCCGAGTGAAGATAATTTTTTGATAGCCTCTACCACCATTCCGGAATTCCGATGGGTCACCGCTCCTTCCTCATTCAGTGCATAATAACGATGCTTAATGCCATTACGCTTTAATACAATAGACTTAATACGTGATTTCTTTCCTTCGATGTAACCCAAGAAATCTTCTATATGTTCGTTGTCTACAGACTCATTCGGCAAAAACGAACTTAAACAATTTATATAAACTTTATTCATCGCTTTATAATATTATAATAAAACATTAAGTGCTTCTGTACCTCTTCTACCGTAAGCCCATTATTAAAAGACTCTTCAAAAGCACAACCAATAAAAATATACCTCAAGTGATGCGCTACCTCCTCGGCATCTAAATCTCTTATTTCCTTCGTTTTAATGGCATTTTTTACTACAGCCTTTATAAAAGAATACTCATGAAAAAACAGGTTGTAAATTTTACTATCAAATCCTTCATAGTTCTTATGTGCCTGATATAAAAGGCTGAAGTAACCTCCAAAGCCATTGTTCCCCTCCCAAACAAAAGGCTTCATCGATTCAATCGTATTCTTCGCCCCGTTTATATATACCTCAAGATATTCTTTCAAGGAAATCCACTTGGCAGCCTCCTCCTTAAAACCGGTCTTCTGCAATACATTCTGCTTGTTCAAGACAAAGCGATCTATGACGGCTTTAAAAAGTTCTTCCTTAGACTTATAAGAATAATATATGGCTCCCCTGGTCAGCCCTATTTCCGCTTCTAAATCGGACGTAGAGGCGCCTTCATAATCAGCATTTAAGAAAAGACGAAACGCCCCTTCCAAAATTTTCTTATCACTCTTAGTCATACGTATTTTTATAATGTGCCACAAAAATACCATAATAAAAAGAGAATAGCAAATAAAGTCAATAAAATAAAAACAAGTATTATATTAAATCTATATTTCATATCGCAAAAAACAGCCACAATAGTTAATTTTACACAATTATTTTCAAATATATAATGCCAATTATAATAATCTGCTTACCTTTGAAGAGTGAGACCTATATCTTATTTCGATATAAACACAATAATGATAACTGGAAAAGCCGGATTCATAGATTCCTATCTTTTTGAATACCTGCTACATAAAGGTGATAGGAGCTTCTGTTCGGATAACAGCCGGACAAGATATCCGAAAGGCGTGTCCACCTTAACAAAATCCATACTTCAATAAGCAGAACACGCCATCACCATGCCCTATGTGATTAATGGTATTGATAAATCTACAATCTGACTTTTCCGGTTTTTCTATATATCTATATATCAAAACCACCTTATAACAAAAAAGCATTAACATACACTATAGAACAAACTGTACGTCCGAGTTTCAATATGGACGAAACCATTAAAAACGCTTTGGAACAATGGGAGGTCTTAAAAACAAAATTGCTTCCGGCCTGAATTCAGGCCGGAAGCAATTTCGCTTTTGTCCTTTTTTAAATCTTATTCCTCGTAAGGCTCGAAATCATCCTTGCCCACACCGCAAACCGGGCAAACCCAGTCTTCGGGAATATCTTCAAAAGCCGTACCCGGCTCAATACCTGATTCAGGGTCTCCTACCTCGGGGTCGTAAACCCACTGGCATACTGTACAAATATACTTTTTCATCGTTTTAATTGGTTTAAATTCATTTTTATATCAATAACTTGTGCAAGTATACTACTTTTTAGGTAGAAAACAGCGGAAACTCCTGTTTGCTTTTGTTTTTTTAACACATATACCTGACTATAACTTCGCCCTCTTCTTTGTTCCATTATTCTTTCTTGTGCGTGAATGTTCCGCTTTCACCCTCGGTGCTGCCCCAAGGAGGGGTGACCTCATTCTTCCAGTGACAAAGATGGTAAGCATCTTGGTCTATTGCCCCGCCTTCCGTATAAATATCAGCCGAACAATGCCACCCAAAAGCAGAAGACTGCTTGGCACGCATTTGGACAGACTTCAAAATTCCGTCTTCGCCAAAGGAAGAGCGGCAATACATGCTATATGAATAAAGTTCCATCCCCAACAAGTTCCTCAACGTGCAGGACCTCTCGAATACTTTTTCTCTTTCCGATTCCGCGCTGTCCCTGTCGCATTGCTCCATACTTTCCATGTCTGCAATAAGGCAACCTATATTTTCAAAAACAATACGTCCCCCTTTTTCCGCTACTGCCCACGAACGGTAGGTATTGCCATTCCTGCACCATTCCAGTTCAATGGTTTCCATGCCCGCATGCATCCCCTTTTCACAATCGCCGCGAATGACGTCAATCATAACGGGCCGCCCCATCACGCCCGACAAGCACCTCATCAGCCCCACGCTCACCACGTCGTAGGCATCATGAGTTTTGTCATAATAGCACACTGTGTTGGCCACGTCCGAAAACAAGCGTGATTTCACCTCCTCCAGTTCTCTTTCCGAATCAATCGTTCCCCGGTAAGTATATCCTTTCAGATAGAGACCCGCTTCATTTCCATCCCGTCTTTTCACAGCCTCTTCCCCGTGGTGCTTCAGGGTGTACTCCAACTGTTCTTTCCACGTTTCCGGTCGTACACTGGTTGCCACTTGTGCTGTCATCGGCATATTCCACATCAAGAATACCACATAGCTTACCCTATATAAAATACCCTTCATTTATTTAGAATTTATATTCGACAATACATCAAACAACCGTCATCTACACTCAGTCCTCGCCCACAGTCCAGAAACCTCCGGAACAGGATACATACACACAAAATATGAGCAGCCCCATCATGATGATACAATACCCCATCCTCGCCCACCACAACTTGGTTCTAAACATCGGCGCACCAACAGCAAGGCAAACGACAGCCCAACTGTTCCTTTCAGTCAAAAAATAAAGCCCTAAAGCCAGCATGCTTATTCCCCATGTCCAAGAAAAGGCTTCCACTATACCGTTCTTATATTTATGCTTCATATTCGAGTAACGTAAAACTATACCTTTCATCCGCTTAACTATATGTATATACGTTAGACAGCGGGAAACTACCTGTTGGAATGCAATGGTATTAGTCTTCTTTAACAAAGAACCATAAAAGGACATCCCCTTCCCCCCCAGAGTTTTTCCAAAAACATGTTTCATCTTTCAGGATGATACATAAAGCTCTGGCACAAAACGCATTAATACCCTGAAGGATGGTTCGGCCATCTTTCAGCCTCCCGTCATGCAGAGAGGTGAAAATCAATCTCAGCCAAACGAAAAATCATTCGGCTGAGATTGATTTTTCGTTTGGCTGAGAAAAAAAGTGGCCCGTGTGCCAAACGATTTCCGGTTCTCTACAAGGCGCGACTGAAACAGGGCTGAAAGATGACTGAATCATCCTTCAGTTCATAACTCATTAGATACAAAACCATTACGGTGAAACCTGAAAGATGAAACATTTTTTCCCAAAATCCCTGGAGGGGGGGAAAGATGTACCTTTACCCCTTCTCCTCCCTTTCACAAAAACGGAAGCAAGACGGGCGAAACAGAGAGGCACGGCAAACTATTTCTCCAAACAAGCCATAAGCTCTTCCACCCCTTCGGAAGCTCCTTTCATCAAATGATGCACACGTCCCCCGCCATGGATTCCTGCCACGGGCTTGGGGTCTATCACATAAATGGGAGCATGGGACGGGACATAATTCAGCAGCCCTGCCGCCGGATAAACATTCAGGGAAGTGCCGATAACTACAAAAATATCGGCCGTCGAGGTGACGTCGATAGCTGTCTCTATCATCGGTACCGCCTCGCCGAACCAAACGATAAAAGGCCGCAACTGGCTGCCGTCTGCCGCACGGTCGCCTATTTTCACTTCCCACTCTTCAGGGCGAAGCTCACGGATGTACTTAGGGTTGTCCGGTTCCAGACTCGACGTGACTTTCGTCAGCTCGCCGTGCAAGTGAATCACTTTCGTACTGCCGGCACGCTCATGCAGGTTGTCTACGTTCTGCGTGATGACCGTCACATCGTAATCTTGCTCCATGGCCGCCAGCAACACATGTCCCCGGCATGGCTCTACCTCCTGCAACTGACGGCGGCGTTCATTATAAAAACGGGTGACCAACTCCGGATTGCGGGCATATCCTTCGGGAGTGGCCACATCCTCCACCGGATAGCGATCCCACAGCCCTCCTGAATCCCGGAACGTACTCAAACCGCTTTCGGCCGACATGCCGGCCCCTGTCAAAACAACAACTTTTTTCATCTATTTTAGTTTTTTACCTACAAAAATAGGAAAAAATACAAGCAAATCACCCTAAAGGTCAAATAATTCAATTAACTTTGCGGCTTTAGTAAGAACATTTTAATAAAAACACCGCAAATGGATAAAGTAAGTTACGCATTGGGCTTGGGTATCGGGCAACAACTCAAAAGCATGGGAGCGCAAGACCTTTGCATCAATGATTTTGCACAAGCCATCAAAGACGTACTCGAAAACAAAGAACTGGCCGTATCGCACCACGAGGCACAAAGTATCGTGACCCAATATTTTCAGGAAAAAGAAGCAGCCATGAACAAGGAAAAGGAGGCCAAAGGCAAACAAGCGAAAGCTGACGGCGAGAAATTCCTTAAGGAAAACGCGCAGAAAGAGGGCGTAGTCACGACTGCTTCCGGACTGCAATACATGATATTGCAAGAAGGCGACGGTAAAAGCCCGAAAGCGACAGACAAGGTGCGTTGCCATTATGAAGGGATGCTCATCGACGGAACGCTCTTCGACAGCAGCCTGCAACGCGGCGAACCGGCCGATTTTCCGCTCAACGGGGTAATCGCCGGATGGACCGAAGGCCTCCAACTGATGAAAGAAGGTGCAAAATACCGTTTCTTTATCCCTTACTTACTGGGCTACGGTGCAGGCGGCGCAGGAAATTCCATCCCGCCTTACAGCACATTGATTTTCGATGTGGAACTCATTAAAGTACTTTAAAATTTTATTTAATTCATAGTAACAACAATGAAAAAAACAGGTATTATCGCGGCTGCCGGTTTGGCAGCACTCATTTCTTCTTGTTCTTCTTCGGCTCCGAAGGCAGACATGAAAACGGACGTAGACTCTTTGAGTTATTCCATCGGTATGGCGCAGACCCAAGGACTGAAGCCTTATCTGGTAAACCGCCTCGGCGTGGACACCACTTATCTGGCTGAATTCGTAAAAGGTCTGAACGAAGGCGCCAACGCAGGCGACGACAAGAAGAAAACGGCTTACTATGCCGGTATCCAAATCGGTCAGCAAGTGAGCCAGCAAATGATCAAGGGTATCAACTACGAAGTGTTCGGCAACGACTCTACCCAGACCATCAGTTTGCAGAATTTCCTGGCAGGCTTCATTGCCGGTGTGATGGAAAAAGGCGGCCAAATGACCCTCGAACAGGCTCAGGAACTGGCCCAGGCCAAAATGAAGGAAGTGAAAGCCAAGAGCCTTGAAAAGACTTACGGCGACAACAAAAAAGCCGGAGAAGAGTTCATGGCGAACATCGCCAAGAAGGCCGGCATCAAGAAACTGGCCAACGGCGTATATTACGAAGTCATCAAAGAAGGTAACGGTGAAATTCCGGCAGACACCAGCCGTGTAGAAGTAAACTACGAAGGCAAGCTTATCAATGACACGGTGTTCGACAGCTCATACGAACGCAAGAGCCCGGCCACATTCCGTTGCAATCAGGTAATTCCGGGCTGGACCGAAGCTTTGACCCACATGCCCGTCGGTTCGACATGGATGGTATATATCCCGCAGGATCAGGCATACGCTGAAAGAGAAGCCGGCCAAATCAAACCGTTCTCTGCCTTGAAATTCAAAATCGAATTGCTGAGCATCAAAAAATAAGACCGGAAGATGAACGGATTAAAATATGCGGTCCTTTCCTTGGCTGTCCTCGCCTGCTTCGACGGTAGCGCAAAGAGAAAAAACAAAAAAGCCAAGAAAGCGGAAACAGTCCGGGTGGATACATGTTCCGTAGACACGTTCAGTTATGCCATGGGTATGGCTAACACGCAGGGACTGAAAAACTACGTCACCAGCCGTATGAACGTGGACACCGCCTATATGGCAAACTTCATCGAAGGTTTTAACGCTTCGCTCTCGGAAGCCGAACGCAAAAAGTTGCAGGCATACAGTGCCGGATTGCAGATTCGTCAGCAAGTAGAGGAACAAGTCATCCCGGGCATAGACAAACAGATAGCAGGGAACGACTCCGTGAAGACCCTCAACCGCAACCTCTTTTTGGAGGGATTCGGCAAGATGCTGGCAGGCCAACCTACGGATATGAGCTTGCAAAAAGCGGAGGAAGTGGCCCAAAAGCAAATGAAGTATTACCATGACGCAAACATGGAACGCAAGTATGGCGACAACCGCCGTGCCGGTGAAGCTTTCCTGAAAGCCAATGCTAAAAAGGACAGCGTACGGACCTTACCCTCGGGAGTGCAATACAAGGTATTGACCCAAGGCAACGGGGAGGTTCCTACCGCCACCTCCAAAGTAAAAGTGAACTACGAAGGACGTTTGGTAGACGGTACGGTTTTTGACAGTTCATACGAACGTAAGCAACCGGCCACTTTTGGCTGCAACCAAGTCATCAAAGGTTGGACGGAAGCACTTACACAGATGCCGGTAGGTTCCAAATGGGAAATCTACATTCCACAGGAACTGGGTTACGGCTCACGCGAAGCCGGCAAAATTCCACCCTTCTCCGCATTGATTTTTACGGTTGAACTGTTGGAAATTGAAAAATAAGTGAACTATTCTCTATAAAAGGACGCCAAAAACACGTTTTGGCGTCTTTTTTTGTTAAAACCGCATGCAGTTTGCAGAAAAACGGCTATATTTGCTTACAAAATGTTCAATCAATACAAAAACAGACCCATGGAGAAGATAGACAATTTAGATAAGAAAATCTTGGAAATCATTACGGGAAATGCACGTATTCCATTTAAAGATGTGGCTGCGGAATGCGGCGTATCACGCGCGGCCATCCACCAAAGGGTACAGCGCCTCATCGACCTCGGTGTCATAGTAGGTTCGGGATACCACGTAGATCCCAAGACATTGGGTTACAGCACCTGTACCTACGTAGGTGTCATTCTCGAACGCGGTTCGATGTACAAACGCGTAGTAGAGGAACTGAACCACATTCCGGAAGTCGTGGAATGCCATTTCACCACCGGACCTTACACAATGCTCATCAAGCTGTATGCTTGCGACAATGCCCATCTGATGGAACTGTTGAACAACAAGCTGCAAGAAATTCCGGGAGTAATCTCCACCGAAACCTTAATTTCACTGGAACAGAGCATCAATAAAGAAATTCCTATCGTTTTAAATAAAAAATAACTCTCATGAGTTCCGGTTACTTCGACTGGGAAACCGCTTACGGCCAATACCACAACCGCTTCCCGGGATATAAAAAACAACCTGTAATCGGCATTACGGGCAATTTCGGAGAAAAGGGGTGCGAACTGGCCGAAGGTTATTTTGAATCCATACTGAAAGCGGGAGCCACTCCGGTCATCATCCCTCCTTTTGAGGACCGGGATGCGTTGGCCAATGTGCTGGAGCATGTAGACGGCCTTTTGCTTTCGGGCGGAGGCGACCTGAACCCGCTGTTTACCGGCGAAGAACCGATTCCGCAACTGCACAGCGTCAACTACAAACGTGATTTGGCCGAACTGCTGCTTATCCGTCTGGCTTACGACCGGCAGATTCCGATGTTGGGTATCTGTCGGGGTATACAAATGCTCACCGTGGCATTGGGCGGTTCTGTCTATCAGGACATCTACAGCCAACAGGCGGACCGGCAACTGCTCGGACACGACCAACAACTGGATCGAAGGTATGCGTCGCATACCATACAGCCTACCGCCGACAGCTTGGTTTTACGCCGCTTGCTTGGCGAGGCACCGGTCGCAGTCAATTCTTTCCACCATCAGGCCGTCAAGGAGACAGGTCCTCTCCTGCGGGTTTGCGCCACGTCGCCGGACGGTCTTATCGAAGCAGTGGAGTCGGCGGAATATAAATCGGTATTGGGTGTACAATGGCATCCCGAATGTTTCATCCTGCGGCAAGACGAGAGCATGATGCCTTTGTTCCGGTGGCTATGTGAAGAAGCCGGTTCTTTCCGCGAAGCCAAAGCCCTTCACCGGAAGATGCTGACGTTGGACAGCCATTGCGATACCCCCATGTTTTTCCACAAAGGCATTCATTTTGACCAACGGGACCCGAACATCCTCGTCGACCTCCACAAAATGACGGAAGGCCGGTTGGATGCCACGATTATGGTGGCCTATCTGGCACAAGGCGAACGGACGGACGAGGCTTTACAGGCCGCCACTGCGAAAGCCGACCGCATACTGACACAAATAGAAGAAATGGCGGCAGCCCATTGTACGGGAGTAGACCTCGCTTACACTCCATCCGATTTGCTACGTTTGAAAAATGCCGGCAAGAAAGCCATCATGTTGGGCATCGAAAACGGATACGCCATCGGGAAAGACCTCTCCCGCCTGCGTCACTTCCGTGACCGGGGTATCGTGTACATGACTTTATGCCACAACGGCGACAACGATATTTGCGACTCGGCGCGAGGGAAAGGAGAGCACGGCGGACTCAGCGCATTCGGTCGTGAGGTCGTGCAGGAAATGAACCGCTTAGGATTGATGGTGGATCTCTCCCACGGAGCGGAAAGCAGCTTTTACGATGCGCTGGAACTTAGTTCCACTCCCATCGTCTGCTCCCATTCGTCTTGCCGTGCCTTGTGCAACGTACCGCGCAACTTGACCGACGAACAGATGAAGGCACTCGCCCGAAAAGGCGGAGTGGCCCAAGTCACTCTCTATAAAGGCTTCTTGCGCGAAGACGGTGAGGCTTCCATCCTCGATGCCATAGAACACCTGAACCACATGGTAAACATCATGGGCGTAGAGCATGTAGGCATCGGAACGGACTTCGACGGTGACGGAGGAATACCGGGATGCGCATCGGCAGCGGAAGTCATCAACTTCACCCGCCGCCTGTTAGCCGAACGGTACAATGACACGGACATAGCCGGCATCTGGGGAAGAAATTTCCTAAGGGTCATGCAACTCGTGCAAGACAGCAGGACTTGCTGACCGGAAAACAGAATAAGCAAAACAGATTCATGAAAAGAACGATTTTAAACTTGCAATGGAGCACAGTCCTCGGTGTTTTTCTATCCGTTTGTACGGCTTGCGGACATAAAACCGGAAACGGGACAGGCACAACCGACAGCATTCCCATGGCTGCCGCACCGGAATTCAATGCAGACAGTGCTTTCGCCTATACGGCTGCACAATGCGCGTTCGGGCCTCGCGTACCGAACACGGAAGCCCACCGTCTTTGCGGCACGTACATTGCCGAGAAATTCAAAAGTTTCGGCGCGACCGTCACCGACCAATATGCAGACGTGAAGGCATACGACGGTACGGTCCTGAAAGCCCGTAACATCATCGCATCTTATAACCCCGATGCAAAAGCACGCATACTGGTTTGCGGGCATTGGGACAGCCGTCCGTGGGCCGACAACGACCCGGACTCTGCCAACTGGCACAAACCGGTGTTGGCAGCCAACGATGCAGCCAGCGATGTGGCCGTCATGTTGGAAATGGCACGGCTCATCCAACTCCATCCCCTTGAAATAGGAATAGACTTTATCTGTTTCGATGCGGAAGACTACGGCGTGCCGCAATGGTCCGACCAGGCCGGAGATGCTTCGTCATGGTGCCTCGGCTCGCAATATTGGGCGGCCAACCCGCATGTATACGGTTATCAGGCGCGCTTCGGCATCTTGATGGATATGGTAGGCGGGCGAGGCAGTACTTTCTCCAAAGAAGGATATTCCCAAAGATACGCCTCACAAGTCGTCGATTTGGTTTGGAACACGGCTGCCCAATTAGGATACGGGCAATTCTTCCCGATGCGTGACGGGGGTTATATCACCGACGACCACGTACCGGTCAACGAGATAGCCGGTATCCCGTGCATCGATATTATCCCTTACTTTACCGATGCCCCGTCCGGATTCGGCCCCACGTGGCACACGGTAAACGACAATATGGAGCACATAGACCGACAGGTACTGAAAGCTGTGGGACAGACGGTAACCCAAGTGATTTATAACGAAAACCAATAAAATGGAAACGATTAACGAAGTACAAGACGAAATCATCGAAGAGTTCAGCGGCTTCGATGACTGGATGGACAAATACCAATTGCTCATCGACATGGGCAGCGGGCAGGAACCACTCCCCGAAGAGTACAAGACCGAACAGAACCTGATAGACGGTTGCCAAAGCCGGGTGTGGCTGCAAGCCGACTACCGGGAGGGACGGGTCGTGTTCCGCGCCGAAAGCGACGCGCTGATTGTAAAAGGCATTGTGGACTTGTTGGTGCGGGTGTTGAGCGGACATACCCCGCAAGAGATTCTCGATGCCGACCTTTACTTCATCGACCGTATCGGACTGAAAGAGCATCTTTCGCCCACCCGAAGCAACGGTCTGGTAGCCATGCTCAAACAAATGAAAATGTACGCTTTGGCTTTCAAGGCCAAAGAGGAAACGACATAAACACGCCTTCCTTAGACGAGTAACTGAAACTCAGGTGTAGGAAGAAATCCCGCACCTGAGTAAATACATTTTAATCCGATGTGACTAAATTTTGCCGACCAAATCAATACTCGGCTTCAACGTGGCGGCCCCTTTCTTCCATTTAGCCGGACAAACTTCCCCATCGTGTGTAGCCACAAATTGCGCAGCTTCCACCTTACGCAACAATTCGTCTGCATTGCGCCCGATGTTGTTATCTTGTATCTCGGCCAATTTGATTCTACCTTCAGGATTTACCAAAAAAGTACCGCGATAGGCCATACCGTCTTCTTCTATCATCACGCCAAACGCACGGCACAAAGCCCCTGTCGGGTCGGCTAACATCGAAAACCGGATTTTCCGAATACTCTCCGAAGCATCATGCCATGCCTTGTGTACGAAATGCGAATCGGTGCTTACGGAATAGACCTCCACGCCCATGGCCTGAAATTGGTCATAATTCTCAGCCATGTCCACCAATTCCGTCGGGCATACAAAAGTAAAATCGGCCGGATAGAAAAAGAAAACAGCCCATTTGCCTTTTACATCTTCGTTTGTCACTGTCTTGAAAGTTCCATTCTGAAACGCCTGAACTTTGAATTCAGGAAGTTGTGAATTGATAATCGGTTCCATAATCTTTTAAAGTTTTAGTTCGTTACAAAAATAAACCATTTCCTCCGTATCCAATCTACAATTCCGATTGAAAATATAAATGAACCGATAGATACAATCTATACCAATACCTGGGTAGACTGTAGTTCCTGCATTTCTGAAGGAACAGCCCTACGGATTTCCCGAACAAGCGTTTCTTTCAATGTTTGCCGTACAAAATCTTTATGCGTCAACAGAATGAGTTGACGGGTCGGACAAGGAATAGCAAAGGCATGTACCAACTCTTTTTGTGCCTCACTGAGCTGCAACACGGCCAGTCCCGGAATAAAGGTAATCCCTCTTCCCCCCTCTACCATACGCATAAATGTCTCCATACTTCCCAAATGGTAAGCCATCTGACTGGCCTTCGCCGCTTTAAGCTGACAAAAACGTACCAACTGGTCGCGGAAACAATGCCCTTCGTCCAACAGCCATAGTTGTGCACCCGACAAATCCGAAGTACGTATCACTTCACGCCCGAATAATTCACTTTCGCGCGAAACATATACATGAAAAGGTTCATAAAACAAGGGTACACGGTCAAACTCATCCATATCAGACAGACCGGCCACGATGCCGGCATCTATCTCTCCGGTACGTAAGGCAGACTTGATGACATCGGTTTTCATTTCCACTACTCTGATATCCAGTTGCGGATATTTCTTCATCAACTGCGGAAAAAAACGAGGCAATAAATAAGGGGCTATCGTGGGCAATACTCCTAAATTAAACGTTCCGGACATAGAATGTTTTTCCTCTTCTATTATATCTCTTATACGTCCTGCCTGGAACAGCACGTTACGAGCCTGGGATATAACCAAGACTCCGGCAGGCGTCGGACAAACCGGTTGTTGTCCCCGGTCGAATATTTTCGTTCCCAACTCCTCCTCCAGTTTCTGTATCATGGCACTCAGAGTAGGCTGTGTCACCCGGCAATGTTCCGCCGCTTTGGCAAAATGGCGAAAACGGTCTACAGCCAAGACATATTCCATTTGTTGTAAAGTCATAGCAAACAAGGATTTAAAAAGTGATATAGAATCAATCTATGCAAAGATAGAAATTATCTGTTTGACAAGCGTATGTTTATAGCCTATCTTTGTCACATCAAACAAAATAAACAGAATATTAAATCTCAAAAACAGAAACATTATGAATACTTTAAATTATTTGCATTTGGACGAGAAAAGAGTAGCGGACGTCGTTACGGCATTACATCTTTTATTGGCAGACTTCCAGATTCATTACACCAACCTCCGTGGCTTTCACTGGGATATCAAAGGACATGGATTCTTCGTTCTTCACAGTAAATTTGAGGACTTGTACAACGATACAGCCGAGAAAATCGATGAGATCGCAGAACGTATCTTAACGTTGGGCAGCGTCCCCTCAAACAAATTCAGTGATTATTTGAAGGTGGCAAGAATCAAGGAAATTTCAGGCGTAACCTGTGGCAGTGAAGCCGTAGAACATATCCTTTCTACTTACGGTCATCTTATCGGAGAAGAAAGAAAGGTTCTTGATCTGGCAGCAGAAGCCGGAGACGAAGTAACGGTATCGCTGATGAGCGACTACCTGAAAGAACAGGAAAAGATGGTTTGGATGCTAACGGCATTCAGCAGCAAGACTTGCGGCAAATAGACTGTCGGAAAATCCGATACGGATAACATTCCCCCCAATAGAGAATTTCTTTCCATACAAACGTTAAGAACATTCTCTTTGGGGGAATGTTATTTTTTATTTATACGTTTTACCTAAAAAGGCTACATGAAAAGGTGGTCTTAGAAAGCACCAAAAAGAAATAGAATGAGAACAGCAAAAGCATTTTAGGAAGTACGTAAATGGTGAAAAGCAGGCATATTGCAAAAATAATATACTTCAGCATACTTCCATTTGAGAAAAATCGCTACCTTTACAGCGTGTTTGGGAATCAATTCTTCCACATTTACTGATGAAACTTATGAAAAAGACAATTGTGGCTTTCGTATCATTGGTGTGGCTTTTTATCGTTACCTTCGGAAGCCATGCACAAACTACCGTAAAACTGCCCGCCAAGGCGTATCCCGTGAAAGTACCTCACAAGACCGATGCCGGAGTGGACCGCTATTGGCATGTCACGCAAATCCTCTGTCTCGGTCCGTCGTCAGGCGGCTACAAGTTCCGCATCTACGGCAAGGCGGCCAAGTCATCTTCTTCCCATACCATCAATATGATGTACCTGCTTCCCAACAACCGGGTACAGATAGCCGGGGCTTACATCTTCCCTGCCATCACGGAAGGCAAATCGTTCAAGTTCGACATCGTGTCGGCTTTCAAAGGCTATGCACCATCCTCGTTCAACGGTTTCTTTATCCATGACGAGGCACTGGCACGGATTTTGGAAAACGAAAGGCGCGAAGCCGCCCAAAAAGCCGAAACGGTATCTCCTCCACCCGCACTACCAGAAATCCAGAACATCGTGGAGGACGCCATTGCGGATACGGAAATCCCCAGTACGGAACAGCAGCCCTCGGAAACAGAGAAAGACGAGAACATCTATGACACAGTGGAACAAATGCCGGAGTTTCCGGGAGGATTGTCTGCTTGTATGTCCTACATCGCCCGTAATGTGAAGTATCCCACAATAGCTTTGGAAAACGGAATACAAGGTAGAGTCGTCGTACAATTCTGCGTGGAGAAAGACGGAAGTATCAGCAACACCATAGTGACCAAAAGCGTGAATCCCTATCTCGACAAAGAAGCTCTCAGGGTGGTATCCTCCATGCCCAAGTGGACACCCGGCAAGCAGAAAGGCAAACCGGTTAGGGTGAAATACACCCTCCCCGTCCACTTCCGATTGAAATAACTTTCCTTTTTATACCTTATTAATACCTTATCCGTATGTACAACAACGAAATTTGGACCAAACATATCCGCCTCATCCTGACGGGAGTTATCATCGTAGCCATAGCCGGTTGGGTGACCGGTATCCTACAAACGGCTTCCATTGCCATAGACACTGCCAACGACTTGCTGAAAGCGGCTGGCGAAGAAGAATTGCCTTTAAAACCGTTCACTCTCAGCGCACAAACTCTGACTATCATAGGCTACATCTTGTACCTCGTCGGACTGAATGGCTTTAAGTCGATACAAAAGAATTACGAGGCGTCAGCCATGGTGGGACGCATCTCCACTGCTTGCGGTTTCGAAATCGCAGCCACCCTATTGCTCTTCCCGGCCTCTTTCCTACCTGTCATTTTCGGTTGGTTATTTCGGTTCGGCGCTTTCGTATGCACGATAATCTCGCTAATCCTCCTCAAATCGGCTTTTGAAGAACTCCGTGAAGAAGCGACATGGAGCAAACCGGCTCTCAAAGGTGCCGAGCAGCTACGCAAATCCGCCGTATACAACATCAACTTGATTTGGATGCCGTTCGTAGCTGCCGCCGTCATTGTGGTCAGCATTCTTCTCTTTACGAAAGGTATAGATTTCAACAACCTTATGTACACGGGCTTCGATGAAATCTCCCGTCAAATCAAGGGTACCGTTTTTGCCGTAGGGCTTGAGATACTGGCCTTCGGCCTCATCATGCTCTATTGGTCTGTCATGCAGTTCGTGCTGCGTATCCTCGGATGGATCAACATCCATGCGGGGCGCCTCGTAGAGGAAACCAATGTACAAGATGAGAACTCAACTGCAACCGCTCCCCTTATCCCCGAAGTTCAAACGGACACCGCCCTGTACACACCCCATACAAACACTCCGGATACCGAAAACAGCGTTCCCCAATCCCACCCTTTGCAAAGGAACAAGATCCTCCTTTACGGTGGTATCGCTTTGGCCATCCTCGTTACAGCAATTTGCATGGCTTTCTGTGGTTCTTCCGCTAAGGACAAATTCTCGGGTACATGGCGATTCGACAACGAATCCGAAGCCGCCGAACTCATCCTCGACCTCAAAAGCGATTCCACAAAAGGCACATTCTATTTCGGCAGCAAAGAAGAGATGGGGTTCTTCTCTATCAGTTTCAACGTGGCTTCTGTCCAGGTGGAGGGCAATACGGCCAAGCTCGAACTGACATGGTGGGACGAATTGGAAAACAAAGATATCATCGTGCCGGCCACACTTTCCCTCCGGACGGACAGTGCAAAAATAGACATCACCGTAGGTAACGAGGATACGCCTGAATTGGAATGCGGAGGATACGGTTATATCTTCCCCGTGACATTCACACTCGACCGTATCTCGGACCGGACAACACCTGAAAACGGAGATGAATCCGGTAATGAACCCGAAACCGCTAACGAGCCCACAGCCGAAATAGTCGAAACCGACGCTCCTACTGAAAAGACGACGGATGTCACAGAAAAAGACTACTCGCAACCTTTCCGCGGCACTTGGAGTTGGACCGATGAAATGATCCACAACGACTACTATGATGATGACATACCAGCCGCCGTCGTCACTCTCAAGCTTGATTTCTACAACGCCAACTCCGTGAAAGGAGATGGCGGAACAGCCGACGGATGGATGAACCTTGCCACTACTTCACCACAGCGAGTATCCGAAAACAAGATAACTCTCAACGAAGTCATCGGCAACAAGGCATTCATCACTGTGTTAGACGGCTATAGCGAAATGGCTGAGTACCAAGCTACGATCACTTTCAATCCCGAAAACAAGACTTTGGAGTTCGAATTGGGCGACCTCATCGGTGAACTGGACGAAAACCAAGCGTTTATAGCGGGACAAAGCCCCACAGGAAACTACAGCCGCGTGATACTGAAACGGAAATCCGAATAACCGTAACGCCACTGTTCTTCCTTTTAGTAGCATTGGAAACACAACTCAATCGATAAATACACCATGAAAAAAGCTGTTTTATCCCTTTTCTTGTTCTACGCCGCCGTAGGCATACAGGCACAAACCGACCGCGATGCCTGCTGGCTTAACGCCGCGACCGGCGCGTGGGAATGGGGCTTCTTCAAGGACTTTGCCGTACACGACGCACGGCAATGGCAATATGCCTCCGTCAAGGAAGGCAGAAAGAAAACCACCGTCACCTTACGAAGCGGCAAAGAAACCTTGCAGTTGGAAATCCGTTACCGAAACGACTCCGTTTGTACCATCGCCGTCAACGACGGAAAAGCACAGACCTACCGGCTGTGGGACAGCGCGAAAGGTATCCTTTCCTACCTGCCGGCTGACGACACGCCGCCGCAACCATGCAGTTACCGGGAAGACAGCGTCACATTGTGCGGTTATCTGCCCGGCATGGAGCATGCCACTTTTACCTGTTCCATGCCCCAACTCACCGAATATCCCAAATTCCAGACACAAACCGACTCGCTCGGACGTTTCCGGTTGCGTTTCCCGGCCTTCGGACCGGCACAAGCCCTTTGCCGCATCGCGGGACGCACGTTCACGCTGCTGTTCAGTCCGGAACAAGACTACTACCTATATATGAACGGACGTACTCCCATCCTGATGGGGGAAGACGCACGGACGAGCAACGAACTGTTGGCTATCGGAATGAATTTAGACGTATTCTCTCCGACCGAAAGGGACATCCACTCGGTAGACAACCGTACCTGCCTCGACGAGGTACGGCACGAACTGACGCGCCGTGAACGGCAATTAGACAGCCTCATCGGCAAACACCCCAATCTGTCCCGGCGTTACCGTACCCTGAAAGAAGAAGAAATCCGTTACAGTGCCCTCCACCGTCTCGCCTACCAACACCACAACCTGTCGGATTTCGGTGAAAAGCGTCTCTCTCCGGAAATTATACAAGCCATTGATTCCTTATGCCATGCCATACCGCCCGTACCCTACACCATCTTCCCCGACTACCACGGTTTCCTGCAACAATCCGTCTACTACCAGTACCAACAATTCCTCGGCCGTTTTGCCGTCATGATAGACTTGGAAAAGTTGCAGCAAGTGTTGCCCTGGCAAGAAGACTTGCACCTCCCCAACACGCTTTTGCAACTCATCGACCGGACGGTGGACATGGGACGAAAGTTCTCCCGCGACAATCCGTCTGACAGCACGGCCATGCAGGCTTATGATGAAAACCATTTCAAGATTGCGAGAGAAATACACCAGTTTCCGGAATTTCGGGAACGGGTACCCCAAATCATCGGAAACGCGGAATTGTTAAGATACCAGGAACTCCTTGCGTCTTCCACATGGACCCGCTTCCAGAAAGACCTGGCCGGAACCTTGATGGCATGGGAGGCATTGGAACGTGACCATACCCCCTTTCCGGAACCGTTGATGCGCGAAACCATGGCGCATATCCAAACTCCCGTGTTGCGCGAGGCCGTCGCCCGGCGGCAAGACTTCTACACCCGCCAACTGCAAACGCCCTTCGACTACCAAGGTTCGCTGAAAAGCAACGACATTGTGACCGGACTGACCGACGGGAACGAAATCCTGCAACGCATCCTCGCCCCCTATCGCGGCAAGGTGGTTTATGCCGACATCTGGGGTGGATGGTGCGGCCCGTGCAAGGGGTACATGCGTGATTTCGTCCCGGCCATCAAAGAAGCCATGAAAGGGCGCGACGTCGTATTCCTTTATTTGGCCAACCGTACACCGGACGACGCATGGCGACAAATCATCAAGGAATACGGCTCAGTAGGTGCACAAACCGTACACTACAACCTGCCCGGCACACAACAGGAAGCCGTAGAAAACATACTCTTGAACGGCGGTTATCCCTCTTACGCCATCTTCGACAAGGAGGGGCGGCTCGTCACCAAGAATGCTCCTCGCCCCAACGAAAAGGACAAACTGATACGGACACTGGAAGAACAACTCAACAAATAGAAAACACCATGAGAAAAGCTATCTTATCCATCCTCCTGCTTTGCACTGCCATAAGCCTGCAAGCACAAACCGTCGGCCGCGACGCCTGTTGGCTTAACGCCGCGACCGGTGCATGGGAATGGGGCTTCTTCAAGGACTTTGCCGTACACGACGCACGTCAATGGCAATATGCCGCCGTCAAGGAAGGCAGAAAGAAAACCGCCGTCACCTTACGAAGCGGCAAAGAAACCTTGCAATTGGAAATCCGCTACCAAAACGACTCCGTTTGTACCATCGCCGTCGACGACGGAAAGGCACAGACCTACCGGTTGTGGAACAGCGCGAAAAGCATCCTTTCCTACCTGCCGGCTGACACAGCCGCGTCCCGACCGTGCCAATTCCACGAAAACAGCGTCATGTTAAGAGGATACCTGCCGGACTTTCCCAACCAAAACTTGGAATATATCTACTATGAAAGATTTCAGGACACGCAAAAGATAGCCAATGTCCCAACCGATTCCATCGGACGGTTCGAGTTAAGCATCCCCGTTTTAGGGCGGACAGAAGTGCTTTTTCGCATCCAGTCTCATATGTTTTCCCTTCTGCTTAGTCCTCAGTCAGAATGTTTCCTGTGGATAAAAGGAAATTCGTTTTTAATGATGGGCGAGAATGGAAGAATCAACCATGAGTTGTCGGACATACAGGAAAGTTTTTTCGTCCAACCGAAAACTCTCCGGTATCCCAATGTGGTAAGCGACAGCGTCTGCCTGAGCGAAATCCGGAAAGGGTTGGCTGAAAAGGAACACGCGTTAGACGCTCTTCTCAAGAAGCATCCGAACCTTTCGGAAGACTTCCGGACCTTGGCAAAAGAAGACCTGTATTACAGTAGTCTCGGAAGGCTAATCACACAATCCTACGACAGCCATGCACAAGGAAACGACCACCTGCTTCCCGGCATCTTGGACATGATAGATTCATTGATGAAAGAGATGCCTCCCGTGCCGACCACCGTAAACTCCCGCTATTCCAACTTCATCTCGAACTACATCAACTATCATAACTACCAAGCCCACAAACACGGCAATATCGCATACGACCTGAGACGGCTGAAACAAGCCATGCAAGAACACCGGGACTTGCAAGTCCCGGACAGCCTCATGCAGCTCATCGACCATACATTGGCCATGGAAGCACGTATAAAATCGAAAGAAGGAAAAGATACAGCCCTTGTCCGTACCTACCATCAAAACCACGAGGACATCGTAAAAGGACTTGAAGCTTCCGTCCAGAAAAACTCGTTCATGGACCTTTTCAAAATCGTGAATCTGAGGGAAGAGTGGGACATCATCGACCGCCTTGCCCTATCCGGTTTCCAAAAGGATTTCGCCTCAACCCTTTCCACACTCTATGCACTGGAACAAAGCCATATCCCATTGACGGACAAGATATTACAGGAAGCCATAAGCCGTATCCACACTCCGGGATTGCGCGAGGCCGTCGTCCGGCAGCAAAACTTCTACGTCTGCGAACAGCAAAGACCGTTCGACTTCCAAGGTTCACTCAAAAGCAACGACATCGTAACCGGACTGACCGACGGAAACGAGATTCTGAAACGCATCCTCGCCCCCTATCGTGGCAAAGTGGTCTACACCGACATCTGGGGCGGATGGTGCAGTCCGTGTAAACACGCGATAAAAAACGACGTTCCTACCGTGAAGGAAGCCATGAAGGGACGGGATGTCATATTTTTATACTTCGCCAACAACACCTCGGACACTTCTTGGAAACAAATCATCAAGGAGTATAAGTGCGTGGGGCCGCAAACCGTACATTACAATTTGCCACATGAACAGCAAAAGGCCGTGGAGGCCGTTCTTCGCCAAGGCGGCTACCCCTCCTATGGCCTGTTCGACAAGGAAGGGCGGCTCGTCACCAAAGAAGCCCCCGACCCTGTCTTCAAGGACAAACTGATACAGACATTGGAAGAACAGCTTTCAAAGAAATAAGACCGACACCGTATGATACACGCACGCATAAAACACAAATCAGGGGCGGAAGATGAGCGGACTGCCTTAATCTTTGGGCCTTTACTCTATTTGCCCGCAAATACACTATGGCAAATCCTGCGATCCTCTTGCTTCGACAACGAGTCCATGCCTCAAAAAGGCGGGGAATTGCTTCATTATGAATTTTGGCCCAATTATAACAAAACGGAACATACATCCAACGAAAGCTATGTAGAGCCCGACCTTCTCTTGGAATTTGAATACTTCAACCTGCTTGTCGAAATAAAACGCAAGGACGTACAATCCTACCGGCAATACGAAGGGCAGTGGAAAAATGAGATACAGGCCTTCGTCAACGGACAAACGCACGGGGAAAACAAGCCTCTCCTATTAATCGCATTGGGCGGCAACACTTCGCCCGAAGCCTTCCACACGCCGTTGGGACGGATTTACAAATCTTCTTGGAACAGCCTCCTAAATCAGATTTGCATACGACAAGAGCAAGAAAAGCCCTACACTCCGGCCTACCGCATCCTTCATGATTTAGAATCGGCTTTCGGATTATATCATGAATTCCGGATTCGCAAATGGTTGGGACAGATAAGTCCTTACGGAATAACAAACAACACCTCAGACACCATCCGAACGATATGGAAAAGATGACAGACTCACGACAAGAATTGCTCCGGGAATTCCGTAGCGCACACAGGCTTATCAACGAATGCCAGACCGCCATTTTTGAAGTCATATTCAAAAAGGTCATGCCGACGTTCGGGCTGTTACCCGGCAAGTTAGAGTGCCGCCGCCTTTTCTGTAGCCCGCTCAGAGCCATCAAATCCCCCGACAAAGCTCTTTCCGGCTCTTGTTTCGGGTTCTCCCCCGATAATTGGGCGTGGGATTTGATTTATACTCATGTACTGGAGTTCTACTTGGGAAGCGTCAAAGGGAAAAGCTTTTCTGTCATTCAAGTAAGCGATACGGGCAGTTACCGAACCACGGTTGAAAGTTACAAGAAGAAAGACTCTTCCGCTTTCCCCCCGGCAGACGAATGCGGGTCATTGCTTATCTTTAAAATGAAACCCGCAGGCAATGCCATGCACACCAGTGAAGCCACCATCCGCGAACTTATCCATATGCCCGAAAACATTTACCACTCCAAATCCGGCAGTGTCTATGCCCGATATGACATGTTGGATTTCATGGACGAGGATTCTACGGACAAGGTCATGGACAGGCTAAAAGAAGCTTTTCGGTTATAGACTGTTAAGCATACAGATATACAAAGGATTACGACAATCCTCCAAGGGCAGAAATCAATCTCAGCCGAATGATTTTCCAATCTCAGCCAAACGATTTTTCGTTCGGCTGAGATTGATTTTCCGATTGGCGCAAGGTGATTTTCCCGCCTCCCGGTTTCAATCCGTAACCTGCCTCACCGCCTCGCGGGCACGTTCCAAGATGGCGAAAAGTTCGTCCACCGTTTCGGCACGCAACATGGCGATACGTGTTTCACGGAAATTGGGGATTCCCTTGAACACGGGCGACGCAGCCAGATGGCGGCGGCTGTGCAGGATGCCCCGGTATTCGTCGATGCGGCGCACGCTGGTGAGCACCTGCTCCTTGAGCACGTCTATCTTCCAGTCCGCACTCATCACCGGATAGCCGCTCTTCACGGCTTCGTGCGCAACCGACACGCTCTCCGGGTTCAGGACATCCATGATTTCCTTGAAAATCCATGGGCGGCCGAAAGTGGCACGCCCCACCATGACGGCATCCACCCCGTAGCAGTCGAAACACTCACGGGCACGTTCGGGTGAAGTGATGTCGCCGTTTCCGATGATGGGAATCGTCATGCGCGGATTGTTTTTCACCTCGCCGATGAGCGTCCAGTCCGCTTCGCCGGTGTACATCTGCGCCCGAGTACGGCCGTGTATGGTCAACGCCCGGATGCCGCAATCTTGAAGACGTTCGGCCAAATCCACAATCACCTTGCTGCTTTCATCCCATCCCAGACGGGTTTTCACCGTGACGGGAATGTCCACGGCATCCACCACGGCCCGCGTGATTTCCAACATCTTGGGAATGTTCTGCAACATGCCGGCCCCGGCTCCCTTGCCCGCCACGCGCTTCACGGGGCAACCGAAATTCAAGTCGAGCATGTCGGGACGGGCACGTTCCACCACGATACGGGCCGCATCGGCCACCGGACCCGGTTCCTTGCCGTAAATCTGGATGGCCACGGGACGCTCGTCGTCGCACACCGCCAGTTTCTCCAAACTGCGGTTCACCATGCGCACCAAGGCATCTGCCGCCACAAACTCGGAATATACCATCGCCGCGCCGAAACGCTTGCATAAGAGACGGAAACCGATGTCCGTCACATCTTCCATCGGGGCCAGAAACACGGGATAAGGCCCGAACTCCACATTTCCTATTTTCATGGGTGCAAAGGTAGTGAAAGGTGAGAGCAGAGACAAATGAAAACGAAGTTTTCTTATTTGGCTCTGCTGGGCCGAAGCCTACCTTCGCGGGAAGCAAGGTCAGCAACCTCTTCAATGAAACGGCAAAGAAAGCCCAAAGAGAGCGTAAAAAAGCAAAAAAAACTACCGCGTCTCCGGTATGTCGGGAAAAGGGCGTATCTTTGCAAACAAAACCCCACACCATGACGAGAAAAGATTTTGAAATCATGGCACCGGTAGGCTCGCGCGAATCATTGGCCGCAGCCATCAAAGCCGGAGCCGACTCCATATACTTCGGCATCGAAAACCTGAACATGCGGGCGCATTCGGCCAGTACGTTCACCATCGACGACCTGAAGGAAATGGCACAAACTTGTGCCGCACACGGCATCAAGAGCTATCTGACGGTAAACACCATCATCTACGGCGAGGATCTTCCGCTGATGCGTACCATCATAGATGCAGCCAAGGAAGCCGACATCTCCGCTGTCATAGCTTCGGACGTAGCCGTCATGATGTACTGCCGACAGATAGGGCAGGAGGTACACCTGTCCACCCAACTGAACATCAGCAACATCGAAGCGTTGAAATTCTATGCCCAATTTGCCGATGTCGTGGTGTTGGCCCGCGAACTGAATATGACGCAGGTGGCCGACATACACCGGCAAATAGAGGAACAACGCATTTGCGGTCCGGGCGGAGAGCTGATACGTATCGAGATGTTCTGTCACGGAGCACTCTGCATGGCCGTCAGCGGGAAATGTTACCTCAGTCTGGACAACACAGGACGGTCGGCCAACCGGGGGGCCTGCATGCAAATCTGCCGCCGGGGCTACATCGTGAAAGACCGCGAAACGGGCACGGAACTGGAAATCGACAACAAATACATCATGAGCCCGAAAGACCTGAAGACCGTACGCTTCATCGACCGGATGATGGAGGCGGGCGTACGCGTGTTCAAAATCGAGGGACGTGCCCGGGGACCGGAATATGTGGCCACCGTCGTGGGCTGCTATCAGGAAGCCATACAAAGCGTGTTGGACGGGACGTTCACCGAAGAGAAAAAAGACGGATGGGACGCGCGGTTGGCCCGCGTGTTCAACCGTGGTTTCTGGGACGGGTACTACCAGGGACAGACTTTAGGCGAATGGACGACGAACTACGGCTCGGCCGCCACGGAAAAAAAGGTCTACGTGGGCAAGGCCATCAAATACTTTTCCAAACTTGGCGTGGGAGAGTTCCAAATTGAAGCGGCGGACATGAGTGTAGGCGACCGTCTGCTCGTCACCGGTCCTACGACAGGGGCATTGTTCATGGATTTGGAAGAAGTGCGTTACGACCTGAAACCGGTGGAAACCGTAGGAAAAGGCATGCGCGTGTCGTTTAAAGTGCCGGAGAAAATAAGGCCGAACGACAAGTTGTATAAGTTGGTGAAAAGCGCGAAAGAAGCATGACGCGTCGTAATATCGGGGCAAAGCGTAGGCCCGTAACAAATAATCAGGCTTTTTTTTGGGAAGGAAGCCTGATTTTTTTATCTTTGCACGGAGAATATCACACATTTTAAAGTTTAATGAGTTTGTTGAATTTCACTCACCTTTTGGCACAAACCGTCACGGAATTATCCGAAGACTCGTCTCTGAAAGGTTTGTTTCATGAACATCAAGACGGAGACCCCCTCCCTTCGGGAAAAGTCCTGCACGAAATTATCGAATTGTGCCGTGCCATCCTTTTCCCGGGATTTTACGGGAAATCCACGGTCAACCATCATACCATCACTTATCATATCGGTGTCAACATCGAACGGTTGTACAATCTGCTGACCGAACAGATACATGCCGGACTATGCTTCGATGCCAAGGAAACAGGCGACTGTGCATGCGACACCAAACGCGAAAAGGCCATCGACTTGGCCGGACAGTTCATCAGCCGCCTGCCAGCCCTGCGCGAAGTGCTGGCCACCGATGTGGAAGCGGCTTACAACGGCGACCCGGCTGCCGAGTCTTACGGCGAAATCATCAGTTGTTACCCTATCATCAAGGCGTTGAGCAATTACCGCATCGCCCATGAACTGCTTTTATTGGACGTGCCTTTGATTCCGCGCATCATCACGGAAATGGCGCATTCCGAGACCGGCATCGACATCCATCCCGCCGCCCGAATCGGCCACCACTTCACTATCGACCACGGCACGGGTGTCGTGATAGGGGCCACTTGCATCATCGGCAACCACGTAAAGCTCTATCAGGGAGTCACGCTCGGAGCCAAAAGCTTCCCGCTCGACGACGACGGACACCCCATCAAAGGCATTCCGCGCCACCCGATTCTGGAAGACGACGTGATTGTCTACTCCAACGCCACCATTCTGGGGCGCATCACGGTAGGCCGTGGTGCGACGGTAGGCGGTAACATCTGGGTGACGGAGGACGTATCTGCCGGTGCCCGACTCGTACAAAAGAAATATAAATAAACCAATAGCAAACAAGCATCCATCGAAAATCGCGAGTAAGCGAGCGCAGACCGAGCCTGCTCGAGTCTGCCGAGCATGAGCGATTTATCCAACAAAACTTACACAATGGAAACTGAATTTGAACTCATCGCCAAAACCTTCCAGGGATTAGAGAATGTTTTGGCCAAAGAGCTGACCGACTTAGGAGCAAACAACATCCAGACCGGACGCCGAATGGTGTCTTTCACCGGCGACAAGGAACTCATGTATCGGGCCAACTTTGCCCTGCGTACGGCCATCCGCATCCTTAAACCTATCAAGCATTTCAAGGCGGAATCTGCCGATCAGGTTTATGATGCCGTCAAGGCCATCGACTGGAATCAGTATCTGAACAATGAAACCAGCTTTGCCGTAGACTCTGTGGTCTTTTCCCAAGAGTTCCGTCACAGTAAGTTTGTGGCCTATAAGGTAAAGGATGCCATTGTGGATTACTTCCGCGAGAAAACCGGTTCGCGCCCCAACATCAGCGTGACTCATCCGGACTTGCAACTGAATATCCATATTGCAGAAAACGACTGTACGCTGTCGTTAGACAGTTCCGGTGAATCGTTGCACCGGCGCGGCTACAGGCAGGAAGCCGTGGAAGCCCCGTTGAACGAGGTATTGGCCGCCGGCATGATCCTGATGACGGGCTGGGACGGCGAATGCGACCTGATAGACCCGATGTGCGGTTCGGGAACGATAGCCATCGAAGCGGCACTTATCGCCCGCGGCATCGCACCGGGCGTATTCCGCAAGGAATATGCTTTCGAGAAATGGCCTGACTTCGACAAGGAGATGTTTGACCGGATTTACAACGACGAGTCGCAAGAACGTGAATTCACACATAAGATCTATGGTTACGACATTAACCGCAACGCCGTAGACATCGCCACACGGAATGTCAAAGCTGCCGGACTGAGCAAAGAGATCGAAATAGCCCAGCAAGATTTCCACAAGTTTACGCAACCGGCCGAGAAAAGCATCATCATCACCAATCCGCCGTATGGCGAACGTATCTCCACGCCCGACTTGTTGGGGCTGTACCGGACCATCGGCGAACGGCTGAAACACCAGTTCCTGGACAACGATGCCTGGATTCTGAGTTACCGCGAAGAATGTTTCGACCAGATAGGCTTGAAACCTTCCATCAAAATACCTTTGTACAACGGTTCGTTGGAATGCGAGTTCCGCAAATACCAAATATTCAGTGGAAAATACAAGGAACTACGCGCTGAAGGCAAGGAAATCAAAACCGACGAAGAGCGTCGGCAAATGGCGGAAAAACGACGTTTCAAGATGCACCGCGAGTTTAAAAGGGCCATTGATGACGATGAAGAAGACTTCACCCCCAGAAGAAGGGATTACGACGACCGCAACGGCCGGCCGCGCGGAGGTCATTCTTTCGACCGCCGTCCACGGGAAGACCGTGAGGACAGAGGAGGGTCATACGAAAAACGACCGTTTAAACGCGAAGGAAAACCTTTCGAACGCAGAGAACGCTCGTTCGAACGCAAAAACAAGCCGTTCGAACGCGAGCGGAAACCTTTTGACCGCGAACGGAAACCATTCGGAAAAAACCGTAAATTCGACCGCTATGACGAAGAGGATTAATCTTTTCATAATGGTTTCACTTCTGTCCGTCCTCGCCATGGCACAAGGAAAAAAGAGCTTTACGTTGGATGATTTGCTTCCGGGAGGAAGTACGTACCATCAATTACAGCCCCAGAACCTGTACACGGCTTGGTGGGGTAACCGGTTGGTAGAAACGGACTTGGACGGCTGCAATGAGATAAACCCCAAGAACGGAAGCAAGAAGGTGCTGTTCACCTTACAGCAACTGAACCAATGGCTGGGAGCCGGGGAAGACTCATCGGTCGTGCGGAGCTGCTACAATGTGGAGTTCCCCGATGGCGGACAACCATGGGTAGCCACCGTCGTTTCCGGGAAAGGAAAAAACGGAGGTAAACCGACCTCCATATACACTGTAGTAGACTTCAAATCGGGAAAGAAGGTATGGGAACAGGAATATCCGGCGGATGCCACGGCATTGGACCGCTCCCCGTCTTCCAATAGCCTGGCTTTCGTGCGGCAACACAACCTATATGTCACGACGAAAGAGGGGCAAACGATGGCCGTGTCTTCCGATGGCAGCAACGACTTGGTGTATGGAGAAACCGTACATCGTAACGAGTTCGGCATTACCAAAGGAACATTTTGGAGTCCGGACGGGAAACAACTCGCTTTCTATCGGATGGACCAAAGCATGGTGCCCGACTATCCGCAAGTAGATATCACGACACGCATAGCCACCACTTATCCTTGCAAATATCCGATGGCAGGAGAAAAAATGCACAAAGTGACGGTGGGTGTCTTTACGCCGGCCACAGGCCGGACGGTATGGTTGCAAGCAGGAGATCCCACCGACCGTTATTTCACGAACATTTCCTGGAGCCCGGATAACCGGAAAATATACATGATTGAACTGAACCGCGACCAAAACCGTGCGGAACTGGTTCGTTACGATGCGGCTACGGGCAAAAAGGAGGGTGTGATATACGAAGAGGAGCATCCCAAATACGTGGAACCGATGCACGGCCTGCTGTTCCTGCCATGGGACAGTTCTAAGTTTATTTATCAAAGTCAACGGGACGGTTACAACCATCTCTATTTGTTCGACCTGTCCAAACCGCAGGCTCCACAACGACATAAGACATTTCAGGGCGGCGCGTGCGAAGAGCATGTCGAAGTCACCCCGTTGACCTCCGGCGAATGGGTGGTGAAAGAAGTTTTGGGCTTTGACCTGAAAGAAAAAAGCCTGCTTTTTTGCAGCAACGAAATCCATCCGTTGCAGTCCAATATATATAAGGTACGCGTAAAGGACGGCAAACGTACCCTTTTGGACAACGGCGAAGGCGTACATTACGGTAGCGTGAATGCAGACGGCACTTACGTAGAAGACCGTTACTCTTCCCCCACCGTGGCGCGCAGCATCAGCCTGACAGACACCCGGAACGGGAAAGGCTGTAACTTGTTGACTGCCGAAGACCCATGGAAAGACTATAACGTGCCGGAAATCACATGCGGTAGCATCAAAGCCGCCGACGGCACCACCGACCTCTATTACCGGATGGTGAAACCCGTGGATTTCGACCCGAATAAGAAATATCCTACCGTAATCTACGTGTACGGCGGGCCGCACGCTCACAACGTAGAGGCGAGCCGGAATTATCTGGCACGCGGTTGGGAAATCTATATGGCACAGAAAGGTTACCTGCTGTTCATCCTCGACAACCGAGGTTCGGAACATCGGGGACTGGCTTTCGAGAACGTTACCTTCCGGCATCTGGGCATAGAAGAAATGAAAGACCAGATGGAAGGCGTAAAGTTCCTGAAATCATTGCCCTACGTCGATGTCGACCGGATGGGTGTGCACGGATGGTCGTTCGGCGGTTTCATGACCACCAACCTCATGCTGACTTATCCCGACGTATTCAAGGCCGGTGTGGCCGGAGGTCCTGTCGTCGATTGGCAATACTACGAAGTGATGTACGGCGAGCGTTATATGGACCGTCCGCAAGACAATCCCGAAGGCTACAAAGGCAGTAACCTGAGACTCAAAGCCGGTAACCTGAAAGGCAAACTCCAAGTCATCATCGGTTACAACGACCCGGTGTGCGTCCCGCAACACTCCCTGTCGTTCCTGCGTGCCTGCATCGACGCGGGTACCCAACCGGATTTCTTCACTTATCCGGGCGATGAACATAACATGATGGGAAAGGACCGCGTACACCTGCACGAACGCATCACGCAATATTTTGAAGACTATTTGAAATAAAAACAATCGGATATGAAGATATTACTGTTAGGCAGCGGAGGGCGCGAACACGCTCTGGCCTGGAAAATCGCCCAAAGCAAGAAAGTAGACCAACTGTACATCGCACCCGGAAATGCGGGTACGGGCAGTGTGGGGGAAAACGTACCGCTCAAAGCCGATGATTTTGAAGGCATCAGGCAATTTGTCCTCAGCAAAGGCGTGGACATGGTGGTAGTCGGCCCGGAAGATCCCTTGGTCAAAGGAGTGTATGATTTCTTCAAGAACGACAACCAACTGAAAGACATCCCTGTCATCGGTCCGTCCAAACAGGGAGCCGTACTGGAGGGAAGTAAAGATTTCGCCAAGGCATTCATGCAACGCCATGGCATACCGACAGCCGCCTACCGTACGTTCACGGGGGAGACGTTGGAAGAAGGCCTGAAATTTTTGGAAACCCTGAAAGCTCCTTACGTACTGAAAGCCGACGGACTTTGCGCAGGCAAAGGCGTGCTCATCCTGCCGACATTGGAAGAAGCCCGCAAGGAACTGAAAGAAATGCTGGGCGGCATGTTCGGCACGGCCTCCTCGTCGGTGGTCATCGAGGAATTCCTCAGCGGAATCGAATGTTCCGTATTCGTGCTGACAGACGGACGGAACTACAAAATCCTGCCGGAGGCTAAAGATTACAAACGTATCGGAGAACATGACACCGGTCTGAACACCGGCGGCATGGGGAGTGTGTCTCCCGTCCCGTTCGCTACCCCGGAATGGATGCGGAAAGTCGAAGACCGCATCATCCGCCCCACGGTGGAGGGACTGGCCGAAGAGGGCATCGACTACAAGGGCTTTATCTTCTTCGGACTAATCAACGTGGAAGGCGAACCGATGGTCATTGAATACAATGTACGCATGGGCGACCCAGAAACCGAAAGTGTCATGCTTCGTGTGAAGAGCGATCTGGTAGAGCTTTTGGAAGGCGTGGCACAGGGCGACCTCGACCGACGGACACTGGAAATCGACGAACGCAGTGCCGTATGTGTCATGCTGGTATCCGGCGGGTACCCCGAAGCATACGAAAAAGGATTCCCCATCACGGGTATCGAAGACGTACAGGACAGCATCGTCTTCCATGCCGGCACGGCTTTGAAGGACGGACAGGTGGTTACAGCCGGTGGACGGGTCATCGCAGTCAGCTCTTACGGACAGGATAAGGAAGAAGCCTTGAAGCAATCTTTCAGCCAGGCGCAGAAAATCCGGTTCGAGAAGAAATATTTCCGTTCCGACATCGGTCAAGACTTATAAGGAAATGAGACGGAACAGATTCCAGAACAAGGTGGCTACGAGTAATTTCACACTGCCCGTAGCCGCTTTTCTCACCACACTGCTGTGGTGTGCGGAAGGAATCTATACGCCCGACCGCATACTGGGTTGGGCCGTTTGCGGCCTGACGGCCTATTTTTGGGTAGAGACCAACAATGCCCATTCGCTCATCCGCATCCGCAGCCGGTTGACACCGGCCATTTACCTGTGGATGACGGGATGTATATTCAGCCTGCATCCTTTGCAAGACGGCTTAATCGTATCTTGCCTCATGCTGGCGTCCTATTATCTGTTGTTCAAATCCTATCAGCGCACGGAAGCCGTAAGCCCTATCTTTCACTCGTTTCTCTGTCTCGGCATCGGCAGTCTGTTTTTCCCGCAACTGCTTTTTTTCGCCCCATTTTATCTTTGGTATGCCACAGTCTACCTCCGTTCGCTGACATGGCGTACGTTCTGGGCGGCCATGACGGGCTTGATTCTCCCTTACTGGTTCATGGCCGGATATTTCCTTTATACGGAAGACTTCAGCCGGTTCATCGGACATTTCCGGGAACTCATCCTCTTCCAACCGATACATTATGAGAATTACCGGAATCTCGATTTTTTGCAAATCAGTACCATAGGACTGGTGGCGGTATTTACCTTTATAGCCGCACAGCATTGCATACGCACCAGTTTCAACGACAAGATACGCACACGGATGTTCCTGTATCTCATTCTCACCCAAGAGTTACTTATCGCACTGTTCATGGCCCTGCAACCCGTACATTTCCAAGTACTGCTCGGTCTGTTGGTCATGAACTCCGCTCCCATCCTATCCCATTACTTTGCTCTGACAGGCAGCCGGTTTACTCGTGCGGTGTTCGTGCTGTTCCTGTTCATGTTTGCAGCCTTATCTTTTCTGAACGTATGGACGCAGTGGTTGACTTTCTGATACAGTACGGCTATTGGGGCATGTTTCTGGCTGCTTTTCTGGCTGCCAGCATATTCCCGTTCAGCTCCGAGGCCGTCATGGTCGGCCTGCAACTGGCCGGTCTGGATCCGGTCATGCTATTGGTGTGGGGCACCGTAGGCAACGTGGGCGGCAGCATGTTCAATTACTGTTTAGGGCGGCTCGGCCGCATGGAATGGATAGAAAAATACTTGCACGTGAAGCGGGAAAGCGTGGAGAAAGCGCAACATTGGATGGAACGTAAAGGCGCTTGGGTGGGCGGTGTCCTATGTGTGGTCCCCGTCATCGGCGATGCCATTTCCGTGGCATTGGGTTTCATGCGTGCCAACTGGCTGATATGCCTGATTTCCATTACGATCGGGAAACTGGTACGTTATGCCATTTTAGTCTATACCGTCACTTTATTTTAATGAAAATGAAATTACGACCCTTCCTGTTTTACCTATGGGCATGTCTTTGCCTTCTCGCCGGATGCAAGCCGTCCGGCCGTACAGACAACAAAGACACGCAGCGACCGATGATCACTGTATCTATCGAACCGCTGCGCTACATTACGGAACGCATTGCAGGCGATGGGTTCCGCATAGAAACCTTCGTACCGAAAGGCAGCAGCCCCGAGACCTACGAGCCTACTCCCGAACAGATGATGAAACTCGGGCAAAGTCTGGTCTACTTCACGGTCGGCGATTTAGGTTTTGAACGTACTTGGACAGACCGGCTCCGGCAAATGTCCCCCGAAGTCCCGTTCGTCCGGACTTCGGAAGGCATCAAGCTCATAGAGGGACATCATCACGGCTCATCCGACACACCGGAAAACGAAACCGACCCGCACGTATGGACTTCACCGGTCCACATGAAGACCATCGCACAAAACATCTGTGCCTCGCTCTGCAAGCTCGACACGGCACACGCCCGGCAATTCCGCCGGAACCTGCAACAGACACTGGCCGACCTGCAAGCTACGGAAGACAGCATCCACACGCTCGTAGACAGCCTACCCTCCAAAGCTTTCCTCATCTACCACCCCACGCTCACCTACTTCGCACAGGATTACGGCCTCACGCAAATCGCCATAGAAACCGACGGTAAAGAACCTTCCCCGGCACAACTCGTCCGGCTCATCCGGCTTTGCAAAGAAAAACAGGTCCGTACCATTTTCGTCCAACAGGAATTCGACCGGAGAAATGCGGAACTCATTGCCAAAGAAACCGGCACGCACCTCGTAGACATCAACCCCCTGTCATACGAGTGGAAAGAAGAAATGCTGAAAATAGCCCGTACACTACACGCACAATGAAAATCGAAATGAAGAGAGAGCAGACCGAGTCTTGTTCGAGTCTGCCGAGCGGGGGCGATTTATCCAAAGAGCCCCTTATACAATTAAACCGGATCCAGGTAGGATATGACGGAAAACAAGTCCTGCGAGACATCGACCTGACGGTGTACACCCATGACTTTTTGGGTGTCATCGGCCCGAACGGCGGGGGAAAGACCACTTTAATCAAAACGATTCTCGGATTGAAAAAACCGATGTCCGGGACAGTCACCTTCTTCCGTGAAGGCCGCCCCGTCCCCTCCGTCCGCATGGGCTATCTGCCCCAATACAACAAAATAGACAAGAACTTCCCCATCTCGGTCTACGAAGTCGTGCTGTCGGGACTGCGGAAAAGCTTTTGGAAGCGTTATTCCAAGGCACAGCACCAAGCCACGCGGAACATGCTCTGCCGTATGGGGCTGGACACATTGGCCGACCGTCCGATAGGTAGTCTCAGCGGCGGCCAATTGCAACGTGCCCTGCTCGGCCGGGCCATCATATCGCAACCGGATGTGGTCATACTGGATGAACCCAATACTTATATAGACAAGCGGTTCGAAACGCAACTCTATCAACAATTAGAAGAAATCAACCGCGAAAGTGCCATCATCCTGGTCAGCCACGACTTGGGTTCGGTACTCCAGAATGTACGTACCATCGCCTGTGTCAACGAGACCCTCGACTACCATCCGGACACGGAACTGCCGGAAGGCTGGCTCGAAGACAAGTTCAACTGCCCCATCGATTTGGTAGGACACGGCAACTATCCTCACCGTGTATTAAAATGTCACAAACATAGTTAAAACGGCCGACAAACCTTTTAAAGTTCGGAAAAGAGCCGTACAGAAAGGAAAAAGTTACTAATTTTGCAACTCAACCGATAAGAACAAAATCAAATAACAGCAAAACAATGAAACAGTTCAAACTTGTAAACACTCTTTTGGGATGGATTACATTTGCTATTGCCGCGTGGGTTTACTGTTCCACCATTGAACCGACCGCAAGTTTCTGGGACTGTCCGGAGTTTATCACTACCGGCTATAAACTGGAAGTAGGACACCCGCCCGGTGCACCTTTCTTCATGCTTACGGCTAACTTATTCTCGCAATTTACCAGCGACCCTTCGCAAGTGGCCCTGATGGTCAACACGATGTCGGCGTTGATGAGTGCCGGTTGTATCCTGTTCCTTTTCTGGAGCATCACGCACCTGACGCGCAAACTGGTATGTAGCGACTACGACCAGATGACAACTGCCAAGTTGATTACCATCGAAGGAAGCGGTTTGGTGGGCGCGTTGGTCTATACTTTTAGCGACACATTCTGGTTCAGTGCCGTAGAAGGTGAGGTTTACGCTTATTCATCCTTATTTACGGCATTGGTGTTCTGGCTCATTCTGAAATGGGAAGAACATGCCGACGAGCCTCACAGCGACCGTTGGCTCGTGCTGATTGCCTACCTGACGGGGCTTTCCATCGGCGTGCATTTGCTGAACTTATTGTGCTTGCCGGCCATCGTACTCATTTGGTATTACAAGAAAAATCCCAATGCCAACCTGAAAGGTTCACTTTGGGCTTTGGTGGCTTCCTTTATTCTGGTAGCCGCCGTACTGTACGGCATCGTACCGGGCATCGTGAAAGTAGGAGGATGGTTCGAGCTGTTCTTCGTCAACACTTTGGGACTTCCGTTTAACACCGGCCTCATTTTCTACATTTTCTGCCTGATAGCCACCGTACTTTGGGCTATCCGCGAAACGCTTATCCAGAAAAGCCGTCGCCGCATGAATATCGCTTATCTGGTATCCGTAGGCATGTTGGGTATTCCCTTCTACGGATACGGATGGAGCAGTTTCATCATCGGAGTCATCGTCTTAGGCATTTTAGCTTTCGTCCTCAGCCGAAAGGTACAGGGAAAACCGCTCATCAGCCCCCGCGTCATGAACACCTCATTGCTTTGCATGCTGATGATCATGATCGGATATTCCACATACGCCGTCATCGTCATCCGTTCCACGGCAAATCCACCGATGGATCAAAATTCACCGGAGGACATCTTCACGTTGGGACAATACCTGAACCGTGAACAATACGGTAGCCGTCCGTTGTTCTACGGGCAGGCCTACACTTCGAAAGTTCAGTTAGAGACCAAAGACGGCTACTGCATGCCGGAATATAAAGAAGGGGCACCGATTTACCAACGCGTAGAAAAACATAGTGCCGACGAGAAGGACGCTTATCGCATAGTGTATTACGACAAAGAACCTATCTATGCACAAAACATGGTGTTCCCGCGTATGTATTCCGACCGCCCCGAGCACGTCAGGGCTTACGAAGACTGGATGGGCGGCGTGGAAGGCAAGCAAGTACCTTACGACCAATGCGGACAAATGGTAATGGTAAAGGTACCGACGCAAGCCGAAAACCTGCGCTTCTTCTTCAGTTACCAGATAAACTTCATGTACTGGCGGTATTTCATGTGGAATTTTGCCGGCCGCCAGAACGACATACAGGGTAATGGCGAATTGGAACACGGTAACTGGCTGACCGGAATTCCGTTCATCGACAATGCCCGTCTGGGCGACCAAAGCAAACTGCCCACTGAACTGAAAGAGAACAAGGGACATAATGTATTCTACTGCCTACCCCTGTTGTTGGGTCTCATCGGACTCTTCTGGCAGGCTTATAAGAACCAAGAAGGCGTACGCCAGTTCTGGGTCGTCTTCTTCCTGTTCTTCATGACCGGTCTGGCCATTGTGGTCTACCTCAACCAGACACCATTGCAGCCGCGTGAACGTGATTATGCTTACGCCGGTTCGTTCTATGCCTTCGCCATTTGGGTAGGTATGGGCGTAGCCGCCATCGTAGACGGACTGAAACGTCTCAAAGTGCCGGAAACCGCAGCCTCCTTAGTCAGTCTGCTCGCCTTGCTTGTCCCCATACAAATGGCCGGACAGACGTGGGACGACCACGACCGCAGCGGACGCTACACCTGCCGCGACTTCGGACAGAACTACCTGAACTCCATGGACGCCAAGGGCAATCCGGTGATCTTCACCAACGGTGACAACGACACCTTCCCGTTGTGGTATAACCAGGAAACGGAAGGCGTGCGTACCGATGCCCGTGTCTGCAACTTGAGTTACCTGCAAACCGACTGGTATATCGACCAGATGCGCCGTCCGGCCTACGACTCGCCGTCGTTGCCCATCAGTTGGACCCGTCTGCAATACGTCACCGGCACGCGCGAAGGCATCCCCGTGCAGCCCGATGCCCTCCAGCAAGTCATCGACTATTACAAAGACAGTCCGGAAGACCTGAAACAGATGTTGGGCGACAACCCGTACGAGTTGAAGAACATCATCCGGCACTGGGTCTTGAACGACAACCCGGACTTGCAAATCTTCCCGACCGACAGTATCGTAGTGACAGTGGACAAGGAAGCCGTGAAACGCTCCGGCATGATGATTGCCGCTGATTCCATTCCCGATGTGATGCACATCTCACTCAAAGGCAAACGCGCCGTCTACAAGAGTGAAATGATGATGCTGGAAATGATTTCGCAGGCCAACTGGGAACGCCCGCTCTACATGTCTACGACAGTAGGTCCCGACAATTACGGACATCTGGGCGACAACTTCGTACAGGAAGGCCTTGCCTGCCGCATCACGCCGTTCGACACCAAACAGAGCGGCCGCACCATCGACAGCGAAAGAATGTACAACAACATGATGAACAAGTTCAAATACGGCGGATTGAAAGAGAATCCGGACATTTACCTCGACGAGACCGTGATACGCATGTGCTACACACACCGTCGCCTCTTCAACCAACTGGCCCAACAGTTGTTAAAAGAAGGACAGAAAGATAAGGCATTGAAAGTGTTGCAACGGGCCGAAGAAGAAATCCCGGGCAGCATCGTCCCGCACGAAGCCTTTTACGGCCATTCGCTCGAACTGGCTGACGCCTGGCTGGCATTAGGCCATAAGGCCGAAGCCGAGAAACTGCTTAACGCTGTAGGACAGAATGCAAGGGAATATATAGAATGGTATTTAAGCCTGAATACCCAGCGCCTGTTGCAATCATCGAGAGAGTGTCTGATGCAGATATACATACTGAACGATATCGCCAAGACATGGGAACCTATAGACAAGAAAAAAGCGGAGACCTATCGCATGGAAGTGAACAACTATGCTTCACGTTGCCACCAGAGAGGCATGAGCTTGTAATCCTGTCTGAAACCCGAAGAGACCCATGTTCATAGAACAACCCGCAGTCTTTCTCCGATGGCTCTATCCGACCGCGATATGGCGGATGAGCCGCAAGAAGAAAGTAGTCTATCTGACATTCGATGACGGACCGATACCCGAAGCCACCCCGTTTGTGCTGGACATATTGGACAGGTTCGGTGTCAAGGCCACTTTCTTCATGGTGGGAGACAACGTGCGCAAGTATCCCGACATCTACCGTATGGTCGTCGAACGCGGGCACTGCGTCGGCAACCATACGTTCAACCACATCGGCGGCTTCCGCCATTCGAGCGAAGAATATCTGGAGAATGCCGACAAGGCTAACCGCCTGCTGCATACCAACCTCTTCCGCCCGCCTCACGGTTGGATGCGATTGCTGCAATTCAAACTGCTGCGCAAGCACTACCGCATCATCATGTGGGATTTGGTCACGCGCGACTACAGTAAAAGGGTGACGGCGGAGGACGTGGTAAACAACGTGAAACGCTATGCGCGCAACGGTTCCATCATCACGTTCCACGACTCGCTGAAAAGCATCGACAAGCTGCAAACAGCTTTGCCCGAAGCCCTGCAATGGCTGAAAGACCAGGGATATGCTTTCAAGGTGATAGAAAATCGCGAGTAAGTATATCTAATGGCAAAAACGCGAGTAAGTGAGCGCAGGCCGAACTTGTTCAGTGTCTGCCGAGCGTGAGCGATTTATGCAAATAACGGATGGTAAAAACAGAAAACATACTTTCTGCCACTCAAATAAAAGCCGAGGCCGCACGCCTCGGCTTTTCTGCTTGCGGACTGGCCCCGGCCGAACCGGTCGCCCCTCTGCACGCCGCTTTCTTCAAACGCTGGCTCGGCGAAGGACGGCAGGCCGGTATGGCTTACATGGAAGGGCATGAAGCCAAACGGCTCGACCCTCGCCTCCTCGTGGAAGGATGCCGGACAGTGGTCAGCGTAGCCCTGAACTACCGCCCGTCCACGCCCATCCCGGACCATAAACTGCAAATCGCCTGGTATGCTTACGGACAAGACTACCACGACATCATGCGGCAGAAGCTGAACAGCCTGCTCGAAGCCCTGCGGCACAGTACGCCGGAAGGCACCTTACAAGGCCGCGCCTTCTGCGACACAGCACCGGTACTGGAACGTTATTGGGCCTGGCGGTGCGGCTTGGGGTGGATAGGCCGTCACACCCAACTCGTCATCCCCCGGGCGGGCAGTGCATTCTTCCTCGGCGAACTGATGCTCAACCTGCCTGCGGATGCCTACGATGCGCCTTTCCCCACCGACCGTTGCGGCACTTGCCGCCGTTGTATCGAAGCCTGCCCCACACAGGCCTTGGAAGAAGGACGCGGACTGGATGCCCGCCGCTGCCTGAGCTACCTGACCATCGAGAACCGGGGCGGGATTCCCGAAGAGGCGGCTGCCCGGATGTATCCTTATTTCTACGGTTGCGACCGTTGCCTGCGTGCCTGTCCTCACTTGCGTTCCGCGCCTCCCGCCACGGAACCGGCCTTCACTCCCCGTCCCGAACTGCGGCAAATGGAGGAGGAGGACTGGATGGGATTGGACGTGGAGCGTTATCGGATGCTCTTCAAAGGCTCTGCCGTGAAACGGGCGAAATACGAGGGCCTCATCCGCAACCTGAAAGCACTGCGCGGCAACGGGGATAGATAAAAATATATTCCGGGTTCGACAAAAGAACAAAGGAATACAAGTATTAATGGCGTGAGCGGAGGAAAATCTGGTTTTTGAATTGGACAGAAGAACAAAAGAACAGAAGTTTTAATGGCGGGCAGAATTGAAAAAATTTGTTCTTTTGTTCTTCTGTCTAAAAAACAAATCTGCAAACGCCATTCTGACAATCTGTCAATCCAACACCCTTAGGATTCCATTTTTGGATACAGCGATACACACGGACGAAAAAACACGATTCTCGCATGCCTTGCAAAATCCTTTATGTCGCTCGTTTCCCTCCTTACGCTTACTTCCTGCATACAAAGCCATTATCCCGGGCGCAAGCCGTTACACACCACGTAAGCCCGGAGCCTTTCCGGCCAATCATCTTGTCACACGGATTGGAATAGGAACAGGCTTCCATCTAAAGAAAAAACAAGCCCTCGGAGCACACCTACGTACCGCCCGAAGCCGATTTTTCCAACGACATGCGGACAAACACAAAAAGTTCTGCGCAGAAAAAAAGTGTTTTTTCAGCCGAACGGAAAATCTTTCGGCTGAAACTGATTCCTAAAAATGCTTTAAGTATATAAAAAACGAGGCTGAAATGTGAATATATGTATTCAAAATAGCCTAAAAAACACACGGAACGTACTTTTTAGGCGACTTTTATCTCTCCAAAAATCGTCAAATCGCTTACATTCTGTCGGCATAAAGAGAGATTCCGACATCAAATGTCCAAAATCGGAAAAGACGCACCAATCCTAAATGCTTCCCAATCATCCCCCAACGTTAGGACGACATGTTCCCCAAAATCTTAAAGACAAAACAAATAACCCACAGTCACCATGAGCGAACGGTTCGTGAAGTCATCCACTTTCTTATAGCAAGAATTCAGTCCCAACATATAACGCAAGCCGACGTTCACCCCACTGCGGGATTCCCATCCTCCCCCGAACACAAGCCCGACATCTACCGGCTGCCTCTCGCCTAAAAGGGAAGAAGGTTGACGGCTGTTACCGTACTTCAACGTCCGCCCCACCAAAAAACCGACTTGCATGCCTGCATCCAAATGCACACCAAGGCCGGGATAAAACTTGGCCACCACAGGGATGTCGATATACTTGCTCTCCACTGCCACATCTTCCACCCTGTCCTTTATGATTTCATCACCGGGAATTATGACTCCATCGGATACGTTGTATCCCCTTGTCGTGTACATCAGATTGGCCTGCAAGCCCCACCGCTCACTCCAACGGTACATCCCCACCGCACCGATATTAAAACCGGTCATACGCTTGCCGCCCATCTCATACGAAGGAAACTTTACCGTGGACCAGTTTGCCCCCACTTCACAACCCACATGCCATTGGGCAGAAACCATTCCGCTCAAACATAAACATATTCCTATTATAAAAAGTCGTTTCATTCCATACTTTTTGATATAAAACAAACGATAATTGTACGCAAATATTGTAAAGAAACAGCCAATCATCTCCAAGCTATAAAACCTAACAGGCTTCTAAAAGTTTTATCCCCAACTTTTAGAAGCCTGTTCGATTTCATTTGGTTCCGGCCTTTATCTCCAGTCCGGCCATACCTTTTTTCTAAAAAGCAGAAGTCAATCCACCACGACTTTACATAATTTGCTCACGCTCGGCAGACTTCGAGCAAGCTCGGTCTGCGCTCACTTAATCGCAAATTTGCGCGTGCCCACGATATAAATCCCGTGCGGAAGTCCGTTCACGGCTTCATGCGGCATGACCGCACTGCGCACTTTCACGCCGCTCACGGTGTACACATCTACCGGAACCTCAGCCGAATCCGTCACTTCGCGAATGGCAGTCGGTTTGGCGACATACAACAACTTGAAGTTGTCGAAACAGTTCCAGTCGTGGTACCTATACTCGGTCTTGTCCAGACCGACCCGCAAATCCCCTTTCGCCAATAACTCGTATTCCACTTCGTTGGCGCGGTATTCCCCGTCGCGGTTGAAGGCATCGTTGGCTGTCCATACATCATCGGGATAGGTATAGGGATTGTAAGTGTAGGGAGCGGAACCGTCGAACAAAGACATGAACGTCTGGCGGCTGCTATTGAGATACAGTCCGGCCAAAAGCTGTTCCGAACCGTCCCGATGCGCGTCATAGGCTTCCGCCTTGTCTCCATAGCGATAAAAGCCTTGGGCGCGAAGGAGGTATGTACCGGCCGGCATACGTTCCAACACCTGATAAGTGTCGTAAGTCTTGTCGTAAAACTCAGCCACACCGGAAGAAGCCGCCGTAAAAGACGTGCCTTCCCATCCCTTGCTGCCTTCCGAAAAATCGGGATTGACTAAAAGCCAGGTAAGGTCTACTTCCTCTCCGGGTGTCCAACCGGCGCACAAGTCCTCCGTATAGGTTTCCACCGCCGCTTTCAGGGCCTCGTAGGCCGCAGGCAAAGCCATTGACAGTTCGGACACGGAGGTCAGGTCCAACGCTTCTTCGGCTTGCCGGATGGCGGCATCGAACACTTGGCTACCGCTCTCCTCCTTCAGATCCTCCACACGTGGCAGATACAAACGCACATCGCTCCATGCCTGCAACAGGCGGTACTCTTCTTCCGTCACCGTCATGACGGAACCGTGCTGGAACGCTCCGGTCCCTTCCACATTGGAGGAATGCGTCACGTTCAATCCCAGATGGTCTGTCTCGCAATACTTGTAGGCACTGCCGCCGGAGTAGCGCATATAATACAGGTTGTACACGTCCTCATTGATGCGGCGCACCGTACTCGAACCTTCCACCTGTTCCGAACCTTCGTTCGTCACGTGCATCACTTCCGTCCAGGTACCTCCCACCAACGTCTTGCTCGTGGCCTCATAAATGCCCCGTTCCGTGCCCGAAGCCCCTTCACGTTTGTAATACATATGGTAGAGGCTGTCGTAAGGATTATACACGATGTCCGCGTCGATTACCGAGATTCCGGGGTCGAAAAAGACACGGGGTTGGGTCAGCGTCTTGAACTCCCGGTCGGCATAGGAATAAAAAATACGGTCGTGGTTGTCGCCTTCGTTGGTGGACAGTATAGAATAGTACACCAGATAGGCACCTTCTCCCCCGTTATAGTCCTTGTCCCAGATGAACTGCGGTGCCCATACACGGTTGATGCGGGCATATTCCTCGTCGGTGTCATATACGCCCGTCGTGACATCGGGGTCGGAGAAGATGGATTTTCCCCGGTTGAAGTCGAACGTCGTACCCTCCCAATGTATCAAATCCCGGGAACGTACCAAGTTGATGCCGTGGTTGTTCCACACGCCGGAAGCATGCTGTTTCATGTCGGTGGTTGTGATGAAATAGCCGTCCGGCGCTTCACCGCGCCCGATATAGGCATCACGCGTACCGTGTTCTATCTCCGCAATCTTCTCCGTGTCGAAGACTTCTCCCCCGTCCAGCAAAACGTTGAACACACGACCTTGGTCTTCTTTCGCGCCGAGTGCGAAGTTGGTGATTTCCTTTCCGGAATTCATGAAGCAGTACAAGTAACCGTAGCGGTTGTCATCGGGCGCCAATATCACCGGATACTCCACTTCCACCGTATCGGCTTCGCAGCTCAGCTTGGCAGACAACACCCCGGCACGGACCGCCTCATCCCCTTGCGGCAAGCGGTGTACCACCAGTTTCTCGTTTTCTAAGGCGATGGCATCCTCATAACCCTGATTCACAGAAAAGAACCATCTTACGCCCACCCTATCGGAAATATTTTCGGGCAAATCCGTCGTGGCATGCAAGCAGTTGAACTTCTTCATAAACCGTGCCAGTTCTTCACGTGCGGCACTCATGTCCACTTCCCGCGACTCCGCCGCACGGCCTTGCACCTGGGCGTAGAGTTCCTTCATCTGCCCTCCGTCCAAGGCCACGTCGTATATCTGGAAGTCGTCGAAGAACGCCTCCGTCATCAAGGCATCGGCGGCAAAAGGCGAACGCCCGATAAAAGCCTCCGTCAACTCCTGCGCCATGTCGGCCGGCCTTTGGGTCACTTGCTGCTCACTGGCCATGCGCCCGTCCACGTAGAGCCGCCCCATGTTCCCTTCTTGCACGTATGCAATGTGGTGCCACTCGCCGTAAGACAATCCCCCATGCGACGGGGCATCCGCGCTCTCCCCATCCTTGATGGTGTAATACCAGCCCGTGTTGTCCGGACTGTTGACCAAGCCGACGTACTGCTCCGTCCCGTTAGAAAACCCATACGCCCAGCAATATTGGTCCAAGGCACCTACGCCGGGCAATGCGATGGCCACCGACATGGTATAGTCGCCCTCCAGCCCGGAAAAAGTTTGGCGTGCCATGTCCACGCCTAAATCAAAAAAACCTTGCTCTCCGTTACTGCCGGTATAAAGTGCCTTGTTTCCGTCGTCCATCGCCACGATGGCTGCCCCGCCGTGCAACTTTCCCGGGAATTTTCCCTTGTCGTCAGCCTCCTGCCCTCCGTCGAAAGAATACTGTATGAGCGGCTCCGGAAGCTCTGCCTTTTCCTCTACCACGATTTCCACGTCCCGCACATCCAGACGGAGAATATTCAACGAATAGGCGGGCAGTTCGTAGGTGAACTGTTGTCCCTTCACATCCAACGCACGCTCCTTCGGCGACACGCGGTCGGGGTTCTCCAGATTGTTTTCATCCGTGCCGTCAGCCGAAGTCAGTACGACCACGGAACCTCCCGTCACTGTCGCGTGAGCCAGGTTGACGGTTGCGGTCTGTGCCGAAGCTCCGGGATTCACTAACTTCACGTACAGAACGCCTGCCTCATCGTCGATATTGGAAGAGACGTATATTTTACGGCTCACCGGCAAAGTGAAATCATGCAGGAGCGCACCGTCCAGATAGCACTTCACGTGCGTGCCGTTCACTTCGACTTTGATACGGTAGGCATGTCCTGTTTCCAAAGACCCTTTCACGGAAGCCGCCGTAGTCTTCGACCCATTGGTGCAAACCTCCACGCCGTGTTGCGTATTGCCCCATCCGCCGAGGTTCCACCAACAATAATTGTCTCCGTCTCCGCAATTAAAGGCAATGAGGAAACCCTCCGCCCCACCGGTCTTCGTGGCTTCCACTTCATACGTATAGTTCTGCCCCGGCTGCACATCGCAGACATAGAGTTTGCCTTGCATGCCCTTATCCGTCTGTTTCAGCACGCCGCCCGAAGTGGTCCACGTGCCTCCGTCGGCCTTCCATTCAGGTTTTACGGACGAGAAATCGTCGTGGAAGACCACCGTCCCGTCGCCTGCCGTGACTTTCACATTGTCGAAAGTGGCACTCGTGCTCCACGTGCTCAGGCCGATGGCCCCGGAGCGCAGCAGTTGGTTGTTTTCTTCCGTCCACTTCACATTCTGTTTTCCTACATTGTTCGGGAAAAGCTGCTGCACGTAGTACGAAGGCGTACCGTAACTGGTATAACTGTTGAAACGGATCATATCCGGACGCCAGTTGTAATTGTTTTCATTGACAAATATCGGGGCATAGCTGTTCATGATGCAGACATCGGAGTTGTTTTCCATCCCTTGCATGAAAACGGCCTCTCCCAACGCCGCATTCAAATGGCCGTTGATGCCATAGTCCTGCGTCACGGCATACTCTCCTACGTAGATTTTGTGGCTTGCCCGGCTGTACGTGTCATATTTATTGTATTGGCTGACGAACCATGAAGGATTCCGGTAATAATGCTCGTCCACTGCATCTACCGGATACGGGTTCCGCCAACTGGGATTGTCCGTGCCCCATGATTCCACATTGCCAATCAGCGTCACTTCGGGATACTTGGCCTTAATGGCCTTGCGGAACTGTTCGTAACGCTCGGCATAGTGGTCGCTTTGGTCGTTATTGTTTTCCGAACTGAAGTTATAGTTCTCGTTCCCGATTTCCAATAAACGGAGATTGAAAGGTTCGGGATGGCCGTTCTTGGCCCGCAACGCGCCCCATTTCGTAGTTTTGGCATCGCCGTTGCAATACTCTATCGCATCGAGAGCCTCTTGGATGTATTCGTCTATCCGGGTATAGTCCTCCACCCAAGCATGCCCCATACCCATGTTCACCACGAACAGCGGTTCGGCTCCCAAATCCTCGGTGAGCTGCAACATTTCATGGAACCCGAAACCGTCCGACACCCTATATCCCCAATTCTGGTTCATGTGTCCGGGACGTTCCTCGATAGGACCGATGGTGTTTTTCCACTCGAAACGATTGGTTTTTCCATTGGCATAATGCCCTTCCACGTAGCAACCGCCGGGGAAACGTACGAACGACGGTTTCATGGCTTCCAGTTTTTCCGCCAAGTCGATGCGGCAACCGTTGTCGCGGCCTTTGTAAGTGGGCGGAAAAAGACTTACCATGTCCAACACGACCGTGCCGGGCACGGAGCCTTTCAGGGCGAACCAACCGTCGCGGGCCTCTCCCGTAGCCGTGATTTCCGCCGTCAGTTTCGTCCACTCCGAACCGACATCCACCGCGAGCTCGCGGCTACCCAGACTCTGACCGCCTTCAGTCTGCAACTCGGCTGTAAGGACACCCTTGTAAGCCGGACTTCCTTTTATCCAGAAAGACAACTTGTAAGTCTGCCCGTTCACCACATGAATGCCCCAGAAACCCTCGTTGCGCACACCGTCGCCCGCGCCTTTGAATTCCAATTCGAGCGCATGCTCCTGCGCCTCGTTCAGTATCCCGTCGGTAACCACGGCCATACGGGCGTTCCCCACGGCCCACCATTTGTCCGGGTTCGACGCATTGTCCTCGAAAGAACGGTTGTGAATCAGCTCGGCGTAAAGCCCACCGTCGCCGGCATGGTTGATTTCCTCAAAGAAAATACCATAATGGCGACCGCCGATGGAAGCTCCCCGCTGTCCGGCATCGATATTCAATGTAACTTGTGCCATGGAAGAGGCCATACACATTCCGCAAAATGCCACGGAAACAAGCCTCTTGAAAAAAGTTCTGTCCTTCATTTCATGAAAAATATAGAGGTTAATGTTTTTAATTTACAAGACGTTGACATCTTTGCCCAAAAGTAATTAAATCCACGCTTCAAACCTAATAAAAATCTAAATAAATGTGGAAGACACACCATTTTCTCCTTTTTTCTCCTTAACTTTGCAGTCGTAAATACAAATGTGGATAGATTTGGGCGGCTTGCAACCACGGTAAAAAATGCTAAATACAGTTTTGGAACTGCACGCATACCTTCCCAATGAAACCCCATTCTTATTATTAATTTTTTAATTTAACTACGTAGAAATGGGTTACTTATTTACTTCCGAATCGGTGTCTGAAGGACACCCGGACAAAGTGGCGGACCAGATTTCCGACGCTGTATTGGACGAATTATTGGCTTTCGACCCTAACTCGAAAGTCGCATGTGAAACATTGGTGACAACGGGTCAGGTTGTCGTGGCCGGAGAGGTAAAATCAGAAGCTTACGTCGACCTGCAAGAAATAGCCCGCCGTACGATCCGCCGTATCGGCTATACCAAAGCGGAATACAAGTTCGAGGCAGAAAGTTGCGGCGTATTCTCTGCCATCCATGAACAAAGCGCCGACATCAACCGCGGCGTGGAACGCCAAGACCCGATGGAACAAGGGGCAGGCGACCAAGGTATGATGTTCGGTTATGCCACCAATGAAACGGAAAACTATATGCCGCTATCCCTCGACCTCAGCCACAAAATCCTGCGTGTATTGGCCGAAATACGGCGCGAAGGCAAAGAAATGACTTATTTGCGTCCCGACGCCAAAAGCCAAGTGACGATTGAATATGACGACAACGGGAAACCGGTCCGCGTGGACACGATTGTGGTTTCCACACAACATGACGAATTTATCCAACCGACCGACGGCAAGCAGGAAGAGGCCGACCGGAAGATGTTGGACAAGATACGCCAGGATGTCATTACGATTCTGATGCCGCGTGTCATTGCCGAGATTCACGATCCGGCCATACTCCGGCTGTTTGACGAACATATCACTTACCACGTGAACCCCACCGGCAAATTCGTGATAGGCGGTCCTCATGGCGATACCGGACTGACCGGCCGTAAAATCATCGTAGACACTTACGGAGGCAAAGGTGCCCACGGAGGAGGCGCCTTCTCCGGGAAAGACCCTTCCAAAGTAGACCGTTCGGCCGCATACGCCGCACGCCACATCGCCAAGAACATGGTGGCAGCCGGGGTGGCCGACGAAATGTTGGTGCAAATCAGCTATGCCATCGGTGTGGCACGGCCGGTGAACATCTACGTCAATACTTACGGACGCAGCCATGTCAGCCTGAGCGACGGAGAGATTGCGCAAAAGATAGACGCGTTGTTCGACCTGCGGCCGAAAGCCATCGAAGACCGCCTGAAACTCCGTAATCCCATTTATGAAGAGACTGCCGCTTACGGCCACATGGGACGCCAGCCGCAGACCGTGACCAAGGAGTTCCACAGCCGCTATATGCCTACCAAGACCCTCGAAGTGGAACTCTTCACGTGGGAGAAGTTGGATTATGTAGCTCAAATCAAAGAAGCATTCGGACTATAAGATGAACACGATTCAATCAGTGTGTGTATACTCGGCCTCCAGTACGAAAATAGCCGATTGCTATTTCCGTGCAGCACGGGAGTTGGGTGAACTCTTGGCCCATCATGGTATCCGTCTGGTGAACGGTGCCGGAAACCTCGGGCTGATGAGAGCCTGTGCCGATGCCTGTCTGGAAGCCGGAGGGCAAGTGACCGGCGTGATTCCCCATTTCATGGTGGAACAAGGCTGGCAACACCCCGGACTTACGGAACTGATTGAAACGGAAGACATGCACACCCGCAAGCAGACAATGGCCCGCCTGTCGGACGGTGTCATTGCCTTGCCGGGCGGATGCGGTACGTTGGAAGAATTGCTCGAAATCATTACGTGGAAACAACTCGGGTTATACCTCAATCCCATTGTGGTGTTGAACACGGAAGGATTCTATAATCCGTTACTGAAAATGCTCGAACATGCCGCCGAAGAACATTTCATGCGCCCGGCCCATCTGGGTATCTGGAAAGTGGCTTCCAGCCCAGCCGAAGCCCTCGACTTGTTGTACTCTACTCCACTTTGGGACAAAGAAGTCCGTAAATTTGCAGCCATTTGAACATGAAAGACTCACTTCAAACGGCTCTTCCGGCGCACGAGAAGGCTTCGTATCCCATCCGACAGAAATTCAATCCGAAAAAAATTATTGAAAGTCTGCCCGCCGATGCCACACCGGCCCAACAGGATTCCGCCATTCAGGCGATGCTGCCTCCACGCCCGACCGTGCGCTCGGCACGTCCCGACACCCTGAACCTTCCGGGATGGCAGATACCGTCGGCCAAGACTGCCCTTTCCGTACAAGACATCCGATACGATGAAAACTTCTTCAGCACTTCTCCCTATTACCATGCTGAAATAAACATCGACCCAGCCGGCATGGATGCCGACCCGTTACCCTATTTGTTACGCCACGATGATTGGGTCACAGGTATCTTGCTCTGCTGTTTTCTGGTAGTCATGACCATCTTCGCCAACAGCAAGAAGTTTATCAAACAACGCTTACAGGACTTTTTCCTCAACCGCATGGACAAGGAGAAACTTTTCTCGATAGAGACGGGCCGCGAAATGCGCCACGCCATTTTCCTTTATTTGCAAAGCGGATTGCTCGTCAGCCTGTTTTTCTTCGATTACACACAAACCACCCGGGATCTCTTCATGTCCCCCGTTTCCTCCCATATCCTATTGGGTATCTATGTTTTGATTTGCTGGATTTACTTGGGACTCAAGCAACTGTTTTACGCGTTTGTCAATTGGATCTTTTTTGACAAAGAACGCAGAAGTACCTGGCTTAAATCATATTCATTTCTCGTTTCGGCCGAAGGGGTACTGCTTTTTCCGCTTGCTTTAATCACAGTCTTTTTCAATCTTCCGACCTACAGTGTGATATTATGTTTGTGCCTGTTACTGGGTTTCATCAGACTTCTACTCTTTTATAAAACTTTTTGTATATTTTTCCCAAAATTTCATGGTTTCTTGCATTTAATTGTGTACTTTTGTGCCCTTGAAATGCTGCCTCTTTGCGGCTTATGGCAAGCACTTACATATACAAACGACATACTATTGTAAAATATTGAACACTTATGATAAAGAAGATTCTGGTTTCACAACCCAAACCAACCTCCGAGAAGTCTCCTTATTTCGAGATTGCCTCCAAGTATGGTGTGGAAGTAGTTTTCAGACCATTTATCAAGATTGAAGGTTTGTCTGCTAAAGAATTCCGCCAACAGAAAGTCTCTATATTGGATTACACCGCCGTGGTATTCACTTCACGTAATGCCATCGATCATTTTTTCCTGTTGTGCAAAGAATTACGCGTGACGATACCCGAAGATATGAAGTATTTCTGCATTACGGAAACCATTGCACTGTATATCCAAAAATATGTGCAGTACCGCAAACGCAAGGTCTTCTTCGGCTCTACGGGCAAAGTGGACGATCTGCTCCCGTCTATGGTCAAGCATAAAACAGAAAAATATCTGGTTCCGTTGTCGGATGTACACAACGACGAAATCACGAACCTGTTGGATTCCAAGAAGCTTATCCACAAGGAAGTGGTAATGTACCGCACCGTGAGCAACGATTTCAAGAGCGACGAGAAGTTCGATTACGACATGCTGATTTTCTTCAGCCCCTCGGGTATACAGGCTTTGCTGAAAAACTTCCCTGATTTCGAGCAGAAAGAGATTGCCATCGGTACGTTCGGGCCGGCCACAGCCCAGGCCGTCAAAGATGCAGGACTGCGATTGGACATGGAAGCTCCCACTTCGCAATACCCGTCCATCACGGCCGCATTGGACGATTTCGTAAAGAAGCACAACTGTTGATGCTCATCAAATAAGAAAGGGTGCCGGAAAAGCACCCTTTCTCCTTTATCCTACAACACCGTACCTTATGGAACAGAAACCGGACTTTTCATTTCATAAATCGGAGCGCTTGTGTAGCAAACGCATCATAGACGCTCTGTTCACCGGAGGCAGCAAATCCATGTCGGCCTTTCCGCTCCGCGTAGTCTTCATGCCGGTTCCCGTAGAAGCCCCGGCTCCTCTTGTATCCATATTGGTGTCCGTGTCGAAACGACGTTTCAAAAGGGCTGTAAAACGAAACCGGGTGAAACGGCAGATTCGCGAAGCTTACCGCAAACAAAAACACATCTTGACATCCGTTTTGCCCACGTCATCCGGGCAGGGTCTGGTAGTGGCTTTCCTCTGGCTTTCCGACCGCCTGTACGCTTCGGCCGAAGTGGACGATTGCGTGAGACGCCTGTTGGTGCGTATCTCCGAACAACTTCCGGCATCCCCGGACGAACACACCGATGATGCATCCGCCCTATGACCGTTTCCGCCATTTGTTATCCGCCGCGTTGATTGCTCCCATTCAGTTCTATCGCCGTGTGATTTCCCCCATGACTCCCCCATCGTGCAGGTTTACGCCGACTTGTTCACAATACGCTATTGAAGCCATCCGCAAGCATGGCCCCTTTAAAGGCATGTACTTGGCCGTGCGTCGCATCCTGCGTTGCCATCCCTGGGGAGGAAGCGGTTATGACCCCGTCCCTTAAGCCTATGGAAACATTTCTGAACCTCCATGCCCATCGACCGGCCGCATCTTCGTCGGAAACTGTCATCCGCAACTATATCCTTCCTTTGCCTCCTGCCGGACACGAAGAACCCGAATACGGCCAAGCCTTTTCCGCCGGTATCCATCCTTGGTATATCCCCGCACATCCGGAAGAAACCCTGAAAGAACTGGACCGTCTGGCCGCCTCCCCCTTCTGTAAAGCCATAGGTGAAGCCGGACTGGACAAATTCGTATCGACCTCACTTTTCCTCCAGCGTGAACTTTTCGTACGTCAGGCAGAACTGGCTGCCGCCCACCGGCTTCCCGTCATCGTCCACTGCGTCAAAGCATGGGACGAACTGCTCTCCGCACGAAAAGACATTCCGGCTGCCGCCGTTTGCATCATCCACGGTTTCCGAGGCAACCCCCAACTGGCCGAAAGCCTTTTAGGCAAAGGATTTTACCTCAGTTTCGGTTTCCGTTTCCATCCGCAAAGCCTGACGCTCTGCCCGTCCGACCGTCTCTTCTTCGAAAGCGACGAAGACTCACGTCCCGTAGACACACTATACCGTACGGCTGCCGAACTACGCTCTTGTACTCCGGAAGAACTGCGCACACAATGTTGGGAAAATCTCGTCCGAATCGGCCCGTCGTCTAAAAAATAGGAATATAGTTGCAAGTCTCATTGAAAGGTCGTACTTTTGTACGACTCAATTTTTATTAAACAAAATAAATTCATACGATGAACTTTGTAGAAGAACTGAAATGGAGAGGCATGATTCACACCATGATGCCGGGCACCGAGGATTTACTTGAAAAAGAACAGGTCACCGCCTATCTGGGCATCGACCCCACGGCGGACTCCCTGCACATAGGCCATCTTTGCGGCGTGATGATGCTCAAGCATTTCCAACGTTGCGGGCACAAGCCGCTGGCCCTTATCGGAGGCGCCACCGGAATGATAGGCGACCCTTCGGGTAAAAGCCAGGAACGCAACTTGCTCGACGAAGAAACGTTGCGCCACAACGTGGCCTGCATCAAACAGCAACTGGCCCGATTCCTGGATTTCGACAGCGACGCTCCCAACCATGCCGAGCTGGTGAACAATTACGACTGGATGAAGGACTTCACGTTCCTCGACTTCGCCCGCGAAGTCGGCAAGCACATCACCGTGAACTACATGATGGCCAAAGACAGCGTGCAAAAGCGTCTGAACGGCGAGGCCCGCGACGGCCTGTCGTTCACCGAATTCACTTACCAACTTCTTCAGGGTTACGACTTCTTATATTTATACGAACATAAAGGCTGCCGTCTCCAGTTGGGCGGAAGCGACCAATGGGGTAACATCACGACCGGCGCCGAACTGATACGCCGCACCAACGGCGGCGAAGTGTTCGCTTTGGTATGCCCGTTGGTGACAAAAGCCGACGGGACCAAGTTCGGCAAGACCGAAAAGGGCAACATCTGGCTGAACCGCGACTATACCAGCCCGTATGCCTTCTACCAATTCTGGCTCAACGTGGCCGACGACGACGCCAAACGCTATATCCGTATCTTCACCACGTTGGACAAAGAAGAGATAGACGGCCTCATCGCCCAACACGATGAAGACCCGGGACAGCGCATCCTGCAAAAACGCCTGGCCAAGGAAATCACCATCATGGTGCACAGCGAGGAAGACTACAATATGGCAGTGGAGGCCAGCAACATTCTGTTTGGAAAGGCGACTAAAGAAAGTCTGACGAAGCTAGACGAACAAACGCTGCTCGACGTGTTTGCAGGCGTGCCACAGTTCGAAGTCAGCCGCGAAGTTTTGTCGGCCGGTATCAAAGCCGTAGACCTGACAGCCGAAATGACGCAATGCTTCCCCAGCAAGGGCGAGATGCGCAAGATGGTACAAGGTGGTGGCGTTTCGCTGAACAAAGAAAAACTGACGGCCTTTGACCGCATCGTAACTGCCGATGATTTGCTCAACGGCAAATATTTATTGGTGCAACGCGGCAAGAAAAATTATTTCCTGCTCATCGCCAAATAAAATTTCAAGGAAAAAATTTGTAGGATAGCGATTTTCTCGCTATCTTTGCACCGCTTTCGAGAGAAAGACATAAGGATTGGGATATGGTGTAATGGTAGCACAAGACATTTTGGTCGTCTTAGTCTTGGTTCGAACCCAGGTATCCCAACCAAAGACATCCCCTGAAAATCATTTCAGGGGATGTCTTTATTTTACGATTATCAGGACTCTTTCCTTCTATCTAGGGTCAACGTACATTCGATGTGGACATACTTATACACCCTCACGTCACGAAATAAAAAGACATACCACACTCCGCCAAACCCGCCTCATTTTGCCCTTGTTTTTTTCTGCGCCAAACGATTTTTCAATCTCAGGCGAATGATTTTCCAATCTGCGGCAAACGATTTTCCGTTCTGTACCGACCTTTTTCGTCCCCTGCCCGAGCAGAATTGCAACCAAGTTGCACGCCAAATAGTTGTGTGCTTGGCATTTTTCCCCTATCTTTGCTCTCACGAAAACGAGAACCGCCGAAACGATGAAGAAACAACTCCATGCCATCATCTTGTTATGGCTCTGCATGTTGATGCAGGCCGTTTCGGTCTATCCCCATCACCATCATGCCCATATCCTCTGTCTGGGACAGGAGATGGAATCCACCCGTCCGGTCAAGAGTACACATGCCTGTACGTCGGAATGTATCACGCATTTCCAGTTGACGATACCTTCGTCCGGCTCTTGTTTTTCCCATAAAAAAGCCGTATCCCGCCCGCCTTTCATACTTTGGGCGGCATGCGACCTTTCAGCTATCCATACTTTACAAATATCGCGCAGGCCTTACAACGCTTACCGGCCTGATTTGTATCTTTCCCGACCCATCGGCGGAAAAGGCATGAGGGCTCCTCCCCGCGCCTGAACGGAAACCAGATAACTTTTTATTTTATTCATTTCAAATTTTAATATCCCTATGAAGAAAATATATTTCTTGATGGGTGCTTTAGCCGTAAGTATGCTGAGCGCCTGCCATAACCATGACCACGAAGAGGAACATGCACACGGAACGGAAGAAACCGCCCGGGAAGACAACCACGAAGAACATGCGGACGAAATCATCCTGACGGCCGAGAAAGCCAAGGCGGCAGGCATCGCCACCGAAACCGTGAAACGCGACACATTCCGCCAAATCATTAAAACCGGCGGACAGATACTGGCTGCCCAAGGAGAAGAAACGACGGTGGTGGCCGGTACGTCCGGCGTAGTAAGGTTCGCACGGACACTGACCGCCGGTGCTCCGGTGGGACGCGGCACCGTGTTGTTCCATTTATCCTCGGACAAAATACAAGGTGGAGACCCGGTGGAACGCGCATACGTGGCCTACCAAAACGCCAAGGCCGAGTACGAACGCGCCAAACCGTTGGCTGAAAAACAAATCGTGACGCGCAAAGACCTGGAGAACCTGAAAGCGGCTTACGAAGACGCACGTATCAGTTACGAGGCACTGGACCCTCATCATACGCGAAAAGGAGTGGCCGTCACAGCTTCGACGGGCGGATATGTGAAGAACGTGGCGGTGAAAGAAGGCGACTACGTGACGACAGGACAACCGTTGATGACCCTGACCCAGAACCGGCGCCTGCAACTGCGTGCCGACGTATCGGAACGTTATTACGGCGCACTGAAACAAATCACTTCGGCCCACTTCAATACCCCGTATGATGATACGGTCTATGCCTTGGAGAACCTGCACGGGCGTGTCTTGTCCTACGGGAAGGCTTCGGACGAGAATGCTTTCTACATCCCCGTTTTGTTTGAATTCGACAATACAGGCGACATCGTGCCGGGAAGCTTTGTGGAAACCTATCTGACCGGAGCCACACGTGCCGGAGTAATCACTCTGCCCGTCTCGGCACTGACAGAGGAACAAGGACTGTACTTCGTCTACTTACAGGAAAGCAAGGAAGTGTACCGCAAGCAGGAAGTAAAAACAGGAGCCGAAGACGGACTGCGTGTGGAAATCCTCTCGGGTCTGAAACCCGGTGACCGCGTAGTCACGCAAGGAGCTTACCACGTGAAACTGGCTTCGGCTTCAAATGCCATCCCAGCCCACAACCATTCCCATTAATCCATAAGGAGAAAATATTATGCTGAACAAAATCATACAGTTCTCCCTGCAGAACCGTTTATTTATATTGATAGCCTCCGTCCTGCTGATGATAGGAGGCCTCTACCAAGCCTACCATACGGAAGTAGACGTCTTTCCCGACCTGAACGCGCCTACGGTTGTCGTCATGACAGAAGCCGGGGGCATGGCAGCCGAAGAGGTGGAACAGTTGGTCACTTTCCCCATAGAGACAGCCGTCAACGGTGCCACCAGCGTACGCCGCGTACGCTCCTCGTCCACCACGGGCTTCTCTGTCGTATGGGTGGAATTCGACTGGGACACGGACATCTACCTGGCCCGTCAAATCGTATCGGAAAAGCTGGCCACAGTGGCGGAAAGCCTGCCCGACAATGTGGGTAACCCGACTCTGGGACCGCAATCTTCCATTCTGGGAGAATTGCTTATCGTAGGACTGACTGCCGACAGCACGTCTATGCTAGACTTGCGTACATTGGCCGATTGGGTGATTCGCCCACGCCTGATGTCCACCGGAGGAGTAGCCCAAGTAGCCGTATTGGGCGGCGACATCAAGGAATACCAGGTTCTGTTGCACCCCGAACGGATGAAACACTACGGAGTGACGTTGGGCGAGGTAATGGATGTCACGCGGAACATGAATACCAACACCAACGGCGGAGTGATTTACCAATACGGCAACGAATACATCGTACGTGGAGTCGTCTCGACCGACGACGTGCGGAAAATGGGCCGGGCGGTCATCAAAACCGTAGGAGGCTCGCCTGTCATGTTGGAAGACATTGCTGACGTAAAAACTGGCAGCCAGCAACCCAAACTGGGTCTGGCCTCTGAAAAAGGCAAGCCCGCCGTATTGCTCACCGTGACCAAGCAACCGAACACGGGTACCATAGAACTGACCGGAAAGTTGGAAGAAGCCTTGCAAGACCTGCAAAAGAGCCTTCCGGCCGACGTGCGTATGTCCACCGACGTGTTCCGCCAGTCCCGCTTTATCGAAAGTTCCATCGGTAACGTCCAGGATTCGCTGCTCGAAGGTGCCATCTTCGTGGTTATCGTCTTATTCCTCTTTCTGGGCAACGTGCGCACTACGGTCATCTCGCTGGTCACCCTCCCTCTTTCGCTATTGGTCACCATTTTGGTGCTTCACTACATGGGGCTGACCATCAACACGATGAGCTTGGGCGGTATGGCCATCGCCATCGGTTCGTTGGTGGACGATGCCATCGTGGACGTGGAAAACGTATGGAAACATCTGCGCGAAAACCGCATGTTGCCGGAAAGCGAACGGTTACGTGTACGCGATGTCGTATTCAACGCCTCCCGGGAAGTGCGCATGCCCATCCTGAACTCTACGCTCATCATTATCGTCAGCTTCGTCCCGCTGTTCTTCCTGAGCGGCATGGAAGGACGCATGCTCGTGCCGTTGGGCGTGGCTTTCATCGTATCGCTGTTCGCCTCCACCATCGTAGCTCTGACGTTGACGCCCGTACTTTGCAGCTATCTGTTGGGACACAAAGCCAAAACCGGCGGACTGCCTAAGGAGGCGTTTCTGGCCGTATATCTAAAAAAGCATTACCAGAACGGACTGTCTTGGGCTTTGTCGCACAAGAAAATCGTATTGGGCACCACGCTTACGCTTTTCGTCGCAGCCTTGGGGAGCTTCCTCACGTTGGGACGCAGCTTCTTACCGCCGTTCAACGAAGGTTCGTTTACCATAAATATCAGCTCCCTTCCGGGTATCTCCTTGGAGGAATCGGATAAAATCGGACGGCAGGCCGAGGAACTGTTGCTCTCTATCCCCGAAATCAAAACCGTGGCACGCAAGACGGGACGGGCGGAACTGGACGAGCATGCTCTCGGCGTGAACGTATCAGAAATAGAAGCACCGTTTGAATTGGAAGACCGCAGCCACACCGAAGTTTTAGAGGATGTGCGACGTAAATTGTCCGTCATATCGGGAGCGAACATCGAAATAGGACAACCCATCAGCCATCGTATAGATGCCATGCTGAGCGGTACGCAGGCCGGCATCGCCATCAAACTGTTCGGCGACGACCTGAACAAAATGTATCAAATCGGCAACCAAATCAAATCGGCCGTCAGCGACGTGAAGGGCATAGCCGACCTGAATGTGGAACAACAAATCGAACGTCCGGAACTGAAAATCGAACCGAAACGGGAAATGCTGGCCCGATACGGCATCTCATTACCGCAATTCAACGAGTTTGTCACGGTGAACATGGGAGGAGAAGTCGTATCGCAAGTGTACGAGAAAGGGCGCTCGTTCAACCTCATCGTCCGTTCGGCAGAAGAAAACCGCAGCACAATGGAGCGTATCCGTAATCTGATGATCGACGATGCGAAAGGCAACAAAGTGCCCTTCTCGTATGTGGCCGACATCCGGTCGTCCATGGGGCCGAACACCATCAACCGCGAAAACGTGAAACGTAAAATCGTCATCTCGGCCAATGCCAGCGGGCGAGACATGCGCAGCGTGGTGAACGACATCCGCAGCCGGATAGACGAAAAAGTGAAACTGCCCGAAGGTTACCATATCGAATACGGCGGCCAGTTCGAAAGCGAAGAGTCGGCCAGCCGGGTGTTGTTGCTCACATCGTTCATTAGCATCGTGGTCATCTTCCTGTTGCTTTACTTCCAATTCCGTAATGCAGCACAGAGCGGAGTCATCCTGCTCAATCTGCCCCTGGCATTAATCGGCGGTGTGTTCGCCCTGTTGCTGACCACCGGGGAAATCAGCATTCCGGCCATCATCGGATTCATTTCCCTCTTCGGCATTGCGACACGCAACGGAATGTTGCTCATCAGTCACTACAACACATTGCGCGAAGAAGGATTGTCGTTGCGGGAAAGCATCCTGCACGGGTCGCTCGACCGTTTGAACCCCATCCTGATGACCGCACTTTCATCGGCTCTTGCCCTTATTCCGCTGGCCCTTCGGGGGGATCTTCCGGGCAACGAAATCCAGAGTCCGATGGCCAAGGTGATATTGGGCGGCCTGCTGACCTCAACTTTCCTGAATGCCTTTATTATTCCTATTATATATGAATGGATGAACCGTAAAAGTGTCCGTTCCTGAACAAAAACGATAGTCATGAAAAGAATCATTCTTATCACAACCGTTTGCGCCTGTGGCTTGCTCCCTTTGCAGGCCCAGAGCGTGGACGAAGTGCTGCAGAGTGTGGCACAACAAAACAAATCCATCCAGGCACAACAAAAAAACGGAGAAGCTGAAAAGATAGGTATTGAAGCCGAAAACAGCTTGGAGGACCCTACGGTGGAATATAGTTCTTTCTTTAGCAAAGGAGTCAACGGACAGTCCGGTTCCGAATTGGTCGTATCACAAGGATTCGACTTTCCCACGGTATATAACAGCCGTAACCGTGCCGGACGAGACAAGAAAGAAGCCGTAGACTACCGTGCCGAAGCCTTGCGCCGCAACGTGCTGCTCGAAGCCAAAACCCTTTGCCTGGACATGATACGGCTGAACCGGCAAAGAGACCTGCTGGACAAACGCATGCAAAATGCCGACGAGCTGTTGGCCTTGTATGAAGAGCGGTTGAGAGCCGGTGATGCCACAGTCATCGAAGTGAACAAGATTAAGATGGAACGTATGAGCATACAGACAGAAGTCCTGCAGAACCATACCGACCACCGCACGGCCTTGCAGTCGTTGCTGGCTCTGAACGGCAACATGCCGCTCACTTTCGAAGGACGGGAATATCCCACAGTCCCGACAACCCTCGATTTCGAGGCTTTATGCGATGAAGTCCTCGGCCAAGATGCCGAACTCAAAGCCGCCGAGGCCGACACACGGGCAGCCGAACGCAACCTTACGGTCAACCGTCAAAAATGGTTACCTAAACTGGAAATCGGTTACCGCCGGAACACGGGAGAAGGCAGCAAAGAGCACGGTTTCCTCGTAGGAGGCTCCATTCCGTTGTTTTCCAACCGCAGACAGGTGAGAATGGCACAGGCACAATCTATCGGCACACGTTTGCAAGCGGACGAAATACGCCTGAAAGCAGAAGCCGCCTTGCATTCCGGTTTCAACGAACTTCAACAACTGGGACGAGCCATGTCGGTATACGACCAGCCCCTGATGACACAGACTCTCGAACTGCTGAAAGAAAGCGTAAAAGGCGGCGAACTGTCCGTGACGGACTACTTTGTGGAAGCCGACCAGATTTACCGCAACCTGCAAGCCTACATGGAACTGGAATGCCAATATCAGAAAGTGGCAGCCACGCTGTATAAGAACAGGTTATAGATGCAAACATTCTGCCGGAAAAAGAAAAAGGAAAAAGATTCTCGTCAAATTGTGTGCGTATGTCAGTTACTTTTTCTAACTTTGCCGGAAAGGAAAACGCATTATTAAATCATCAAGAACATGGAAAAGAATTTTTTGCAGAATTTCTCTTTGGAAGGTAAAGTTGCTTTGGTTACCGGAGCATCTTACGGAATCGGTTTCGGCATCGCTACGGCTTTCGCACAATGCGGCGCTACCATCGTATTCAACGACATCAAGCAGGAATTAGTGGACAAAGGACTGGCCGCATATAAGGAAAAAGGTATAGAAGCCCACGGTTACGTGTGCGACGTGACGGACGAAGCTGCCGTCAATGCCTTGGTTGCCCGTATCGAAAAAGAAGTCGGCGTGATAGACATCCTTGTCAACAACGCAGGTATCATCAAGCGTATCCCGATGACGGAAATGTCGGCCGCAGAGTTCCGCCAAGTCATCGACGTGGATTTGAACGCTCCGTTCATCGTATCGAAAGCCGTTATTCCCGGCATGATCAAAAAAGGACACGGCAAAATCATCAACATCTGTTCCATGATGTCCGAACTGGGTCGTGAAACCGTATCGGCCTACGCAGCAGCCAAAGGCGGTCTGAAGATGCTGACGCGCAATATTTGCTCGGAATACGGAGAATACAACATCCAATGTAACGGTATCGGTCCGGGTTACATCGCTACTCCTCAAACCGCTCCGTTGCGTGAACGTCAACCGGACGGCAGCCGCCATCCTTTCGACAGTTTCATCGTGGCCAAGACTCCTGCTGCCCGTTGGGGTACTCCTGAAGACCTGCAAGGTCCGGCCGTGTTCTTGGCTTCGGACGCTTCCAACTTCGTCAACGGTCTGGTATTGTACGTAGACGGTGGTATTTTAGCTTACATCGGTAAACAACCGAAATAAAAGTTATTTCCCCTTTTTTAAAATCCGGTGTCTTGAATTCACGACATCGGATTTTTATTATGATGAATTCCTCTCTTCTTATCTCATTTGCGGCAAAACCTACAAGAAATCCGATTTTTATGCCAAAATGATAATTATTGAATCAAAAACTCAATCTTTATTGTTTGTAACGAACTATCTTTATCTCGACTAATTCTAATGTTATATACAAAATGTTATCATGAGAAACTTTACATTGAAGCCTTTGCTATTCTGCACCGCGCTGGCAGGAATGGCATTACAAGGCACGATTAAAGCGCAAGACATTACATTTCGTGCAGCAGAAAACGAAGAAGCCGAGGCCATCGGAGTCAATACGAGCGATGGAGTACCAGTCGTAGCCGACTTCGACAACAATGGTTTTATGGATCTTTGGGCACCGGGACAAACCTATGAATGGCGCCCAACCTCGGAAGTAAACGAAGACGGTAGCGTAAAATGGGATTGGACATGGTATGACGATACCAAGCTCTCGTTCAACAACGGTGACGGCACATGGAACGTCAAAAACCGCGACAGTGGCACAGGCCTGCCCTTTGCCTACGGTGGCATCAGCAACAAGGCTTTCGACTTCAACCAGGATGGCTTGGTGGATTTCATCTATCCGAGTGTCAATGTGGGTTGGACATTCGAAGCCAAAAAAGCTCTGCTTTTGGCCATCAACAACGGTGACGGTACTTTCACCATGAAAGAAGATGCCGCGCTCTCAGAAATCAATCCCTCCCTCCAAAACAACAAATGGAACCAACAAATACAGAATACCACAATCTCTATCGCCGACTATAACAAAGACGGCTATCCGGACTTGCTGATACAGTTTGAGAATGAAAACCCGTGGGAACGTGCCGTATGGCTATTCAAGAACGTGGAGGGCGACCATTTTGAACGGGTTACCGACCCATTCATTCCTGAATTTGGCAAACCCTTTGTTCCCCAATGCGCCGGCAGCATATCCTTCGGCGATTTCAACAACGACGGATGGCCGGACATTGTATCCACCGGATGGGGAGACGGTAATGAAGAATTAGGTATCAATGGGGGAGGACAAGTACATTTTTACCGTAATATGAAAGATGGTACATTCCAGCTCGCCGACACCGATTTCGGAGAAATCAACGCCATTTCCGAGAAACTAAACTTCCCTTATGGTGAGGAACATTTCATCACCGTCGTAGACTATGACCAAGACGGCAAACAGGACATCCTTGTTTTCGGACAGACAGGTTTCCAAGGAGAAGCCATATACGCTCAAAATGGCAAAGTAGCCCTGATGCTACGTAATGTCTCAACTGATGAGAAGTTTGCTTTTGAAGAAGTTGAAACCCAACTTTATCCTTTGTCGGGCGCAAATGTCCGTTTGGCTTCATTGGCTGATTTCAACGGAGACGGTTGGATAGATTTCGTAGCCAGAGGATGGAACGGAGATTGGCATACGGCAATCTCAAGCAGTACCGGCTCATACGACGGTTACTACATCACGGAGGATGTTCCCGACGCGGAAGACAACACCGATCCTATCCGTATTAAAGAAGCCTACATGGCACACGGCGACCTGAACAACGATGGTCTGCTCGATTTGTTTACGCAAGAAAATTGTGACCGTTTGTCTTGGACTATTAATACCACCGAACCTGATTACGGTATACAAATCCCCGGAGCACCCGAGGATGTGAAAGCCGAATACAATTCGGATACGAAACAACTCACCGTAACTTGGGCTGAAAGTTACACTCCCGACACAGAGAGCAAAGCTTTCTACAACCTGTATTTAAAGAATAAAGCTACAGGCAAAACCTTTATGATAGCCCCGGCCAACCCTGAAAACGGCAAACAACTTACATACACCGCATTTTCCGGTTATGTGAACCCTACTTCCTATACCTTTGAGGGAGTGGAAGAAGGCAACTACACCGTCGGAGTACAGGCCGTGACTTATTCTTGGCAAGCTTCCGAGTTCTCCACCACAGATGTCAACCTGAACGAAAACCCGACTTCCGCTTTCACCGTAGTGTCTACCGACCCGTCTGGGCGGAAAGAAATCGAGTCGCTCTCCCACATCACGTTGAACTTCAACGAGGAAGCATATCCCAATGCCATGGAAGACGCACCGGCCATTACCCTGACCAACGGCGCATCGGAAGCTTTGGACATCACCCTGAAGAAAGTAAGCGGACAGGCCAAGCAGATACAAATCATACTGCCGCCCACGATTGAAGCCGGTACATACACGCTCACCGTACCCGAGAAAGCCGTCTGCCGCACCAACGGCGACTGGAACACGACCTTTACAAAGACGTTTACCACCACCGGAATAACGGCATATATACCTACTGGCATCGAAGGAGACGAAGGCAACTATGGCTCTTTGAAAGACTTTACCCTCACTTTCCCGGAACAGACAAACGCACAGGTAAATCCCGAAGCAACCACATTGGCTTATATGGTGAACAACGATAACGATTACCAAGTTCCGGCCACGCTCTCACAGGGCAACAGACCCAACCAGACCAAACTCACGTTGGACGAAGAACTGAAAACAGAAGGTTCTTATACCCTCATTATCCCGGAAGGCATGATTCAACGCGTCATCTTCACGGAAACAACGGAAGAAAACGCAGAAAACACCACGGTATTGCTCACCTCGCCCGAAATCAAGTACGACTATACCATCGGACTCGACTTCGCCCCCACTGGCATCACGCCTGCCGCAGGAAAAGTATTCTCTCTGAAAGACTTCACCATAAAGTTTGCCGAGGGGACAGTACCGCAGCTCAACGAAGAATCCGCAAGCCAGGCCTACTTACTCAACAGCAAAAACGGCAACCAAGTAGCCGCCACGCTGGCTATCGGTACGAACACGACCGAAATCATTGCGACATTGGCCGAAGAGGTCAGCGCAGAAGGCAACTATACTCTGGTCATCCCGGCCCGCATGATACAGCAGACGAGCATGGATGAAGGCGACGGCACAGCCGAGCCTACGGTAAAAACAGAGTATGCCCCCAACTTAAAGTATGACTACACGATTGGGCATGACTACGAACCCGCATCCATCACGCCTGCTGAAGGCACGGTGAGCTCACTGCATGAATTCGTCCTCCAATTTGTGGCAGACACCACCTATGCTACAATCAATACTGAGAATGAAGACAAGGCCTACCTTGCCGACAACAACGGGGAAAGCGTAGAGGAAGCCACATTGGCCGCCGGTGACAATCCCAACGAAATAAAAGTCACTTTGGCAAATGAAGTAAACACGAAAGGTACTTACACGTTGGTTATCCCGGCCAAGATGATCCAACAATCAGCCGGAGAAGAAAATCCGACTATCGTAGACTATGCTCCGCAACTGGAATTCATTTTCACCGTTACGGACGGACAAAGCATAGAAAGTACCCTGAATGGAGCAAGCACGGCAGAAGTCTATACCATCAGCGGAATACTGATAAAGAAAAATGCCACACGTGAAGACCTGAAAGGCTTGAAGAAAGGCATTTATATCATCAACGGAAAGAACATGCTTGTGAAATAAGGGCTACAATCCGGTTTAAATAAACCGACAGAAACGAAAAAGGGCTGCCCCGCCACCTGCACGGGACAGCCCTTTTTCCATCCTTTTGGAGAACATAGTATCCTCAAAAATATTTTCCTATCCTACAATGAAGCCTCACCGGTCCGCCAACGATGCCAACAGTTCACGGAATGTTTTCTTCAGTACCGGGTGTACAACATCCGGCGCCACTTCGGCCAAAGGCTCCATGACAAAACACCGCTCATGCATCAACGGATGGGGCAAGGACAAGTGTACTTTTCTCCCTTCTGTTCCGAGAACATCGAAATCCTCCTCTACTACCGCATCGCCATAAAGCAACAAGTCAATATCAATCGGTCGGTCGGCATACGTCCCGCCCACACTCTTGCTACGCCGCCCCAATTCACGTTCGGCCGCCTGCGTAATACGGAGAATCTCTTCCGGCGTCTTCTCTGTACACAATACTGCCACGGCATTCAGAAAAGGGTGGTCAGAGCAGAACCCCCAAGGTTCCGTTTCATAAAAAGCGGACAGGCTTTTCAATCCGCCTATCCGCTCAACCAATATCTCTACAGCCCGGTGCAACAACCGTTCACGATCGCCCAGATTGCTGCCCAAACCTAAATATAAGTCTGTCATCAATCGTTCAATATAAGCATGGCATCACCGTACGTCCCGAAACGATAACCTTCTTTCAACGCTTCTTTATACCCTTGCATCACCAGGTCGTAACCGCCGTAGGCTGCCGTCAGCATGAGCAGCGTACTGTATGGCATATAGAAATTAGCCACCATGCAGTCTGCCACATTGAACTCATACGGAGGGAAAATAAACTTGTTGGTCCAGCCCGTAAACTCCTTTAAATGTCCGTCCGTACCTACCGCCGTTTCTATCACGCGCTGCACTGTGGTACCCACAGCACATACGCGATGCCCGCCGTCCTTTGCCGCATTGACGATGCGACAGGCATCCGCCTCCACAAACATCTCCTCGCTGTCCATCTTGTGCTTGGTCAGATCTTCCACGTCGATATCACGGAAATTACCCAACCCGCAGTGCATCGTGACGTAAGCAAAATCCACTCCCTTGATTTCAAGCCGCTTCATCAGCTCCCGCGAGAAATGAAGTCCGGACGAAGGGGCTGTCACCGCTCCCTCGTTACGGGCAAAAATACATTGAAAACGTTCCATATCCTCGGGTTCGGCCGGACGCTTCACAATATGTTTGGGCAGCGGAGCCTCGCCGAGCGCATATAAGGCTGCCTTGAACTCATCGTGCGGTCCGTCGTACAGAAAACGAAGCGTACGCCCGCGCGAAGTCGTATTGTCGATGACTTCTGCCACCATGGAATCATCTTCACCGAAGTACAACTTGTTGCCGATACGAATCTTACGAGCCGGGTCGACCAACACATCCCAAAGACGCAAATCCTCGTTCAGTTCTCTCAACAAGAACACTTCGATACGGGCACCCGTCTTTTCCTTGTTGCCGTACAGGCGGGCCGGGAACACCTTGGTATCGTTGAAGATAAATACATCCTTATCGTCAAAATAGTCGAGAATGTCTTTAAAATACTGGCGATGCTCGATATCTCCACTCTTCTTATGCAACACCATCAAACGGGATTCGTCACGATGGTGCGCGGGATACTGAGCAATCTGTTCTTCAGGTAACTTGAATTTGAATTGTGACAGCTTCATATAGAATAGTTCTCTTATATTGATTAATTATCTTCTGTTATCTCTATCGTCTGGCGATTCAACCATTCGGCAAAATCATCCAGTTTCAGGCAGTCTTCCACTCTGACCGCTCCGATTCGCGTACGGCGTAAGGCCGTCAGGTGGGCACCACTCTGCAAGGCCGCCCCGATGTCGCGGGCCAACGCCCGGATGTAAGTACCTTTGCTGCACACCACCCGGATGACAATTTCCGGCAGTTCGCATCGCAACAGTTCCAGTTCGTCGATGACCAACGTCTTAGCTTTCAGTTCCACCTCTTCCCCTTTACGGGCCAAATCGTACGCACGGCTTCCGTTCACTTTGCAAGCCGAGAAGACAGGCGGCACCTGTTCTATCGTACCTACGAAACGATTCAGCGTTTCCTCCACCATTTCACGGGTGATATGTTCCGTGGGATACTCCGCATCCACAGGCTTCTCTAAGTCGAACGAGGGCGTGGTAGCCCCCAGACGGAGCGTCGCCACATACTCTTTCGTATGAGCCTGAAGTTCCTCTATCCGCTTCGTCGCCTTACCGGTGCAGACAAGCAGGACTCCGGTAGCCAAAGGATCGAGCGTACCGGCGTGCCCCACTTTCAATTTCTTCACTCCTAACCTCTTGCACAACAGGTAACGTACCTTGGCCACCAACCCGAACGACGTCCACTCGTAGGGCTTGTCAAAAGCCAATATTTCTCCTTTCTTGAAATCCACTCAGGCGAATTTTAACGGTTAGAGACAATGATGTACGATGAGCGCGACACCCACTACGGCACAGTAAACGGCAAAATATACCAACTTGCCTTTCTTGACTATATTGATCATCCATTTGCAAGCCAGGCATCCCGACACAAAGGCCGCCACGAACCCCACGGCAAGCGGCCACATCCCGATACCCGCAGAAGCAGCCTCGACCCCATGGGTCACTCCCTTTGCCACATCGAGTATGGCTTCTCCTAAAATAGGAGGCATCACCATCAGGAAAGAAAACTGGGCCAACTTGGCTTTGTTGTTTCCCAACAGCAAGCCCGTAGCGATGGTCGTACCGGAACGGGACAAGCCGGGCAACACGGCACAAGCCTGGGAAAGCCCGATGATGAAGGCGTCACGAAGAGATATGTTTTCTTTCTGACGGGGGCGGGCATAATATGAAAACGTCAGCAGCAAAGCCGTCAGCAACAAACAAATCCCTACTATCAGCAGACCGCTGCCGAATATCATTTCCACATAGTCCTTAAAGAAAACCCCGACAATGCCTACGGGTATCATGGAGACTAAAATATTCAAGGCATAACGTTGGGATTCGTTCATCCCCGGCCCTTTGAAGTCAAACAATCCCTTGAATATCCACACGATATCTTTCCAAAGAATCACCAACGTGCTGAACACCGTAGCCACATGGACGGCCACAGTAAACGTCAGATTGGCTTCTCCTTCTATTCCGAAAAAATGGGAAGCGATGGCCAGATGCCCGCTACTGCTCACCGGCAAATACTCCGTCAGGCCCTGCAAGAGACCCATCAACAACGCGTCTATTACATCCATGCTTAATCCTTATTGATCGTGGCGTCCGCACCGGACATTTCGTCTTTCTTTTCTCCGACACCCTCATTCTCTTCCTCCAACGGCGTGTATGCAGGCTTTCGCAAAATGGCATAAATGATGAACAAAAAGCCAAACAGACAGACTATTGGAGCCACTTTAATGCGACGTACGCTGAATACGTCCGGATTGAATACCGTTTCCGAACTCCCGGAACCGGACATAAGGATGAACCCGATGATTACAATCGCCATCCCGACGGCCAACAAAATAAAATTCACCTTGTCGAAAGCAAAATTTCTTTTATCCATAAACCTCTATTTATTATATGTTTCCTATTTAATATAAATCACCGACCTTCATCCGCAAGTACTTGTTGACGGAAACGTACGTACAGCCCAACGTAAGCAAGAGGCCGAACAACAGCACCGCCGCCCCGACGACGAGCAACATATCGACATGGATATATTGGGAAAGCGAAGGGTCGTACTGCAAAAGGGTATGCACGCCTCCCCACAACACGGCATCGGCCAAAAGACCGGACAGGAACCCGAGATTGAAACTCCGTGCCATAAACGGCCTCCGGATAAATCCCCAACTCGCCCCTACCAATTTCATCGTACGGATAACGAAACGGCCGGAATAGATGCTCAGCCGCACGGTATTGTTGATGAGTGCAAAAGAGACCAAGGCCAAAAGCACGGCCAAGCCCAAAAGCACATAGCTGATACGTCGCAAATTGTCATTCACCGTGTCTACCAGCTCTTTTTGATACATCACATCCTCCACCAAAGGATTCTTTTTCAGCTTTGCGGTGATCCACGCCAAACTGTCGGAATTGGCATAAAGGGCGTTCATACGCAATTCAAACGATGCCGTGAACGGATTGGCTCCGAGAAACTCAGACGGATCGCTGCCCATGGCCTTTACCTGTTCTTTCAACGCCTGCTCTTTGGACACATAATCCAAAGCATACACATAACGTTCTCCCTTCAATGCCGTCCGGAATTCATGGATGTCCGAACGGCTCGCCTCACCGTCGAGCAATACGGTTACCGTCAGATTTTCTTTCACGGAATCGGACAAACGCTGGGCAAACAGTATAAAAAAGGATACGATTCCCAGCAGTATCAACACCAACGTGGTACTGACACCGGTCGTAAACCACTGCATACCCAAAGAACCTTTTGCTTTTTTCTTTCCCATGACCTCTATCTGTCCGTATTAGCGTAGGATACAAAAATACAACGAAACACGGGGATTGATTCTTTCTTTAACAGCATTTAACTTGATTGTCAGTCTTCTACCACCTCTCCCTTCAGCGTAGCCGAAGAACTTCCGTTAACTCTCACCTTTACAAAATCACCGACATGATACTTTCCCCGGTCGAACACGACCACCTTATTCTGCTCTGTACGTCCGAACAACTGCTCTTTGGAACGTTTGCTCACACCCTCCACCAGCACTTCATAAACCCGGCCTTCACAACGGCGGTTGCTCTCTGCCGAGAGTTCATTCTGCAAAGCGATCAATTCGTTCAAACGCCGCACCTTCACGTCCTCCGACACGTCATCGGGCAAATGCTTGGAGGCATACGTTCCCGGCCGCTCCGAATACTTGAACATAAAAGCGCTGTCGTAGGCACATTCCCGCATCAACGACAAAGACATTTGATGGTCTTCCTCAGTCTCGGAACAGTAACCCGAAAAAATGTCTGTGGACAAACCGCAATCCGGCACAATCCGACGGATGGCCGCCACGCGGTCCAAATACCATTCACGGGTGTACTTGCGGTTCATCAATTTCAGGATACGGTTGCTTCCGCTCTGCACCGGCAAATGGATATGCCGGCACACATTGGGTTCTTCCGCAATGACACGCAACGTGTCGTCGCTCATGTCCTTCGGATGGGAAGTGGTGAAACGCACGCGCATCCCGTCGGCCTCGTGTGCCACCAACCGCAAAAGTTCCGGAAAAGAAACAGTCTTTCCGTCGGCCCCCTCATGGAGGTAAGAATTCACATTCTGCCCCAAAAGCGTGACTTCCTTATACCCGCGCTTTTTCAAATCCCGCACCTCATTCAGGATGCTTTCCACATCCCGGCTGCGTTCCCGTCCACGCGTGTAAGGCACAATACAATAATGGCAAAAATTGTTGCAGCCGCGCATGATACTGACAAAACCGGAAATATGCGAGCCGCACACACGTTGCGGAATCACATCCTTATAAGTTTCCGTCACGGACAGTTCCACGTTGATGGCCTTATGCCCCAGCTCCACTTGGGCTATCAGGTCGGGCAGAGACAAATAAGCGTCGGGGCCTGCCACTACATCCACATGGTGATTCTCTATCAACTCTTCCTTCACCCGTTCGGCCATACAGCCCAACACGCCGATAATCAGATGCCGACCCTTCCGTCTCAAAGCATGCAAAGCCTCCAGCCGGTTGATGATTTTCTGTTCGGCATTATCCCGTACGGAACAAGTATTCAGGAAAACGGCATCCGCCTCATCCAGGGTTTCGCACGTCTCGTATCCTGCCATACGCATCACCGAAGCCACTACTTCGCTGTCGGCCACGTTCATCTGGCAACCGTAAGTCTCTATAAAAAGCTTTTTCATGCTGTTCTTTCAAATTCAGGCTGCAAAGATAGTGAAAGGCGAGCGCAGAGACAAGCGAAAACGTAGTTTTCTGGCTTGGCTATGCCGAGCCGCATCCTATCTTCGTAAAACAAAGATAGTCAAAATCACACATATATATACCATTTACTTCTGCAAAGAAACAAAAGAAGGCACAGACCTTCTTAAAAAAGACTAAAAACAAAGTTAAATTAGCGTACAAGCCATTATTATCACAGAGATAATTCCGATATTTGTCCTCGAATGAAAACATTAGATTTTTTCATAGTTAAGGTTTAGTTGAGTAAGCGGGAGTTGTGAAACCCCCGCTTATTTTTTTAGACTGCCGTTTGGCAAAAAGACATCCGTTTCCGAATTTTCATAGCAAACAGCAAGAAAAAAGTTCTCTTTAGGGATGTACGGATTCCGCTAAAAGCACAAAACAGAGGTAAACAAAAGCATTTACGGATACACTTTTTTAAGGTTTTGCCCGTTTTTTCAGTCCCGTTAACCCGGATTTAAGCCCGATTAAGGATTGCTCTCATGAGAAAAATTTTCCGTTTGGCTGAAAAAACACTTTTTTTCTCAGCAGAAAAAAAGATGAACGACCGCAGGCTACCGGAAAAACGGCCTGAAAGCGGGAATACAAACTGCTGAAAACACCGTTTTTTCTCTATTTGGCAAGAAAAGGCATGCAAGGATACGCTGTCCTTTTGCAAAAGGTATGCGTTCCCGCACTTACGCCTCCTTCGCCAACCAGCGCAGGATGCACCTTTCCGGCAGGCCTTTGGAAAGCAAAATCCCTTTTCCACTGACATTCCGCTTCCTCCCGACAGCGCGAGACTCGCGTATTTGCAATGACGGCTCGGTAAAGGCACGAATACGCGAACCATGCAGGACCGGGATTAACATTTTGACAGTATGCACCCTGAATTTTACCCAATGCTCCCTGCCCAAGGTCTTCTTTCCCTACCGTTGGAGTTCCGCAACGTTCCCATACAATGGGACGTGGACCCGGAAGAATAAAAGTGGAAAAACCATGTCCTTTATGATATTTTTCATAACTTTGACTGCCGAAGAGGTTTAATACCTTTTTTTCTTTCCGGCAGCAAAATGGACGGCAATATTGTTTATATACAACTCATGCAGTACACGGCAGGAGCAAGCTTCATGTTCCTGCTGTGGCTGTGCGTGTACTTCCTCCGGAACGGAAGCGGTAACCGGCTCCGCCAAATCACTGGTTGGGTCTTGCTCGTATGGGTCATACAGTCGGTCAAGGATATGGCACTGATATGGTATCCCACCGTCCGGTTCGAGTTCCTGCACCATGTTTTCGTACTCATCGACATGACAGCCGTCCCCACCTGCGCCTTCCTGCTGTTTGAACTCACGCGTCCCGGTTCCATGACGCTCCCACGGGCCGTGCTGCATGAAATACCGTTCCTTCTCTTTATACTCGTCTACGTGCTCCATCCCATGGAAACGCTATACGAAAGTGCCATCGCCTGCGCCGTGGCATACGGTACGGTCGTGATGCTTTATGTCTTGTTCGAAATACCGGCTTATCACAAGCGGCTGAAACAAAGTTATTCTTACCACGAACGCATCGACCTGCGGTGGTTGTATATCATACTTCTCTCTTTCGTGGCGTTCCTGGCGGTATGGAGCCTGTCTTCCACCTACTATTCCGAACTCAACGACACGTTGTACTACCTGCTCACTTGTGTCATTTGGTCACTCATCAGCTACTTCATCAACCGGCAGGAGCAAGTGCTCGGTTCATTGACGACCCGTTCGCACCAGGACGTTGAGACGGCTCCGGAAAACGAAGAGAATCCACATCAATTCACCCTCCACCTGCATCGGATTTTCGAGGAAGAGCATCTCTACCTCAATCCCAAGCTGACCATCATGGACTTGGCCCAAGCCATCGGCACGAACCGCACCTATATTTCTAATTATCTGAACAATGTACTGGGTACAACGTTCTTCGATTACGTCAACCAATACCGCCTGTCATACGCCGAACAACTTCTCCGCCAAACCAAAATGTCTATCGAAGAAATAGCTGACCGTTCCGGCTTTAACTCACGAAGTACCTTCCGGCGTGCCTTCCTCAAAAGGTTCGGTTGCACCCCGAGCCATTACCGTCTTCAGCACTTACCAAAAGAAATAGAAAAGGAAATAAGCCTGACACAGTAACACCTTTCAAAAAAAATAGCTAACTTTGCGCCATATTAATTAAGGTATAACTATTAAGCAATCAACTCTATGGGATTCAACAAAATCACAGCAGCCGAAGCTGCTGCTCTCATCCAAAACGGAGATACCATCGGACTGAGCGGTTTCACACCGGCCGGCGTACCTAAAAGCGTACCGGCTGAGATAGCCCGAAAAGCCGAGAAAGAACACGCGGAGGGCAAAGAATTTAAGATCAACATCCTTACCGGAGCATCCACAGGACAAAGTTGCGACGGCATGCTGGCCAACGCTCATGCCATCAAATTCCGCGCCCCTTACACCACGAACAAAGACTTCCGTACGCATGTCAACAATAATGAGATTTCGTATTCCGACCTCAACCTTTCCAACATGGCCACTCAAATCCGCCAAGGTTATCTCGGACAAGTGGACTGGGCCATCATCGAGGCGTGCGAAGTCGAACAAACAGGCGGTAAGGCACGTATTTACCTGACGGCCGCAGGAGGTATCAGCCCCACCGTCTGCCGTCTGGCACGCAAAGGCATCATCATCGAAGTCAATGCTTTCCACAGCAAAAAGTGCATGGGCATCCATGACGTGTACGAAATAGAAGACCATCCCTATCGCACGCCCATCATGATCATGAAGGCGAGCGACCGCATCGGTAAACCCTACGTGGAAGTGGACGCCGACCGCATCAAAGGCATCATCGAATGCAACATCCCCGACGAGGCACGTGCATTCAAAGCCCCCGACGCCATCACCACACAAATCGGAAACAATGTGGCCGATTTCCTGTTAGCCAATCTGAAAAGCGGGAAAATACCGCCTACTTTCCTTAATTTGCAAAGCGGGGTAGGCAGCGGAGCCAACGCCGTATTGGGCGCATTAGGCCAATGTCCGGACGTCCCGAATTTCAGTATTTACACCGAAGTGCTTCAAGATGCCCCCGTACAACTGATGCGCGAAGGCCGCGTACTCTCGGCATCAGCCTGTTCGCTCACCGTGACGAACGAATGTCTGCAAGGTATTTACAACGACATGGACTTCTTCAAAGACAAGCTCGTGCTCCGTCCTTCCGAAATTTCAAACAGCCCCGAAGTCATCGCCCGCATCGGCGTATGCTCTCTGAATACGGCCATCGAGGTGGACATCTACGGACATGTAAACTCTACCAAGATCTGCGGTACGAAGATGATGAACGGTATCGGCGGTTCGGCAGACTTCACCAACAATGCTTATTTGAGTATTTTCACTTGCGGTTCCACCACCAAAGGCGGAGCCATCAGCAGTATCGTGCCGTTCTGTTCCCATATCGACCATACGAGCCATTTCGTGGATGCCGTCATCACGGAATACGGCGTGGCCGACCTGCGTGGAAAATGCGCCATGGAGAAAGCAGCAGAGCTTGTCAAGGTAGCCCATCCCGACTATCGTCCGCTTTTGCTCGACTACATGAAGTACGCAGCCCAAAACGGAGGACACACCCACCACTGCCTGTCGGCTGCATTCGCCATGCACGACACTTATCTGCGCAAGGGAGACATGCGACTGACCGACTGGGCCGAATACGTAAAATAACACCAGGAATTTATGAAAAAAACATCATCATTATTATATCTGGCCTTTTCGTTCTGCGGCAGCATTTCTTTCGCCCAACAGGCACTCACCCCCGAAGTCCTGCAGACCTTGAAAGAGAGCTACTCGCACGACGATGCCCACAAAGCCATCCGGAATGCCGTAAATGCCAACTCCATCAAAAAGCTCACGGCCAACAGTGAACAGGCGGCTACGCCCGACACGTGGTTCAGCCACAAGGTGAAAAGCTCCGGCATCAGCGACCAGAAAAGCAGCGGGCGCTGCTGGCTGTTTACGGGTACCAACGTGATTCGTGCACAAGTCATGGCCCGCACGGGTATGAAAAATTTCTTTTTCTCGCAGGCCTACAACTTCTTCTACGACCAACTGGAAAAGAGCAACCTTTTTCTTCAAGGCATTATCGACACGCGCAAAAAGCCCATCGACGACAAAATGGTGGAATGGTTGTTCCGTAACCCGCTGAGCGACGGAGGGCAATTCACCGGTGTTTCGGATCTGATTGAAAAATATGGGCTTGTCCCCAAAGAGGTCATGGCCGAAACTTACAGCAGCGACAACACCAATGAATTTTCAGCCCTCTTGAAAAGAAAATTGCGCGAAGACGGCATGTTACTGCGCGAAGCATCCGAGAAGGGCGCCTCCGAAAAGGAATTGGAACAACAGAAGGTGGACATGATGAAAACGGTTTACCGTATGTTGGTCTATGCCTACGGAGAGCCTCCGACTTCTTTTACTTGGGCACCGAAAATCAACGGGAAATATACCGAGAAGCCCAAGACTTACACGCCCCAAAGTTTCTACAAGGAAGTATGCGGCGGAGAAGACTTGAACGCCAATTACGTCATGCTGATGAACGACCCTTCGCGTCCGTTCAACCAAGTATACGAAATCGATTATGACCGTCACACTTACGACGGGCACAACTGGCTGTACATCAACCTGCCTATCGAGGACATCAAAGAAATGGCTATTGCCAGCCTGAAAGACAGCACCATGATGTACTTCAGTTGCGACGTGGGTAAGTTCCTGGATTCCAAGAAAGGTACGCTCGACTTGAACAACTACGACTACGGCAGTCTCTTCGGCACGACGTTCGGCATGAACAAGAAACAACGCATCCAGAGCTTCGACAGCGGCAGCACCCACGCCATGACGCTGATGGCCGTCGACCTCGACGATAACGGCAAGCCCAAGAAATGGATGGTGGAAAACAGTTGGGGCAAAGATGCCGGCTATCAGGGCCATCTCATCATGACGGACGAGTGGTTCGACGAATACATGTTCCGTGTGGTCGTCAACAAGAAGTACTGCCCGCAAAACGTTCTGGACATGCTGAAACAAAAGCCCGTCCGTTTGCCGGCATGGGACCCCATGTTCCAAAATGAACAATAACATACACCCGAACTCAATAATAAGACAACGAAAATGAAAAAGATCAGAGCAGCCGTAGTAGGTTACGGCAACATAGGACACTATGCCTTACAGGCTCTCGAAGCCGCACCCGACTTCGAAGTGGCAGGCATCGTACGACGGAACGGAGCTGAAAACAAGCCCGAAGAACTGGCACGTTATGACGTAGTCAAGGACATCCGCGAATTGCAGGACGTAGACGTAGCCATTCTGGCTACCCCGACCCGTAGCGTGGAGAAGTACGCCAAAGAAATTCTTGCACTCGGCATCAATACAGTGGACAGTTTCGACATCCACACCCAAATCACTTCCCTTCGCCGCTCGCTCGACGAAAGCGCAAAAGCAGGAAAAGCCGTATCCGTCATCTCCGCAGGGTGGGATCCGGGGAGCGACTCCGTCGTACGCGCCATGTTACAGGCCATTGCTCCCAAAGGCATCACCTACACGAATTTCGGACCGGGCATGAGCATGGGACATACCGTAGCCGTAAAAGCCGTGGAAGGAGTGAAAGCCGCGCTCTCCATGACCATCCCCACCGGTACGGGTATTCACCGCCGCATGGTATATATAGAGGTAAAGGAAGGATACGAGTTTTCGAAAGTAGCCGCAGCCATCAAAGCCGATCCCTATTTCGTCAACGATGAAACCCACGTCATAGAAGTACCTTGTGTAGACGAGCTGCTGGACATGGGACACGGCGTCAACCTGACACGCAAAGGCGTATCCGGAAAAACCCAGAACCAGTTGTTCGAGTTCAACATGCATATCAACAATCCGGCGCTGACGGGACAAGTATTGGTTTGCGTGGCCCGTGCCTCGATGAAACAACAACCCGGTTGCTACACGATGATAGAAATACCTGTCATCGACCTGCTTCCGGGCGAGCGCGAAGAACTGATTGCCCATTTAGTATAAGTTTGTTCCTTGCGAAAATCCTTGTATTTTTAGGAAATAGAATAAAAAGAGGCCGAAAAAGCCTCTTTTTTAATTTTAATAACATAAAAACACAGACAAGATTACCAAATATGCGTATCTTTGTCATAGTATGTATGAACATATTTATTAATTTCAATTAAAACGATTATGAAAAAGTCTCTACTGTTATTAGCGGGTGCATTAAGCTTGGGAAGCTTAAACGCTCAAACGACTGAGGAACAAACTACAAAGTTCCGTGACAATTGGTCAATTGGTTTGAATGGTGGTATTGTGACTCCGCTCAGCCATAGTGCATTCTTCAAAAATGCCCGTGCCACCGTGGGCATCGACCTCAACAAGCAACTCTCACCGATTTATGGCTTGACATTTGAAAATATGTGGAGCATCAATACGTTCGAGAGCAGTGCAGCTTTTGATGCAAGCAATCTGATGTTGTTGCACCGCATCAATTTAAATAATGTATTCTGCCGTTACAAAGGCAAACCCAGTGTGTTTGAAGTAGAAGCATTGGCCGGTTTCGGTTGGTTACACGTTAACGACGCATATTACGGAGAAGACGGAGATAAGGACGGCAACTGGCTTTCTTCAAAAGTCGGTTTGAACCTCAACTTCAACCTGGGCGAAAAGAAAGCATGGACCATAGCTGTTAAACCGGCAATCTTATGGAATGTGACCCAGTTTGGAGAAGACAATATCAACTTCCATTCCGACCAAGCAGCTTGGGAAATCACCGCAGGTGTCGTTTATCACTTCAAGAACAGCAACGGTAAGCACTACTATTCCAACGGTTGCAGCCACGCAGACCAGATTGCAGCCCTGAACGCCACCATCAGTTCGATGGAAGCCGAAGCCGCAGGCAAGGATCGTGCACTGCAAAACGCACAGAAGACCATCAGCGACTTGCAGAAGGATTTGAACGACTGCAAGAATAAGAAAGTGCCCACCACGACTACACAGGCTGTAGAGAAGAGTGAATATGTAGTCATCTTCCGTCAGAGCAGCAGCAAGGTAGACGCTCTCCAGATGCCGAACATCGACCGTCTGGCAAGTTATTTGAAGAAGAATAGCAGCGCCAAGGTTTCCATCTCAGGTTACGCTTCTCCGGAAGGCAATGCCAAATTCAACCAGAAGTTGTCTGAGAAACGTGCAGAAGCCGTGAAGAACATTCTGGTGAAAGAATACGGCATCAGCGCCAACAGAATCGAAACTCAAGGTAAGGGTGTGGGTAACATCTTCGGCAAACCGGCTTATAACCGTGCAAGCATTTGCGTGACCGAGTAATCACACAACAATCCTTAATTACATCACAAAAAGAGGGCAACCGGAGAGGTTGCCCTCTTTATATTTACTAAAAAAGGTTACTTTCAAATAATATTACCGTTATTATTTTGAAACCAATATAAATTTTACTACATTTGTAATGTATTACTAAACGAATAAATTATGAAAAAGTCTTTAATTGTATTATTAAGCGCTTTATGTGTAAGCGGCTTAAATGCCCAAGATTATAATTTGGGTGGAAACAAATTCGGTGACAACTGGTCGATAGGCCTGAACGGTGGTATAGCCACCCCCCTCACCCATAGTACATTCTTTAAAAACTCGCGCGCAGTCATCGGTCTTGACATTAATAAACAGTTAAGCCCCATTTACGGTTTGACATTGGAAAGCAACTGGACCATCAACACCCAGAGCCGAATGGCCGCCCAAAAGAGCGGTACGGCATTCGATGCCTTCAACCTGATGTTGTTGAACCGCTTGAACCTGAACAACATGTTTGCAGGATACAACGGTCAGCCACGCTTGTTTGAAGTAGAGGCAGTAGGCGGATTCGGTTGGTTGCGTCTGAACGATTTCTATGAGACGGGCGAAGGTGCCAATCACTTGGCATCAAAAGCCGGAGTAAACTTCAACTTCAATTTGGGCGAGAAGAAAGCATGGACCGTAGCCATCAAACCGGCTATCCTATGGGATATGAGCATGTGGGATGCCGACAGGGCTCACTCTCACCCCAACTTTAATGCCAACTATGCCAACTGGGAAATTACAGCCGGAGTGGTTTATCACTTCAAGAACAGCAACGGCAAGCACCACATGACGAAAGTCAGAGCCTACGACGCATCGGAAGTCAGCGCATTGAATGCTACCATCAACAACTTACGTCAAGACGTAAACTCCAAGGATGAAAGCATGAGAAATACGGCAAACAAACTCCGCAACGAGGAACAGAAATCCGCCGATTTGGAAAGAGCACTGAAAGAATGCCAGAACCAGGGTCCGAAAGTGATTACGAACAATAAGAAAACATTGGAGTCTGTCGTAACTTTCCGTCAAGGCAAGATTGTCATCGACGCGTCGCAGCAACCCAACGTAGAACGTATCGCCACTTATCTGAAGAACCATAAAGAAGCTAAGGTGAACATCTTAGGATATGCTTCTCCTGAAGGAAGTGCCGAAGTGAACGAACGTATCGCCAACCAACGTGCAGAAGCCGTGAAGAATATGCTGGTAAACAAATACAGAATCGACGCCCGCCGTATCACAGCTAAGGGACAAGGCGTAGGCTACATGTTCGAGGAACCGGATTGGAACCGCGTCAGCATCTGTACGATTGTTGAAGATTAATCATCATTAGACTGATATAAAAAAGACCGCTTTTCGCAAGCGGTCTTTTTTTATACCCTTTGTCGTCCGAGAATCCTAAAACACTGTGATTCTGCAATCTACATATCATTCCATCAGGCTCCTCGTTTTAACATTTTTTTCTCAGCCAAACGATTTTTCAATCTCATGAGATTGATTTTTCATTCTGCGCCAAACGATTTCCCGTTTGCCTCATATCGGCAAAACGCCTTCGGCAAAGGCATTTATCCTCCTGCAAAAACAGTCCCTTTTATCAAAATTATGGAAAACATCAACAGACAGCCCCTGCTTCAAGAGCCAACTCCCGGCAAGCCTTACGGTCTATTTTCCCGTTCCCGGCCACCGGTACGGCGGCCACACGCAAAATATACCGGGGGACATGGTAACGGGGCAGAAGCGCCTTCATCGCGTCAAACAGGCCGACATCATCCATCGGGAAATCACGGATAACCAACAACACCAAAGCCTCGCCCAACCGCCTGTCCGGTACGGAAGTCAAGGCAAAAGGCACGTCGATAAGCTCTTTCAGCCGCCGCTCTTCCTCCTCTATCTGAATTTTCACGCCCCCACTGTTTACCACATTGTCCGCACGCCCCACGATCGTGAACGTGCCGTCGGCATGCAGACGCACCACGTCATTCGTCTCCAAATCGGAGGAGCACAATTCCGGTGCATGAATCACCAGCGTACCCCGAGCAGACAGCGACAAACTTACCCCCTCGAAAGGACGATAACCTACCGAAGCCTCCGGCCCGTTAAGTGGACGCAAAGCGACATGCGACAACGTTTCGGTCATGCCGTAAGTGGAATACACCCGGCAGGGCAAGTACTCTAAACGCCGTTCCAATGCCTCGTCCACCGCTCCGCCCCCCACAATGACACAACGCACACGCGACAGACGCTCCCGCTCGTCCGCCTGCTCCAACGTGTGGTAAAGTTGCATCGGCACGACAGACAGGAAATCCACCCGCCCCTCCACGTCGGCCAACGGATGCCCCGACGGACGGCGAACCCATAGATGCAGTCCGGCCACCAAAGCACGCACGACCATCATCTTAGCCCCGATATACTTCAAGTCCATGCACAGCAAAGCCGTGTCGCCCGGACGCAAGCCGAGGAACTCACACGTCCGAACGGCACTACGCATCATCCGCGCTTTTTCCACTCTCATCCGCTTGGGGACACCGGTGGAACCGGAAGTCTGCACTTCCACCGTAGACGCAGGCGAGAACCATTCCGCCAGAAAGGCATAAACGGCCCGCAAAGCCTCATCCTCCTCTTCAACGGACAACGCGGCCAGTTCGTGCAAGTCTGTCGCCGAGAAACGCCTCTCCTCCACGCCGACATGCTGCCATTCAATCTCCGTCTGCCACATACCACAAACAATCTTTCCGGATCTCCAACGGCATCGGCACGTTGTCGGTGAACAACATTCCCGTACCCAATCCCTGCGGCATCCGGGTGTGCCATGTGGCACACCATTGCGCAATGGCATTCAAACCAACGTTCGACTCCAATGCCGAGGTAATCCACCATCCGACGTTCCTCTTTTCCGCCTCTTCTATCCACTCCCGGCAACCGGAAAACCCACCATGCAGCGAGGGTTTCAGCACGATGTACTGCGGATGGAGCGCGTCCAACAGCCTCCGCTTCGCTTCAAGGCTGCAATGTCCTATCAGCTCCTCGTCGAAAGCGATGGGCAAGGGCGAAACCGAAGTCAGTCCGGCCATTTCGTCCCATTGCCCGGCCCGTATGGGCTGCTCGATGGAATGCAAATCGAATTCGGCCAACCGTTTCAGTTTGTCCAAGGCTTCCGCAGGAGCAAAAGCCCCGTTGGCATCCACCCGGAGTTCCACCTCGCGAGCCGGAAAATGCCGACGGATGAAACGCAACAAGTCCAGTTCCTCCTCGAGACCGATGGCACCGATTTTCAACTTGACACAACGGAAGCCGGCTTCCAACTTTTCCCTGATTTGCCTGTACATGGCATCATGGTCGCCCATCCATATCAACCCGTTGATGCAGATACCCTCTTCACCGCGCGAAAAGGGCGTATCCCACAAGGCATACGTCCCTCGTTCGAGATGGCGCAAAGCCGTCTCCAACCCAAACAGCATGGAGGGGTATTCCCTCCACCGTTCCGTATCGACCTGCCCCGTACGAGCCACCTCCGCGCATATCCCGCGCAACACGCCTTCGTAATCCGGCAAATCGTCTACACTCAACTGCGGCAAGGGAGCGCATTCGCCCCATCCCTCACGTCCCGGACAGGCTGCGGATGCCACCCTGACGTACCACGACCGTCGCTCCGTATACACTCCCCGCGACGTGCCCGCCGGCTTTTTGAAATGGAAAAGCCGGGGGAGAATATCTATCCTGTACGACGGAATCATAATTCGCCGACTTCTGCCACGGAAAGTCCCGTAAGTTCGGCTATATCTTCAGCCGACATGCCTTTCCCTTTCATGCGCAGCGCAATCTGCCGTTGCTTTTCCTTTTCGCCTTCGGCACGTCCCTCGGCAAGCCCCTTGGCAAGTCCTCCATCCCAAGCTTCCTTCATGCGCCTTTCTTCCCGTTCCTTGGCATAAGCCTCCACCGCCAAGTGGTCGCGGTAAATCTTGATGCTCTCGTCATACTTCATCCTGTCCTCCTTGGAAAGAGCCGCAATGTCCACAATCTTTTCCAATTTTTCAAACACTGATTTCCTTGCCTTGAACGGCAATCTTTGCAATGTATCCATATTCTTCAACACATATATCCATCGTTCAAAATCCGTCTCGCACTCCTGCTCTTCCTTGGTAAAAGAGGGCAATTCCAAAAAGATGAAGCGCAACTTGTCAGAAAACGCCTCATGCGTCTCCCTGTCCGAAAGGACGATATCCGTACGCAACTTATGTGAACCGGAATCCAAGCAAAAGTTCATGAAAAACACACCATACACGGCCTTGAGCCGGAACTGCCAATCCGCCCCGCGCTCGCCCTGACGCGCCACGGCACGCGACAAATAGTACAACGCCCTTTCGCGAAAATTCACTTGCGGGCGGTTTTGCATTTCCACGATGAACTGCTCGCCCGACTCATTCGTGCAATACACGTCGTAAATCACACCTCGGTCTTGGGCAAAGGCGGGCAACACTTCCTTGTCCAGAAAACGGATGTCCACAATATGCTTCTCCCCCTCCAACAGTCCGTTCAGGAAGTCTATCAGCAAATCCTTATTGATTTCCTGACCGAAAATACGTTTGAAACCCACGTCCGTAAACGGGTTGATGAACCTTGCCATATCCTGCTATTTTTACAGTCCCTCTTGCAAACTTACGAAAAAAAGCCGTCCATCCATGTCACCGTGCTGCAAAAAGACCTCATTTTAAGAGAAAATATGCAAAAATACAGCCGGGACAAAGGATTCCTTGCCCCGGCTGCCCAAAAGACTTTTTTAGAAAACTAATCTAAACCATGCCATGTGCCCGTCGCCATCATATTCCATGGACACCTTTCCCATACCAGTCCAACCGTCTTCCGACTCTTCCATACGCATTTCCGCTTTCATTCAGGCACTAAAGGAATGACTCACTCCAATTTCTGGAAAGTAAACAGCAAACCGTCCACCCGTAATTCACCATTAACTAACGTACCGATGGTACCATCCGTGATATACACCTTATTGCCATCAAGCACATAAGTGTAAGTCCTCACATTTTCCGCCACGAAAGACACCGTCTTTCCTGAAATAGTTTCCGTATGAAACGCACCGGACTTATGGCCTATGTAGCAATTCGTCGTAAAACTTTCTACGGTATTAGCATTCAGGAAACGGTATGAAACGGCTCCTCCTGTAAAACCGTCTTCATCGGCATTGTCTTCTTCCACCGCTTCTCTCGCCATATCACGAAGGTCTGTCAACGGCAACCAATATCCTATGACGCCTCCGCCACCTGTTTCATCATCGTCCTTATCGCAAGAAGAAAAAAACACCAACCCCAATAACAGGCACAGTATGAATCCCGGCAACTGCCATAATTTGAAACTTTTCATATCCATCACATTTTATCTTTTAATTAATCATTTATCGGCCACCGGGCGTATGGCTCCCCCGAGACAACAGTCCATCCCGTCTGTCGGTCCAGGCTCACCACCAGTTTCTCCCAATCCATAAACCAATAGATTACCATAAGAATACTGCTCAAACGTGCCTGTCCAATAAACGCTAAGCCCATTGGTAAGGACTGTTGACCCTATCCGCCGCCCACACAAAGGGAAAAAGAGCTTGTTCCCGTTGGGAGCAATGAACAGCAGCCCTTCCACATTATTATACAGAACCGTTTTCACGAGACAATCTTCCACCAAGTCATCCATTTCTTTCCGCGTGGGCATGCGCAAGCGGCCTTGCGATTTCACGTAAGCAATGTCCAACTCCGTACCGCTTATCTCCTTCGGAGGATTCACCCCGGCATAATACTCATAACATCCGGGAGCAGGCACATAAAAGTCATAAGTATCAATAATCCCTTGGTACTTGACAGTGCCCGTAGGATCGCCCCATCCGCACAAAACGCCGGTCTGCTCCGGTGAAGACGCATCCCAATTACACGAGGCCCATTTCACCCGACCTCCCATATCTACCAGTTCGCCAGCCGTAGGCACATCGATACCATCGTCAGCAGGCTTCATCGTGAATGTTTTCGTATTGCCATATTCATAAGCCCCGTCTTTCTCAAAATATGCCCTGTAATAATAGGTCGTATTCGGTGTCAAACCTTCCAGAGTCGTTTTGAAATCTCCTGTCTCCGACATACCTACCTGTACTTTCACTACCCCTTCATTGCCGGCTTCCGGTGATTTCGATGTCCCGTAAACAAAACCATAAGCATATACCTCAGGCACTGTCCCGGTTATGGTGCACGTCCCGGAAACCTCCACTGTGGTGGAAGATAATCCCGAATAGGGTTGTGTCAGGATCGTCACGGAATACGCATCCTTGTCACCGTTGCCGCCGCCCGTCCCGCCGTTATCATCGTCGCTACACGATACAAAAAACATCATGCCCAAAATCCACATCCAAACCGGACATTTAAAACATAACTTTTTCATTTTTTTTAATTTAATGTTGTTCTCGAATTCAGTTTACCATGCAAAGATAGGCAAATCGAGAAGATGAAACGGAAATGGATAGTTCCAAGAAGTTGACAGAAATATTGCCATTTGATTAACATCCCTATTCCGTTCCGGAACTAAAAGGAAGGGAAAAATTTACGTCACACTTCATCTCCTGTGAAAGGTCTCCGAAAAAATCATGATGAAGAATACAAGAAATACGCCACAACAAAGAGATATCAATATTTTCTTTGCCGAATATTTTATATACGTTAGGCCGTGTGCAACACAACTGTCTTGCAAACCATGTCACCGTACGCCCTTGCTCGTGAAGCGTGCAAGCTATAAGCTGTCCGATATGCAGCATACCCCTCTTTATTCATCCGGACTCCCAACGGACATGTTAAATCCAACATAAGAACTGCCTGTATATAGAAAAGGCGTAGGAATCTTACCTTTGCCCGTTCCGAGTTCCAAGGCCTTCGCATGCCCACCTGTCAAGAACGAGCAACGCAGAAAGCCCACGCCGATATGTATACGGCATGTCCTTTCCCCGAAAGGAAGGGACAGTACGTAAATATACATACCACGAGGACGTTACCGGTTGCCATCTGTTCTTTCGACAGGTCAAAAGGTGCGAAGTTCTGAAACCCGAAAGCCAGACGCTTGTAAACGTCTTCTCCATATATAATGCACATATCCTTGCCCACCCTTGGGCTTTCTGCGGAAATGTACAAGGCAAATATAGGAAAAAATGATGAATACTGATGTTCTCCATTCATTTTTTCTTCTTTTTGCAGTATCCGAACTTATCTAAACCTATTGGTCAGTAAAAGGTGATAAACGAGTGATGAAGAAATTCTCCTATTGAAAATCAGAAGAAATACACTACTATGTATTGCATAGTACCAATATAATACATATCTTTGCATAGAACAAAGGGACACACCGGCCGGACGTCTCCTTACTTAAACGTTAAAAGCCTATGAACGTAGACAATGCAAAATCACAAATGCGGAAAGGAATGCTGGAATATTGCGTCATGCTGTTGCTGCGCAAGGAACCGTCATACGCCTCCGACATCATCACACGGCTGAAGGAAGCCGATTTGATTGTCGTGGAAGGCACGCTCTATCCGCTGCTCACCCGCCTGAAAAAGGACGGACTGCTGAGTTATGAATGGCGCGAATCCACTCAGGGACCTCCGCGTAAATATTATGCCCTGACGCTCGACGGCGAAACCTTCCTGGCCGGACTGGACTGTGCCTGGAATGAGCTTTCCGCCACCGTGGGACACCTGAAATCGGAAAGCCCCATAAGGCTGCCTTTACAGGGAAAAGACTGAATCCTTAACTTTTAAATTCGAAAGCTTTATGAAAAAGAATATCACCATCAACCTGTTCGGTTCGCTGTATGCCATCGACGAAGATGCCTACGAACTGCTCAACCAATACCAGAACAACATGCGCCGTTACTTCTCCCGTAAAGAAGGAGGCGAAGAAATCGCAGAAGACATCGAACGCCGCATAGCCGAACTTTTCGACGAACTTAAAGCATCCGGCGTAGAAGCCATTACCATCGAACATGTGAGGGACATCATCTCACGCATCGGTAATCCGGAAGAAATGGACGGCACCGAAACGGAAACGACTGCCGACGAAACGGATGATGCCCCAAAGGAAAGCGAACGCAAAGAAAACGTACATAAAAAACTGTTCCGCAATCCGGACGACAAAATGTTGGGTGGCGTCACCTCCGGATTGGCCTGCTATTTCGGTATCGACCCGCTGTGGCTCCGTCTGCTCATGATATTATTTGCTTGGTTCTCTCTCGGCACTTCCATTATCATCTATCTCATCCTGTGGATCATCATTCCGGAGGCGTGGACTCCCGAAGACCGCCTGCGCATGCAGGGCCGTCCCGTCAACATGGAGAACCTGCGCGACGAAATCATGGACGGCGCACGCAAAGCCGGACAGTATGCTTCGGCCCCGAAAACCCAAAAGACGGTACGGGGATGCCTGACCGTCCTGTTAGACATTGTGACGGCTATATTCAAAGGTTTCCTTTTCCTCGTCGTAGGCGGTATCCTCCTCTTCGTTACAATCATGTTAATCGCCATCCTCATCGGGTTTTGCCTGTATTGCTTTTCCGCTTTTACGGGTGGAGTGAGCGACGGAGTGTTCAGTTCGCCTGCCGAACAGTCTTTCTTCAATGCATTGATCAACGGCAGCCTCCGCCAAGGCATCTATTGGACGGCATTGATAAGTTCCATCACCCTGCTTATCCTCACTTTGTATATCGGTACACATTCCATCCTGCGCATGGCGGGACGCATACAACCCATGACTTTACCCAAACGGTTGGCCCTCATCGGAGGATGGATTATCACAGCCGTAATCTTTATCGCTTCGATGATCCAAAGCAGCATTTCCTACGACTGGTACATACGGGACTACAGAGAGGAGCAAAGAATCCGTAACGATTCCCTCGAACATCAAAGGCAATTAAGCTATTTAGAACACGAAGGTTGGAAAGTCGTCCGGCACAAAGAGTGCGGAAACAACTACGTGAAAAGCGGAGAATATTATACGGGCAACAGGGACGTGCAGTATATAGACGCATGGAACTTCAACCGGAAAATGGAATATGAGGTAGAACGAACCGTTCATGTGACACCGGGTATTTACCGTCTGGAAGCCGCCGCACGAACGGACGGACAAGGCTGTGAGATTTTTGCCTGTCATGATAACCGTGAACGGAAGGCTAGCGTCCCCGTATATGGAAACCAAGGCGGGGAAATCTGGCAGGATGCCCAACGACAGCAGACGAGCGGAAACATTACGCTCGGCATGTGGAAAGACATTACCGAAGCCAATAAAGGAAGAGGTTACGGCTGGAGTATAGTAAGGATAGACAGTATCGTGACGCACGACGGCACAATCCGTTACGGTGTAACGAATATCCGTAGCGGAAAATGGGATGGTGCGTGGTTCTCGGCCACGGATTTCAAACTGGAAAAGACCGGCGACCTGCCCAAACGACACAAACCGCTCACTCCGCACAAATCCACCCGCCGTTCATAGAAAAAGTTCCCTGATATGAGTTCGGTCCTTCACAGGATACCTCATATCAGGGAACTTACACAATATTAACCTAATTTCTACTGTACTTATTCTTCATGGAAACCAGAAAAAGGCGTGTTTCTCCATCCTGGTTCGTCTCCGAGTCCGGACTTTTGAAACGCATGGCAAAGATAGGATAATCCTTCTCTTCTATAGGTGACAGATAAACACAAAAAATGAGACATTTTCATCCAAATGCAATCCATGCACCATTTCTACCTGTTTTTGACGCTCTTTTTATCCTGAATTTCCGAAAGGACAGCATACGCAAGAAGTTACCAAATCTCGTCCCATATATTGCGGTTGCTTAACTGCTCCGCATCCGTGTATTCGTCGTGGATACCCATCGAACCGGGAGACCCACAAAGCATGTCTTGCTGCTGCAACGCCATCACGCTGACCGCAGGAGTTGAATATTTCTTTTTTTCCATATCGTTTGTTATTTTAAGATTTTCTTCCCGTTTACAATATAAATTCCTTTCGACAAACCGTCCAAGGCTTCTGAGGCCTTCACTCCGGAGCGCACGAGTACACCGGAAATAGTGTAGACATCCACCCGGACATCTTCTGCCGCAAGAGCCGTATCGGTGATTCCCGTAGTACCGAAATCAAGTGCAAGGAAGTTGACCTCTTGCGCCTCGTTTTCAGGTAGAGCCAGATATGCCTTGTTTGCCCCGTTCATGATGGAAGAACCACCCTCAACAGCAAAGTAGAAGCCAAGTCCCTTTTCGCCATCGGCCAGTTTGTAGTATTTGTAACCTGCGTCAGCGATGGTCGCCGCTTCTATCGTACCATCCAACAGGTTATTTTCCGGACTGGCCACGTTGGCCACGCTGTACTCAGCCTTATAATCTCCAACCGCACCTTTCAAAATGACACCGGTACGCCCCGGCACGGTACTGCCTGCCGGATAACGCCAATCCACAGCCACGGTAGCAGCATCTTCATTCGTCACCACGCCGCCAGTCAGCCCCTCAGGCACAGTAAAGGCATTGGCAGAATAATAAGTGGACATGCCTGCGTCAGACACGCTGATGGACTGTGAAGCCGCTTCGGGGGCACCAATGTAGTACAAGCGGAAGTTATCGGCTTCCCAATGTTGTCCATTGCCAGCGACTATAGCTTCACCCTTCACTCCTAAATAAAGGACACCCCCGCTTACTGTCATCTGTAGTTCCGTAGTAGAACCGTCATTGTCCCCAGTAGCAGCACTATAAAGCGACTCATTGCCATTAAAATCGGCAAACTTCATGTTCACATTGTCCAACGAAGCATATAAATTCACATTAGCAGCGTCACGAGTGCAATAAGTAGCGGCTTTCAATAAATAAGTGCCATCCGGCAAATTGACCATACCATCTTCTGTCCCACCTATTTTAGTATAATAATGAGCTCTACCTACATTATTACTTTCATTGGCCGACCAACTATAAGACCACAGTGCGGCATCGCCTTTTCCCTCCGTGGTAACCTGAGGATTAGTATATTCCCCAAGTGCGGCCACAACCCATCCGTCCAAAGTCTTCATGTCCTCTACCGTCTGGTAGATATTCGGATTCCTGATGAAGCTGGTCAGGTCGATGGGAGACTCAGCCGATGCTTTGGCCAAGAATTCCACCGTCATCGCATCTCGGCAAGCTAAATTCAAGGCTGCCACGTCGGCCACCACTCTTTCATAGGTTAAAGCCGCATCATCCAAATCACTCACGACTTGTTTGTATGCTTCCGTCCCGTCAAGCCCCGTTATTGCGTCAGCCAATGCCCTGGCCTTGTCCAAAGGATATATCATCCCCCTCCAAAGTTCGGCATTCTCAACTTGAGCTGCAAGCTTTCCCGTATGGGCAGAAGCCTGTTCCTGCATCGCCGACATCGACGTTTCTTTCAGTGCCTTTTCTGCCTCAGCAATACCTTGAGCCAAAGCTTCCTTCCCTGCCGTAGACAAGACATAGGTACCGTCCTCCACCTTTGCATAAAACGACTTGGCTGTTTCCACGGCATTTACCAAGGCTTCCACGTCGGCTTGCACGGCCCGGGCGGCAGACATGGCATCGGACACGGCTTTCTGCGCAGCCTCCACGCCGTCGCCCGAAGCATCCTTGTTTTCATCATATACCGTTTGCAACTCTCCGGCGATGGCGGTTGCCCCTGAAGCCATGAAGTCGCCGATGAGCACCTTTAGCATCCCTAATGCGCTTTGGAATATCTCGGAAGCATCCGCCTCGCCCAAATACGTCAGGCGGAAAGTATCGAAAGCAGTCCAATCCTTTCCGACATGCGCCTCTTTCTTCACGCCTATCCGCAACGTGCCGTCCATCACTACCGTACGGACTTCATTCCCCGCATAACGCCCTGCAAGAAAGGCATCTGCCGCCTGATCCATATTATTAGGAATACCATTTCCATCATCTGCCAACAACTGAAGCGGAGCCTCGTCCGCATTGGCATATAAAACGGCATTTCGCGCTCCTGCGGCATCTACATTGCCTCCCGGACGATAATACCCTTGGCAAGACACCAGATAAAGCCCGTTCTTCACTCCCGTCAGGACTTGGTACACATCGAAGTTTTCATTATCGTATGCTTCCGTACAGGAATTTGTAGACTTCGCAGCCCTTTCAGGCCCGATGAGCGTCAATGTGCCGCCGATATGGCTTTCCTGCCAATCGCTCGGTTGTGACCGGTCGAAATTCGCCCCCGTGACATAAAAGGTCGCGTCTACCCCCGCCTCTTCCGTGGCCTTTTCCAAGGCACGGATACGCTGTTCCTTAGATACCAATATCCATTGGTAGTTGTCTGGTTCTTCCGTCCTGCTCAAAACGGTTCCCGAACCTGCATAATACAAATAACGGCCATTGCCGAACAAAGAAAACTCATAAACATCGTCTTCCGGATTCAAATCCGTGAAATCATACCCGTTCTTGTCCTTGTCGATATAGTCATCTTTCAAATATTTATCGGACATGGTCTTGATGGCATATTTGCCGTCGGGCATCGCTTCCAACGTGCATAACAAGCCGGGCTGACCCAACGAAGCCTGCGTGCCCCAAGTGTTCGCTCCAAGCAAAAAACCACCTCCGGCCTTATTATAAAGGTAAAACTCCCCACCTTCGACGGGCAACGGTTCGCCTACCCACGGCGACACATCTCCTTGCGCCCGCACGCCGTCTGCGGCGGCACAAGCCAACAGCATGGCCACCAACGGCCTGCATTTCCCCTTTAACCTAAAAAAGGGAACAAAGAAACTGGTAATTTCTTTTTTCATGTTTAAAAGTTTTAAGGTTCAATGTTTTCCATCGTGCCGCCACCGAACCTGTTAATGGAGGCACGCACTTCCACAAAGGACAGACCCGGACGGCCTTTCCCTTTCGATGTTACAAAATTATACTCTTCTCTTTCCTTAGGATGCGACAAAAAATAACAAGATATGGGGCGTATTTTACCAAATGGCATTTTAAGGGTATGCCGGGTATATTTGGGGGACATGACCGGAACGGTGGAAGAGGGACAGCCTTGAGGTTCACCGACATCAGGCGCGGCGTAGCAAAATGACAAAAAGTCAACCACGCAGAAGCATGGCTGGCTTATCCGCGTCCTTCACGGACGGCCACGACAAATACGCGATTCTCGCGGCGTTTGCAGGAAGCAGGGTGCAAGCTGCCACGGACATCCTGCTGCCTTTTTGGCAGCAGACGAATGGATACCCAGTGCAGACAGACAGGAAATACGTAAGCCCAGAGAGCGTTCCACCTTACAAAAAGACATTACGGTTTTGTACCCCTTTTCTTTCTAAATAGTGAAAACGGAGGCGTTTCCCGCGGGCATCATCTCCGTTTTCAAACGCTTTTTTCTCCGGCAAGCGCATGCCGTCCGCACGCCTTGCGGAGAAAAAATATGTTTTCTCAGCCGGATGATTTCCGTTTCTAAGCCAAACGATTCGCCTTTTCGCTTAACAATCGTGAAAAATCGGCCTTGAAAGCTAAAAAATGTATCCGAAAACGCCCCTGTTCGCTCCTGTTTCCGCTTTTTACACGGAAGCCCGTGCCTCCCCGCATCGGCCTTTTCCTTTCATTTTGCACATAAAACGAGGGGAAAGGATACCAAAACGGCAAAAGGGAGAAAACATGCAACCTTCAACGTTCCTGTCAAGGAAACGGCCTTCAAAGGCTCCACTCCGGCTTACGCTTTTCCAAAAAAGCCCGTCCGCCTTCCTGAGCCTCATCGGTCATATAGTAAAGCATCGTGGCATCCCCGGCCAGTTCCTGAATACCGGCCTGTCCGTCCAGTTCGGCATTCAGCCCCACCTTTATCATACGCAAAGCCAACGGACTGAGCTGCATCATCTCCTCCGCCCACGCCACATATTCGTCTTCCAATTCGGCCAAAGGTACCACCTTGTTGACCAGTCCCATGTCGAGGGCTTCCTGAGCATTATACTTCCGGCACAGGAACCATATCTCACGGGCTTTCTTCTGCCCTACGACACGAGCCAGATAAGAGGAACCGAAACCGGCGTCAAAACTCCCTACGCGCGGACCGGTCTGTCCGAAAACGGCATTGTCCGAAGCTATCGTCAGGTCGCACACCACATGGAGCACGTGGCCTCCGCCGATGGCAAAGCCATTGACCGCCGCAATCACGGGCTTGGGCAACGAACGGATTTGTTTTTGCACCTCCAACACATTCAAACGGGGCACACCGTCGTCCCCGACATATCCCCCGTGCCCTTTCACGTGCATGTCACCCCCGGAACAAAAGGCCTTGTCGCCCGCTCCGGTCAACACGACCACACGGACATCGCGCCGCTCGCGACAAATATAGAACGCGTCGCTCATCTCCGACACCGTACGCGGCGTAAAAGCGTTGCGCACCTGCGGGCGGTTGATGGTGATACGGGCAATACCGTTATAAAATTCAAAAAGAATATCCTCGTATTCTTTCAAAGTCGTCCATTCTCTGTTCATATCCTTTATCTTAAAAAGTTCTTCCATTCCTCCTTTATCGCATGATAATAATTCCGTTGCTCTTCGGCATCGGTCTCCGCATCGGTAAACACTTCCAACAAGACAGGAGCCGTGGCTGCTTCGTCCAGCAAATCATCAAGGGCAGCCAGAAGGGACACGGTATCCGTGGCACGTAAATAGGTGAATCCCTGCGATTCGGCCCAACCTGCCGCCGATGCACCATGAGAAGCCGTCACGAAACGCCGCGTATCTCCCGCCATGTCCAACCCGGGCAAGGCATGAAAAATGGCCCCACCGCCGTTGTTCAACACCACGATGCGGAGGTTGGAACGTACATGGCCGTTCCATAACGCATTCATATCATAAAAGAAACTCAAATCGCCTACAAGCAGGAAATTCAGGCGGTCGGACACTGCCGCATAACCCACCGCAGCCGACACGGAACCCTCAATGCCGTTCACTCCCCGGTTGCACTGCACTTCCACACCTTCGGGCAGGCGGCACAATTCCGCCAGACGCACGGCCGAACTGTTGGCCAAATGGAGCACTGCATGGGGTGGCAATGCCTCCAACACGCGCCGCACGGCATATATCTCGGAATATCCGGTTTCCGGAGAGGCCAACCGGGCACAACTTTCATGCCACAACTGCGCATACGCCCCGCACGGCAAAGCCTCCGACCGGAAAAACAAACGGAAGAAATCAGCAGGAGAAGCCTCCACAACCGTGGTCAACGCACAAAACAAATCCGCCGGAAGGCCGTCCGGCGAAACATGCCAATGCACCAACGAAGGCATACGCCTCAGGAACTGTTTCAAACGTTTCGACACGACATGACCGCCTACGGTAATCACCAAGTCCGGGCGCAACGCCTGCAAGTCTTCCTCACGGGCTGCATACAACAATGCATCGAAGCCCCGTACCGCATCCGAAGCCGACGGACAATTCCCCAGCACTTCTGTCAACCAAGCCACACGGCCGCCGGACAGACAGGCCGCTACACCCACCGCCTCGTCCGAAGACATCTGCCCCGACACGACCAGTACCCGCCGGTACTTGGGAAGCTCTTCTTTCAGGAAGAAAGCCAAAGTCCGTCCCTCATCGGACATGTCCCGCCGTACCATACGCCGGACGGAAGGCAAAGCTTCCGCCGTAAAATGAAACAACGGTTCGGAAAGGGGCACATTGATATGCACCGGCCCGTAACCGTGGTGGTCCACTTCGAGCAAGGCTTCATTGACAAGCCGGTTGGCATACCACTCATCTTCCTCGGTACGTACCTCGGGCAGGTTGACCGCCTTCCGCACCAAACCACCGAAAACACCCGGCTGCGGCAAAGTCTGCCCGTCCATCTGCCCTATCCAAGCTGCCGGACGGTCGGCGGAAACGACTACCAAAGGCACCCGCCGGTAGAACGCCTCGCATACCGCCGGATAGAGGTTGAGCAAAGCCGAACCGGAGGTGCAACAGACCACTACGGGAGCCTGCACGTGCAACGCCAATCCGATGGCGAAGAAACCGGCACTGCGCTCGTCCGTCACCGAAAAGCATTCAAAACCGCCGCACGTGGCAAAAGCCTGTACCAACGGCACATTGCGGCTACCGGGACACAACACCGCCCGGCGTACCCCATGCGCACGCAGCAAGGCCACAAGCTGCAACACGTTTTTCTTATCCGAATACATCAGTCCCTCCTTTCGAGATTACATATTTCATGGTCTGCAACTTACGTTCCGTCTCCATCCATTCTTCTTCGCACACGGAAGCCGGCAAGATCCCGCCCCCGGCATACAGGCGGATTTTTTCCGCCCCTTCGCCACATTGCATGCATCGCAAATTCACATACAAAGCCGTCTTCCCTTCCGGCTCCCACCGTCCGAGGAAACCGGCATAATAGCTGCGGTCATATCCTTCATGCGACAGGATGAAGCGGAAAGCATCTTCCTTGGGCAACCCGCATACGGCAGGCGTAGGGTGTAAAGCCTGCAAGATGTCCCCCAAGGCTTCGACCGAAGAGAGACGTAAACGAATATCGGTTTTCAAATGAGCCAGTTCTCCGGCCGTAGCCGTATAAGGCCCTTCCAAAGTGAACCGAACACCTCGTTCGCGCAAGCAACCGCCGATATATTCCGTCACGAAAGCTTGTTCGCGGATGTTCTTTTCCGACCACGGAGCTGTCAACTTCCCCTCCTGCAGGAATTGCGTACCGGCCAAAGCCACCGTACGATATTCCCCTTTGCCTCCGGCCAAAAGGATTTCGGGCGTAGCCCCCAACCAGAAACCGGTCTGCGGCGTATGGAACAAATACACATAAGAATGTACATAACGGCGACAGGCCGCCGTGAAAGCCCGTGCCCATGAAAAGCCATGGGGAAAAGCATCCGTACAACCACGCGAAAGCACCAACTTCTGAAAATCTCCGGCACGAAGCGCACCGGAAAAAGCACGAAAAGCCTCACGATACTCCTTCGACGGCTGCTCCTCCAACCGTCCGCAAAAAGGCATCGGCGCAGGTGCCTCTACCTCATCGGAACATACAGCCCGGGATATACCGACCTCTATTTCTTCCTCCAAGGGAAGCAACCATAAAGGATGCCCCTCTCCGAACCGAAAAGGGGCAAATACAAAACCAGTCTTCCCGTCGTTGGACGGGAAGACTTCAAAAGATTGCAGGGAAGACCGTGCCGCCCGTATGCCGTGGCAAACCCTTTCCCCCGGTTCACGGTAGAACACGAAGGCTTCTCCCCCCTTAATCCATTCATCTATTACCGCCTCGTCGTTCCGCATGCGGCTCATTTCCGTTTCATCACGCTATTCATCACCCGGATGGATGAGACCAACTTCTCTGTAGAGGTAAACACATCCACATTCCACACATGTGAAGAGCGCCCTTTATGCACAATCGTGGCCACAGCCCTCACCGTATCTCCCTCGTGAGCCGAAGAGATATGGTTGCCACTCACTTGCATTCCCACTACGAATTCATCGGGATTGCATATCACCATTGAGCCTAATCCGGCTACCGTCTCTGCCAAAGCCAGCGTAGCCCCGCCATGCAAGATGCCGAAAGGCTGGCGCGTGCGGTGGTCCACCGGCATGGTGGCTTCTATCCGCTCATGGGAAGCATACGTATATTGTATGCCCAAGTTCCCCATCAACGTAGTCTGCGCCTGCGCATTCAAGGCATCGAGCGGAATCTCGCTTTCACGCACTTCGGCCAGAAAAGCGTTTTCCACAGCCACAGCCACACCGTCTTCATTGTTGGAAAGGGTCACATAGTCGGCACAACGTTTCACCGAATCCGGGGCATTCCCCATGGCAATACCCAAATCAGCCAATTGCAACATGGTCACATCGGCCACGCCGTCACCGAACACCACAATCTCGTCCGTCTTGATGCCCTCCATTTCCATGATGACGCCCAACGTATTGGCTTTGTCCACCCGGCTGCCCACCACTTCCAGAAAATACGGTTCGGAACGGAACACATCCAATACACCGTTCAAACGACGCTTCCAATGGTTCTCCAACCCCACCAAAGCTTCCTCGTCATCGCTCACCAACATACATTTGCAAGGCGGGTAATCTATTGCCGCAGAGAAAAACTCCTGATGCTCCAACTTCATGCCGTTCAAGGCCGCTTCGGCTTGCACATGCGGATCATCCGGGTTATTCGTCACGACCGTATCCCCGTTATAAGTAAGGATAGAAAAACCGTTTTTCTCGGCTTTCTTCTCCAAATAAGTGATATGTTCCGGATTGATACGGCGTTCAAATACCACCTCTCCGTTGGAAGCGTTAATCACCTGGCCACCGTTATAAGAGAGGATATACCCGTTATATGTACCCAATTCCAGTTTCTTGGCCAATGGCAACAAACCGTAAGTGGGACGTCCCGATGCCAACATGATGCGTACGCCCATCTGCTGCACTTTGAGCAACGTGTTCAGCGTCCGCTTGCTAATCTCCTTCTCGTCGTTCAACAGTGTCCCGTCCACGTCGAGCACTAACATTTTATATTTCATACTCCCACGTTTTTTTATTCATGTACACAAATATAGTGAAAGCCTTTCAGAAAAGAAGACGGAAGAAGTAGTTTATCGCAAAGCTTCACGTTTTTTAGGGAACGACACCAATAAAAAAAGCTGCCCCGCGCCTCATTTTCCGGCGCAGGACAGCCACTCCTAATAAATAGTCTTTAGCAAAACATTATTTAACTAATACCTTAACCGCCTTTTTCGTACCATCACTCATCAAGTCCTGACGGATGTAGATACCGCGCTGCTTCGGTCCATCCACACGTACACCGTTGATGGTGTACCATACGGAACTTACCACCGTAACCGCACCGTCGGCTGACACACCGTCAATGCCATCCACGAAACCATCCGGCCTGTTGGCATCGCCATCCCCGTAGTAGTAGAGGCGGAAGTTATCGAAGCATGACCAGTCGTTCGTCAGCATACCCGTCTTGCGGACACCCAATACCGGCTCTTCACCTTCGCCCACGTAGAAATACGTGTCGCACTCATACTCTCCGTCTTCGAAAGCCAATGCAGCTCCTGCCGGTTGGTCCACAATGAAATGGTACAGCATGTCGGATTTCGGGAACAGGGAATCGGGCAAAGCCACATCACTGATGTCATACTTCAATTCACTGACGTGCTCAAAAATGGAAGGTAACTTCTCGCTCCAATTACCGTCACCGCATTTAACGAACAATTCCGCATTTTGGGCATCCGCGCTGTCGCGACGTGCTACGCCTGCATCGATAAATCCACCCGCACGATAGAAACCGTTCATAATGACACGGTAATAACCCGCAGGAGCGTTGTACAAAGGTTGGTAAACCTCGCTGCTGTCGTTATAGATTTCAAAGAGCATGGCATCTTTCACCCCCGTCATTCCGTTCAAAGACTCTACAGTCCAACCATCGGAAGACTTAGTATCCACAATTTCTCCATCGTTGTTCTCGCTCTTGGTCTGGAAACTCGGATTGATGATCAATCCCGTGGCATCCACAGGTTTGTCCTTGTTAGCCGTGGTGAAGTCGATATGACCGCTTAGCATCTTGGAATAAGCTTTGTCCAGACGGACGGAATAATCGTTGATTTCGTCCAAAGTGGCGAATATACCCTCTCCGCCAATCTTATTATCAAGGATTTCTCCAACCAAACGTTCCAATTCATCATAGCCTTCGGTACCGACATACTCTTCATAGCTGCCTTCACCCACACCACTCATCTTGTCCTTATGGTTCGTAACCTTTATATTCAATGCGGCAGCGGCCGATATCGCCTCTTGGTCTAACTTGATAGCTGCATTCAGAGCTACCGTATGCTCTTCATAAAGCTCGGGAGTCAGGTCCGCAACGGCATTGGCAGCTTCTATGGCTTTGGTCAAGGCATCCTTGGCCTCCTGCGTAGTCAGAGTATCAGACGAAAGCATGGCATTGGCATCCCGCAAGAGAGCATCCAAAGCCGTATATGCTCCATCCATGTTGTCGGCCCCCAGGTATTCCACTTGGAAATTGTCATATACCACCCAGGCAGCATCCCAAGTCACGCCCGACATCCTGAGGCCTAAGCGGAGCTTTCCGTCTTCGCCTACATAACAAGTCACCGCATTGAGATAGTTGTCCGGCGACTGGTCAAAGACAGCACGTGCGGCAGCCGTTCCATAGCAAAACCATTTCCCATCCAAAGAAGCGTCAGTGGGGAATGATATTTGCTCACAGTTTTCGGCCACATTCTCTTCTTGCGGGCAAGCTGTCACATGGAGAAGCGGTTCGGAAGCATCGTTACCGAAAAGGTAAGCCAATATGTCGTTCGTCTTGTCGCCTTCCTGGCCCCATCCTTCATGCCACGAGTTATTATTGGTAGAACTAGGGGAATAATAGCCTTGCATTGTAATCCGGTAAGACCCCTGAGGCAAATTGGTAATTTCCTGATAAACTTCCCAATCCTTTCCGCTCCATACTTCCGACAGTGAATTGTTTTGGTTGTAACTGCCATCACCTGTCTTGGTCCATCCGTCCGCATTGGCATCCCAACCGGGGTTCACCATTATCCCGGTCACATTATTGGTCTCGCCATTTATCAACGCATTCTTCACACAAGATATCCACAGCCTGTCGGCACGGGGCTGAATGCTGTCCAGTTCCAAAGGATTAAATGTCCTATTTTCATAAGCATCTTCCAGACCGCTCAAATATGCCTCATACTCCGGGAAAGCCTGATCTGCATAGGCTGATTCATCCCATGCCTCAGAAAGTTCGACCGTTTTAGCTGTCAATGCGTCATAGGCTTCCACATCGGCTTTCAACGTATCCATGCCGGCCTGCAACGACTTGACCATAACCCCCACTGCCTCTTCATCGATGTCCGGGTTTGATGCCGCCTGCTTTACCGTCTCGAGCAATTCTTTGTACTTGGCTTCACCGGCTGCGGAATATTTCTTCTGTTGAAGGTCGTAACCGTTCTTCAATTCTTCGGCCTGTGTAAGGACATTCTCCAGGATTCCGGCCACGCCGCCTTCTCCTTTCCCCAAATATTCCAACTTGAAATTATCAACAGCCACCCAGTTGCAGTTCGTATTGACGGTCTTGAACCCTATTTTGATAGTCCCGTCCATGGCGAAGAATTCCAACACCGTATTGCGCGGATAGGGGTCAGTCTCAGAAACGACCCCATCCCTTAAACCGCCGAACTCCAAGCTATGGGCTTCTGCGCGCGATTCGATACCGCTGTTTTCTGCATAAATGTAGACCCCATACGGAGTTTTCGCCCTGTCCCCCTGTTGGTAACCAATAGTATTGGCTGTCAGACGGTATTTCCCGACCGGCATATTCTCCAAAACCTGAGATACTTCCATCGGGCTGTTTGCCAAATTGTTTTGGTTGGAAGCATCGGCCCAAGTCCATTTCTCTGCAAAATTCTGCATTTTGTATTCATTCGCGGGGGTCTCATAGCTAACGGACTGGACACCGGGTGAACCTACGGTGGTCCATCCATTTGTCGTGCCATCGTCAAACGCACTATTCGTAATCACATTGGTAAAGTCCACCGGGGTTTCCGGTGTGGCACTCGAACTTTGCCAATCCACGATGGCCTGCTTCAAACTGGCAGCGGCAGCCTCTACTTCTTCCACCGTAGCGGCAGGATTATTATAGATACCGGCATATTCCCCATAATCCGTAAATCCAATTTCATCCGCCTTGTTCAATTGTTCCTGTAACTGCTTCTTGGCATGGAAAGCTTCATAAACCGCCGGAGTCACGAACTTCCATTCGTCACCGGCATTTTCATATCCGGCCGTACTTTTATCAACCAAGGGGTCTACCGTGGTCTTCCCTTCTGATACGGCTATATACGAATTGGCATACAACGCACTGTTTGCCTCTACACCGTAAAGCTTGTCTTCATCAATCACTTTAATCTTATATGTACTGTTTCCTTGCGGCACGATTTTCCACAAGATATGGCCTGTTTTGTTATGATCAACATAGATTTCTGTGCCTCCTGTATTGATGAACAACTCATGGTATCCCCCGTTGGTCGGCGCATTCATCATGCTTAGGCGCCATCCCTTAGCGGTGGAATACTCTTCATCGGTTTCCGGACGCCGGCTCAACTCATAATCATCCCCGTAGTTCAACGTCACCTCTTGGCCTGTATTATCCACCACAAGGCGAGTACCATCAGGTCGTTGGTTGGACATGAACTTCTGCGTGGCCACATGATAAACGTAGTACAGCCACCCGTTCCATCAGTGGCCAAATTCGGCTCTACAAATTGCAACTCCGGGCCGTCCCATGCGGCCCATAAAGGTAAGGTGGATGATGTCGCACCACACAGTGCCATGATGGCAAGTAATCTGTTTTTCATCTCAATGAAATTTAAGTTAATTAATTGATATTCTCATGCTCTCCAGCCTTTCGGTCGGGAAAGTCGATGCTTATCCACTGGTAGAACCTCAAGACATTGCAAATGTAACGAGTAATCCTTTTCCTTTCATTGGACTATTTAAACTTAAATTAGGATTATATCAGCAAAAAGGTATTTTTCTCATATTTGTCAAGGAAAAGCACTCCATAAAATCAATCTGCGCCAAATGAAAAATCGTTTGCAGCAGATTGAAAAATCACTTGGCGCAGAACGATTTTTCGTTCTGCGCCAAGTGATTTTATCATTTCAACCTACTGATTTTATGCAAATTAGAACAAAATAGCCCGAAGTCGGATTGTTAATCCTTTTTAGACAAAAAGGATTCCTACAACATCTGGGCCCAATGCATCAGGCCTTCGTAGACGAAACTCATCACGCCCAACAGGCAGACACCCGCCGTGCAGAGCGCCAACGTGAGGCGCACGCCCGGATGGCTGCGCAAGGGAGCCACCACCGGAAGGCCGTCCGCCGTAAGGGGCTCGGAGATGTACATGGCCTTGACCACCAACAGGTAGTAGAAAAGGGAGACGATGGTGTTCACCAACGCGAGGAACACAACCAAATACCACCCTTGGGCAAAGGCCGCCGCGAAAATAAAGAACTTGGAGAAGAAACCGGCAAACGGGGGGATGCCGCCCAACGAGAACAGGGCCAACGTCAGCACCAGTGTCAGGCGAGGGTTCGTGCGGTAAAGTCCGCGGTAGGCGTCGCGGTCGGTCCGGCCGGCCGCGTGCTGTTCGACGGTACCGATAACGGCAAAGACGGCCACGTTGGCCGCCACATACACGGCCACATAAAACACCAGCGAGGCCATGCCCTGCGCCGTGCCTGCGAGCACGCCCAGAAGGATGTAACCGGCCTGCGAGATGCTACTAAAAGCCATGAAACGCTTCATGTCGCCCTGCAGGATGGCCATCAGGTTGGCCACGGTGATACTGGCGACGGAAAGCAGGGCCACAGCGAGCGTCCAGTCTTCTTTCATCAAAGGGAACACGAAACGCAGGACGATGGCTAAGGCCACGGCGGCGGCTCCCTTGGAAATGACACTGAGGTAGGCCGTCACGCCGGTAGGCGCACCCTCGTAAACATCGGCCGTCCACAGATGGAACGGCACGAGGCTCATCTTGAAGCCCATCCCGGCCAAGAAGAGCACCAAGGCAAACTGCTGCAACGCGCCGCCTTGGAGCATGGTTGGAAGGTCGGCAAAATAGAGCGTGCCGGAAGTGCCGTAGATGAACGACAGGCCATAGAGCAGCAGGGCGGAAGAGAACATCGTGCTCAGGATAAACTTGGCTCCGGCTTCCGCGCTGTGGTGGCGGTATTTGTCGAGGGCCACGAGGCAGGCCATGGGGATGCTGGCCATTTCCAATCCGATGTAGAATATCAGGAAATGCCCGGCGGACACCATGAAGAACATGCCCAGCAAGGTGGAGAGCGTCAGCACGTAGAACTCACCTTGTTTATAATGCGTGTCTTTCCGCCCCAGCCATTCGCCGCTTTGGAGGAAGATAAGCAACGTGCCGGCCGAAAGGATGGACTTGACGATGGACGTGAACGGGGTGTTGACGTACATGCCGCCGAAGAGTGCGCGGGTGTCGGGCGTAAGGTTCAATCCTATCTGGAGTGCCATCAACACGCAAATGACCGGATGAAACCAACGCTGGCGATGGCGGCCCATGAAAAGGTCGGCCAAGAGGGCCACCAACAGAATCAACACCAGCGACAGCTCGGCATGCAAGGACAATATAGCAGATAAATTACTGTTCATAACTTGGATCAGGGAAGATTAAAATGTGAAACAATAGGCTCTACACTGAAACTGATGGTGTCGCTCACCCACCACGGGGCAAGTCCCAGTCCTGCCACACACACAATCAGGCAAATGACGGCAAAACGCTCGTCCCACGTGGCATCCGTCAACTTCAGATGCTCGGGGTTACGGCACGTGCCATAAAGAATCTTGCCCACCACACGCAGGATATACACTGCCGTGATGACGATACTCATCGTGGCGATGACGGTGCAGGCGCGGTGGAACACGTCGGGATGTTCGAAAGAACCCACGAATACCGTCATCTCGGCCACAAAACCGCTCAGACCGGGCAGGCCGAGATTGGCCAGACCGGCAATGACGTACCCCACAGCCAGGAAAGGCATGACCTTCATCAATCCGTTCAACTCGCGCACGTCACGGGTGTGCGTCCGGCCGTATATCATGCCGATAAGGGCAAAGAACAAGGCCGTCATCAGCCCGTGGCTCAGCATTTGCAGGATGGCGCCCGTGCAGCTCGTGCGGGTCGCCATCAGCAAGGCGAAAAGCACCAGGCCGCAATGGCTTACGGAAGAATAGGCATTGATGTATTTCAAATCGGTCTGCACCACGGCGCTGAAAGCCCCGTAAACCACAGAAACCGTAGTCAGTATCAGGAAGAAGTCGCCCCACTGGGCCAGTCCTTCAGGCATCAGGTACATGGCAATGCGGAAACACCCGTAGCCACCCAGTTTCATCAACACGCCGGCATGCAACATGGACACCGCCGTAGGGGCGGAAGCATGGCCGTCGGGACTCCATGTATGGAACGGGAACAAGGCACCCAATACGCCGAAACCCAAGAACACCGCCGGAAAGAACAGGTGCTGCATCTCTTCGGGGATATTATGCAAGCTGGCAATCTCCAGCACATTCATCGTCTGCGCCCCGGCTCCGTAATAGATGCCCAGGATACCGATGAGCAGGAAAGCCGACCCGCCCATCAGCATCAGCGTCAGTTTCATGGCGGCATATTCCTTACGCCCGCTGCCCCATACACCGATGAGCAGGTACATCGGAATGAGAGCCACCTCATAAAACATGAACATGGTGAAAAGGTCGGTAGAAATGAAGAAACCGAATACGCCCGTGGAGAGCAAGGTAAACCACAGGAAATATTCTTTCGTGAGGGGTTTCAGTTTCCATGAGGCGAAAGTGCCCGTGAACACGATGATGGCGCTCAGCAGCAGCATGACCACGGAAATGCCGTCCACCCCGACGGAATAACAGATATGCAAGGGAGCGTACCACACGACACTGTCCGTGTAGAGCATCTCCGGCTGCGGAAAAGGCAGATTGGCAATCAACGCACGAAGCCGGAGATAATCCACGGCAAGCCAGACCGCCAGCACCAACAACGCGGAAGAACCGGCTACCATCACTCCCCGTACTTGGTTGATGCCCCGGGCCATCCACAGCCCGAGCATCATCAACAGGGGAATCAATACGAAAAGACTTAATATATTCATATCGTTTTTACTTTTTTACCTCGTTAAAGAATTATCAGACGGCCAGCAAAACCAGAGTCAAAAGGATAATGCCGCTCAGGAACCAAATCACGTAAGCCTGTATCCGTCCGCTCTGCATAGGTTGTACCTCCTCCGCCGAAGCACGGGTGGCCCAAGCCAGAAAGTTCATGAAACCGTCTATCACATGGCGGTCGAACCACGCCAACGGGGCAGACACGCAGCGGAAAATAATCCGTTTGGTGACGAACAGCCAGGCTTCGTCCATATAAAAACGGCGGTAGGCCGCACGGTGCAGTTTCGGGAAACGCCGGGCCAAGGCATCGGCCACCGGCTGCTCGCTACGGGCATACATGAAAGTAGCCAAAGCTATGGCCAGCACGGCCACCACGCAACTCGTGGCTGCCACGCCACCGTCCAGATGAATGTCGTAAGACAAACCGTCGCCCGTGACGAAATGCCCGAAGGGGATGAAACCGGCCAAACAGGTCACGGCAGCCAGCACCATCAACGGAAAGGTCATCGTAAGCGGACTTTCATGCGGCACGTGTCCGGCATGCAGTTCTTTATTTTCATGCCCCCAGAAAATACAGTAATACAGACGGAACATGTAGAAAGCCGTCATCCCGGCAATGAAAGTCATGACATAACCCATCACCGGACTGAAAGCAAAGCAAGCCGTCAGAATCTCGTCCTTGGAAAAGAAACCGGAGAACGGCGGAATACCGGCAATAGCCAGGCAGGCGATGAGGAACGTGACATGCGTCACCGGCATATACTTGCGCAAACCGCCCATCACGGACATCTCGTTGCTATGCACGGCATGGATAATGCAGCCCGCGCCGAGGAAGAGCAAAGCCTTAAACATGGCATGGGTGAAAAGATGGAACATGGAAGCCATATAACCCAGGCCGCCTTCATGGCTCGGCATACCCGTGCAGACTCCCAAAGCCACCATCATGAACCCGATTTGGGATATGGTGGAAAAGGCCAGCACCCGCTTGATGTCGCTTTGCACGCAAGCCACGGAAGCGGCATAGAAAGCCGTGAAAGCCCCGACGTAGGCCACAATGTGCAACGTTTCCGGCGCATAGGCGATATAAAGCGGGAACATCCGTGCCACCTGGTACACTCCGGCCACGACCATCGTGGCCGCATGAATCAACGCACTGACCGGCGTAGGGCCTTCCATAGCGTCGGGCAACCAGATGTGGAGCGGGAACATGGCGCTCTTACCGGCACCGCCCACAAACATCAGCCCCAATGCCCACGGCAGCATCAATGCGCCTTGCATAAGATTCTCCTCGGCAGGCGCAAAGGTGAACGTACCCATATAATAACCGTAAATCAGGATACCGATAAGGAATCCGAGGTCGGCAAAACGTGTCACGATAAAAGCTTTCTTGGAAGCGGAGATGGCTTCAGGCTTTGTATAATAAAACCCGATGAGCAGGTAAGAAGACACGCCCACCAATTCCCAAAACACATACATCTGGAAAATGTTCGTGGCTACCACCAGCCCGAGCATCGAAAAGGTGAACAGGCTCAGGAAAGCGTAATAACGCTGAAAACCCTTCTCCCCTTTCATATACCCGAAAGAATAGATGTGCACCATGAGCGAAACGGTGGAAATAACCACCAGCATCATCACCGAAATAGGATCGAGCAAAATACCCATGTCGATATGCAGGCCGGCCGCAAAAGGAAGCCATACAAAATTATAAGGTATCAGGGTTTCAAACGTCCCGTCGGCCAAGCGCGGCAAGGTGAAATAACCGTATGCCGTGACATAACTCAACACGGCTACCGCTCCCAATGACAACGAACCAATCAGACCGGCTGCGCGGTGGGACATCTTCATACCTGCCAAAGCCAACACCAGAAAGCTCAGTACGGGCAGGAGGAGTATCAATATCGTATATTCCATATTATTCTTTTTTTATCAGTTTCCGACGTCAACCCTTCAGGTCGCTGACGTCATCCGTCTGGATATTTCGGATATTACGGTACACATTTATCATAATGGCAATAGCCACAGCCGTTTCCGCCGCCGAGATGGCTATGCCGAAGAGCGTGAAGAAATGGCCTTCAAGTGCACCCGGATAAAAATAACGGTTGAACACGGCAAAGTTGATGTTCGTGGCATTCAGCATCAGCTCCACGGAGATGAGCGTGGCCAACAGGTTACGGCGCGTGAAAAAGCCGTAAATACCGGCAAACATCATCACCGTACTCAGTATCAGATAATAAAAAACATCTATTTCCATAACTTTGTTTGTTTAATCAACGTTTACGTGCAATCATGATGGCGCCGATCATGCAGGCCAACAACAACACACTGACTACCTCGAAAGGCAGTACGAACTGGTATTTCTCCATTCCGATAAGTGCGTTGCCGACTTTCACCGGATCCAGTTCCACCAACGGAGGAACGGAGAAACGTGCAAAACCGTAAGACGACAGCAGGAATACCGTCAATCCGAAACCGGCCAATACCGTCAGTATGGCTGCAAACCAACGTCCCCGCGGGATACGTTCGTTCATGTTTTTGTCCGAACGGGTCAGCAAGATGGAGAAGACATAAAGCACTACGATACCTCCGGCATAAACCGACAACTGCACCGCTCCCAAATAGGTATAGCCCAACATAAAATAAAGACCGGCCGTCCCGAAAAGCACAAACAGCAAAGCCGTAGCCGCACGTAAAATACGGCCCGACGTCACAGCCAGCACCGAACAGACCGCCATCATCAGTGCGACAATTCCAAAAACTACTTGCCCAAGAGTGATTCCTTCCATATTACATTATGCTTTTATAGGTTTGTTTTTCTCGGGAGCCGGCGCCAACACCGAACCTTCCCGGTTCAACGTGAGCAGCAACTTGTCACGCTCGAAAACCGAATTCTCAAAATCGTTGGAAAAACGTATGGCATCATGCGGACAGGCATTGACACAAAGCTGGCAAAACATGCAGGAACCCAAATCATACTCATACCTCACCAAATACTTCTTCTTCTTTCCTTCTGCATCTTCCCTCACCTCGGATACCACACGAATCGTATCGTTGGGACAGGCCATCTGGCACAACCCGCAGGCCACGCAATGATGCTGGTTCCGGTCGTTATGAATCATTTCCAACTGTGCCCGATGACGTTCCGGTATGTAAAGCGTCGTATGCCGGTTTTCCGGATACTGCTCCGTCACTTTCTTCCGGAAGAACACCTTGATGGACGTATTCAGCCCTCCCGCCAGACTCTCCGTGCTACGCCAATATCTCTTTATATATTTCGTGAATTTACTCATTTCATTACTATCGTTTTAAAAAACCAATCCGAAAACCTTCATTACCACCATGGCCAACATGACTACGAGCGACAAAGGCATGAGGTATTTCCATTCCAGCGTCAGCACCTGGTCGATACGCAAACGGGGGAAGGTCCACCTGATCCACATCAACAGGAATATGACGAAAAACGTCTTGCCCAGAAACCACACAATGCCGGGAATATAGTCCATCACGGCATTGAACCCGTCGAGCCCAGCCACATGCAAAGGCATCCACCCCCCTAAGAAAAGCGTAGTGGCAATACCGGCCGTAATGAAAAGGTTCAGATACTCGGCCAGGTAGAAAAAGCCGAAATGCATACCGGAATATTCCGTATGGTAACCGGCTGTCAGCTCTTGCTCGGCTTCAGCCAGGTCGAACGGGCCACGGTTGGCTTCGGCATTACCGGAAATAAGGTAAATAACAAAAGCCACCAGTGTCAGGATATGTCCTTTGAAAATGTTCCATCCTCCGGCCTGGCTCTCCACAATGCCGCTGATGCTCATCGTCCCGCTCAGGATAACCATCGTAAGTACCGTAATACCCAAAGACAGCTCATAGCTGATAATCATGGCACCGCTGCGGACGGCACCGATAATCGTGTACTTGCTGTTACTACTCCATCCGGCCAACAAAATACCGATCACCCCGATACTCGAAGCGGCCAACACGAAAAATATTCCTATTTGCATATCCAAAATCTCTGCTCCCTTGTGCCAGGGCAGGCAAGAAAACGAGATGACGGAAGCCAGAATCACCAGATAAGGCGCCAGTTCATAAAGCACATGGTCGGACTTCCTGAGGCGTATGATTTCCTTGGTCAGTATCTTCAACACGTCGGCAGGCACTTGCAACAATCCGCCTTTGCCTCCCACGCGGTTCGGTCCGATACGGCACTGGAAAGCACCGCAAACACGGCGTTCCATGTAAATGAGCACCACGGCCAGCACAGCGTATGCCAACAAAATGACTATGCCCAGCGCCAACCCTTCGATAAAAACAGCCCAGTCCTCAGGCATCACACCGCACAACGTACGGTGTATCCACTGCGTAAACGGTTCCAGACTGTAATAATCCAAAAATGCTTGATTCATATGTTTAAATGTGTCTGTATGTTATCTGTCAATATCCGGTATCACGAAGTCCATCGTACCGCCGATGGCAATCAGGTCGGCTATCTTCCCGCCCCGACACACGGTGTCCATGGCATGCACCAAGGGCAGCCCCGTGCTTCGGTAATGCAAACGGTAAGGCGTCTTGTCCCCCCGGCTGATGAGGAACACGCCGAACTCGCCGCGGCTGGCCTCGACGGAAGCCGTGAACACGCCTTCGGGCAATTTGAGAATGGGCTTCGTCTTCACCCGGAACTCCCCTTCGGGTACATTATCTATCAACTGTTCTATAATTCTGCAGGATTCCATGATTTCATCCATGCGCACCATATAGCGATCGAAAGCGTCCCCATGCGTATAGGTGATTTCCTTAAAGTCCACCTTGCCGTACATCGCGTAGGGATGATGTTTGCGCACGTCGTTGGCCCATCCGGAAGCACGGCCCGTCCCGCCGGTACAGCCCAACGAGATAGCATCCTCACGCGAAAGCAAGCCGACCCCCTTCAGACGGGTGCGGGCAATGACGCTCTTGGTAAAGATATCGTGGTACTCATGGATGATACTCCGCAAGTGCACGATAAACTCTTTCGTCTTCCGCACGAAATCGGGATGCAGGTCGGCCTGCACGCCGCCAATCACATTGTAGTTCTGAATCAACCGTCCCCCGGTGGTATCCTCGAAAATGTCGAGAATCATCTCACGCTCCCGGAAGCCATAGAAGAAAGGCGTCAGCGCTCCCATGTCCATGGCCAGACAGGAATAAAACAGGAGGTGGGAATCGATACGTTGCAATTCGTCCATTATCGTGCGGATATATTGCGCACGTTCGGAAACCTCGATACCCGCGGCTTGCTCGATACACATGCACAGGGCATGGCGGCTCTGGTGGGCGCTCAGGTAGTCCAAACGGTCGGTCAGCGCCAGCGTCTGCGGATAAGTCAGGCTCTCGTTCATCTTTTCGATACCCCGGTGGATATATCCCAATATGGGGTCTATCTTCTTGACCATCTCGCCGTCCAACGACGTACGCATACGCAATACGCCATGTGTGGAAGGATGCTGCGGGCCAATATTGACAATGAAGTCATCCGGGCGGAACACCACGTTCTCGCGCCGTTCGATGGTCCCGTCCGCACGCAAGTCATATTCTTCCGTCACGTCGGCGTTTTCTTCATTCTCCATGTTGAGCGGGTTGCTGTCCATGTCATAATCCTTGCGGAGCGGATAACCCGCCCAATCCTCACGCAGGTAGAGGCGGCGCATGTCGGGATGCCCCGTGAAGCGTATGCCGAAGAAATCGTATGCCTCGCGTTCCTTGATTTCCGCCGTCTTCCATATCCGGCACACCGAGGGCAGGAAAGGATCCTCGCGCCCGTCCGTGTCCGTGCGCAACGTCACGCGGCCGCCCGTCCGCGTCGACTCCAACTGGTAGAACACGCTCAGACGGCCGTCGCCGTCCGCCGCCACAAGGTCCCGCATGAAGTCCATCGGTTCTTCCGCGTCGTCGTGCAGCCGGCGGCATACCTCCGCCACGTCCCGATCCGGGACCACTACCACTCTCTCGCCGGCCTCTTCCACCGTGGTGGCCGCACACCACTGCCTTATCTTTTCTTCTATCATACTCCGGCCTCCTTTCTTTCCCCGGCTTCGTCCGGTTTCTCCTTGTGGTTGCGCCCCCCGAGGAAACGCTCCATCTTGATTTTACGTTGCAACTGCATCATCCCGTAGAAAAAGGCTTCCGGCCGCGGCGGACATCCGGGAATGTACACGTCCACCGGGATGATGCGGTCTATCCCGTTCACCACGTGGTAACTCCGCCGGAACGGCCCTCCGCTGATGGTACATCCCCCCACGGCCACCACGTATTTCGGCTCGGCCATCTGGTCGTACAACCGCTTCAGTACCGGGGCCATACGGTAAGTTATCGTACCCAACACCATGATCATGTCCGCCTGGCGCGGCGAGTTGCGCGTCACCTCGAAGCCGAAACGCGCCATGTCATAACGCGCCGCCCCCAGGGCCATGAACTCTATGGCGCAACAGCTCGTGCCGAAAGTAAGCGACCAAAGCGAATTGCTGCGACCCCAGTTGATCAGATCATCCAGCGTGCCCAATACGATACCCGCCCCGTCGCGGTTCAGTTTCTCAGCCATGCGCAACAGGTAATCGTTATTCTTGAAATCGCCCGGCTCCATATCCTTTATCTTGGGCAACCCGTGTTTCATTTCCATTCCAACGCTCCTTTCCTCCAGGCGTAAGCCAGGCCCAGAATCAATACTGCAATAAAAAATACGATGCTCAACAGCCCTTGCATGCCGATACGACCTACCACCGCCGCCCACGGAAACAGGAACACTGTCTCGATGTCGAATATCAGGAACAGGATGGCATACAGGTAATAACCGGCATGGAACTGAAACCAAGCTTCCCCCCGCGTGGGCACACCGCACTCGTATGGCTCACCTTTTTGAGGATTGAACGTACGGGGAGCCGCAAGGCGCGCTATCAGCAAGGCTGCCGTCACCAAGGCAATTGCCGTAAGCACCACGACCGTTAACAATGTGAAATCCGTCATTCTTAAAGTTATATTTAATTTAACAACCAAAGATTATTTCGCTGTAAAAGGCATATCCTTTGTTTTCTTTTCCGAGGGGAAAAGGACCATAAGATATGGCACTCTGAAATGATACCTATTTATATAATATAGGCTTCCGTAGGGGTCACATCCTGATCCGTCTCAAGGTAAAGACATAATAATCCCTGCCGGGTCCGGAATCATAAGAATAGTATAATGACCTGCAAGGAGATAAAAAACAGCCTATGGAAGCATAAAGAAAACCTGATAATCTTTCCGAGACCGCCATGTACTTGAAACACGACGTTTCAGACCCTTCATCCAAAGCTAAAGACAACGGGGCTATGTAATCGGAAGTAAAAAAGAAATAAGGAGTATCGGATGTCCAATATGTAACTTCTTGTCCAAGACTTTCCACTGACGGGGAACTTGCCTCAGCACAAAACGCCGATGAACCATGTTTTTCCATCGTGGCAAAAGCCATTAAGAAAGACATGGAAAACAGTAGCCACATACAGAGTTTATGCTTCATTTCCTCGTCTCTTTAATGGGCGCAAAGGTACATATATTATTTTAAAGCTTATTTTATAGAGGATTAAAATATCTAAATTAGAACGATTTAAGTGCTACTTTAAAAACTACCGACATAACCATTCACAAACTTTGTCTTGAAAGTCTTGTGCAGCCGCCACACGTTCCACACCTTGATTCATAATACAAAAGGCCAGCAAATGGTTATTCCCCGACCGTGCATAACCGGCCAATGTGGATACTCCTTCCAAAGTTCCGGTCTTAGCTCTTACATTTCCGTAGGCTTTTCCCTTCCTCATACGTTTTTTCAACGTACCGTCAACTCCGGCTATCGGTAAAGAAATATAAAGAGGTGAAAAAACAGCCTCATCACGATAAGCGTATCTCAGAAAAGCAATTTCAAGTTCCGGTGTTAAGTAATTATATAAAGAAACCCCGCTCCCATCGGCCACTATATATTTTCCGGGATCATAGCCCAACCGCCCTATCAACCGCTCAATGTAGTACATAGCTTCTTTTCTTGAAGCGTATGGTTTTCCTGTACGGGCTGCCAACTGATAAAACAGGGCTTCGGCACATAAATTATCACTCTCTTTCATCATCGGATGCAAAACGTCTGCCAACTGACGTGTCCGTCCGGCTAACAATACGCCATTTTGGGGACAACGGGCTTGTCCTCCAAAAACATGGCGGATGCCCAAGCCATGCAACACCTCGCTGAATGTCCTTATGAAAATATTCTTCTTTCCATATAATAAAGGAGTCAGCACCGGCATGTCATCATCCCAGCACCAACCCCATCCCCATTGTAAGGTATCTTTCATCGACACGTCTGCATACAGTCTCCCTGTTATGGAATCCACATCCGATTCTTTCAAAGCCTTGCCGAAAGAAAGCAAATCTTCTTTCCCGAAACAAGGGTCAAAACCTCCCACGACATACAGGTCTCCATGCAAAACACGTCCCCGGATTTCGCCCGTGTAGAACAAACGGGTTGCAAAGCGATAATCACTCCCCAATTCGGAAAGCGCAGCGACAGCCGTTACCAATTTTTCGGTGGAAGCCGGACGCATACGCTGTTTGGCCTGGTAAGCATACAACAAAGTATCATCGGTCAAATCATACACACACAAACCTAATTGCGAAGTAAGCAATAGCTCATCTTGCAACAAACTATCCAGTCCGTCCTGCAAACACACCGACCACGAAGCCTCCTCCTCAAGCGGTTCACAAGAAATTCTCTCGGAAGAAAACAAGGGATTACCAACTCCCCCAACAAACCAAAAGAACCCAAAAAGTACTCTAAAAAGCCTCATATTCATAAGCCATCTGTCTTTTCAAGAAAATCTTCCTGTTTTCGTTTGAAATACCGGCAAAACTCTTCAGCCGGAAAAGGTGTGATAAATTTAATCGAACCGTCACAAAACGTCAACATGACAGTATCCTTATTCTTTAAAAAGGACAAAGAAGACGGCCTTACGATATCTACCTTTTCTATGTCGGACAAAGAATGCCTGCTGACTTTGGAAAACCGCCCCTGATGAATGAATAAGCAACCTTCATCGGTAAAAACATAATACGTATGAATCAAACGTTCCACCACGAAAACCAAAAAGACCATACAACACAATGCAGCCAAAGGCAATTTTACCCAAAAGAAATATATGGCCAACACTGTAGCAGGCAACAAACTGAAAAACAATATCTTCTTATTAATTTTTGCATGAAATGTCCGTATCATAAAACTAAAATTTAGTGCAAGTTACACTTTTTACGGATTAAATCCACAGAAAGCAAAAAAATATCTTGTATTTTTTGTTTATTTAAAAAAAGACATATACCTTTGAGACGATAGCAGAAAAACAAACTAAAACCTATATATTATGAGAGCATTATTTGTTTTTTTTAGCTTGTTGCTTCACCTTTCCGCTTTCTCTCAGAATGCGATAAGGTTTGCGTATGATGCGTTAGGCAACCGCGTAAAGAGGGAAATCGTGTTGCAAAATTCAGATGTTGTCAAACGAAATATGTCATCGGAAGAAAAAAAAGAGGATAATTTCTATTCCGACATGCTCTCTGAAAAACAGATCCGTATTTGGCCCAACCCAACGGAAGGGCACCTGAAAGTGGAAATCCAAGGACTCGCCCCTGAAGAAAAAGCCTGTTTGCGCATCACATCGATGAGCGGAGCGGTTGTGGACGTAAAAGAAACAACCTCCTCCGTTTCCGAACTCGACCTGAGCCATTGCACGAATGGCATTTACCTGCTGCATATCGTGGCAGGTGGACAAGAAACCACTTGGAAAATCATTAAAAAGTAACGCTTATGAAACGGGGCCTGCTTTCTTTCTTCCTTTGTGCGTGCTGCCTCCTTTCTGCCCTCGGACAAGAGGGGTACCCGGCTATTGACAACGATTACGTACCGACCCATCATACCATAAGAAAAGATTATGCAGTAGGACAAATAGACCTTTCGTCCGGAATATCTTCCACGGGAGCCAAGACCTATACCGTTCCTATAGCCACGTATCCCGGCATACGGAATCTGAATCCCGGACTGGCTCTGACCTACAACAGCCAACAAGGAAACGGGCTAATAGGAGTGGGGTGGTCGTTGGCCGGACTTTCCAATATTTACCGTACGTCACATACCATCCATTATGACGGGGATGTGAAACAGATTGGCATGAACCGCAGCGATGCCTTTATGCTTGACGGATTACGACTGTTACGAGTGGATTCCGTCACTTTCCTTACAGAGCAAGGTTACATCCGCGCCAAAACACACTATACCGGTGATGTTTTGCAATATTTCGACGTTTGTTATCCGGACGGGAAAACAGCCGTATTCGGTTACAAGGATAATACGGAAAACCAATTATACTATCCCCTTACGGAACTGAGCGACTTGTGGGGGAACACCATCACTTACCAATACAACTTCAATTATGAACACAACCACTACCAAGTTCAAAAAATCAATTATAACGGAGCCTCGGTGGAATTCGGATATGAAAGACGTCCGGATCCTGTGGCCTTCTACCTTGGGGGAAAAGAAATCATCGAAAATACCCGGTTGCAGACAATTACCTGCAAATTCGGAACGAAAGAATTAGGGAAATACACACTGTCATACCAAAACGCAGAACATCTTGCCGGAAAGCCCAGCCTGTTGCAAAACATTACTTATGAAGCTGGAGGAAAGAAAATCAATCCACTGATTTTTTATTATGGAAAAAACAAGTCACAATTAACATATACTACGGAAGAAGTAAACTGTCCGGATATATGGCACGGAGGCGAAGAAGCCCATAGCGCACAATTTGTAGTGGGACGGATGATGGGTAACGGGTATTCGGACATACTGGCTTCTGTTTCAGGAAAGACACCTTACATACAGGATAATACCAAAGACTTTGAATGTTTCTATAATCCTTTCAATCTTTCGGATTACATTTATACCTATACACTTTTAGGTAGTGGAAACGGAGAGGCTAAAAAAAGCTTTCCTTGTGGAACAGGATTTGTTGACTTATTGACCGCAGACATATCCGGACGGGGAAGAGACTTTCTGATACAAGTGAACAATGAAGTGGTGGACAAGCAATACGATCAAGTTCGTTTTACCGTTCATAACGGCCCGGTTTTTTCCATCTATGATGAACCATCCCCATCATTCACGCGGACTTTTAAGTTCCCCACCGTACATACCAGTGCAAAAGGCATGCGGAGTATACAGCCCAAGTTTTATTATCCGGGAGATTTTAATGGGGATGGAAAAATGGAGATTCTGGCTATATCCGCTCACCAGCCCTTCGGCAACACAAACTTACCCTCAACGTGCTACCTGTTCGATTTGAAAGGCAACAAAATCCTTTATCAAGGGCACCTGTTCCCCTACCATGTTTCGTTCCCTAGTGAAGATACCAATGAAGAAGAACTGTACAATTTTACAGACGAACTCATCGTAGCCGACTATGACGGTGACGGGAAAAGTGAAATCCACTACAAATCAACTGACGGAAAGGCTCAAACTTTTGTATTCGATGTTTCGGGGAACACTTGGTTACCCCGCCAAACCAATAATTACCAAACCACCCCCGTAGCGGACTCAGAATGGTTCATAATGGGCGATTTCAATTCAGATGGACTGGCAGACCGTTTCTACTATAAACGGAAACAAGAAAAGGGTAGTATCCCAAAAGTTTACATTGCCTTTTCCAAAGGAAATTCACAAGATAGTATCCATAACGTTACATTACCATATTTAAAAGAAGTTTCTACCGGAGAAGAAGACCACTATTTATATATACCCACCGACATAAACGGTGACGGAGTGACGGACATCATCGAATGTGCGGATGAAAAGTTCCATATTTTCATATTCGACAAATACACCAAACAGTTCAATCTGTACAAATCCATCAAACCCGGACAAGATAAACGTCACACCGTATTATCGGCCAATGTACAAACTAAAAATGGATATTCCACAGAATTTGTCAGTATAGACGGTGAAAAGCTTATAAAGTATTCTTTCCAACGCAACGACTCTGAAGAATGCCTCCTCACGGGAGTGGTAAACAGTTTCGGGGTGGTGGAAAAGAATGAATATGCCCTGATGAACGAAAGCGGGAAAAAAGAAGGAATATACAGTTACTACATCTCGGCTCCTTACCCTTATACATCCGCTTACGGGAAACAACCTTTGATAGCCGTTTCGGAAACCTACGTGGACGGAAAACAAGTAGACGGACAACATTACTATTACGAAGGGGGCATACAACATCTCACGGGAATGGGGTTTTGTGGATTCACACAAACCCGCACCGTAGATTTCAAAGGCAAGGAAAGAGTATGTGAGTATGACCCTGAAAACCATGGCGTATTGGAATATGAATACAACGAAGGCATTTCTGAATCTTATTATTACTACGAGGTCATCGAACACCCCAACCGAATGGTGGAAATCAACCTGACGGATAAGGAATATTTCGACAATGTCAGGGACATGTCCACCGATTACCGTTATGAAGACTACCGTTTCGGATACCCGAATATTGAGGAAATAGAATATGAAGACAACTCCGTACGGCGCACGGAAACCATCTATACTTCTGTCCAAACAGGATATAAAACGAAGACACGGAAAGGAGAAAATGCAGACGTATGCACCATGCTGGCATACATCCCACCCGGAAAAGAATATATCCTCGGACGTATCCATGAACAAACGGTCAGGACTACCACGGAGGATGGAAAAAATGTAACCAAACGCACCACATACCCTTCCTGGCTTTATGATATGCCGCAGGACAAACGGGAATACCTCGGACAAGAAACACGTTATGACTGCCAATACGACAAACAAGGAAACCTGATCAAATCCACAACTGGGTGGAGCGGAGGAGCAGAAAGCATCTCCGAATCCTGGGAGTACGACACTTATGGAAGAAAAACCAAACACACTTCCGAAACAGGCACGACAGAACAGTATGCCTATGACATGCAAGGAAGGCTCTCAACCCATACCGACAGCCGTGGAAACATCACGACATACAGTTACGATGAATTCGGAAAGGAGAAAACTGTGAACCGTCCGGACGGGACAAACGTGACAACAGAATATGAATGGATACCGGATAGAAATGAAGGGTTGTATGCCGTCACCGTCAAGGAAACTGGACAACCTGACTGCAAAACGGTGTATGACGCATTGGGGCGGGAAGTACGTACCGCCGAAATGACCTACGATGGGAAATGGCGTTACGTGGACACGGAATATGACAATTATGGAAGGGTGACCCGCAAGTCATCACCCTATACCCAAACCACCCCCTCATATTATTCAACTTACACCTATGACAACCTCGATCGGATGCTTTCCGCTACCGACCGACCGGGACATACCACGACATACAGTTACACCGGTAGCCTTGAGGGGTATACCGTGACCACTACGGAAAACGGAGTAGAAACCTCACGTTCGTATGGACCACACGGCGAACTCGTACAGGTAGACGACCCTGGAGGCACTACACTTTACACTTGGGAACCAGACTTGCAACCCTCAACCATCACGGCACCGGACGGTTCACAAATTACTTTCGAATATAACGCCTCACGTAGGTGCAGCGCAAAAAACGACCCGGGGTTCGGACGGACAACTTATGGTTACGAGAATTCAGGGGAGAAGGCATGGGAACAGAACGCCAAAGGAGAACGTACGCGTTATTTCTATGATGAGTACAATCGCTTGACAAACTGTGCAGGCACTTCACCCAATGTGGCGTATACTTACACTCCGTATGGGGAAATCGCTACCATCAAGGGATTCAATGACACGTTCATATCATATACTTACGACAATGTGGGAAGGTTGGCATCCTACCGGGAAGACGCACCGGACGGGAAATGGCTCCGGAAAGATTATACCTATAAGGACGGACAAATAAGCTCCATCACCTACACTTCACAAAACGGAGAACTGACCACTGAAAATTTACGTTACCAAAACGGCCATCTGGTGGAGGCAACTCTTCCGGACGGAACTTCCATCTTCCGGTTGGACGGGGAAAATGGGATGGGATTGCCCACATTGGTTCAAACCGGACAACTCACCCGGCAGTATGGTTACGATGCCTACGGTTACCCCACGTCACGCAAGGCAAACATGGGAAAAGTGACCCACCAGAACTTCTCATATACTTTCGATACGTCGCGTAACAACCTGCTCTCCCGTACCGATAAGTTGCGTAATAGAACCGAGACTTTCAGTTACGACGGGATGAACCGCTTGGCAAGCGATGGGAGAACCACGGTGGAATATTCCCCATCCGGCAACATCATACGCAAATCCGACGTGGGGGACTATACTTATGGGTTACAGGCTAACCCGCATGCCCATACCGGCGTAGAAAATCCGGCCAAATACCCCACCCCCACGGGCTTGCAGGAAATAACCTACAATTCCTCCAACCTTCCCGATTCCATCTACGACTGGATGAGTGCGGCCAAGTTCACCTATAATGGGAACTTTGACCGTGTGAAATCGGTCTATTACCAAAACGGGACAATCCATTACATGACCCGCTATTACTTGGGTGGATGTTATGAACTGGATTCACTGAAATACGACCGTATCGAGAAACTGTATTTACATGGCGGATATTATGATGCCCCCATAGTATGGAGGAAACGGAATAACACCAAGCCGGAACTTTACCATGTCCTGCGCGACCCGTTGGGGAGTATCACGAATGTCGTACGGGATGACGGATACAGGCAGGAGGAACTGAGTTATGATGCTTGGGGACACTTGCGTAACCCTATGGGATGGGAACCTCTTAGTCAAGCAAAGATGTCCCTTACCGGAGGAAGTACTCCATCTTCCACCTTCCTCGGACGTGGATTCTGCGGACATGAGCAACTCCCTGTGGCCAACCTCGTCCACATGAATGCCCGACTGTATGACCCATGGACGGGACGTTTCCTCTCGCCCGACCCATACGTGCAATTCCCCGACTTCTCACAAGGACTCAACCGCTATTCCTATTGCATGAACAACCCGCTCATCTATGTGGATGAAAACGGGGAATTCTTCTGGATTATCGTAGGAGTTGCCGCTTTAATCGGCGGCACGGCAAACGTGGCGATGCATTGGGATGAAATCAAAGCTGCAGGGGGTGGATGGAAAGGATTCAAAAAAGGGTTGGGATACTTTGCCATAGGTGGACTGGCAGGAGGCGTGGGAGCCGCTGCCGGAGTAGCTGCCGCCACTGGGTTCGGAGGCATGCTGGGCATTACCTCCGCACAATGGGCTGCAGGAATGACTGGCTTTGTCAACGGGGCACAAGTCGGATTGGCTTCAGGTATGGCTTCGGGATTCATACAAAACACTGGCAACTCACTCCTTGAAGGGGCTGATTTCGGAGGCGCATTGGAAAGCGGAATCATGGGAGCCATCATGGGCGGTGCTTCAGGCGGACTTGTGGGAGGAATATCCGGCGGTATCAGCGCACGAATACAAGGAAAGGACTTTTGGACGGGAAAAGCACCTACACAAACATACACACCTTCCTCGTCAAATACTTTATTATATAGGGAAGATGCTTCTTCAATCTCTTCACCATCAACTAATACATCGGAAAAGATGTATTCCGGATATTATGGTGTAGATGATGACGGAGTTGTAAGATATGTGGGGATTACCAGTAGAGACCCACAAATCAGATTTGCGGAACATCTCAATTCTGGAACAAACAGAGCTACTTTAAAATTTAAAACAGTCGAATTGAATATGTTCAATAAACTAAATGCCAGAATTTGGGAACAAAACCAAATCAATCTATATGGATTAGAGAAGAATGGAGGACAATTATTTAATAAGATTAATTCTATAGCACCCCAATATTGGAACAAGTACAACATAAAATATTAAATATATGGAAACAATTAAAAAGAAAAGAATCATAACAAGAATCGGAAACGTGTTCTGTGCGGAAATAGACAACGAATGCAAACGCTTTTTCCAATACGTAGCCAACGACTTGGAAGAACTGAATAGTAGTGTCATACGTGTATTTAAAAACAAATATCCCATGGACTATAAACCAAAGATTGAAGAGATTGTAGAGGATGAAGTCGAGTTTTATGCACACACTATTTTGAAGTTCGGTATTGTATTTAATGCGTGGTACAAAGTGGGAACATCCAAAAATATCGGAGATGAATACAAAGAGGCTTTATTTGGAGATATATCTCCCATTATATACCAAAAGCCTGATATTAATCCGGCAGAAAATTGGGTAATTAGTAAAATCAACAATCCTCACATCTTTGTAGGTAGACTAAACAATGAATATAAGAAGAAAATAACAATGGGAGGAGTTATTCCATATGTAGACATTATCAACCGACTAAAACTTGGATATTATAAATATAAAACACCCGGTTGGAAAATAGAGAATGATAAAAATGTGCCCATTACAGAATGACGAATGATGAATAAGATTTTAAATATATGGAAACAGTTAAAAAGAAAAGAATAGTAACAAGAATCGGAAATGTGTTCTGTGCGGAAATAGACAACGAATGCAAACGATTTTTCCAATACGTAGCCAACGATTTGGAATATTTAAATAGTAGTGTCATACGTGCATTTAAAACCAAATATCTCATGGACTACGAACCAGAGATTGAAGAGATTGTAAGAGATGAAGTTGAGTTTTATGCGCATACCATTCTAAAGTTTGGAATAGAATCCAATGCATGGCATAAGATAGGGACATCTAAGAATATAGGGGAAGAGTATAAAGAAGCATTATTCGGAGATGCACATCAATACATATATCCTACAGTCTATGATATGATAAAAGTAAACCCATCTGAGAATTTGTATGGCGTATTAACGAACCTCCTATTTTACAAGGAAAATTAAGTAAGGAATACATAAATAAAATAAATGTAGGAGGAGTTATTTCTTATATCGACATCATCAATCGATTAAAATTCGGTTATTATAAATACAAAATCCTTGGCTGGAAAATAGAAAACGGAAAGAACGTACCCATTATAGAATAAAAGGAGGCACTATATAAACATGCGAAGAATAAAAAGCAAAATATATAAATGGATTTCATCCATGTTAAATCGTAATATGGAAGATAGAAGAAGTAAACTTACATCAGGCACTCCTAAGAAAAGTTTACCTCTGACTGATTGGAAAAAAGCGTTTCCAATGTTATCAAGATACTCATCAAATATGCTATTAATGAAACAAGGCCCTATTGTCATAGGACTATATTTCCAAAAGGTATATGATGATTATCGTCCCATATTCATCAGTTATCCATTATGGAAAGACTCGTTAAAAGATTGCATGCAGTTCTACATATTCCATCACGAATTTCGGAACAATAAAAATCTCCAATTAGATGTACCTATATTAAACCATCAAAGTAAATTATTAAAATATAAAAGTAATTTTACAGAAGCTGTAAAGTGTGTACAGTCACAGTCATCCAATTTGTTACAAGAAAATGTCTATGTAAAAGATATTTTCAACTATTTGGATTATCTGAGGGAACATGATCTTCTCATTAAACTCCAAAGATTTGATGGAAAACGTGAATTATTGATTTATAGTATGATGATAGCTCTTTACACGAACAATGAAGACTTGCTTCAATGGGTTTGCAATAAAACCAAAAAGCAAATCCAAACTTGGGATAAAGAATACTTTAAACAATGTTATGGTTACGATTTAGAAACATGGGAGGCAGAACTTTATCAACTAATAGACCAACGAGAAGAAATCATGGAACGGATTCGAATCAATTCCATGGACAAAAGGATTGCCAAACTGAAAGAATCTCATCTTATTATATAAAAAGGCGTATGGCAAAAAGAACAGAAAATAAAAAAGAGAATGGTTGCTACGCAATAGGCAAATGGTTTGCATGGGTCGTGGCCTTGCTCGTTACAGGCTGTAGTCCGAAAGTGGCCACGGAAATCTATCATTCTTATCCCGCTACGCAAGCTGACGACGTACAAGTATTCAAAACCGGAACGAACCGGCCTTACTCTGCCGAACTCCTGGGCAAAGTGGCTGTAAAAGGAAACGGATATACCGCACATTTCAGTTATGACCAGGTCGTAGCACTGGCCAAGGCTGAAACGGCCAAAGCGGGAGGAAACGCCTTGGCTATCACCGAACATAAAGAACCTACCATTCTCGTTTCCTGCCACCAGATAAAAGGGGAAATGCTACGCATGAAAACCCAACAAAGGGAACAAATAAGGAAAGCAGACAGTTTGGAACTGGCGAGCCGGAAAAGCATAAAGCCACGTAAGCTCCCGCCCCCACTTCCTATCCATATATACGGAAACGGAGGTTTCGGTCATGTGTTCAGCAAAGCTTACCATGACATTCCGGGCGGCCTCAGCGGCACGTTCAAAAACGGGGTGGATTTCCAGGGAGGAATCGACTGGGTGGGTAAAAAGTTCATGGGTGTAGGCATTCTCTATTCCGGTTACCGCTCCGGGGCATATCATACCAACTTCGTACGCAATCCCGATTACCCCAAGGAACAAACCGCCAATCCCAAAAGCCGGATACACTTGGATTATATCGGACCTGAGTTCGTTATGAGGGCGGCCAACAAACATTGGTCATTACGATACGGCATCGGAGTAGGCGCCTTCATTCTGAATGTTGAGGAGGAGATGGATTTCAGTATGGGAAAAACTGTAAAAGGGATGGGATTGCATTACCAACTCAGTGCGGACTACCTGCTGAGCAAACACGTCGGCATAGGAGTGAACGCAGGAGTGATTTATGGAAATGTCTATGACAAAAATGGAGTGATTCCCGGCTCCATGGACCAATCCGTAGAGTTCTACCGTATCTTTATAAACGGAGGACTGCACTTTTATTTTTAAAAGAAATCCAGCGGCGAACGCACAACCAACCGAGTTTTTAAGTAGTTTTGCAACGTCTAACATCAACAGCATGAACTGACGGCATGATACGCAAATTTGATTTTTTAGTGATAGGTTCGGGAGTAGCCGGAATGAGTTACGCCCTGAAAGTGGCAGATGCAGGCAAAGGCAAGGTGGCCATCGTATGTAAAACCACATTGGAAGAGGCCAACACGGCCAAGGCACAAGGAGGAATAGCTTCCGTGACCAACATGGAAGTGGACAACTTCGAGAAACATATCAAAGACACCATGATTGCAGGGGATTTCATCAGCGACCCTGCAGCCGTGGAACAAGTAGTGAAAAACGCACCACAGGGCATACGAGACCTTGTGAAATGGGGCATAAACTTCGACAAAAACGAAAAGGGGGACTTCGACCTGCACCGTGAAGGCGGGCATTCGGAGTTCCGCATCCTGCACCATGCCGACGACACGGGTTTTGAAATCCAGCGCGGACTGATGGAAGCCGTACGCCGCCATCCGAACATCACGATTCTGGAAAACCACTTTGCCGTGGAAATCATCACCCAACACCATTTGGGCATCGAGGTGACGCGCCGCACGCCGGACATTGAATGTTACGGGGCATACGTCTTAGACCCGGATACCCAAAAGATAGATACTTTCCTCTCCAAAGTCACCCTGATGGCCACCGGTGGTACGGGAGCCGTCTACGCCACTACGACCAACCCCAACATTGCCACGGGTGACGGTATCGCCATGGTCTACCGTGCCAAAGGTACGGTGGAAGGCATGGAGTTCGTGCAGTTCCACCCCACGGCCCTCTTCCATCCGGGCGAGACGCATCCGGCTTACCTCATCACAGAGGCCATGCGTGGATACGGCGGCATCCTGCGGTTGCCCAACGGCGAGGAATTCATGCAGAAATACGACAAGCGGCTCAGCCTCGCCCCACGCGACATCGTAGCCCGTGCCATCGACAAGGAAATGAAAATACATGGCTTGGACCACGTGTGCTTAGACGTGACGCACAAGGACGCGGAAGAAACCAAACACCACTTCCCGAACATTTATGCCAAATGTCTCTCCATTGGCATCGACATGACCAAGCAATATATTCCCGTCGTGCCTTGTGCCCACTACATGTGTGGCGGCATTAAGGTGGACCTCAACGCTTGCTCCAGTATCCGGCGGCTTTATGCCGTGGGCGAATGTTCCTGCACCGGACTGCACGGCGGCAACCGGTTGGCCAGCAATTCACTTATCGAAGCCGTGGTGTATGCCGACGCGGCAGCCCGCCACAGCTTGGAGGTCATAGACCAATATGCTTTCAATGATAAAATACCCGAATGGAACGATGAGGGTACGATGAGCAACGAAGAAAAAGTACTCATCGCGCAGGATATGAAGGAAGTGGGACAAATCATGAGCAACTACGTGGGCATCGTGCGGAGCGACCTGCGCCTGAAACGGGCATGGACACGTCTGGACTTATTGTACGAAGAGACCGAAGAGCTGTTTAAACGTGTCAAGGCGACCAAAGACATTTGCGAACTACGTAATATGATTAACGTGGGTTACCTTATCACGCGACAGGCCATCGAACGTAAGGAAAGCCGCGGATTACATTATACGATAGATTACCCCAAACATGCTTACGACCAGAAATAAAACCATCACTGAGTTATCAAAGGACAGCCACATAAGGAAAAAGAAATTACTTTTCCCGAAAAGAGCATTTCTTAATATTTGAGGAAATGATGAGAAGTATAATACATTCCGTATGTGTCATATTCATATGCCTGTTTGTGTCATGTACAAACAGGGATAAAACGGACTTTAAATCCACAAAAGTTGATTTCTCAGAAATAACACACATCAACCAATCCGACGGACGAATCGTAAAATTGGAGACTACGGACAATTCCCTAATTTACGATATATGTAATCTCAATGTACATCAAGATACCTTTGTGGTTCATTCACGCAACTTCTTGTACACATTCACATCAACCGGAAATTTCATAGGCAGTATATCACAAAAAGGACACGCCACGAATGAATACCTTCAAATATCCAATGTGTTTTTTGAAAATGGGACAGTAGGACTTTATGATTTCAGTAAAAATACCATTTTACGGTTCAATTTAAAAGGTCAGCTTCTGTCGGTTCAAAGATGTGACATAGCGGAAGAAGATATAAAGCCCTTTCATATATATCCATGGAATAATGGCTACATCGTATTGAACAGCTATGGAGGTGAATCTACAGACAGAAAGACATTATGCTTTTTGAATAAAGAACTTACGTCAGGCAAGTCCATAAAAGGGAGGTCTTTATCCACCGGATTTTCAACTTACGATGATATTTCCATAAACCAAAAAGGAAATGTGCTGTATTGGGAAATGCTATGCGACACTTTATTCACTATCCACAACGATCTTCTTACGCCATTGTTTGCCATTGATTTCGGAGAACATGCACTTCCGGATGACATTACAAGAAAAAACGTGTACGAGCGGATAGATTATGTAAACAAAGCAAAAGAAAGAGGAAAGCCATTCGCCGGAATGGCCCGTTATTATCAAAGAGTAGACCACATGATATATTTCTCATGCGTGTCTCCGGACAATGAAATTCTTTTATGCCAATACAATGAAGACAAAGGAACTACACGTTTGTTCACGATTGACTTCGACAATAAACAATATACTACAGCACCTTTCTTTCTCATCAAAGATCATCTCGTATATTGGGAAATCCGTGACAAGGATAACTTATCATTAAATCCGGCTTTATTTATCTTTAATCTGGATTATATCCTTTCCCATACCGAGCATACGAAAATAAAAAAATCCACCTAATTTGACGGATTTAATAAAACAATTCCGGTAAATTCCGTAATTTTGCACCCGCAAAAGAATGTGTTTTTCAGGAAAAAAGGATATTCGCCATGACGAAAGAAATGACTGAGGGTTCACCCCTGCGGTTGATATTCAACTTCTCGCTCCCACTCATTTTGGGAAGTTTGCTCCAACAGACTTATAGTCTGATAGACGCAGCCATCGTAGGAAAATATTTAGGCATCAATGATTTGGCAGCCGTGGGTGCCAGCACATCGGTCGTATTCCTCATCATCGGATTCTGCACCGGCTGCTGTTGCGGTTTCGGCATTCCCGTAGCCCAGGCGTTCGGCGCACGTTCATACAGCGACTTGCGGCGTTACGTAGCCAACAGTCTTTGGGTTTCCCTCATCATTTCCGTCGTGTTGGCTGTCGTCACTTCCCTGCTTTGCGAGAGAATCCTGTTCATGATGCAGACGCCGCACGACATCCTTCACCATGCCTATCTCTATCTTTTGGTTACTTTTATCGGCATTCCTTTCACTTTCCTGTACAACCTGCTCTCCAGCCTTATCCGGGCATTAGGCGACAGCAAGACCCCGTTTTATTTCCTCCTCATGGCCGCCATCCTCAACATCGTATTGGATTTGTTTTGCATCCTCATACTACATTGGGGCGTGGCCGGAGCCGCCATCGCCACGGTCTTCTCGCAAGCCGTCTCCGCCCTGCTTTGCCTGTATTATATGTTCAGGAAATTCGACATCCTGAAAATGGAAAAGGGAGAAACCGCCTTGGACAAACACTACATAAAGGGACTGTTGGACATGGGCGTACCGATGGGACTGCAATTCTCTATCACTGCCATCGGAAGCATCATGCTCCAAAGCGCAAACAACGCCTTGGGTACGTCGTGCGTGGCCGCCTTCACCGCCGGCATGCGCATCAAAATGTTCTTCATGTGTCCGTTGGAAAGCATGGGGATTGCCATGGCCACATATTGCGGACAGAACTACGGGGCGGGAAAAACGGAACGTATCAACATGGGGCTGCGCGCCAGCTTTTTCATGGTTTGCCTCTACTGCATCTTTTGTTTCATCGTGTTGCATCTTTTCGCCCGCCACATCATCTACCTGTTTGTGGATTTCCATGAATATGAAATCATAGAAAAGGCCAACCAGTTCATCGTCACCTCCTGCACCTATTTCATCCCGTTAGGACTGCTGTGCCTGCTCAGGTACAGCATCCAAGGATTAGGATACAGTAAACTGGCCATGATGTCCGGCGTGTTCGAAATGGTAGACCGCACGGCTGTCAGCCTGTTCCTGGTCCCGATTTTAGGATATACGGGAGTTTGTTACGGTGACCCTTCGGCTTGGTTTGCCGCAGACCTCTTCCTCATCCCGGCTTACCTTTACGTACACAAACGTTTGTCTCGGAAGAGATGTTATGCGCAAGCCTCCTGAATTTTAAAGGAAAGTTACATACAAAAATCATTCTACGGAGAACGAATTTCCGTTCTCAGCCAAACGATTTTTCAATCTGCGCCAAATGATTTTCCGTTTGGCGCAGATTGATTTATAAACGACAAGCATTTGAATATCAAATATATAAGAAACAACAAACATCCTTACAGATATTCATCCCCATACAGGCCTTCCTGTCGATAATATATGGAAAATACGGCTATGCGGTCCGTAGACCGCCCGCAGCGCTTCTCAATAAGAGACGGAAACCTCCAATCCCTCTTGCCGGATGCGTCCGGCAATGTGGTCCAATTCTTCACGTGTGGCCTTTTTCAACTCATGGTCGGGCGTTTCGCGGTCTATGGTATAAATCATGACTTGGGAAGGTGATATTTCTTTCACGGCACGCAACCACGGTTCCACAAAACGGTCGGAAGTATTGTCCACATCCGCACCCTCCGACATGCCTTTCATGAACATCGTCTGTATAATAACTTTGCCTCGGAAATCTTTCAGGCGTTCCACCACCCGACTTATTTCATAACGCCCCGTAGGACGGTCTACCCGGCGAATGTAACCTTCGTCCACCGTATCCAATTTCAGGATATTGTTGTCCACTTTCCTCAAAGCCTCGAAAACTTCCGGCCGGAATATTTGGGTGGCATTGCTCAACACGCTGATCTTAGCCTTCGGGAAATACCGATCGCGCAAGGCGCGGGTGTCTTCTATGATTTCCGCAAAATGCGGATGAAGGGTGGGTTCCCCGTTTCCGGCAAACGTCAGCACATCCGGCACAGGCCCGTTCGCGGACATGCCTTTCAGCCGTTCTTCCAAAGCCATGCGCACTTCTTCACGTGTGGGCAACGGCTTCTTGGGACGAAAATCCTTGTTGAATCCACACTCACAATACACACAATCGAACGTACACCACTTCCCGTCTTCCGGAAGCAGGTTGATGCCCAAAGAAACACCCAACCGACGGCTGTGTACCGGTCCGAATATGGGAGAAGGATAAATCACTGTAGCCATAACTTCGTTTTTAATTCACAAATCCATGCAAAGGTAGCACAATCCCCGTCAAAACTTGTAACGCAACAAGAAAGAAAGGTCGTTTTTCCATCGCCCCCCGATACGTTGCAACCCGTCGCCTATTTCCTTACGGTCGAAATATCCGGTAATCCCGTATTTCCACATCAGCATCCAACGGCGCGCCACGTTCCACCGGGCATTCACCGCCGCCCTCATCCCTTGTCCGTACATCGTCATGAAAGAAAAGGCATACAATAAGGATGGCTCATAAAAAGACATCGGTGCCTTGTAGTCCTCGCTATCGAAATACACACACGACCCGGCCACATTCAACCGGTTTTTCCGGTCCTTCCATTTCAGGATGCTCCCTCCCATGTATCCTCCGACATGCCGTCCATACACGTCCCTCACCCTTGTGTACCTTGCCACTCCGCGCCATTCCCAAACTTTTGAAGGCATGCACTGCGTCTGTATCTTCAATTTATGATACAGGTAAGGCTGTCCATAGCGTTCCTTACGCTTCAGTTGGTAACGTCCGGACAGTTCCCATTTTCCGGAAACAACCCAATCGACCTGAAATGTCCCTTCCACCCCTTCGGAGGTATGAGGTATCCCGAACTTGGCCCACGGAAAATAAAAATAATCCACATAAGCGGACAACTTCAACTCATTCAACGGAGATGCCTCCACTCCCGTATAAAATCCGCTTTCGTTCCTGACCGCCCCGCCTTCGGAAAAGCTGTTGGCACGCAATCCTACATATTGGTAAGTAAACAACCGCTGCAAAGCCACCATGCTGTACCGGTGGTTGAAACGGTAAATGGCTTTGTTCAGCGTGGCCCAACCGCCATACACGTTGCTGAACGCCGTCTCGCCGGAAAACGAAAACCTGTCACGATGCCAACGATAGTGCAGGCCGGCATTCAGGAAATCCTTTCCATCCGGATAATATTGCCGGTAAAGTTCCGTGCCTTTTGAGAAAGAACGGCTGAAATGCTGGTAAAAGACAATCGCACCCAAAGAAAAATATTCCGTATTCCAAGTCACGTCGGTTCCGGCAGACTGCTCCGTGACATTATGCTTTTTAGACAGCTCCAACAAAGTACGATGCAAACCGTCGGTTTTCAACGAAGATATCGTACCGTCTTTCCTTAAAGTGGCATCGGTGGGCAAATAGGAATAGAAAGCTGACATGTCCACCCTTCCAAAACGGAAAGCAGCCGCTATTCCCCTGAAAAAAGAAGTTTCTGACGTGGAAGAGAATTTCTTGATGGACGGTCTCGTGTCACCCATATTGAACAAAGTGGATTTTCCCAAAGAAAAATCACTGTTCACCACCAAGCCTTCGCCGAACCCCAACCGATAGTCTCCCAATGCCAATGCCTTGAGTTTACCACAATCTTTCAACAGAAAATGGAAAGAATAAGCATCGTATGCCTTATTGCCATAACTGCCAAACGGTTCTCCTGCGTCTTTCTCCGCCGTGAATCCCCAAAACAGCCTGTTCCTGTATTGATAAGTATAGCGTATGTTGTGGTACAACGAATTACCAAGATACACCTTATTGGGGTTTTTCAACAACACCTCATCTTCGGGTATTTTATATCCATCACGTTTATACAGAGGCACATCCAACCGGCTCGTCACCTCATGTCGCCCTCCTTTCAACAAGGTTTTCAACCGTAACTTCTCTTTTTCTTCCACAGGATTTTCCACATAGACGAACAAAGTAAGAAACTGGCGGGTCTGATAGTCCAGTTCCTCTATCAACATCAATTCTCCCAACGATTGCATCGGACCGTAACGGTATACGTATGCCAAGATTTCCTCTATTTCATCTCCGTCCAGAAAAGGTAATTGCTCCAAATCGTCTTTCGTAGCCGTATTCAGGTTGAAAGGATGTTCGTGCAATGCGGCCAACTCTTCCAAAAGAGGACTCAAATCTTCTCCGTCTTCATATTCATCCACAGAAATCTTCTCTACAAATTCTTCCCAGGAATAATGCTGTGCGCCGACTTTATCCACAGGATATATTTGTAGAACACAAAACATTAACACGCTTATCCACAACCGGTGTAGATAAATAAACTTACAGTGTTTTTCTGTCATACTTCAAATATAAACAACTATTTTCAGTATGACAAATTATCCCCTATAAATAATCACTGCATAAGAATCCGTATTCACTACGTAACGAAAACTTTATTTCACTACAAACTTCTTTCCATCTTTTATATATATGCCTTTAGGTAAATTATCCGTGCCATTCATCCGAACGCCGGATAAGTCATATACTATTCCATCGGCCTTTGATGTTTTTGATTTCACGGAAAATACAGAAACGGCATCGGACGAATAATCCTCATTGTTAGTCAAATACATGTCAGCCACATCAATAACACCACCTTGACCGGCATACAGGGCGACAATCATGACATGAGAAACGTCCACCGGTTCGCCTTGAAGTTCTCCACTCGTGTAAGTGATGTCATGAAGAGGAACAGCCACCAAGACCTCCTCGCCCACAGGATATTGACAACAATCAGACCAGATATTGTTCTCTGTATAAAGCATAATGCAAGCTCCCACTTTTTGGACTTTATCCAATTTTAACACCAAGTACTTGTAACCACTCATATCCAATCCATAGGTATACTTCCATCCCATCTGCCCATTCTCACCCGGAAAAAACGCCCTCGCGGCCTCCCGGTACGTGCCGTTCCCGAACAATGCAGTTTCAATGAACTCTTCACTGAAAGGAAAACAGGTGGAATTGAGGGTAAATGACAGACTGGACACTTTTCCCACCGGGTCCGTATAAATGGCTTTCACTTCCGTACACCCCTGCGAAAGGCCACGTACCTCCCCGTCCTTGATGCCTGCCACTTCAGTATTTTCTATTTCATACTTAGCCATATAAGCCACATCTTCCGTATGCCCGTCTTCAAAAGTAGCCATCAATTCCAACTTCTGCCCCTTCCCGATTTGTACTTCCAAATCCTTGTTCGGCATATCCATATTTATCACGGCCATGTCCGGCATGCCCAACGGAATGCCATATATTTTATTTAAGACCACCCTGGCATAATGTCGTCCCATCTCACGGTAACCTTCAGAAGTAAAATGAAGTCCGTCACTCGCCCCTTTACAGCCTTCCGATGAAACGACATGTGCGTTCACCAGCCACGGCAGCACGGCAACATATTCATTATGTCCTGCACAAATTCCCCCTTCTGCCTCACTCAGCATTTCCCCCGCAAACAGAGGCACCTCTTCTTCTTTAAGGTCCAAATCACGAAGCAAATCCCTATAGATTTTCCCCACTTTCTCCGGCCAGTCCGCTTGCCCATTGTTGCTTTCCCCCTGATGTAACAAAATGCCTTTGATAATCCCACGCTTTTTAGCCCTTTTGCCAAATTCCACTAATTTCGCATAAGGATTCCCACCATATAAACCCATCAAATATTTCTGCCATTCATCGGCATTTTCATAATATTTTGCATAATTGTCCTTGTCAAAACAATCTATACCGGCTCCTCCTATGGCCACCATCACCACACCTACCTTATAAGATTCCGGCAAATTATCCACCATAGTGCGGCCGAAATAATCCGCCACACTCAATTTAGCTCCATAACGGCACAACGGAGGAACAGCCGTATACCAATTTCCAGGCGTACGTCCCATCTTAAGGTCCTCATCACAGACACTCATTACTTGAAAACGTTTGTCCACCCCTTTCATATCAACATCTTCTATATCTGCATTACCCTCCATATTAGATTGCCCAAAACACAAATAAATATGGAAAGTTGAATCTACTGTCTGCCACTTGTCTCTCCCTGCTCCATTTCCGCTATATTGAAGACTTGCATTTTTGCCTGAAAGAAAATTGTCTTTTGTCATTCTAAAACTACCGGAAATAGACTCTGAAAACGCTATCAAAAGGATGTAAAAAAACAGTTTTTTCATATTTAATAACTTTATAGATAAGACTGAAAGCAAAGGTATGGAAAAACAGTATTTGAAAATCCACGCAATGTTGCAGATATTTTATCTCACGTCATACAACGATTGCAAATACTACAAAAAATGAACTATTCTTTGTAAAAAACATGCGATGAAAGTTTTTAATTTATATTTTTGCAGCGGATATGGGAATATACAGGCTTATCATATTGTTCTTATTAGGTGCTCTTACTTTGCAAGTGGAAGCCCAGGACGAGTTTGTTCCTATTGATGGAGAACCGAGAATAAAAGTCGTGTTTTACAAAAAAGTACAGAAGGAGTTCTATCAAGGCGACTCCATCACCGTGATTATCATGCCCGAACTACCGGTATATCCCCCACTGAAGTTTAAGAACAAAAGGGAAGCCATGCGGTATAACAAATTGGTTTATAACGTAAAAAAAACACTTCCCATTGCTAAAATGGTTAATCAGACCATATCCGAAACTTATGAGTATCTGGAAAAACTACCTACTAAAAAAGAAAAAGACGCTCACATACGAGCCGTAGAGAAAGGTATAAAAAAGCAATATACCCCACAAATGAAAAAGCTGACTTATTCACAGGGGAAACTGCTCATCAAGTTAGTGAACCGCGAATGCAACCAAAGTTCTTTCGAAATAGTGAAAGCCTTTTTCGGCCCTTTCAAAGCCGGATTCTACCAAACGTTTGCCAGCATATTCGGAGCCAGCCTAAAAAAAGACTATGATCCAGAAGCCGACGACCGGCTGACGGAACGGGTTGTAAGAATGGTGGAAGCTGGTACATTATAATGTTCACAACTTCATCTTACGGGCAAACTCCCACACCAATATCCCGGCCGTAACAGAAACATTTAGAGAATGTTTCGTCCCGAACTGAGGTATTTCTATACACCCGTCGCACTGGTCGACAACTTCTTGTTGCACACCTTTCACTTCATTTCCTAATATAATGGCATATTTTTTTGCTTTATCCGGCTGGAAGTCCTGCAACATAATGCTACCTTCCACCTGTTCCACAGCCCAAACTTCGTAACCTTCGGCCTTAAGATGCTCCACCGCATCTTGCGTACGCTCATAATATACCCAATTCACGGAATCTTCCGCCCCCAATGCCGTTTTATGGATTTCCACTTGCGGCGGAGTGGCTGTAATTCCGCACAGATACACGGATGCTACCCTAAAAGCATCGGACGAGCGGAATACGGAACCTACATTATATAAGCTTCTTACATGGTCCAGTACCACAATCAAAGGAAGTTTTTCAACCGTCTTGAATTCTTCGGTAGAGATTCTATTCAGTTCCGTTATTTTAAGTTTTCTCATTGCTTTCAACATATTTGTTCACAAAGATAATAAAACCCATAAAAACTACTTGATAACTCGTTCACAAATCGTAAACAGATTATTAAAAAGAAACTTTGGATTTAGAAATTCAGTAGTGTTACAGGAATATTTCAAACCACCAAATAAATTAGTAAAAGATAGAAATGAACTTTAAACCGTATTTTCATCAGGTTTATGCAGCCTTTTTCCCCTAAAGTTTTTAACTTTGTAGGTTATGAACAACTCGTTAAAAACGATAAAGAACATACGATAATGCATTCAGTTTAAAGAATAAGAGACCCAAGGCTCATGTTGAAAAGTGATATATTACCCGATACCCCGCTTTGATAACTTAAAAAACAAGTTTCAGGCTTCTTTTTTATCGACACTATCAACAGCCTATCATCATTTACATTAGATTTTTTCAAAAAATAGAAATAAGAATTAATAATATATATATGGTTAAGAAAGAGTGGATAGACAAGGGGTTTGTGGATGAACCCATAGCAAAGGAGCTTGATTTGAAAAGTGAGATCAGGGAACTTTGCCGGAAGAAGAATGCCGTCATCATGGCGCATTACTATACGGAAGGAATCATCCAGGATTTGGCTGACTTCGTGGGAGACAGTCTGGCACTGGCTCAAAAAGCTGCCAAGACCGAAGCGGATATCATCGTCATGTGCGGTGTGCATTTCATGGGAGAGACCAATAAGATTCTCTGTCCTGACAAAAAGGTCTTGGTTCCGGATTTGAATGCCACCTGTTCGCTGGCCGAAAGTTGTCCAGCGGATGAATTCTCCCGGTTTGTTTCAGCTCATCCCGGCCATACGGTCATCTCGTACGTCAATACTACGGCTGCCACCAAGGCTGTCACGGATGTGGTGGTCACTTCGAGCAACGCCCGCCAGATTGTGGAAAGTTTCCCTTCTGATGAAAAGATCATTTTCGGTCCGGACCGGAATCTTGGCAACTATATCAATTCCGTTACCGGACGTGACATGCTGCTTTGGGACGGAGCTTGCCACGTGCATGAAAAATTCTCCGTAGAGAAAATATTGGAACTTAAAAAATCCCATCCCGAGGCCAAGGTGCTGGCTCATCCGGAATGTAAAGGAGCTGTGTTGAAACTGGCAGATGTGGTCGGTTCTACCGCAGCATTGCTGAAATATGCCATCCGTCATGAAGAAAAGGAATTTATTGTGGCTACGGAAAGCGGCATATTACACGAGATGCAGAAGGCTTGTCCGGAGAAAACCTTCATTCCGGCTCCTCCGGACGACAGTACGTGTGCCTGCAACGAATGTAATTACATGAGGTTGATTACGTTGGAAAAACTCTATAATACCTTGAAATACGAGTGGCCGGAAATCGTAGTGGATGCGGAAGTGGCGGAAAAGGCTGTCAAACCGATTCACAGAATGTTGGAAATCTCCGAGAAGTTAGGATTGTAATGAAGCGTTTGAAGACTTTTACCGATGAACGTGGCAGCCTTACCGTGGCTGAAACCGGAAAGGATTTGCCTTTTGAAGTAAAGCGGGCATACTGGATTTACGGTGTACCCAAGGGGCATGAACGCGGCAAGCACGCTAACCGTATCACCTATCAGTACTTGGTGGCCGTGAGAGGATGCGTGACAATAACCTTGGAAGACAAGGACGGACGGCGGACGTATGTGCTCGACGCACCGGACAAGGGGCTGCTCATTCCGCCGCTGACGTGGAACGAGTTGCTGCATTTCTCTGAAGATGCCGTGTTGTTGGTCTTGTCTTCCCAGCCTTACCGGCCTGAGATGTATATCAACTCTTACGAAGAGTTTCTGCGTATGATTCATGAATAGATGGAGGTGTGGAGATGGAAAGCAGATGGGAAATAAAGCGGTATAGCGATGGCTGTAAGGATGAATGGGACGATTTCGTACGGGATTCCCGTAACGGGACTTTCCTTTTCATGCGCGGTTATATGGATTATCATGCCGACCGTTTCGCAGACTTCTCCCTTATGGCTTACAGGGACGGACGGCTGCATGCTTTGCTGCCCGCACACTGTACGGCGACGGAGTTTTGCAGCCATCGTGGACTGACGTATGGCGGAGTCGTGACGGATGAGAAGATGACGGCTGCGCTCATGTTGGAGTTGTTTGGGGAAATCTTTCGCTATTTACGGACGTATACATCGGTAGGCAAGTGGATTTACTCACCCGTACCTTATATATATGCCCGTTATCCCAGCGAAGAGGATTTGTATGCGTTGTACCGCTTCGGGGCACGCCTGTCAGGCCGTAAAGTTTCCACGGTCATCCCCTCTGCAACGGCTTGGGGATTCAGTACGCTTCGGCGACGTAAGGTGAAGCACGCCGTACGTGAGGGATTGTCCATCAGCCGTGATGAAGATTTTTCGGCCTTTTGGAAAGTATTGGAAGGGAATCTGATGGAACGCCACCAGTCGCGTCCCGTGCATACCTTGGAAGAAATCATGTTGTTACATCACCGGTTTCCGCAACAGATATTGCTGTACAGGGTTTGTCGTGCGGAGGGGCGTACGGTGGTCGGTTGCGTGTTGTACGTGACGGAAAGGGTGGTTCATGTACAATATATCGGTTCCACTCCCGAAGGAAGGGCGTGCGGAGCCGTGGATTTGTTGTTCCACTATTTGATTCACGAGGCATACAAGGATGTTCCTTACTTTGATATGGGGACTTCCGTGGAGGAAGGTGGCCGTGTATTGAATGAAGGGTTGATATTCCAAAAAGAAGGTTTCGGCGGACGGGCAGTGGTGTATGATACGTACGAAATGGAGGTGTGAAAAGTCGTGTTATTTTGTGCGGCAAACGATTTTTCAATCTCCTGTGAATGATTTTCAGATCTGCTGAGAATGATTTTACGATGTGCTGAGGGCTTTATGAACTCCTCTCCTAATCGACTTTTTGCTTGAAAAAAGCTTCACCCATTCATACTGTTTGGATGACAAGCGGTTAAGGTGAACTTTGTGGGACAGAAGGTTTCACCGTGCATTCACCGGCTTTTACCGGAAATGCAGTGCCTGAATGATATAAAAAGTGTTAAGCCTTCACCTTAACCGTTTGTCATATAGGGAGTATGGAGGTTCCGTGAATGATAATTTCCTTGTGATTCCGGAAGGTGGATTGGGATTTGTGAGTAGGGAAATTAAAAGCTCGAAAAATTTCCCTGAAAGAAAAATAGTCGTAAATTAGCTTTCTGAAATGTTTGAAGTAAAGTCATGGTAAAATATTTGGATTTAAAGAAAATCAATGATTCTTTCGAACCGGAATTGTCGGAGGCTGTAGCACGGGTGGTACGTTCCGGATGGTATCTGTTCGGGAAAGAGGTGGAGACTTTCGAGCAGCGGTTTGCCCGTTATTGCGGGGTCGGGTATTGCGTGGGGACGGGGAACGGACTGGATGCCCTTACGCTTATCTTTATGGCTTATGTCAGTATGGGGCGGATGAAGGCGGGAGACGAAGTCATCGTGCCGGCAAATACCTACATAGCTTCCATATTGGCGGTCATGCGTGCCGGACTCAAACCGGTATTTTGCGAGCCTGAATGGGATACTTGCAACATAGATCCCGGGAAAGTGAAAAATTTGATTTCTGTGCGCACAAAAGCGGTCATGGTGGTGCATCTCTATGGCAGGGTGTGCCGGATGGATGAGATAAGCCGTACGGCCCGTAAAAACGGTTTGTTGGTGGTAGAGGACTGTGCGCAGGCTCATGGTGCGGTGTATCAAGGTGTGAAAGCCGGTGCTTTGGGGGATGCCGCAGGATTCAGTTTCTATCCCGGTAAGAATCTGGGAGCTTTGGGAGATGCCGGAGCTGTCACGACCAGTGATAAGGATTTGGCTGAGCGGGTACGCATGTTGGCCAATTACGGTTCTTCGGCCAAATATGTACATCCATACGTGGGTATCAACAGCCGTCTGGACGAGTTGCAGGCAGCGGTTTTGAATGTGAAGCTCGGGCGGTTGGACGAAGACAACGAACGCCGTTGCCGGGTAGCTTGCAGATACATGAAGGAAATAAAGAATCCGGAAATGGTTTTGCCACAAATGGCAACCGAGACAGATGCGCATGTATTCCATATTTTTACGATATTCACTCCCGGACGTGATAGGCTGCGTGAACATTTGGAGCATTATGGCGTGCAATCCCTGATACACTACCCTATCCCACCTCACCGGCAAGGTGCATTGTCAGCGTACGCTTCGCTGTCATTGCCGGTGACAGAGCGTATTCATCGTGAGGAATTGAGCTTGCCGATGTCTCCTTTATTGACAGATGAGGAAATCAATTCGGTGGTAACTGCCGTAAATACTTTTAATGGATGAAAGTGACGCGGTTCACGATGGCTTTTTTTCCTTCTGCATTGGTGGAGATGATATTGTAGACTCCTGAAGAGACTCTTTTGCCGCTTTGGTTCCGTCCGTTCCAGGTGAACAGACCGCCGTTAGCACGACCGGAATATACCAATTGTCCTGTGACGGTAGTGATTTTGACTTCAGCATTGAGGGTCAGCCCGTCTACTGCGATAACTCCGTTGTAGTCCGGTTTTACGGGATTGGGATACACACGCACGTTGCTTTTATCTAATTCTGTGGCAGGAGTATTGGCATCGCTCATATACGATACGAGCCCTAAAAAGGTACCTATCATGACTTCTCCGGTTTGCGGATTGACGGCTATGCTCTGTATTTCATCGGATATGAGTGGAGAGTTGTCCGTAGTGAAATGCTGTAATATTTCCTGTCCGTCTGCACTTACCAGGTAAACACCGTCTGCAACCGTCCCTATCCATTTCCGGTTGGCTGCGTCAATGGCTATGCTGCTGATATTAACACCGTTGAGCAAATAGTCGGCATAGTCCGTTCCGTCGTTACGGGCGATTTTGATTTGGGTAAACCTGAAGTCGTCGTTTTGGATGAAGTCGTCCGGGTCTTCTATGACGAAGAGTCCTTCGCTTGTACCCACCCATATTTGATTGTTGAGGTCTTGTGCAAAGCTATAGAAATAGTATGGAGCATACTCAACACCGTCTTGATTGGTGATATCTTTCCTTATTATATGTATATCATCTGATGTGTCTTCCAAAGTTTCGTGGTAATCCAATACGAAAATACCAGCTTTGTTGGTAGAATTTCTTTTAGAGAGAACCCATAGTCTTCCTTTGTCATCGAAAAACATATCAGGAAGGTTGGGGGCTGTTTTAAGTTCTTCGTAATACAGTCTTGTCCAGGTATTGTCTTTTTTCAATATGGTCAAGACGGTGTCTACTTGACAATTCACCATCCATAGATTTCCTTCTGTGTCATATGTTAATGCATCGCAGCGTACATAGTTTTCTGGAGTAGATTGTACTGGTTGAAGTGTTCTCAGCAGACTGTTTGTGTAGTCGAACCGTTGTACGAATTTTAAGTCTTTGAATTCATAAAGTCCGTGTCCGGCAGAAGTTACAAAATGATGCGTTGGGTCATTCGGGTCTTGGGCTATGCTGGATATGTTGGTATAGGTCAATCCTGTTTGTTCCGCAATGTTGTCTTCAATGAAATTATACCATGTTCCGTTGTCGTAATACATGATAGTGCCTTCTCTGTTGATACTATTATAGTTCAAATCTCCGCCGGCAATGAGCAAACGATTGCCATTGTAGTGCATGTTGCAAAAATAGTCGCGGATGGGGCTGTTAGGCTGGATGGCAGATTGCGTGGCAGAGAGTGTCTTGCCTGAAAGAACATAAGGTTGCAATCCTTTTATGCCTTGGCTTGCCCAATATGTACCGTTGTTATAAACTAAATAATTGAATGGATTGTCTTGTTTGATTTCCTGTTTGTCTGTGACGTTGTTGAACAGATAAATATGGGAAGAGTTTCCGGTGAGCATGACGTCTTCGGAGCAAGAAAAAAATGAGTAGCCTCCTTTTACCAAGGCTGTGATTGTATAATATTGTTGGTCGATGGTGAATAACCCTGTACTCTTGTTATACCCAATCAGTTTACCTTTGAAGAATGTAAGTTCGTGGAAGAAGTTAGTGCTGGTGTGCTTCCAATTGTTTTTATCCAATAAGTTAAGGTTCAAGTCGCCTATGTTGAAACCGTTTTCCGAACAACAAAGGTAGATGTAATGTGCATCTGCCGTACAACTGTATACGTTCAAGTTTAAGTCGTATGTAGCTTCGAATTCTTCTTTATCCGTATTCACCACGACTATACCGAAGTTCGTGCATATATATGCTTTTTCGTTTACTACGGAAACATTATTGATGATGAGGTTAGAATAGTTTTTGTCTTTTAATTGCTTCATGTTGACCACCTCGTTGTCCGGATAGATTAAGTCTATGTTTCCGTTTTCATATACAAGAATAAGCTTTTGGCTTGCGTTGCTATATCTTATGAATTGTATTTTGGTGTCGTGCAATCCGTTAAGTCTATCGAACACGTAGACTTCCGTATCTTCGGTGTTGTAACTGAAAAGATTTCCATTACAAAGAGAATATACTTTATGTCCTACCGGTATATTATAAGTAGATATTTGCAATGCCGGATAAGCTTTCCAAGAACCGATAGCCTGTCCGAATGAAATGGTCGTATATATAAAGAATATAAACCATAAAATATATTTATTCATAAGATTTACTATTAAATTTATACTCCTTCTTTATTAACGGGATAATGCTGATAAATTGTGCTTTACGATGTTTTTTTCATTTGTCGATTTCATTCGACAATGGATATTTATAAGGCTTGAAAATTTTATCTTCATGTCTTCGTCTTATTAAGTTTCTTTTCAAAGTAAGGCCCTCTACCTACGAGAAAAGGCACATAAGAATTGATTAGTTTGATAGGTAAGCAGCAAATGATGATGGTTAATAGAGTCAATATTATATTGGTAGCATATCCTCCATACTCTATTATGCTTTTGAAATATAATTTAAAGCATCCAATGATGTAATTTTGCAGAGCTAAAATGATAATCGTATTTTTGCCAATAAAAGAAACGGCTTTGTCTATTTTCAGATGTGAGAAAGCCTTTATGAAAATGGTGTATATTGGCATTACTAAAAGGCCGCATATTACAATCTGTATGTTTTTGAATATCATATTGCTATAATTACCATATCGTATGCATACGAGTGTTATGCAAAAAGCAATGATGGCGCCTAAGATATGTTTTGATGTCAAAGATTGGATAAAATCCTTGTTCATGTTGGAAAAAGCATAAAAAGGAATATATAGCAATGCTGCCGACAAATTCCAAGGTAAATAAGAAGTCCATGGAATACAATGTAAAAGGGGACATATCGATACGATAATTATGACTATGGGTTTAGGAAATTGTCGAATGAGTAAATAATAGATTATTTGCATACTGAACAAGCAGCAAATAAACCAATATGGGGCAATAATGGTTACGGGGGTTCCATAAGCGAATTCCATTAAAGGCTTCCATAGCGGGATATCCAATTCATTTCCTCCTATCCAGTCTCGCCCAAAGAGTAACCATGAAATATAGAAAAATGTAAAAAAGGATATATAGGGTATTAATAATTGTATGCTTCTGTGTTTTAGGAAATAACTGAGTGAATGGAATTTGTTTGTGTTGAAAAGAAATCCTGCTATCATGAAAAAAGCAGGCATTCTCAGTAAGGACAATAATTCTCCTACGTATCCGTCAGCGCGGTGAGGAATATGGTAGGATACAACCAAAAATATAGAGAAAAATTTGGCATAATCTACCCATGCATATCTGATTTTTGGAGAAGTATCATAGGATTTTATGTTTGCTTTTTCCATTCTATACTTATTTATTTGGCAAATTCATTTTGTTGAGAATATAATCTGTGGATTTTTTAAGTCAATAATTATTCTTTCTTAGATAATCACAAAGGGCAGCTACTGCACGTGCGCGGTGGCTGATGCGGTTCTTGATGTCGCTACCCAATTCGGCGAATGTGGTTTCATAACCGTCGGGTTGAAAGATAGGATCGTAGCCGAATCCGGATTCTCCTCTTTTTTCTCTGGTAATTTGTCCCTTCACAATTCCTTCGAACTGCCTTTCTTCTCCTTTTTCTATTAACGAGATAATGGTGCGAAATTGTGCTTTTCGATCATTTTTTTCTTCCATTTCTTTCAGGAGTTTATTCATGTTGGCTTGAGAGTCATGTCCTTGTCCGTCGGCATAACGTGCGGAATACACGCCCGGTGCCCCTCCAAGGCTTTCTACTTCCAGTCCGGTATCATCGGCAAAACAATCTAACCCATAATGTTCGTATACGTACCGTGACTTTTGTCGGGCATTGCCTTCAAGAGTATCGGCTGTTTCGGGAATGTCGGCATGACAATGGATGTCGGCAAGACTTAATATTTCGATGCTGTTACCTAAGATAGCTCTTATTTCTTCCAATTTATGAGCGTTGTTTGTGGCAAAAACAAGTCGTTTTTTCATGTTCCGTTATTTTATTTTTAATTTATCGAATCCTTCTCCATAGACACCTACTACATTACTTTGCGAAACAAAGGCTTTGGGGTCAATACGGTGAATGAGACGGAATATTTCTATACCTTCACGTCGTTTTGCCAAAACAACCAATACCTTTCTCGGTTCCTTGCTGTACCAGCCTTCCCCGTTAAGAATGGTGACTCCTCGGTCGAGTTGTTTGCCTATGGCTTCCGCTATCTCGTCATATTTGTTGGAAAAAATAAGAAACTGTACGGATTGGCGTGCACTGTTCATATAATAGTCCAACATAATCATGGAAATGATGAGTACGCAAAATCCGAATACTACTTTTTGCGATTCGTGAAATACAAAATAGCTGGAAGATACGATGGCAATATCGCAAAACATAAGTGCGCGTCCTAAACTGATGTCGCGGTATTTGTTGACAATGGCAGCTATGATATCAGTTCCTCCTGTACTACCATTACTTAAAAAGACAATGGCGAGCCCTACTCCTTCGCAGCAAGCTCCAAGTACACAGGCCATAAAAGTCTGATCTCCCAGAATCATAGGAAGTTGTCCGCTTTCGTCAGACAAAAGTTTTTGGAAAAGGTCGAATTCGAATGTCAGGGCCAATGTACCTACAATCGTTTTTAAACAGAAACGGAAGCCTAAAATTTTGATGGCAGCGATAAGTAAGGCTGCGTTAACCAAGAAATAAGTATATTGTACAGGAAAACCTGTGGCGTAGTATATGATAGCGGATACACCGGATAATCCACCGGTTGTAATTTGGTAAGGTAAGATAAAAGCGGTGAATCCTAACGCATAAATAGTAAGTCCTATAAAAAGACTAATGTAATCTTTGGTTTCTTGCCAAATATCTTCTTTTGAGTATTTCATATTTATTGAATACAAAGATTTTTATGTAGGAGACTACTTGAAAAACAAGTAGTCTCCAAAAGGTTTGACACTATTTTAATACTATATTTACGATACGCTTCGGCACGATAATGACCTTGACGATTTGCTTGCTTTCCGTGTACTTTTGGGTTTGTTCGTCATTCAGTACCGTCTTTTCGATGGAAGCATTGTCGACATCTGCAGGAAAGTCCAATGTGAAACGGGTTTTCCCGTTGAAGGAAATGCTCAGTTTCATGCTGTCTTCCGTCAGGTACTCTTCCTTCCATTCCGGCCATTCGGCATCGCATACGCTATTTGCTTCTTCCAGAGCATGCCATAATTCTTCTGCGATATGCGGAGCAAAGGGAGCCATGAGGATGACCAACGTGCGAAGAATGTCCCGGTTATGGCATTTCTGTTGAGAAAGTTCATTCACGCAAATCATGAATGCACTGATAGAAGTGTTGTAAGAAAAAGCTTCGATGTCCGCCGTGACTTTTTTGATAAGCTTGTGCAACGATTTCAGTGCTTCCTTGTTGGCTTCCCCTTCTGTGAGCAGGAAATTACCTGTGCGGTCGTAGAACAAGGCCCAGAACTTCTTCAGAAAACGATGACAGCCGTCGATGCCGTTGGTGTCCCAAGGTTTGCTTTGTTCCACCGGACCGAGGAACATTTCATACAGGCGGAGCGTGTCGGCTCCGAACTTCTCTACTATCATATCCGGATTGACCACATTGAACATACTCTTACTCATTTTTTCAATGGCCCATCCGCAAATGTATTTTCCGTCTTCCAGAATAAATTCCGCATCGTGATACTCCGGCCGCCAGTTACGGAAAGCTTCGATGTCCAGCACGTCGCCCGATACGATATTGACATCCACATGCAGAGGCGTAGTGTCGTATTGGTCTTTCATATTTAGCGAAACGAAAGTGTTGGTGTCTTTGATACGATACACAAAGTTACTCCGTCCCTGTATCATGCCTTGGTTGATGAGCTTTTGGAACGGTTCTTCTTTGCAACTGTAACCCAAGTCATGCAGGAATTTGTTCCAAAAACGACTGTAAATCAGATGGCCGGTAGCGTGTTCTGTACCGCCCACGTATAAGTCTACGTTTTGCCAGTAAGCATCCACGTCCTTGTCTACCAGTGCATGGTCGTTTTTCGGGTCCATGTACCGGAGATAATAGGCAGAACTGCCTGCAAATCCCGGCATGGTGTTCAGTTCCAACGGGAAAACCGTTTGGTGGTCGATGCGTGAGTTTTCCGTCACGCAACGGTTCACGGTATCCCATGCCCATTTCGTGGCATGTCCCAATGGCGGTTCCCCGCTTTCCGTGGGGAGGAATTTGCTGACTTCCGGTAATTCCAACGGCAGGCAATCTTCGGGAATCATGTAAGGCATTTGATTTTTGTAATATACAGGGAACGGTTCGCCCCAGTAGCGTTGGCGACTGAAAATGGCATCGCGCAAGCGGTAGTTTACCTTTACCCTACCCAATCCATGCGTTTTGACATACTCTTTTGTGGCTGCAATGGCTTCCTTGACGGTCAGTCCGTTGAGCGAGAAATCAATATAGGGAGTCACCCCGGTGCGTGGCGAATTGGTTACGATTCCTTCTTTGGCATCGAAACTTTCTTCACTTACGTCGCAACCTTCCACCAACGGGATGATAGGCAAGTTGAAATGTTTGGCAAAGGCATAGTCACGGCTGTCGTGTGCCGGTACGGCCATGATGGCTCCTGTCCCGTAGCCGGCCAACACGTAATCGCTTATCCAAATGGGGATGTTTTCGCCCGTGAAAGGGTTGACGGCATACGAACCCGAGAACACGCCGGTTACGCGGCGGTCGGCGATGCGTTCGCGTTCCGTACGTTTTTTGGTGGCATCGAGATAAGCTTCCACTTCCGCCTTCTGGGCTTCGGTCGTAACTTCCGGTACCCATTCGCTTTCGGGAGCCAACACCATGAACGTGACGCCGAACATGGTGTCGGCCCGTGTGGTAAAGATAGTGAATTCCTTATCGCTGTCTTTTATTTTAAATTGCACTTCCGTGCCTTCAGAGCGTCCTATCCAGTTGCGTTGCGTTTCTTTCAATGAATCCGTCCACTCCACCGTGTCCAATCCATCCAATAAGCGTTGGGCGTATGCACTGACACGCAGGCACCATTGGCGCATCTTTTTCTGAACGACGGGATAACCTCCGCGTTCGCTCACGCCGTCCACTACCTCGTCATTGGCCAGTACCGTACCGAGTTTCGGACACCAGTTCACCATCGTTTCGCCCAAATAGGCGATGCGGTAATTCATGAGCGTCTCCTGCTGTTTCTTTTCGTCCATGGCTTTCCATTCGTCGGCAGTGAACCGCAGTTCCTCGCTACAAGCCACGTTCAAGCCTTCCGTACCATTTTTATCAAATGCCTTTATCAGTTCTTCAATAGGGCGTGCTTGCTGCCTGTCATTGCAATAATAACTGTCGAACATCTTTTGGAAAGCCCATTGCGTCCAGTGGTAATAGGCCGGGTCGCAAGTACGTACTTCCCTATCCCAGTCGAAGCAAAAACCAATCTTGTCCAACTGTTCACGGTAGCGGTTGATATTGGCCGCCGTGGTAACGGCCGGGTGTTGCCCCGTCTGTATGGCATATTGCTCGGCCGGAAGTCCGTAAGCATCGTATCCCATGGGATTCAACACGTTAAATCCTTGCAGACGTTTGTAACGTGCGTAAATATCCGAAGCAATGTAACCTAACGGATGTCCTACATGAAGTCCTGCACCACTGGGGTAAGGAAACATGTTGAGTACGTAGAACTTCTCCTTGTCTTTGTTTTCCACAACCTTGTAAGTCTGATGCTCTACCCAATATTTCTGCCATTTCGGCTCTATTTCTCTAAAATTGTATTCCATGTTATATGTTGATATTTTTATTTTAATCCGTTTATAGAGTGATGCACGTTTATCCATGCGCCGGTGATTTCTACAATATACATTTTGTGATAACCGCCTTGTTTACCGTACCATCTTTCGTTGAGCGACGGGTCGAGGAAAGCTTCGGGAGCCAGATTGTCGGCATACAACTTCCTGCAGGCCAAAGCGAGCCGTGCCTGTTCAAAAGTCACGCATTTGCCGTCTTCAAGGGGATATGGCGTGAGTCCGCTTTCGAGTGTCTTGTCTATATCCCGTCCGGATTTTGAACCGCATAAGTTATATACTTCACGCGCCTTGGGCGATTTCCCCAAGAAAGAGAGCGTCATGAAGTCGTTGTTTTCCGTAAATTCAAAAGTATAGCGTTCGGGACGAATGAATACGAAAGCTACAGGTTTGTTCCATAACCACCCTATTCCGCCCCATGATGCGGTCATCATGTTATATCGGTTGGCATCGCCAGCACAGACTAACATCCATTCTTTGCTGATCGTTTCGAAAAAATTCTCCGTAAGTTCAGAGACTTCTATCTTTTTCATGCTCTTTTCTTTTTATAATAAGGTGCAAAGATAGTGAAAGGCGAGCGCAGAGACAAATGAAAACGCAGTTTTCTGATTTGTCTTTGCCGAGCCGCCTCCTATTTTCGTGGAAACAAAGATACGGATTTTACAGGTCGCAGCGAATATTTTCAGGATATTCCTTGACGTAAATCAAGAAAAAAAGGTTTTATGGGAATATTACGTCTGAAAGTATGCATCTTTCAGGAATATCGTGTAACTTTGCATTGTCTTAAAACAAGAGACGATATTGAAAGCATCGTGAGATGCAATAGATTAGGTATTAGATTGAGGTAAAAAAGATTGTTACAGTATAATGTTAAGCATAGGACTGCGTGAAGCAGTAGTTTAATAGGAAAAGCAAACGAATAGTTCGTTTATTGTTTATGAGAAAAATTTTGAGAGATTAAAGATTTGTTTGTCGGGGCTTTCCTCTTGTGATCTGAGGGTTGTCCCGTTTTTTGTATCTTGTAGAAAAACAGAATCATCCGTTTCAAATCAGAAAAAATAATCGTATTTTTGTGGTTGATTCTAAAAAGTTAACGATTATGGCAAAAGAAGGGTTGACCCCGATGATGAAGCAATTTTATGATTTGAAAGCGAAACACCCCGATGCGATCATGTTGTTCCGCTGTGGGGATTTCTATGAAACTTATTGTGAGGATGCTGTCGTTGCTTCTGAAATATTGGGTATTACCTTGACAAAACGTAGCAATGGCGGAAGGAACGGCGAACCGGTGGAGATGGCTGGCTTCCCTTACCATGCCTTGGATACGTATTTGCCTAAACTCATCCGGGCAGGGCGGCGTGTGGCCATTTGCGACCAGTTGGAAGACCCTAAGCTGACCAAGACATTGGTGAAGCGGGGGATTACGGAGTTGGTGACTCCCGGAGTTTCAATGAATGACAATGTATTGAGTTACAAGGAAAACAATTTCCTTGCTGCCGTACATTTCAATAAGAATGTTTGCGGCGTAGCCTTTTTGGATATCAGCACGGGAGAGTTTCTCACGGCAGAGGGTACGTCTGAATATGTAGACAAACTCTTGGGGAATTTTTCGCCGAAAGAAGTGCTTTTCGAGCGTGGAAAACGGAATCTGTTTGAGGGTAATTTCGGAACAAAGTTTTTTACGTTCGAGTTGGACGACTGGGTCTTTTCCGAACGTTCGGCTACGGAAAAGTTGCTGAAACACTTCGAAGTGAAAAATCTGAAAGGCTTCGGCATCGACCATTTGAAATGCGGCATCGTGGCATCAGGCGTGATTCTGCAATATTTAGAGATGACCCAGCACAGCCAGATCGGGCATATCACGTCCATTTCGCGTATCGAAGAAGAACGTTACGTCCGTTTGGATAAATTCACGGTGCGCAATCTGGAGTTGTTGAATTCCATGGTAGACGGTGGTAATTCTCTGTTGGGCGTGATAGACCGTACGATTACCCCGATGGGCGCTCGCTTGATGCGCCGTTGGATATTGTTTCCGTTGAAAGACGAAAAACCGGTCAACGAGCGTTTGGATGTGGTGGATTACTTTTTCCGCGAACCGGAGTTTAAGGAACTGATTAGCGACCAGTTGCATCTGATGGGCGATTTGGAACGCATCATTTCCAAGGTTTCCGTAGGACGGGTGTCGCCGCGCGATGTGGTGCAACTGAAAGTGGCCTTACAAGCCATCGAACCGATTAAGACAGCTTGCGAGCATGCTTCGGACGAGACTTTGAAGAGGATAGGGGAGCAGTTGAACCTATGTGCTTCCATCCGCGACCGCATAGCCCGCGAAGTACAGAACGACCCGCCTTTGTTGGTCAACAAGGGGGGAGTGATAGCCGAAGGAGTAGACCGGGAATTGGACGAGCTTCGCCATATAGCTTTTGAAGGTAAGGATTATCTGCTGAAGATACAGCAAAGGGAAACGGAACTCACCGGAATTCCGAGTCTGAAGATTTCCTATAACAATGTCTTCGGGTATTATCTGGAAGTGCGGAATACGCATAAGGACAAAGTGCCTGCCGATTGGATACGCAAGCAGACGCTGGTAAATGCCGAGCGTTACATTACCCAGGAACTTAAGGAATACGAGGAAAAGATTATGGGCGCACAGGATAAAATCCTGGTGCTCGAGACGAAATTGTATAATGACCTGGTGTTGGCCTTGGCCGAATTCACACCGGCCATTCAGATTAATGCCAATTTACTGGCACGGTTGGACTGCTTGCTGTCTTTTGCCCAAGTGGCACAAGACAACCGTTATATCCGTCCGGTGATTCAAGACGACGATGTGCTGGACATCAAACAAGGGCGTCATCCGGTGATTGAAAAGGAGTTGCCGGTAGGGGAACAATATATTGCCAACGATGTCTATCTGGACACGGAGAAACAACAAATCATTATTATTACGGGTCCGAACATGGCCGGTAAGTCAGCCCTGTTGCGCCAGACGGCCTTGATAACGCTCATGGCCCAGATAGGTTGCTTCGTTCCGGCCGAATCTGCCCATATCGGATTGGTGGACAAGATATTCACCCGTGTGGGAGCAAGCGACAATATTTCCATGGGCGAGAGTACGTTCATGGTGGAAATGAACGAGGCAGCCAATATCCTGAATAACATATCCTCGCGTAGCTTGGTGCTTTTCGATGAATTGGGACGTGGCACGTCTACGTACGACGGTATCAGCATCGCGTGGGCTATCGTGGAATACATCCATGAAAATAAAAAAGGGAGGGCAAGGACGCTCTTCGCCACGCATTACCATGAGCTGAACGAGATGGAGAAGTTGTATCCCCGCGTGAAGAACTATAACGTGTCGGTGCGCGAAGTGGATCAGAAAGTCATCTTCCTGCGTAAGTTGGAACGGGGAGGAAGCGAGCACTCCTTCGGTATCCACGTGGCCAAGTTGGCCGGCATGCCGAAGAGCATCGTGTCGCGGGCGAATACCATATTGAAGGAACTGGAATCTGCCAACAGCAAGGATGTGATGAAAAACAGCCGTGGAGCAAAGCAGGTCATGCAGGCAGACAACGGCGTGCAGCTCAGCTTCTTCCAACTGGACGACCCAGTGCTGTGCCAAATTCGGGATGAGATATTGCATCTCGACATCAATAACTTAACTCCTATGGAGGCTTTGAATAAGTTGGATGGCATTAAGAAGATTGTGGGTGGAAAATAGTTTTTTGTGTGATTGTTTGCAGCAGGGCGTGGCGTAGTTTCTTTTCGGGAGGAATTTGTAATTTTCTGCGTATGTTGGAGCGTTGGCAATTGACATTAGATTCCTTTTTGTCGGTCAGGCTACAGATTTCTTTAAGTTGGTATCCTTTTAGTATCAAAGTAGCGATTTCCTGTTCAGAAGGAGACAATTCCGGAAAGAAGGATTTGATGTTCTGATAGTCTATTCGGGTTTGTTCGTGCCATTTTGCTATATGGTTTTCTATACTTTTTTGTCTTGGTGTGCCTTGGTTTTCTAATAAGATTTTCAGATATTGGTTGGTTTGCTGTTCTGTCAATCCTTGTGTGTGTGATTGCCGGATATAATGATTGATATGATTCTTGTCAATATTGAATAGGGATATCATTTCCTTTTGTATCTGCTCCAAGTTGTTGTTTATTTGTGTGATGGATGTGAGTTTTCTAGTCAGGTGGTATCCTAAAAATCCGGAAAGAATAAAAGTTATTACCAATACGCCATAAGTACGAGGCTGGATAGAGTCGTTCAGGGTAAAGCAACAGATGGTATAAACAATTAGCGATATCAGGGTTTGTATCGAAATGATAGACGGTTTTAAATGGCTGAGAGTAGAGAGAAAGATAATGCCTATGAGCAGAATCATGTTACCTATAATAAGTATGGCATAGTTTTGTAGAGTAAAAGTTATAAATAGCATTTCTGATATGCAAAACAGTTGGCATACTGACATAAGGCCGATAACAGCGTTTTCCAAATTTATGTATTTGCGTAGAAAAGCCAATAGTAAAAAGGTTATGAAGAACAAATTGATACTGTTAGCTATGAAATAATATTTTCCCATGGGGCCTGATAGTCCTATAAGGTTTAGTATCAGTAATAACCCTCCTCCTATACTCACATATATATATATGAGCAGTCTTTGCTTCTCGATGAATGAATCACCTACATGGTGTCTGAGACTTACGAAGAGTTGGCGATGCAGTTTATTGTTTTTTTGTTTCTCCATATCGGTTTAATGAAAGTTATTAAATTCTCTTCTGTATTCGTTCCTGTAATACGGTTTTCAGGTCCTCTTCTTTTTTTAAATGGAGTTTGGCGCGTATTTTGGAACGTTGGCATGTGATGTTTGACGGGCTTTTACCTAATGTTTTGGCAATGTTTCCGGTTGAATGGTTTTCTAAAATAAGGCGGCATATTTCTTGCTGGGTTTCAGATAACATGGGTAACTTTTGGGCAATGATATTTTTCTTGTTTTGGGAGTGGGTGTACCATTCCGAGATATGCTGTTTGATGTCCGGCATGTTTTTCTTATCTATTAATCCATCCATCAGGCCGTTTATTTCTTCGGAGGACAGTTTCTTGTTTTCAGCCAGTTCCAACAAGCTGGTTAGTGCGGATTTGTCTAAGTCCAAAAGCGAGAATACTTCATATTGGGTTGCAACAAGTTGTTTATTGGTATGGCTGAGTTCATTTATGAGCTTGACAAGCCTGTTGCCTAAAAGGACTATAATAATAAGAAATACCGCTATGATCCAGAATATGTCGTTCAATGTAGGAATGTCAGTAATTATACAACATATCCAGAGGGATATTATAGTGGATGAAGCGATGAACAAAGGATAGAATTTTAAATAAGAAATCAGTGAGAGAAAGAGTAGTACGGTTTGTATGACCGTATGCACAACCACAAAGGGAAGGTTATCTTCATTGTTGTATGCCAAGAAAATCATTTGGAAAATATTGAAAGAATTACATAATACTAAGTGAGTGCATAAGGCTTGCTTCAGTGTGAATTTATGTGTTAGGAACAGTATGAATATTAATAATGAAGGGATACAAACCCCCATCTGTATGTAGGCCGAGAAGGCCGTTTTTGCACTAAACCCCTTGAATAAGGTGAAAAATATAAGTAGATACGTCGTTATCACGAAGTATACATATACTAATAGGCGTTGGTAGTCTATATGATTGTGTTCTATATATCCTCCAAAAAAACTCTTAATTTTCCGATGAAATCGATTAAAAAGAGAAAAAGTAGCCATAGTTATTAGATATAAATTTTATTCTATACAAATATAGCTATTTTAAGTGTATATGTTTGTCGTAATCCTGCTTTTTAAGGTATGTTAGTCTTATTTCTTCCGTTTGAGATTGAAATAGGTTGTTTTATTTTTCATTAAACTCTTTAAAAAGTATAATTTTAAAATAAATTAATAAGGGGATAATAGTGCCCCGATTCGTTTTGGAACAGGTTGTACTACCACGACTGTAGCACAATCTGGTTTTGATAGCGGATACAAGGTATTTTTTATTGAATAATTTTAATTATGTCGAATGAAAGAAAAATGTGATTTAATGTAGATGCGGCAGTATGTCGTAGTGGAGACGATGAGATTTGCATGCAATGCATGATTGCCTCTGAAGTATGGTAAGGAATGAACAAACCTAAAAATCAAAAATGTAAAAAATGAGAATGAAGAAAACAGTTACTACAGCATGCTTCATGTTGGTCTCGGGCGGAGTCTTATGGGCCTGGACAAACGGGGCATGGTTGCGAACAGGGCCGCAAGAGTGGCCGCGAGTCGAAAACATGACTCCTGCCGAGGCATCGCCTGCTGATGACACTGAGGCTTTGGAACAAGCCAAAGAAGCCTTGGAGAAATTGATGTCTGAAGCAGAAGTTAACAAAGACAGGGATGGTGCTTTGAAAGAAGCTTATGAGAATGCCGCACAAAAGTTGGCTAATGATTTAGCTACTCTTAAGGAGGTCGAGGATGCCAAAAATGATCTGAATGGGAAAATCAGTGAGTTTAACTCCAAAAAAGTCTGTTTAGACAAAATGGAGGAAGACTGTCAGAAAGCTTTGAGGTTGTATAATTACTATTATGATGATGCTGTTGTCACCGATTCGATATTCATAGAATCCAACTTTGGAGAGGATGCATCGAAGGTGGCAGACACACTGAAGTATATAGCGAATACGGTCTTGACCGTCGAAAAGGTGGAAGAGATCGGTAAAGGTACGGATTTGACTGACTTCTTGAAAATAGCAGAAGGTAAGTCGAATAATTATCTGGTGGAATTCAGCAGGATTCTTGAAGGCTATATGAATACGATTTTAAGTGGAGGACCATATGAAAGTCTGAAAACAAATCAGGCCTATACGGAAGTTTACAAATGGACGTATACAGAAAACGGTACGCTGTCATGTGTGGTATATAAAGAGGATGCCTTCGGTGAAATGACGATTGAGGTGAAAGACAGTACCGTTTCTTATTATATGATAAACGGCGAGACATGTAATTTGACAAAAATCAAAACATATTCCGATCAATTGGAGGATGCTATCCGGATGGTCGACTTGAAAGAGTTGACGAAAACGGACATTACGCAAACTACGAATACCCTTAATACATATTTCAAGAAGGACGAAAGGAATGACGACACACCGGCATGGAAGACAGTAAACGACCAGATTGAAAAGTGTAAATCGGCCAATGAGCGGGCGGATATCACTTACGAGGAGCTGGACAGCATAAGGGTGGAGATGACGAATTCCTTGTCAACCTTGAACACTTTGCGGACAGAAAACAGGAATAAACTGGAAGAAGAAATCGGGAAAGCCGAACTGTTACTGGCGCAAATAGTAGAAAGCGAAGACCGTAAGGATTTGTCTGAGGCTGTGAACCATGCAAAGGATGTCTTCAACGAATTGCCTTTGATTCTGTCTGTTTATACAGAAGAAGCCGCAAATTTGGATGCAAAGTATGCGGTGTCTAAAAATTATTATGACAATTTGGCCGCTACCTTGAACGGTAAGATTGAAGAGGCGCAACAAGGCAACGAGACTTGGCAAGATAGTGATTTGTCGGCAGCAATAACCCAAGCAGAAGGCGTTCATGCCGGAGCCGGTTCTTTGGGCGTGAAAGACAGCGAAATCAAGTCTGCCACGACAGCATTGGAAAAAGCCTGTGAATTGGCGGCGAACAGAGGCATGGCCAAGCAGCGGATAGCCGATTTGAAAGAGTGCCTGGCTACTTACGGCGACGAAGATGGCGCCTTGCAGGCTTTGATAGAGCGTACAGGACAGGTTACCAACGAGACTGCCGAAAAGCTGTGGAGCGACATCGATGCCAAAATAGAGGACAGGAAAAATGAGAGTGAGGAATGCAAGAGGAACTTGCAGGAAATGATTGATAAAGCCCAAAGCTATTACGACAGGTGGAACACCTCTTTGAGTTTGGAAACTTTGAAGACAACAATAGAATCCGCTAAAAAAACTCTGGGAGAAACTGAAAATATATCGGAGTTGAAGCAAGCTTATGATACTTTATATAAGGTGTATGACAATACGGGAGGAACTTCCGACCCCTATGAGTATCAGTTAGAACTTGAAAAACTTATCAATAATGCAACTGAATTAAATAAAAAGTATAATTACGACCCGTTGAAAGATAAGATTCTGGCTGCCGATGCTGTGAAAAACTCCTTGGAGACATACGTGCTCCAGAACTATATCGTGGCGTTGGAAAACGAAATTAAACAAACGTTAAACCAATACCAGATACTGGTAAAGAGGTTGGATGCTTATTTGATTGAAAGCGTATATGGCAAGATGGAAGAGCGTTATGCAGAGGATATTCCGGATAAGTATACCGGCCGTATAAAAGAAGTGGAAGACGCTTTGGTTGCTGCAGATGATGAAAGCGGAGACCGTGTATGCACCGATATGAATGTGCTGAGCGGTTATCTGCGCGATTTGCAAACGATGGTGTCCGAAGCGGATGCCGAATGGCAACAGGCCGTGGCCGATTTGAAGAAGGCTATCGACGACACTAAGTTGAAATACGACCAGAATTATTCCAGTAACGAACCGTTGAACCAGGCCATTAAGGCGGCAACCGATGAGTATAATAACATCGACACCGATGAGCGTTATTCCGTGATAGCCAATGTGAAAAACATAAGAACCGATTTGGACGATGCGTTAATGAAGGTTGAAGGCACGGCACGAAGGGGCGTGGCTAATGACTACATAGGTATATATGACAAGTTGGTGAAAAATTTCGAAACATACGGTTCAGACAAATACTCCGTGCCTACGTCTAATGTGGGGCCTTACCTCGAAGAAAACAAAGAATTTGCCGACGAGTTGCGACAAGAAGGGTTGATAACCTATTCGTTGGAATTGCTGATAGAACGTCGTGACCGGATCAAACAGGTGGAAGAGGCCTACAACGCTTTCTGTAAGGCTAACGAGGAGTTGGCAGAAGAGATTGTGGTTGGCCGCGAAGAAATGGAGGTTTACTATGGTGAGCAAAGCGAAGGCACAGGACTGTACAAGGCTTTGGAACGTGCCGAATGGGCGCGGACGGAAAGTTGCTGCCTGGATTCTTTGATGAAGTTCAGGTTGAACTTGAGAGATTCCGTAAGCGTGACGGTACGTAAATACCAGACCACCCTTTCCGACATGAAGTCTTTGTGTATCAGTGCCAAGAACAAGCATGCGATGTACTATGGTGCAGCCGATCCGGATTCGGAAATTCTGGATATCTACAATATCGCTACCGATTATATTGAAAAAGAAGAGAAGAACATCTTTACGTTGCAAGCCATGGTAGAGAAGTTGGATACCTGTTATGCTTATGCGGCTGACAGTTGTGCGAAGAAAGAAACGGCCATTCAGGCAGTTATTGATCGTGCCAAAGTGTTGAATGCCCTGATGGCAAACCTTGAATTTGGCGATAAAATCTCGAACGCTATCAATGCCCGTTATGCCATGGATGCCCGCATCGCAGCCATCACCGGGCAGATGGAAGTGTTGGAACAGGCTTATGAAGAGCAACTGGAACTTTATGTAGAGGCTGCCGATGCCATGCGTAAAACAGTGGAAACGGCGACGGAACTGCTGGAACGGACTGCCGACGAAAGTCTGGCCGGACTATTGGCACAGGCCGAGGATATGGTCGGACATCTTGACCCGATGGAAGAAGGTGCCGTGGTGTATGCCGAACTTATCGCAGCCACCGGCTCTCTGAAAGGGAAAGTAGACGAACTGAACCAGATGCTGGCCGACAATCTGGCGCGCCTGCACAAGGCGTTGGCCGATGCCCGTGAGGACGCACTGTCCAAGCATGTTTTCTATTATGGCGCAGATCGGGAAAGTTCTGAAATTATGGACGTTTACCGCCGGTCGGAATCCTATTTGGAATATACCGATACGATGGCGATACGCCTGATGACCGACACCGTGAGCCGTTGCCACAGGGAAGCATCGGTAGCTTGCTCCAAGAAAGAGGCCGAGATTTTGGATGTGATAGGCAAGTCTGAACCCTTGGTGGTGCTGATGGCCGACCAGACCATTGCCGAGGCCATCAGCCGCAGTCAGGATGCGCTGGAAGTGGAAGACGGACGCATTCCGGCATTGGAAGCCGTTTGGCCCGAACTGTCCGAAAAGTATAAGGACAATGCCGCCTTGTACGACCGGGCTATGCTCGCGCTCAACGATTCCATTATCCGTGCGGAAGCCTTGCTCTTGCAGGTAAAGGACGAACCCCTGAAAGCTGCCGTGGCACTGGCCGAAGATGCCTTGTCGCGTGCTGATAAGACTAGTGAGGCTGCCACTCTTTATGAAGACCTGAAACTGACAACCGTGGGGTTGGCCAAAGAAATAGAGCGTGTGCGCAAGGAACTGGAGGCTACCTCTATTTATAAGGTATATGCCGATTCCGAGGAAGTTCCGGTTTATACCTTGCAGGGAAGGTTTGTGAAGAAAGTGCGTCTGGCCGACGAAGATGCGTTCCGCGGCATGCCCGAAGGTATCTATATCGTGGGAGGCAAGAAGATGTATATCAAGGAGAAATAACCAATTTAAAACAATAATTTATGAGACAACAACATGTAAAGAAATGGAGATGGCTGTATGCCTTGTGTCTGTTCTTGGGGGCGGCGATACCGCTACAGGCCTACGATATGGGCGCAGGAGATATCTCGTCTTCATTTGATAAGTCGACAGGGGCTTTCGTCATCACGATCCCTGTTTATGACGATGACGGTAAGGATGAAGGGTTGCATAACAATGGAAGTTCCGTAATCAGAATCAAAGTGGGGAGTGGTAAGTATACAGATATTGTGAATTTGTATTCGTTTCCCGGTGCCGGTGATCCACAGGGGGATGCTTCGTGGTATTGGGTGAAGGCCAAAAGAGACCACGACGCAGATGATTACATTGAGCAGGTGACTATTGCCGGTAATGGTTCGCATGAGAACAACGTGGAAAGAAATGTGGATTATAATAATTGGACGAACGTGAATTCGGACAAGAGCGGCTCTAAAACGCATGCGACGTTGAGGTTCTATCTGAAAGAAAAAGCTTTGGCAGAGAAATGTGAATTCTCTGTATATCTTAGGGTGGATAAGAATAATGCCAGTGACTATGACATTACTGCAACGAAGACCAAGACCGAAGCATATGAGTTCAAAGTTCCGGATGTTTCCGATAAAACCGTGCCGGGCAGTAAGGAGGGAGATGTTCAGGTAAAAGCTTCGGGTGCGTCTTCCGGTGTCGGGACTCTGCAGTATAAGTGCAATCTTGGCAGCCAGACTGGAAATAACCTCTTTAATATCAAGCTGGATTCAATCGAACAGAAAGGCCAGATGACAGCTGTTTATAGTTTTAAGAGATTTAAGAAAGGTAATTATGAGGTTTCCAAGGCCACGGATTTCATTGTGCCCAAATATAACCATGTGAAGACCTTGACGGCCACTCAGGACAAGAATGGCGCCACCTTGTTGAAGTGGACTGTTGCTGGTAAAGAAGACGGAACCATGCTCGACGGTGGTACCGGCGGATTTATCATTGAGAAAAGCATAGAGGGCGGAGACGAGACTAAAAAATTCACGTTTAAAAAAGATTCGACGACTTTCCTGGACAAGGAAACGATTCATAATCCGAAACAAAAAGTGACGTATGAGATTTGGCGTGAACTTCCTTCCAAGTGGGGTAGATATCTTTTTAAGACAGCTTCTATCAATAAGGAGCAGGTGCACAGTAAGGTGGATTCTTTCGCTACGGCCAAGTTGATGGAGGCGCGCCAGGTGGAGTTGAAGTGGTATTGGGACTACAATCCCGAAGGAAACGATGTGGTGCTTGAGGACAAGGCCAAGTTTGTCCTTACTCCCAAGATGTCGGTCGATGGGGAGACTTTCACCGAGGAAGAGGAAATCGTTTTTGACTGCAAGGACTATCTTTCCGCCCGGCAGGTTACCATAGGCGGCAAAAAGTTGATAGAGTGTATCGACACGGTGCTCATAGCGCAGAGTTGCGTGCTCTATAATTGGGCCATAAGGATGGTTCCCGGTGAGGACCACGAACATGGGGTGTATAAGGAGCAGAAGCCCGTGGCGGTGGAAAACTACCTGAAATCAAGGAAAGATGAAAACGGAATAGTAGTATGGGACACCATCCCCGAGGGATTGAACGATTCCGAGGTGGCCAGCCTGGAGTATTTCAAGTCTTCCAAGGGTTATTTCGGCGACCGCGTGGAACTGGACTGGAAAGTGGGCAAAGGATCGGGCTCGTTGGACGTGTTCTCTGTGCAGCGGCGTGAGTATGCCGGCAAGGACAACACGGAGGATTTCGTGCAGATAGGTACTGTGGAAGCTATCAGTGGTGTGGTGAACTATTCCTATACCGACACCAAGGCCGTTCCGGGCAAGGTGTATGAATATATGATAGAAGGCTCGAAGGAGTGTGCCAACGAAGAGGTGAAGACCCACGATTACAGTTATGGTTTCTGTACGGCAACGGGCAACATCTTCGGGCGCATCACCTTCGAGAGCGGGCAGGGTGTGCCCAATGTCGAGGTCAGTCTGGAAACCACGGCCGACATCAGCGGCAAGAGCTACCGCATGACCGGTGAGTACTATCTGGAAGTGAATGACTCCACGTTCCTCAAAAACAAGAAGGAAAATGACGGGGACAAAGATTTCATTGTCAGATCCGACAGCCTGGCTTTCCAGTTGTTCGCCAAGCTGGACGATGCCGCCTTGGCAGAGAAACAGACGCTGCTGGAAAAGCCCGGCATGTATGAACTGTATGTCCGGAACGACTCTCTTCATTTCAAGGTGGGCAGTCTGGAACTGAAGTCGGATTCCCTTATCAGCCAGTTGACCAAAAGTTTCGATTTCATGCAGATCACGGCGGTGAGCAGCCCGGACAGTTTACAGCTTTATGTGAACAACGTCAAGGTGGCGTCGTGTCCGCAGACGGAATTCCTTCCTGAGTTCGGCGGCCACAACTATTTCGCCATGGGCCGCGGCATGAAGGGATATATCGACGAAGTGAGAGTCTGGAGCAAGTCGCTCACGCAAGAGGAGATAGCCAAGACTTATGACCGTTACCTCTCGGGCGACGAAGAGGGCCTGTGGGCTTATTGGAACTTCAACCACTCCACGGGCAAGGAGTTCTATGACTTTGCCCATAAGGAAACGCGCTATTACGGCCATGACGGGCGCATACGCAAGAACGGCGAAAACACCGTTTATATAGAGGATGCCGAAATGTCCGGCCTGCCGGAGCATACCCCCTCGCGCAACCAGTTGAACTATAAGGACTATACGGACGAAGAGGGTTCTTATTACATCTCCGGAGTGCCTTATACGGGTAACAGTACGCTCTATACGGTGAGGCCGGTGCTGGGCTCACATAAGTTCTCGCCTACGCAGACACCGGTGACGCTGAGCGGGACGAGCGTGAACCACAAGACCGAGTTCGTAGACGAGTCTTCGTTCCCTGTAAAGGGTACTGTGACCTACGAAGGCAGTACCATTCCGGTAGAGGGCGTGCAGTTCTATATAGACGGCGTGGTTTGCTCGGACAGCAAGGGCAACATCATTACCACCGATGCGCAGGGCGAGTTCAGCATCTCGGTGCCCGTGGGTTTGCATGAGGTGAAAGCCGTGCTGGCCAACCATACGTTCAAGAACGGCGGACGTATCGTGGATGACTACGGCAAAGACATCAACTACCAGGACGACCGTTACTCTACGGTGAAACTGACCGACCAGACGACGGTGCGCATGATAGGCCGTGTGGCCGGTGGTGTCGTCCAGGAAGCCTTCAAGGTGGGACACTCCCTTTCCAAGAATAACTTGGCAGAAGGGGTTTCCATCCAGTTGACGTATGAAAATTCGGCTTACTACCTGAACAAGGATAATGACAACGACCAGACGAAGACGCATTTCCTGCCAGGTAAGTGGAGAGATGAGGGGCGCCAGGCCTATACGAATAAAGTGTTCTTCAAAGGCGAGAGCAACGTGATGACGATTTATCCGAACACGGAAACGGGCGAGTTCGTGGCCGACCTTCTTCCGATAGACTATGCGGTGAAGGTGAACGTGCCGGGCTACGACAACGTTTCGGGCAACAACTCCAAGCTGAGCTTGTCCAACGCCTTTATCGTACAAGACGAACTAAATCAATATACGGATTCCATTCTGGTGAACAACAAGTATGAGAAGAGGGACTATTCCGACACCGTGAGGTACAACCATAAGCAACTGTTCATAGCCCGCGTGAAGCCGGTGGTCAACGTAGAGCAGGTAAGTGGCAAGACATCGCTCGGCTACTTCGGCGACGAGAAGGCTCCGGCCTTGGTATGGAGCGAGGAAGGCACGAAGACACAGGAAGTGGAACTTTACAAGGAAGACGAGACGACAGGCGATGTGGCCTACACGCTGGGACTCCCCATGTTTACGCAGGGCAACACCTATAAGTTCAAGGCTTCGGTGTATGAAGAATATCATTATTATGACGAGTCCGGTAACGTGATGGAAGATGTGATGACCGACAAGGTGCCCAGTCAGGACGCCGTGGTGAGTTTCCAGTCCACCATGTCAGGCTCTAATGATTTCGTAAGCGTGGAAGCCGATTCCACGGGTGTGGCTTATTGGAACTTCAAGGGCGCGAAAGTGGACCTGACCAGTGCCAGTGCCAACCTGAACGTGAAAGCCACGGTGGGCAACAGCGACAATGCCACTTCCATCTCATGGGTCAGCCCGTTCGACAAGGACAATCTCTTTATCACGCGGGGTACCGTGAGCAAGGGCAACGACTTCGTGACAGCCGGTCCGGACAAACTGTTGGCCGTGTTGCGCGACCCGCCGGGCAGCAACTCATATTCTTACCTGGAAAAGGGTACGACCTTTACCGAAACTTCCAGTTTCACGGGAACGACGACGATAGACGGTGAAGAAACCCTGGTGACGGACGTGGGTTATGACCTGATTACCTTTACCGGAGTGGGAGTGGGAACCATCAATCAACTGGAACAGTCGAGCGGAACGGAGGTCTCCCTGACCCATACAACGGAATGGGAAGACTCGGAAACGAAATCCTCGACCACGACCATCAACACCACTTTCACCACCAGTGACAGCGAGGACTACGTGGGCGCGATGGGCGACGTGTTCCTGGGTTATTCCACGAACCTGTCTTATGGTACGGCCGATGCCATTACGTTGGTAAGTGCGGATCAAACCGGAGAGGATAAAAAGTATACGGATGTGTATGAAGTGGCCGGTGAGGGCGAATACCGTTTGGTGAAGACCACTTCTTTCAATACCGGTACGAGTTTTGCCACGCTGTTTGCCTATCCGCAGGCACATATAGAAAACCGCCTGCTGCCCGAAATGGAAACGCTACGTAACAGCTTCCTACGGCAGCAGAACGAAATGACCGAGGCCGGATTCCAGGCTGAGGCCAACGCGACAAACCAGCCGATTTATGTGTCCCTGCTACCTGTCAGTGACCCGAATTACGCCAAGAGTAACAGCGACGAGGTGTTCAAGGAACATGACGACTATTACACGAACGAGGGCAAGTCGTTGTTCAACGGGCCGAGCTATCAAATCTATTTCCCGGCGGAACAGGTTCAGCGCACGGATACCATCCATGCCTTGAACCAGTCGATGGATGCCTGGATAGCCCGTTTGAGAGACAATGAACGGGCCAAAGTGGAAGCCATCGAAAACGGAAAGCTGATACAGAACTTCTCCATGCAGGCCGGTGCCACGGTGGAATACAGCAAGGGATATTCCAATGTGGAAAACACCAGCGAAACGTTCAGTTTCGTGGTCGGCGGGGGATTTGCCACCGATGTGGAATTCAATGCCATGGGCTCGGGCTTCAAGATTGAGTTCAACGAGAGTGTGTCCAGGACGGAAGGTAATACGACCGAAAACGAAGAAGAAGCCGCGGTAAATGTGGGCTTCGTATTGGCCGATAGCGGAAACGACTATCTTTCCGTAGACGTTTATGATGAAGGGGGAGGAAAAAATGCAGACGTGGGCACCGGAGACATCGACTCCAAGGACCTGAATCTTTCCACTTTCATTTTCCGCACGCGTGCGGGTGCCACTTCCTGTCCGTACGAAGACGAGGAGGTGACGAAATATTACGAGAAGGGTACGGTCATCAGTGAGAAGACGCTGCAAGTCGAAGTGCCCGAAATCGCGGTTGAAAATGCTTTTATCGAGAATGTGCCTTCTGGTGAACCTGCCTACGTGACGCTTTACCTGCGTAATAACTCGGCAGTAAACGAGGATGCGTGGTTCAACCTGATTGTGGATGATCAAGCCAACCAGAGTGGTGCCGGATTGAAGATGGACGGTGGTGCCATAGGAAACGGACGCACGATACTTGTGCCGGCGGGCGAAACGCTGACCAAGGTGCTTGAAGTGACCAAAGGCCCCGGCTTGAACTACGACAATCTGCAACTGGTGTTGGCTTCGCAGTGCCAAGGTGACCCGACAGCCAATTTCCCGGCCATTGCGGACACCGTGACTTTCACGGTTCACTTTACGCCCAGTTGCTCGGATGTGAAAATCAAGACTCCGGCCAATAATTGGACTTACAATACGGAATTGCCGGTAGTGGACGTGAATGGTGTGAAGAAGCATTACATGAATGTGGACATCACGGATTTCAACGTGAACTATGATAATTTCAAGAGCATCAAACTACTGTATAAGCCTTCGAGCGATTCGGAAGAGAATTGGGTGACGTTGATGAACTATTTCAGTGATGAAAAGTATTACGAGGAAGCCATCAAGCAAGGCCTGAATGCAGAGATGATCCAAGCGGAAGACAAGGGTACCATCCGGTACAAGTGGTTCCTGGATGACATGCCCGACCAGCCTTACGACCTTTGTGCCGTATCGGTGTGCAACATCAACAACGTGGATGTGGAGAACTTCTCTGAAATCCATAGCGGTGTGAAAGACATGTACATCCCGCGCTTGTTCGGCACGCCCCAACCTGCCAACGGCATACTGACCATCAACGACGATGCGAAGATTACCTTCAACGAAGCGATAGCTGCCGGTTATCTGACCGACAACAACTTCAAGGTGACGGGTGTGAAGAACGGTACGGAAACGTCCCACTCCGTGGCAGTGGAAACGGACGGTAACGACAAGTTCGAAAGCGAATTGAAACGCAGTTTCCGCGGCAAGGACATCACGCTGGAAGCATGGATACAGCTTCCGGTCGACCAGGATGCTACATTCTTCCGTCATGGCGAAGGCGAAGATTCTTTGGCTTTCGGCATCACGTCCGACCGCAAGCTGAAGGCTGTGGTGAACGGCAATGTTTACATCTCAGACAAAGTGGTTTCTACCGAAGATGAAATCAATAACTATTTGGACAACTGGCATCATGTGGCTTTGGTTTTGGACCAGCAGGAAGACGGCGAGTCCGCAGGACGCATGGTGATGTACTACGACTTCAAGGCACGTATGGAACGTTCGGACATTCCGGCTTATACCGGAGCATCCAACTACACGTTGGCAGAAAAGCTGAAAGGACGGATTCACAATGTACGCGTATGGACGGAAGCCCGTACGGCAGGGCAAATCCAGTCCCAGAGCAATGTGCTCCTGAGCGGAAACGAACAGAACCTGCTTTCTTATTATCCGATGGACGAGGCCGAAGGCACTATGTTGAAAGACAAGGCCCGCGGCCTGAACTTGGGCATGAGCGGCGGTACGTGGATTCTGCCGGAAGGCAAGAGCCTGCAGTTGAACGGTGTCAATACCTACCTGAAACTTTCTTCCGGAAGCTCGGTCGTGATAGACAAGCAGACAGACTATACGATTGAACTCTGGTTCAAGGGAGACCATACCAACAAGAATGCGACCCTTCTGGCCAACGGACGTGCCGACGGCAATGACTGGGGAGGTTCTGAAAACCTGTTCTTCTTAGGATTCAAAGACAGCAAGCTGGCATTCTGCAGTAACGGCCAGGTTCCGTTGGAAGCCAAGGGCAATTACCTGGATGACAACTGGCACCACGTGGCCGTGTCGGCCAACCGCATGACAGGACGCGTCCAGCTTTACGTGGACGGCGAACTGAACACCTATGCCGATGTGACGGACTACGGGCAGATAGCTTCCGGATATATCTATGCCGGAGTGACGCCGGTGATTGTCAACGCAACCACCAACACGTATGAGCACCACTTCAAGGGCTGTCTCGACGATCTGCGCATCTGGAACCTCTATAAGGACGAGAAATCGGTGAACGAAGGCATGCGCATGAAAGCCGACAGCACGGCAATAGGACTTTTGGCTTATTACCCGTTCGAGGCTCACGGTGTGACGGAGCAGAATATCCCTGTTGTGAGGTTCTCGCTCAAGGATATGAAGAAGCAACCAGCCACATCATCACCAGTGCCCGATGCCATTGCAGTTATCGGAAATGTAGAAGTAGCTTCGGTAGACAATCCGGAGGACCGCGGCATGGTAGAAGAAGTCATGATGAATTCTGCCATTGCACCGGTGAAGGACAATGGCGGTGTGACAGACTTGTTGTTCGACTTCGTGGTTAATAACGACGCGCTTATCGTGACATTGAAGGAAGATCCTGCCAAGGTAGAAAAGACTACGGTGACCTTCTCTGTATCCGGTGTGCGTGACCTGAACGGCAACCGCATTGCTTCGCCGATAACCTGGACGGCTTATATCGACCGCAACCAGTTGAAGTGGGGCGAGGATGAAATCAGCCTTGAAAAGGCTGTGGACGAACCTTTGAGCTTCACGATGGAAGTGGTGAACAAGGGCGGTAATACGGAAGATTATACTATTAGCAATTATCCTTCATGGATAGATGTGGAACCGGCCAGCGGTACGCTTACTGCAACACAAAGCCGGAAAGTAACCTTTACGGTGGATGAAAGTGTGAATATCGGTACGTATAACGAAGTGTTCTACCTGACGAACAGCGAAGGTGTGTCCGAACCGTTGAACGTGACCTTGAAGGTGAACGGCAAGAAACCGGATTGGAGCGTGAATCCGGCTGACTACAAGTTCAACATGAACGTGTACGGCCAGCTCAAATTGAACGGCAAGTTCTCCAATGATACGGAAGACTTGTTGGCTGCATTCGAAAACGATGTATGCGTAGGTGTGGCTACCAACGAGTATATCAAGGTGAACGACATGTATTATGCGTTGCTGACCGTGTATAGCAACAGCGGTTCGCATGAGAACCTTGAGTTCAAGATGTGGGATGCTTCCACGGGACAGACTTATGTGGCTTCTCCTGAAAAGGAAATCGCATTCCGTGCGAACACGATTGTGGGTTCTCCGAAGTCTCCGGTCGTATTCTCCAACCTCGACCTGGTACAGCTCGACGTGGCTTTGGAAAACGGTTGGACATGGACATCGTTCAATGTAAGCAACGACAAGATGGCCGATATCTCCGAGATATTGAGGAACAACGAATGGGCTTCGGGCGACGAAGTGAAGCGTGAAGACGGCGGTGTAAGTACGTATGGTACGGAAACCGGATGGGTCGGTTCGCTCCGTTCGTTCGACAACGAGGGTATGTTTATGGTCCGTTCTTCTTATGCACAGACCTTGAGTGTGATTGGCAAGCCGGTAAATACGGCCGACAATATTCTTACCGTCCGCAGCGTGAACGATAAGGGTGTGGCCGTATGGAACTACATTCCTTATCTGGCCCAGAAGAACCTGACGTTGAACGAGGCTTTGGCCGGTTATGAAGCCGAAGAAGGCGACGTGGTGAAGAGCCAGAGCGGTTTTGCCATGTACAACGGCAATCTGGGCTGGATCGGTTCATTGACTTACATGCAGCCCGGTAGAGGCTATATGTTGCAGCGTATCGGTACGACCACGGCTACCTTGCAGTATCCGTCGGATAATACGCAAGGAGGACGTGCGAACGTGAAGACACGCTCAATGGGCAATGAACCGGAAATGGTTGATTACGGAGTGGCTAATACCAATTATGCACGTACCATGTCTATGGTGACCACGGTGGAAGGCATAGAGGTGAACGAAGGCGACGTGCTTAAAGCATATGCCAACGGGGAACTCCGTGGCGAATCGCCGGTTATCTGCCGTGGAGAAAGCGATGAACCGCTCTTCTTCCTGTCTGTAGCCGGAGAACAGGCCGAGTCATTCGACGTGGTTGTGGAGCGAAAAGGCGAAGTGGTGGCATCAGCAGCCGATGCAGGCAACTTCAAGGCCGACGATGTGAAAGGATCGTATGACAATCCGATTGTGATTTCATTCGTAGATCGGAACAGTCAGGCTGTCTATCCATCTCCGTTCTATAACGAACTCTTCATACGCAAACAGGTAGATCCGAAAGCCAAGGTGATAGTAACCATCAATGATACGAAGGGAACTACGGTAGCCATCTTTAGGGATTGCAACCGAGACGGACAAGTGGATATCCATTGGACCGATGCCTTGAACATGGCTCCCGGCGTTTACATGGTGAATATCAATGTCAACGGTAACGATGACGTATATAAAGTGATTAAAATTAAAAGATAAGTCAAATGGAATATAAACATTTAAAATATATTTTTCTGGGACTTGCATCTGTTTTCTTTGCCGCTTGTACGGAGGAAGACGACAATGTGAAAGTTCCTGAATATACAAAATTTGAAAACCCCGGTTGGATGCCGGCGGCGGGCCCTGTGCCCGCCACCGCACCTACCGACTGGACCATAGAGTTCGGTGGGGGAATGCAAGCCCCTTCTTGGGAAGTCGTGAAGGCATCGCCGATGCAGGCTCCCGACTGGCAGGCTCCCGATATGTTCATTTATCCGGCCAGTATGACGGCTGTGATCCGTATGTCGGACTATATCCGTCCCGACATCACACCGGCCGACCGTTTGGCTGCTTTTATCGGACAGGAATGCCGTGGTATCGCGCAGCAGGTAGAGAATGCACAAGGAGAAGTTTTTTATCTGATTCAGGTGAAAGGCGAGCAAGCCGAAATGGGAAAAGTGGAGTTCCGGTATTACAGTGACCGGAAGAAGGAACTGTTTGTTGCAGCCGAGCAAGTGGCGTTCGAATCAGACATCACTTTGGGCAGCATGGATACGCCTCGTATGTTCACTTGGAATTCTCAAGGCGAGCTGCCTTATTACATGGACTTGGAAGTGAAAGTGGATTTGTCGGCTTTCGACCAGGGAGCGGTGGCAACTGGCGACATGGTGGGTGCTTTCGTCGGGAATGAATGCCGAGGGGTGGGACATGTTTCCGAAGAAGACGGGGCCTATATATTCCGTTTCCGCGCATGGGCTCGTGAAGAGACCGAGAAACTGACGTTACAATATTACACTTCGGATTTGAAAGACATATATGTCTATGGACCGGCCTGTGATTTCCTGCACACGCAGACGCAGAAAGTCGTGATGGACTTGAGGGAACATGGTTATATGGATCTCTATGTGGCTTTGCCCGACGTGGTGCGGCCTTATATGTCGGGAGCTGACAACGTGGCGGCTTTCGTGGGCGATCGTCCGTGTAGCATCGTGCAAGATGGGTTGGACGGCCATTACCTGCTGAAGATGAAAGGTAGCGCCGGTGATAAGATGTCTTTTCGTTATTATTGCGATTCGCTGAAACATGTGTTTGTCACGGAAGAATGCGCACGGTATACCGATGCTACCTCATGGGGCAGTGAGGCCGAATACAACGTGTTGCCGTTGGAAACGGCTTTCAAACTCGTTAATATGCGTGCTGTCTTCACGGTGGATTACTATGAAGCCATCAATACTGAGTTGGCCGAGGGCGACATGTTGGCGGCTTTTGTGGATGATGAATGTCGTGGGGTAGCCCGGGCTGAACGTTACGACGGACGTCTTATTTTCGATATGGATGTGACCGGCACGTTAGGCGTGGCCGAACAGTTCACTCTGAAGTACTATCACGTGGGCAACCGTTATATGTTCACTTGCGCTAAGATGTTTGATTTCGAAGCAGGCGGTTCTATCGGAAGCCGTAACCAGCCGATGGGGATCACATTGCAAGTCGTTGAATAATAATAGAGAAAATCATGAAGATAAGACAAATAATGATAGCGTCCCTGCTTCTGTTTTCGGGCACGAAAGCTTTGGCCCAGCCGGAACGGGTGTCTGTATGGGACGGATTCGGAGATAATGTTTATATGGATGCCGGTGTAGGCGTGCAGGCTCTTTTTGCGCCCGGCTGGCAAGATATAGCTTTTGGGAAACAGATTACCCCTGCTTTAAACTTAGGGGTTGGAAAATGGATAACCCCTTTTTGGGGGCTGCATCTCGATGTGTTCGGTTATAGCCAGAACGGCTATCGTGGAACGCCGTTGGACAAGGGAGTGGAACCTTTCTCTCCCTTAAACAGGGTAGACGTGGGCTACGACGGTTCTTTCCGCTATTACCTGCGTTATTTGGGTGTGCGGGCGGATTTTCGTCTCAGCTTGCTCAACCTGATTACAGGCTGTGAACGGGAAGGGGCTCTTTACGATTTGGTCCCTTTTGCAGGTATGGGCTACAAGCATGCTTTTGCTTATCGGGGAACCACGCGTGAGAACCTGTTTACAGGCCATGTGGGCGTCCGTAATCGTTTCAGCGTACACCGCCTGCTGGATGTCAATGTGGATGTGGTCAGCGAGTGGACAGACAATTATGTCAATCCCACAAAGGGCCGTTATATGGCCTCGGTGGCGTTGAGTGCCGGAGTGAGTGTCTATTTAGGACGCCGGGCTTTCCGCAAACCGGTGATTACGGTACCTGTCGAGGCTGTGCGTTACCGTGTAGATACGGTATTGGTACGCGAAGTTGAGGTTCCGGGCAAGGATAGGGTGATAGGTCGAGTGAATGCCGACCGTTCCAAGTGGAACGTGGTGATGGCTTCCATCCGCTTCTCAGTCAATAGGAACAAGCCGAACGAGGGGCAGGAGACCCAGCTCTACGAAGTGGCTCGTTTCTTGCATGACAATCCCGGGGCAGCCGTGTGTGTGGAGGGCTATGCCGACGCCACGTCCGGTTCCGAAGCCTACAACCGTGAGCTGGCCGGCCAGCGTGCGGAATATGTGAAAAAACAGTTGGTGGATAAATATGGGGTAAGGTCCTCGCAGGTAACCACGAAAACTGTCGGTACGGACGTGCAGCCCTATAAGGGGGAGCCTGTATGGAACTGTGTGGCATTGATACGTCTGGTAAAGTAGTCTTATAAGAATCCGGAATGAAAAAGCCGTCTCATGTGTGATATGGGACGGCTTTTTCTGTTATATTTGCAGTTAGAAAGATTTAAAAGCGATGTGATATGGAAAAGAATACTGTATTGATAACCGGTGCTTCCTCGGGAATAGGAGAGGGATGCGCCCGCAAGTTTGCCAAGAACGGGCACCGGCTGATTCTGAATGGCCGTAACGTGGAGAAACTGAATGCCGTAAAGGACGAATTGGAAGAAAAATATGGAGTCGAAGTATGGCTGTTGCCGTTCGACGTGCGCGACCGTGCCGCAGCCCGTGCTGCCTTGGATTCCCTTCCCGAAGAGTGGAAGGCCATAGACGTGTTGGTGAACAATGCCGGCCTGGTCATCGGGGTGGATAAAGAGCACGAAGGAAGCCTCGACGAGTGGGACGTGGTGATAGACACGAACGTGAAAGCCCTCTTGGCCATGACGCGCCTCGTGGTGCCCGGCATGGTGGAGCGGGGCAGGGGACACGTCATTAACATGGGGTCCATTGCCGGAGACTATGCTTATCCCGGCGGGAGCGTGTACTGTGCCTGCAAGGCGGCGGTGAAGGCCCTGTCGGACGGTTTGCGTATAGATTTGGTGGATACTCCCATACGTGTGACGAACGTCAAGCCCGGATTGGTGGAGACGAACTTCTCCGTAGTGCGTTTCCGTGGCAATAAGGCTGCGGCCGACAACGTGTATGAAGGGCTTCGTCCGCTCACGGGCGATGATGTGGCCGAGGTGGTTTATTTCGCTGCTTCCTTGCCCGAGCATATCCAGATAGCCGAAGTGTTGGTCATGCCTACCAACCAGGCCACGGGTACGATAGCTTACCGCAAGAAATAAGAGATTATGGCATTTATTTATTTTTTGTTGTTTATCGGTCTTTTGGCTATTTGGGCTTTGAATGAGTCTCGGAAACAACGTTCTCATGATGCCAAACAATAAAAGCACCGTTCGTTAGTATCCGGTTTATGTTTTTCGGATGCAACCGTATTGGCTAATGCCGCATGCCTTAAAAACAGGAGGATGCGGCGTTTTTGCATCTGAATCCTGATATGTCCATCCATCTTTCCGTGTCTTAATGGCTGTATGTTTTTTAGAAAACACATAAGTATTTGTTTTACAAGGTTTTGTATCCGTGAAAAATTCTTCCGCAGAATGAAAAATCGTTCGGCTGAGATTGAAAAATCGTTCGGCTGAGATTGAAAAATTGTTCGGCTGAGATTGATTTTCCGTTCTGCGGAGGTTGATTTTTGTCTTTGAAAAGGAATTTTTTTCATTCTTTTTAGTCCGCTTTTACGTTTTTTCTTTATCTTTGCCTTGTCGCCATGCCGAAGCCCTTGTAAAAAGGGCGGTTGGAATGGGGACACATATATTGTGGAAAGGCGTTTACTTGACGCTTTGTTCTTCGACGCATAGAAACTTCGCAACTTTCTGGTACAGTCAGGGACATGGCAGCGGTAGATGCCCTGTGGGTATGTTTTATACAGGCTCTCACTGTACCTGTGTGTTTTCGCATGGGGAGTGAGGGATATATATACATATCGGCGTGGGGCTTCTGCGTTGCTCGTTCAACTGTACCGGGCAATGCGAAGGCCTCTATGCGTGGGACGGGCAACAGGTACGGACTCCCTGCGCTTTTTTCGTATATGTACCCAAAAAAAGAAAATAACCTGCTTCTCGGGGAGTTTGGAAGCAATATTGAAAATCAATTTATTATGAGAAAAGTAATGTTCAAATGGTTGGCCATGTTCTTGGCCGTGGTGCTTTGTGCCGGAGTGGTTTCATGCAAGGATGACGACGACGATGATAACGGAGCATCCGGCAATAGTATCGTGGGAACATGGAGATATGATTTTGGATACAATGCTTACGCATTAATGACATTTAATGAAGATTTGACGGGAATATACCGTGAATATGACGAAGAAGATGGCGGATGGTGGTCGTACACTTTTACTTGGTTGCAAAATAACGGTAAAGTGATGGTTATAGACGATGAAGACGGATATGGAGATGAGTATTATAACGTGACTGTTACTGCTACGAAATTGACGTGGACATACAATAACGGTTATGGCGGTGAGAAACAGGTTTGTACAAGACAACAATAGTAAGTCTTTGTAACTTTGGCTGCTCTTAGATGTATTTCCTCCGGCAAAGCCCCAATGGAAAAAAGAGTGCACCGATAAGAAATAAAAAGGATTTGGCTTTTCCAGTCAAATCCTTTTTAACTTCCTTCACGGCAATCTTGTCGCCGGAATCATCCGTTCCGAGGAAATAGGGTATATGGTAACGATAGAAATTATTGTCGTATAGATTTTATTTTGTTTCCGTTGTAAATGCTCTGTTGTTTCCGTATCTTTGTTTTCGAATCGTCTCATTTTAGGATTATTCAATATGTCAATAACAAAGGATTATATACGTGGTTTATTAGGTGATTTGGAGAATGACAGTGTAGAACGAACCATTTCAACTACTAATACAGACAAGTTCGGACAGGCTATTTGTGCTTTTGCAAATGATTTGCCGTGTAATAACCATCCGGGGTACCTCATCATCGGGGCAGAGGATGACGGGAGCCTGCATCCCATCCATGTAACAGATGAATTATTGAAGAATATAGCAGGTATACGGACGGATGGGAATATCCAACCGCAACCTTCGATGACTGTGCAAAAGCTTACATTTCCGGAAGGGGACATTGTCGTAGTGGAGGTCTATCCTACCAAAATGCCGCCTGTAAAATATAAGGGGAGGATATGGGTGAGGATAGGGCCGAGGAAAGGAGTAGCTAATGAAGACGATGAACGTAGGTTATATGAGAAGCGAGTGGCCAATATCAAGACATTCGATGCCATGCCTTGTATTGGGGCTACTGTGGATGATTTAGACATTGCTATGTTTAGGCAACTTTATCTTCCGAAGGCCGTACCTGAAGATGTGTTACGCGAGGATGGACGAGATGTAGAATTGCAGTTACAGTCGTTGGGCTTTTTTGATAAAAGGTACGGTTGTCCGACATACGCCGGTATATTGTTTTTCGGTAAACAAGTGGAACGTTTTCTTCCGGGTGCGTATATACAATATGTGAGGTTTGGAGGAAAAGGACGGGAAAGTGAGGTAAAAAGTGAATATAAATTTGCAGGAAATCTTTGCGAAGTCTTATTCCGGTTGGATACGTTTGTCGATACGTCTATTATCAACCGCCGTCCTGTGCCGATTAGTGCTTTACGAGAAAAAACGCTTATGGACTATCCTCATTGGGCTACCCGTGAGTTGTTGATGAATGCCATTTGCCATCGTACGTACGAGAGCAACGGTCCTATTCAGTTTTATCAGTACAATGACCGTATAGAGTTGATGAATCCCGGTGGGTTGTATGGCAAGGTAAATGCTCAAAACTTCCCGTTTGTGAATGACTATCGTAATCCTGTGATTGCAGAAGCCATGAAAGTATTGGGGTTTGTCAACCGTTTCAGCCGGGGAATCATAAGGGTAAAAGAAGAATTGAAGGAAAACGGGAATGGAGAACCCGAATTTAGCCTTGATCTTGGAACTGCTTTTCTGGTGGTAGAACCGATTTCAGCCGAAGCTCTTAAATATTACCCAAGTGAGGAAAAGAGTGAGGAAAAGAGTGAGGAAA
>NZ_JH376593.1:187152-216790 GCF_000233955.1 Paraprevotella clara YIT 11840
GAGGAAAAGAGTGAGGAAAAGAGTGAGGAAAAGAAAGAACTATCGGAGATGGAAAAAAGAGTATTGGAGGTCATTGCCGGAAAACCATCAGCTACTTATGCCTTTATTTCTGATAATCTTGGTATTAGCGAAACTTCTGTGTACAATGCCGTCAGGCATCTGAAAACGGGAGAATGGATTAAACGTAAGGAAGGAAAGAAACATGGAAGTTGGGTTGTTTTGAAAAAGAATATATAGAAAAGGAATAAAAAAGGGATTTGACAGGAAAAGCCAAATCCCTTTTAAGTCTTACCGGTATTCTTTCTTCACGACAATCTTGTCGCCGGAATCGTCCACTTTGAAGAGGTGGGGCACACGATGATAGTGGCCGTGGATGTCCTTATGGCTGTGGACAGACATGAGTAGCTCGCCATCGAACGTGCGGAACAACATGCCGTGACCGAAGTTGGGTGGGGTAATGGGCTGTTCTTCCTGCACCCACGGGCCGTCCAATGTGCCGCTTTCTGAATAAGCAACTCCTTGGGTATAGACATTATAAATCCAACTGGTCCATATCATGCCTAGGCGTCCTGTCTGGGTGCGGAACAAATAAGGGCCGTCCGTCACACGGTTGGGAAGCGTGTCTCCCTCGATGACTTCGCGGCTCCAAGGCGACGCGCTGGCCTTGAACAATAGTTTTCCTTCGCCGACGCTGCCGCTCAGGTCGGGTTTCAATTCTATTTTTTCGATGGTGCCGTCCCAGTTTTGCAGCCATTCGTGGCAGTAGACCATGTAAGGCCGTCCGTCCGTGTCTACCCACAACGTACCGTCGAGCGTCAATTTGTTTGCCGGGAGGTAAGTCTCGTCTTTCATCGGGCGGTAGGGGCCTTCGGCCTTGTCGCTGACCAATACATGGCAAGCCCGGCGTTCCAGGTTGTTTCCTTTGTAACGTCCCACACTTACGGCCTGGTTGGTGAAAGTGGCAAAATAGTAGTATTTGCCTTTGTATTGGTGAAGCTCGGCCGCCCAAATCATGGGTTTCGGCCCCATCCAAGATTCGGGGTCGGTTTCCGCTACGGTGTAAGGGCCGTCCCAATACCGCAAGTCTTTGCTTTTCCATAACTTGCCACCCGTTCCGGTCATATAATAGGTCATGGTGGCGCGGTCGGGCAAGATACAAGGGTCGCTCAGGACGATGGAGTCCAAGGGCACATGGGTTTTGATACAGGATTGACACATACCGTTGCATACGGCAAGCAGGCATACTAAAGCAGTCAATAGCTTTTTCATGATGAAAAGGGTTAATGGGTTTCTTTAGGGACAAAGATAGTGCTTTTTATCGGTTTTCATGTTGTTTCCGACTGATTTGAGGTCTGCATTGCCGGATTTCTACAGGAATGGCCCGTGCCTGCACTTCGGAAGCCTTGAAGCGCAGGAGAGCCATCGAGGCTTTCCGGCAGTCAGGGTGGCTTTGGTCGAATACGAAATTGCCGAGGCTGTAGAATACAGGTCGGGAATCGATGTATTCCAAGGGTTGCACGACGTGTGGATGGTGTCCTATGATGGCATCTGCACCGGCCTGTACCAACAGGTGGGCATCGTAACGCTGCTGCATGTCGGGAATGGGTTGGAACTCCGTACCCCAATGCAATACGGCCACGATACGGGCAGAGGGGTGCGAGGCTTTATATTTCCGGATAGCAGCGGCCAACCGCTTGACGGAAGCACGGCATATATCCGGTTTTCCTTCCGCTCGCGGCCAGTTCTCTATTGGGAGGGGGATGGTGTTGAAGAGTGCCACTTCGAGCTTGCCTTTCCTTATGGTTACGGGAGTGGTCTGTTCTTCAACCGTCTTTCCGTAACCGAGTGGGACAATGTCAGCGTCCCGGAGTACGTGATAAGTATCGGCCAGTCCATCCCGCCCATGGTCTATGGTGTGGTTATTGGCTAAGGCGGCGTGTGTAATACCGGCTTGCCGGAGGGCTTTGGCCCATGTGGGTTCGCCCCGGAAAACGAATTTCTTGCCCACCGGAGTGTGGCGTTCGGTGAGCGGGCACTCCAAGTTGATAACCACAGCATCGGCCTTTTGGAATGCCTCGCAGACTCCCTGAAACAGTCCTTTCACGCCTTCGCGCTCTATCCAAGGGCGCATACCGCGATCCAACAAAACGTCTCCCGTGAAAAGGATGCTTAGCGTGTCCTCTTTCGTTTGTTGCCGACAGGAGGAAAAGAGGCAGAGAAGGGGGTAAATCCAAAGTAATGTCTTTAGCATCCTGAACTGTAGAAATAAGTTTCGTCCACTGTAGGTACATGGTCTAACAGGTAGGGACGTATCCATGAAGGTACGTTCGGTGCTTTGCCGTCCTTTAGCATTTTTTGCCATTCATCGTCCGTCAACCGTTCGCCCAAGGGACGGACGAATTCGTAATAGCTGAATGTGGCTCCACGGGTGAGGTAGATTTGTCCTCCGATGTCAACCAGTACGTAGAGGGCGTTGGCAGTGCCTGTGGCTTCATGCAGGATGCCGTTTTTTCCGCATTCCTGTACGTTGCGGGTGAATACGTCCGCTACGAGGGCTACGGAGCGTGAGGAACCTTTGACCTCTTCTATGCTGTTATAAGAGACTCCCGGCTCGATGACGCTGAGCGTGAACCATTCGATGGAGCTTCCCATTTTCTGTATGTCCATGTATTCCTCTGTCGTGAGTGTGTCTCCCCGTAGTTCCTTTTCTGTCACTCGGAGGCAGAAGTCCACCTGTTCTTCAAGGATGCGGGCTTTCGAAATCAAATCCTCATCGTCGAAATCCGTTTCCTTTAGGAGTTGTCGGTGCCGGGCGATGAGCTCTTTCAGTTTCTTCCAGAAAGTCTGGTTGGGTTCTACGTATCCGACAACGACCGGGATGGCCAATTCACCACCGCCCCCGCATTCGGCCAACATGGGCTGTTCGCCATAGAGTATGACATCATGTTTCAGTCCCGTCCACGAAGCCAAGGCCGTATATAGGTTTTTGATTTGCCAAGCCGGGGTTTGCATCAGGCAGGGATAATCCTTGTTGGGGCGTTGCAATTCTATGAGGGCTTCCATCCATCGGTCGTACATGGTGACTGTGTCTCCGGAACGGCCTTGGAATTGTCTTTTCATCTTGTCGGCCATGACGGGGTAGTCTTTCCAGTTCTCTTTCTCGTGGTAACATGTGTCGAGGAGGGCTTTCGCGCTTTTTACGCCGAAGGCAGCAAACACGTCCAAAGCCTTGGGATAGGCGCGGTTGCTGTTGGGGGTGGCATCTGCCATTTCATTCAAGACTTCGTTGTCTGCCATGTAGCGTGCAGGCATGAAATTGATTTTGTCGGCACAACTTAATTGGATTTTGGGCTTGATGCGGTTGCGTGTCTTGAAGACTTCCTTGAGCATGCCGTCTATTTGCCGGATGGCATCTTCGTCGTGTGCCAGAATCCGGTCGGTCAGTCCGTGTCGGCTCATATAGTCCGCCATTTCGAGGATGGAGGCATTGTCCGGTGTCCCCATCAGGAAAGTAAGGGCTTGATTTAGTTTCAGGCAAGCTTGCCGGAGTTCAGCCGGGATACGGTTCAGCGCAGCGGCTATTATAGCCGCGCGCCACAGGGTTTCCGGGGTCTCACGGCAGAAGGAAGCCGTCTGCAACCACATCATGCACTGGAAATAGCAACGGTCGTTTGCGTTGTGGGCGTAATGGCCGCGAGGTTTGAACAAACTGTAAGGGAAGAGTATGTCCGTATAGTCCAAAAAGGCCGAAGGAGCATCTTGGCAACTCGTAGTGCTCCGTAACTCAGCCTTGTAAGCAGGTTGCAATGCGACAGGTACGGGCAGTTCTTTCTTTGTCAGCAGGTAATAGGCTATGGCGAAATAGGTGGCAGCGTATCCTGCCTCAGCCTTAATGGATTCTTGCTGTTCCAGGTTCATGCATTCCGTGTAGAGGGCTTGCACTATTTTCTGTAAGGCCGGGTTGAAATGGTTTCGTTCGAGGCTTTTCAGTGCATAACTGAAATACATGTGGTAGGCTTGCAGGTAGACATCCGTGGTGATGAAACTGGGTATTTGTTGATAGTCGTTGGCTTCGTATACATGGAATAGCTGTTCGTACCCCATGGGGGCGATGGCGAAGTTGCAGCGGTCCAACATCGAAAGTAACTTTCCGCTGGGCTTTTCTATTTGGAAAAGGTTGACACAAAGGAAGGAGTTGAGCAGTTTGTGTCCGTCCCTTGTTTTGTATTTGTGTCGGGCGAGTTGGGCCATGCGGCGGTCGATCTTTTCCACGAAAGCTTTTTCTTCAGGCAGGAGTTCGACTTTGTCGTATGTGTCCGCATAAACGAGGTTTTTCTCATAGCTTTCGTAGAGCGTCTTCTCGCACAAGTCATAGTACCAATCTGTCTTGCGGCAGAAGAAATTGTTCAGGTCTCCTTCGATAAACCAGTATCCATGCAGGGCGTATGGATAACTTCTGAGGATGCGGAGTTCTTCGTAGCCCAATCCGTTGATGTCCTGTTCCAAATCCACGCTTTGGGGAAGGAGGCTGTCTGTCAGCAGGCGGGAGGCGGGAGCAGCTTGTACGGGTTGTTCCTGGGCTTGCTGTGGTTTGGCCGGTGCTTTTTTCTTATAAGAGTTGCAGGAGGCTGCCATGCCCATTGTGAGGAATAGGATGCAGCAATAGATGGAAAGATGGTGTTTCATGAGTAGTGAAAGTTAATGTATTGGTAATTTATGGGTTGGGCAGGTCACGCTCAAATGCCAGTCCGAAGCCTTCTTGACGGTATAAAGCCTGTACTAAAGTGCCGTCAGACACACGTTCCGTGGTGCAAACCCGTGCAGGGACAGAGTCACGCAGGATATGGAAGTCCACTAACGGGCGCGCCAACCGCGACCCCATCCACAATGGACGGATGAGTCGGCCCTTGTAGAGTTTGAAAAGGAAGAGCCGCTTTTCCGGATGTGGGAAATAACGGGTGGGTTTGATGACTCCCACGGCGATTTCCGGTGTCCCGTCACCTGTCAAGTCACCGCAATCGAAACGGTATACGGGGTAGGGGAGTTCCCATTCCGACACTTCCGTACCGTCGATAAAGTGACGTAACACACTCAAACTGTCGTGTATGTGTTCCAAGCGGATTTCTCCCTTCAAACCGTTTTCGAATGAGTAGGAAAAACATGAATCCTTGTCCGTGCAGGCTGCCGGAAGGCAGGCCGTGCCCACGACAAGAATTCGTATGATGGATGTCGCGCCCTTCATCGGTTCATCGAGGTTCACCTAACTTGCGGCAGAGTTTGCCGCCTGCCATGCAATAGGATCCCAACAGAATGAAGGGGATACTCAGTATCTGGCCCATGTTGATAAGCATGGCGGCTTCCCATGCTTCTTGCACCTCTTTGGTATATTCGATGAAGAAACGGGCCGTGAAGATGGTAGTCAGGCAGAAACCGAAATAGAAGCCCGTACCGACTTTCTGCGGATATTTATGGTAAAGCACGTATCCGGCGATGAGGAACACGAAATAGCAAATGGCTTCATAGAGCTGGCCGGGATGGCGTGGCAGCATGTCGACGCGCTCGAAGACGAAAGCCCAAGGCACATCGGTCGGCTTGCCGATGATTTCCGAGTTCATCAGGTTGCCCAGACGGATGAACATGGCGCTGGCCGGAGTGGCGATGGCAATGTTGTCCAGTACATGCATGATATTCAGTTTCGTTTTCCTGACGTAAAGCCAAAGGGCGAGCATCAAGCCTATCGTACCGCCGTGGCTGGCCAGTCCGGCGTAACCGGTGAACGTCCAACCGTTGGCCGTCTGCCGCATGGGCAGGATCATTTCCAAGGGGTGGGCGAGGAAGTAGCCCGGTTCGTAGAATAGGCAGTGCCCCAGACGGGCGCCTACGAGGATGCCCACGAAACAATAGAAGAACAACGGGTCAAACAGTTTGTCGGCGATGTGCTGTTGCCGGTACAGGCGTTGCACCAATACGTAGGCTGCCAACAAGGCGAAGCACCAACACAGCGAATACCAGCGCACGCCGAACGAACCGAGGTGGAAAGCGAACAGGTCGGGATTCCACGTGATAAATAACAGGTTGTCCATAGCGGTCATACGTTGAAACGGAAGTGCATGATGTCGCCATCCTGCACCACATAGTCTTTTCCTTCCACTCCCATCTTGCCGGCTTCGCGCACGGCTGCTTCCGAACCGTAACGGACGTAGTCGTCGTATTTGATGACTTCCGCGCGGATAAAGCCTTTTTCAAAGTCCGTGTGGATGACGCCGGCACACTGCGGGGCTTTCCATCCCTTGCGGAAGGTCCAGGCTTTCACTTCCATTTCTCCGGCCGTGATGAACGTCTGCAAGTCCAACAGATGGTAGATGGCTTTGATGAGGCGGTCGCATCCTGATTCCTTCAACCCCATGTCTTCCAGGAACATCTGTTTCTCCTCGTAGCTTTCCAGTTCGGCAATGTCGGCCTCCGTCTGGGCGGAGATGATGAGCAGTTCGGCATTTTCGTCCTTGATGGCTTCGCGTACGGCATCCACGTGTGCGTTGCCGTGGGCGGCAGAGGTGTCGTCCACATTGCAGACGTAGAGCACCGGTTTGGCCGTGAGCAGGAAGAGGTTTTTGGCCGCCTGCTGTTCGTCTTCGTTTTCAAAGGTGACGGTGCGTGCCGATTTGCCTTGTTCCAAAGCCGCTTTGTATTGCAACAACACGTCGTATTCCAGTTTGGCTTGTTTGTCACCGCCCACCTTGGCCACTTTTTCCACGCGTTTGATGCGGTTTTCAATAGTCTCCAAGTCCTTGAGTTGTAGCTCCGTGTCGATGATTTCCTTGTCGCGCACGGGGTCTACCGACCCGTCCACATGAACGATGTTGTCATTGTCGAAGCAGCGCAATACGTGGATGATGGCGTCGGTCTCACGTATATTGCCGAGGAACTGGTTGCCCAGACCTTCTCCTTTGCTGGCTCCTTTCACCAGTCCGGCGATGTCCACGATGTCGCATGTGGCCGGAACGATGCGCCCGGGGTGGACCAATTCCGCCAGTTTGTTCAGACGTTCGTCCGGCACGGTGATTTGTCCCATTTGTGCGTCGATGGTACAGAACGGGAAGTTGGCTGCCTGTGCCTTGGCACTCGACAGACAGTTGAAAAGGGTAGACTTGCCCACGTTGGGCAAACCTACTATACCTGCTTTTAAAGCCATAGTTTATTTTGTTTTTATCAATTACCTTATTTAATTAGGTGCAAAATTAAGAATAAATCCGCTATGTGGGAAATCTTTTTCGTTCTGCGCCAAACGATTTTTCAATCTCAGGCGAACGATTTTTCGTTCTGCGGCAAGTGATTTTCCGTTCTCTGTGCGGTGGTTTCCCGTTTTGCAGCGGACGGTTTTAGAACTTGCAGACAACGTTTTCCAGTTTCTCAATGTGCTTCCAACCAGTTCCTTCCCCAACCGTAATCGGCTTCGAGCGGGACTTGCATGGTGTAGGCGCGTTCCATTTCTTCGATGACGATTTGCTGCACGCGTTCTTTTTCTTCCGGATAGACACTGAAGTTCAATTCGTCGTGTACTTGTAAAATCATTTTAGAACGTATGTGCTCTTTTTGGAAGCGGTGGTAAATGGCTATCATGGCAATTTTGATGATGTCCGCCGCACTGCCCTGTATCGGGGCATTGATAGCGTTGCGTTCGGCATAACCGCGCACCACTGCGTTGTGGCTGTTGATGTCGCGCAGATAGCATTTACGATGGTAAATGGTTTCGGTATATCCCTTTTCACGCGCTGTTTCAATGCTCTTCTGCATGTATTCCTTCACTTTGGGATACGTGGTGAAATAGCCGTCAATCAACTCTTTGGCTTCCGCACGGCTGACGTTCATCCGTTCGGCCAATCCGAATACGGTGATACCGTATATGATGCCGAAATTGGCTGTTTTGGCCTTGCTTCGTTCTTCGCGGGTAACTTCTTCCAATGGCTTTTTATAAATTTTTGCGGCGGTAGCGGCATGGATGTCGTGCCCTTCGCGGAAAGCCTCTATCATGTGTGGGTCGCCGCTCAAGTGGGCCATGATACGCAGTTCGATTTGGGAATAGTCGGCCGAGAAGAATTCACAACCTGGTTCCGGGATAAAAGCCTTACGGATTTCTTTGCCTTCCTCGTTGCGTACAGGGATGTTTTGCAGGTTCGGGTTACTGCTGCTCAGTCGTCCGGTCGTGGTAATGGTTTGATTGAAGGAGGTGTGGATATGTCCGGTTTCGGGATTGATAAGCTTGGGCAAGGCATCGATGTATGTGCCCAACAGTTTTTTCAGTCCGCGGTGTTCCAGGATTTTTTCCACGATGGGGTGGCGCGTGCGTAATGTTTCCAATACTTCTTCCGAGGTGACATATTGTCCTGTTTTGGTTTTCTTGGGCTTTTCGCTTATTTTTAGTTTTTCAAACAAGACTTCGCCTACTTGTTTGGGAGAGGCTATGTTGAACGGTTCACCGGCCAGGGCGTGTATCTCTTCTTCCAAACGGTTCATTTCTTTGGTGTAGAGCGTAGAAGTTTCCTTCAACGCTTCGGTGTCGATGCACACTCCGTTGCGTTCCATCCAAGCCAATACCGGCATGAGCGGCATTTCTACTTCACGGAACAGGTCATAACATCCTTCCTCCTTTAACTTCGGTTCAAACACATTTTTCAGTTTCAAGGTAATGTCGGCATCTTCGCATGCGTATTCATATACTTGCGACGGAGGAAGGTCTGCCATATTCTTCTGGTTCTTTCCTTTCGGTCCGATAAGTTCTTCGATATGAATGGTCTGGTAGTTCAGATAGACTTCGGCCAGATAGTCCATGCCATGACGTAATTCCGGTTGCAAAAGGTAATGGGCAATCATGGTGTCGAAGATTTCGCCTTTCAATGTAATACCGTAGTTTTGCAGTACCATCAAATCATATTTGATGTTTTGCCCGATTTTGAGTATCCGCTCGTCTTCATAGACTGATTTAAATTCATTAACTATCTTTTGCGCTTCTTCAAAGTCTTGCGGAATCGGTACGTAAAAAGCCTGATTTTCCTCGACACTAAAGCTCAATCCCACCAATTTGGCACTGATGGGGTCGGTTCCGGTGGTCTCCGTGTCTAGACTGAGAAAATCTTTTGTAACGAATAAGTCAATAATCCGCTGTCTATCTTCTTTCGTTTCAATGAGTTGGTAGTCGAAATCCTCCTTTTTGTACTTGCTGAGATTTGAATATTTGCTTGCTTCCGGGGATTCGTCCGCAAATTCTGCAAAGAGAGAGCCTTGGAAAAAGCCCGGTTCTGCGGTCGGTTGCTTTTTGGAAAACTTTCGTTCTAGTAAAGTCCGGAACTCTAAATCTTCGAATAAACGTTGCAAGGCTTCTGCGTCCGGCTCTTTTGTGGTGAGTGCCTCCAGGTCGAGCGTAATGGGCACGTCCGTTTTGATGGTGGCCAGGAACTTAGAAAAAGCAATCGTGTCGCGGTGGGTTTCCACTTTGGTTTTTAAACTGCCTTTCAGTTCGTCCGTATGTTCCAACAGATTTTCGATACTGCCGAATTGGTTGACGAGTTTGGATGCGGTTTTTCCGCCCACACCGGGACAACCCGGAATATTGTCGGACGAGTCTCCCATCAGTCCGAGAATATCAATGACCTGCATCGGAGAGGAGATGTCGAATTTCTCGGTGACCTCTTTTACCCCCATAATCTCAAAATCCTTGTCTCCGAATTTCGGACGGTACATCTTGACCCTCTCATTGACTAATTGGCCGTAGTCTTTGTCGGGTGTCATCATGTAAGTTTCCAAGTTCCCGTGTGCGGCAGCCTGTGTGGCCAAAGTGCCGATTACGTCGTCAGCTTCAAATCCGGCGACTTCGAGGATGGGGATACGGTAAGCCCGTATAATATCTTTTATAATAGGTACGGCGGTGCGGATGGCTTCCGGTGTTTCTTCCCGTTGCGCTTTGTATTCGGGATAGGCTTCGTGACGGAAAGTGGGACCTGCAGGGTCAAAAGCCACACCGATATGCGAAGGATGCTCTTTGTTGAGCACCTCCTCCAATGTGTTGACAAAGCCCAAGATGGCTGATGTATTAAGCCCTTTCGAATTGATGCGAGGGCTTTTGATGAATGCGTAGTAAGCTCTGTAAATGAGCGCGTAGGCATCGAGTAAAAAAAGTCTGTCCATACGTTATTATGATTTTCTCCGTAAATTTACGTAAAAAATATGAGTGGCTTTTGATTTTTATGTAATTTTGTACTCCGAAATCATCTGATTATATGGACGTATTAACTCAAATCCGGAAACCGGTGGAGCGTGAAATGAAAGATTTCGAGTCGCTTTTCGGTATTACTCTGCAGCACCAGAATCCTCTTCTCATGATAGCCTTGCGGCATGTGTTGAGCCGTAAGGGGAAGTTGATGCGTCCGATTTTGACTTTGTTGGCTGCAAAAAAGTACGGTGAAATCAATGATTCCGTATTGCATGCTGCCGTGAGTTTGGAGATGTTGCATACGGCCAGTCTGGTGCATGATGATGTGGTAGACGAGAGTGGCGTACGTAGGGGACAATCCTCTGTGAATGCCCTTTTGGATAATAAGGCTGCCGTCTTGGTGGGCGATTATCTCTTGTCTACGGCTTTGAAGCATGCGGCCATGGCCGGTGACCTGAGGGTAGTAGATTTGGTCGCTCGTTTGGGGCAGACGCTTTCCGACGGAGAATTGCAGCAGTTGTCCAACGTGAAGTCCGATGAAATCAGCGAAAATCAGTATTTCAACGTGATTCGGCGTAAAACAGCTTCTTTGTTTGCCGTATGTGCCGAAGTCGGTGCTTTGTTATCAGGGGCGTCGGAAGATGAAATCCGTCGTTTAGGTGAGTTCGGCACTTACGTAGGTATCTGTTTTCAGATTCGTGACGATGTGTTCGACTATTATGATGCTGAAGTAGGTAAACCTACGGGAAATGACATGAAAGAAGGTAAACTTACTCTTCCGGTGGTGCATGCCGTACTTCAGCCCGGCGCAGAGACGTGGCATGAGACGGCGTTGAAAGTACGTGCGGGTAGGGCCACAGAAGAAGAAATCTCGGCTTTAGTGGATTTTACCAAACAGTCGGGCGGTATAGAGTATGCCCGTCGTAAAATGGATGAATTTCGTGAACAAGCAATCGGTTTGATTGGTTCTGATGGAAACGAAGCCGTAGGTGAAGCCTTACGTTTGTACTTGGATTTCGTATTGAAACGGGTGTCTTAATAGGGTTGGGAGGATGATTTGTTCCTCCAATCCGATTATAGACGATTGATTTCTTCCGTATCCAATCCTGTACAGGCTGCTATCGTATGGGTTGGTATGCCATTGGCTTTCATCTGTCTGGCTATGTTTAGCTTTTCTTCTTCTTTCCCTTTTTCCATACCTTCCTGCATCCCCTTTTCTATACCTTTTTCTATACCTTTTTGCATCCCTATTTGTATCCCTTTTTGTTCTCCTTCCTTTGTGGCTTTTTGAACGGCGAAGTCAATGGTGTTTCTCCAGTCGCGGTATACTTTCAGGCTCGTTTCGTAGTGGTGGTATTCCTCTACGGTGAACTTCGCGATTTCTGCTGCCTCGAAGAACCGGGTAAAGACGCGTTCCTGTAGCGTAGCGGGCTTTTCCATCAGCCGCGTGAGGTTGCGTAGTACGAAGAGCCGTATGCTGCCGCTGTACGACAAAATCCACATATTTATCAATAGGGAAATCCTCCAAATAATTACGGTTTACTTCCATCCGGTAGCCAAAGAAACCCTTGATATCTTTTATTGAAGAAATAGGTACAGGACGCTCCAACACGTCTACCTTATCATAAGTTTTTGATAAGGTAGGTAATACCGACATCCCCAAAAAGAAACATGTAAAGAAAGTCTTTTTCATTGCCTTAAAAATGAGTTTTAATGAACTAATATTTTAACTACTGCAAAGAAAAAGAATCCCAAGAAGAAAGCACGTGGTGAATCAAACCAGAAACATGGGGATAATCAACCATCTTCATTTTGACGAATAAACCACCCTTATTTGAATCATCCGCCATCCCTTATTTCATATATTTCTCCATTCCAAATAGAAGAATAGCCGTTTATTCTTGAAGACTTCATCTCTCATCCCACCTCGTTTTTATGTTTTTTCCTCTATTTTATCTATCCTCTACCATAGCCCAACATGGAAAAAATAGCAAAATGTCATTGTTATCAATAAATGGATGTATTTCATAATTCTATTTGATATTATGACTACAAACAAAGTCAAAAAAGTATAATTAATAAAGAACAGAGAAAAATCCATTTTTTTATTTTATTTAAACTAAGAAAGTAATTATATTTGCGTGTATTTAATCTTAAAACATTATATATATGAAAAAAATTATCATTCCATTATCTCTTATTCTATGTGCTGTGAGTGGAATATGGACCTACTTTTGTAATAGTTGTAGCGTAAGTCTTAATGCCTTAGGAGATGAAGTGGAAGTAGAACATAAATGCTCATCCACTAAATGAAAAGGGTTGCCGTTTTAGGGGGATATTTAGTGGCGTTGCTGATTCTATTTATTAGATGTACCCCGAAAGACAACAAGCCGATAACGTATAACGATGAAGTGTTTACAAGGTGTGACACCACCCCGGCAACGGTATTAGCCAAAGGCTTGCCCATCCATTATCCGGCTTCAATGTTCACCATGGACAGTATCATCGGCATCGTGGATTTCCAAGCGTCGGACTTCTTTATCCATCTCTATAACGAAAAAGGACAAGCTATCGGCAATATGGTCCGGAAAGGCCGTGGTTTCGGAGAAATCACCGACTACAACGATTTTATCGTCAAAAAAGAGGAAGGTCTCGCGTCTTTCTACTCTCCGGGGAAAATCATAGAATATGACGTACTTGCCTATCTTTCGGATTCCACAGCCTACATCAAAGAATATCCGCTCCCTTCAGAGGTTTATCAAAAAAGCAGTTTTTACCATAATGCAGTAAAGACAAAATCAGGAAAATACTTTCTCATTGAATCATTCGATGAGAACCGTCTTGTGACTGTGAACGGCAAAACGTGCAACGTTTACAAAACATATCCTAACATATCGGGTGAAGGAACAGAAAAGGATGCGGCCATCTTCCGCTATGCCTCCAAGATGGCGATAAAAGGAGACTACAGCCGTATTGCTTTCGGAACTTACATCGGTGGTGTATTGGACATCCTGCAAATAGATGATACGCTCGGCATTTCCCCTGTAAAGACACTCGGTATCTACAAACCGATATACGCCAAAGTAAAAAATAGTCCGGATGCCATTACGTGGGGGATGAAACACCTATCGGTTTTGAAGCCATGGATGCCTCGGACCGGTACCTGTATACCCTACTCAACGGAACATTGGGTAAAAACCTGAAAGCCAAAGATGCTATCAATAACCCGCCTTTTACGGAAAAGATATCCATATTCGATTGGAACGGGCATGATGTCAAACAAACCTACACAGGCAAGAAACTAATGGGCCTGACGAACAAAGGGGACAGTATTTGCTATGCAGTGGCTTATGACGACAACTATTCGCTTCTGAAGATAGAACCGTTCAAATGATTCCATGCATATCATAAGAAGGAGGTTTAAAGCCTCTTTTTTCTTTTAAAATGATTGCACGGAACCGAAGAAAACACTACCTTTGCTTCATCACCAAACAAGGAAAAACATGGAAAGAGACGAATATACAGACCGTTACGTAAACCCCTATACCGACTTTGGATTCAAAAAGCTTTTCGGCACAGAGATGAACAAGGAGCTGCTTATCAGCTTTATCAACAGTTTGCTGAGCGATAAGGAGCAAATACGCGACCTCACTTACCTCAACACCGAAAACCTCGGCATCAGCGAGGCAGACCGCAAGGCTGTGTTCGACGTCTACTGCGAGACCGACAGCGGGGAAAAGATATTAGTGGAAATGCAGCGCGGACAGCAACTGTTCTTCAAGGAAAGGAGCTTGTACTACGCTTCCTTCCCCATACAGCAGCAGGGAAAGCGCGACGATTGGGATTACCAACTCAAGGCCGTGTACGTCATCGCCATACTGAATTTCGTGTTCGACCACACCCACGACGGGTACTTCCACCACGAAGTGCAGTTGACCGACAGCAAGACCCGGGAAGTGTTCTACGACAAGCTGACGTTCATCTATCTGGAAATGCCCAAGTTCAACAAGAAAGAAGAAGAACTTGACAGTATGTTCGACAAATGGCATGGGATTGGACTAAGGCCGAACAACATGGAAAATGGATAGAGTCGGCCTATCTTTCTGCGATTCAACGTAATGACAAGGCTTTATTGGATAAAGCCCGAACAATGTTGAAACGTATTGTTGATTCGCAAGAAGAAAGCGGATATGTAGGTGCTACTTCCAAGAATTACCGTTCGGACGAACGTCCGGTCAGAGGTATGGATGCCTATGAATTATATTTTGTGTTTCATGCTTTCATTACGGTATATGAGGAAACCGGTGATAAAGCGTCATTGGCTGCTGCCGAGAAATTGGCTGATTATTATTTGAAGTATTTCGGTCCGGGAAAGTTGGAGTTTTGGCCGTCGGACTTGAGGGATCCTGAAAACAGGCATAAATCGATAGATGCCTTGTCTCAATTTGCAGGACACGGTGTACACTATAGTTGGGAAGGTACTTTGCTTTGTGACCCTATTGCACGCTTATATGAAGTGACAGGGAAAAAGAAGTATTTGGACTGGAGCCTTTGGGTGGTTGGTAATATAGACAAATGGAGCGGTTGGGATGCCTTTTCACGTTTGGATTCCGTAGCAGACGGAACTTTGGGAGTAGATAAGCTTCAGCCTTACGTGCATTCACATACTTTTCAGATGAATTTTATGGGATTCCTGCGTTTGTATCGTATTACCGGTGATAAATCATTGTTCCGTAAAGTGGCAGGCGCATGGGATGATATTTGTAACAGGCAGATGTACATTACAGGAGGAGTCAGTGTGGCGGAACATTATGAACACGGCTATGTGAAACCCGTTTCGGGAAATGTGGTGGAAACCTGTGCCACGATGTCGTGGATGCAACTGACACAAATGTTGCTTGAACTGACTGGGGAGTCAAAATATGCAGATGCGATGGAACGTCTGATGATGAACCATGTATTTGCAGCCCAAGATTGTGAGAGTGGGACTTGCCGTTATCATACGGCACCGAATGGGACGAAACCTCACGATTATTTCCATGGTCCGGATTGTTGTACAGCCAGCGGACATCGTATCATTTCTTTGCTGCCGACTTTCTTCTATGCCGAAAATGGAAAAGATTTTTATATCAACCAGTATTTGCCTTCACGATATGACGGCAAGGACTTCGCATTTGAAATATCGGGTAACTATCCCGAATCGGAAAGTATGGTACTGACTGTACTTTCTTCCAAGAATAAAAACAAGATATTGAACTTGCGCATACCTTCTTGGTGTAAGGCACCGGAAGTTTCAGTCAACGGTGAAAGAGTATCGGGAATAGAAGCTGGCAAGTATTTGGCTATCACTCGTAAATGGGAAAAAGGGGATAAAATAGGTATCACTTTTCCTATGGAGGGTAAGTGGATAAGGCGTGAACATCATAGTAAATATACGACTTATACACTTCCACGTGGGGAAATAATGTACAGGGAAGAACCTACGGATAAGATACCGTATGCCTTTATTCGCGGCCCTCTCGTATATTGTTTGGATATGGTCTGGAATAAACAGCTTTGCAATGATGATGTGAATATGGAGAAAGACATACGTATGGATACAAACAGCGAGCCTAAATGGATTCAGAAGCCTGATACCGAAATGTTAGGACCGGTCTATCAGACGCAAGCCTCTTATATGGGACGGAAAGTGGACGTATTGCTTACACCGTTTGCCAATATCGGCCAATGGTTCCGCCCGGGAGAGGAAAAGCCGTATAGGAATGCGGATGCGTTTACTTATGCTATTTGGTTGTATAAATGATAACTGTTTTTATGACCCATCATCCGGCTTTTACCTGTAAAGCCGGATGATGGCTTTTTCAGTTTTGTTTTTGTGACGGGGCACATTCTTTCTTTTGAAATTCGCTCGGAGTCATGCCGAAAGTGTCTTTGAATAAACTTGTGAAATGCTTATGGTCATTGTAACCTAAAGCTTCTACCACTTCCGCGATAGTCATTGTGGCGTTTTTCAGCATGTTGCAGGCATGTTGCATTTTGATGTCTTTAATGAACTCCAAAGGAGTCTGTCCGAGTAAGGCTTTCATTTTCCGGGATAATGTGGAACGCGACATGCCCAGTTCCGACGCCAACGCCAATACGTCGAAGTCCGGATCAGACAGATGGCTCTCTGTAATTTTAACGGCTTTTCTGACAAGCTGCTCATCTGCCGAAGTGAATTCCATAGGTGAGATTAAAGCCACCGGAGTATTTCTTTTTAATTCGTTTTGTATTGCTTTCCGTCGGTTGAACAGATTTTGTAATCTGACCTTCAACAGGCAGGGAGCGAATGGTTTGGATAAGTAGCCGTCAGCTCCTGTCTGGTAAGATTTGAGTTTGTATCCGGGATGGGTTCTTGCAGTGAGCAAGATAACGATGGGCAGTAAGATACCGCCAATAGCGAGCGCATAGAGCGTATAAGCCCACCACGTTTCATAGAAGGCCGGTGCTTTCCGGATGGTCAGTTCGGTGATGTGGTTGCTCCACTGCCCGTTTTCGTCGGTGGCTTTGACTTGAAATGTATGTGTACCTTTTTCCATATTGTTGTAATATGCGGAATTCTTGCCGTTATCCAGATAAATCCAATCTCTGTCTTCACCTTTCATACGATAGGCATAGCGGATTTGTTCTAAATGGTGAAAGTCGAGTGTGGAAAAGTGGATTTCTACATCTTGTTCTTCCGGTGAGAGTTGAAGGGTATAATGGGGGAAACTTCCGGCCGGGATATTTTTCCATTGACCTTGGGCATTCACTCGAATTTCGGTGATGTGTGCGGAGGTCTGTATGGGAATACTTTCTATTTTTTGGGAAGATGGAATGGAAATAATGCCCGACACACCGCCAAGGAAAATTTCTTTAGGGTCGTTTTTGTGCCTACAGACCGAGAGGAAACGGTTGAGCATAAGGTTGGGATTGTCGGTTTTATAATTTCGGTAAGCTCCATTGCGTGGATTATATTCTTTGAGGGATTGGTTGGATACGATCCACACGTGGTTGTATGAATCCACTACCAGTCCGTTTATGATGTCGCCGCTCATGTTGCATGTGGCACTGTGGTTTGTTATTTTTTTAGTTTGTGTATCGAATGAGAGTATCTCTCCTGTTGTTGTACCTAACCACAGTTCTCCGTAAGTTGTGGCATCGATATGATTGATGTTTTTGTGCAAGGTGTAAAAATAGATCTTGTTTCGGGCAAGGCAGCCTATGCCTTTGTCCGTGGTGGAAAACCATATTTTCCCGTCGTTTGTTTGCGTGATTCCGGTGACGTTTCCTCTATTTCCGGAGATGTTTTTCGGCTGCTTTTTCAACCGGTCATAGATCCAAAGCCCATCCGATGTCCCGATCCATAATCGCTTGTCGTCTTCTTCGAGAATTGTATTGACTTGGGTTTGCGGTATTTGGATGGTCTCGTCGATTTGGATGTCCATGTCTTGACGTTTGAAAGCGAAGATATGGTTTTTACTGCCGATACTCCATATTTTTCCCGGTGTTTGGGACGGAATCAGTTTATAGGGGTAGGCAATAAGGTGTCTTTTTCCTGTTGTCCATGTAGAATAGTGGGTGAGGCGTTCCGTAATCGGGTCGTAAAAACAGAGTCCGTATCGCTCTTGAGAGAACCAAAACCCTCCTTTGTCATCCACACATAAGGTGTTAATGACCGGTTGGGCTTTGATTTGTTCCTGTAAGGCTTTTAAAGGATATTTTCTGACGGTGTGTCGGCGTATGTCTATGATGAAACTTTCCATATCGAAAGCCGATACCCATAGATTTCCGTCCTTGTCTTTATAAATTTCATAAAGCATTTTGTTAGTGGAAGGAAGGAAAGACGAAGTGTCTATTTGTTTTAAATCTCCATTTTCGGTGATTTGGAAGACAAACAAATCTTTGTCTGTCGTGACCCAAAGATAATGGAACACATCGTCTTGTACCATATGAAACACATTGCCTGTGGTTTGTCCGCCTACAGCCGAGGGCATAGGTTGAGGGACATAGCGTTTTTTCGGGTCTTTGCTTTTCGGGTCGAAACGTACGATTCCTCTTTCCCAAGTCCCGAGCCAATAGCATTGGTGTGTTTCATCCCAAATGATTCGTTCGATGCAGCGATAGTCTGAGTCGGGGAAATATGGTGTCAGGGTATGCCCCTGTTGGTCGAATTTGAACATTCCGCTGTAGGTCAATGATATCAATAGGTCTCCGTTTGGGGTCTCGTAAACGATATATGCGCATTGTGGGGCTTGGTTATATTCTGTTTTGTATTTTCCGACCAACGAGCCGTCGGTGCGGAAACGGAATAAAATTCCCGGTACGCTGGCCCATATTGTTCCGTCGCGGGTCACATTGATGGAAAAGACGTTTGGGTCTCGGCTGCCTTCCAAGGGAATGGTCTTGATTTGCTGGGTGGATTTGTCTAAGGTGTATAACCCGTTTGTGGTCCCGAACCATATTTTCTTTTCGTGGTCTTCTGCAATGTAAGTAATATAGTTGCTGGCTAACAAGTTGGGATTGGATAAATCGGAACGGTAGACTTTGATGTCATATCCGTCATACCGACATAAACCGTCGAATGTGCCGTACCAGATATATCCTTCACTGTCTTGAAAGATTCTATGTATGGCTTTTACCGGCAGTTTGTCCAACATAGGAATGGGGCGTACGGATATTTCTTGGGCATGAAGCAAAGGAAAATGAATTTGAAGGGAACATGCCAACAAAATGTGGAGAAAATATTGTATGAGCAAAGGTTTGTGCATGATTCTTTGTTTTATGTGGATACAAATATAAGTATTTTGGCTGGCTAAGGCTACGGATTAAATAATTTTTATGGCTTGACAGGATGTAAACCGGTGAGAACGGCCTGTGGGTGAGAATGGTATATGAAAAGGTACGACGTTTGTTGAGGTGTATTTGATAGGTAAGGCGGATATTTTGGATATGAATGGAGACTACGGATGACATTTTGCTATTTTTTCCATGTTGGGCTATGGTAGAGGATAGATAAAATAGAGGAAAAAGATGTTCTTGTTTTAATATTTAAGATAAGATTATTGCTCTTATCGCGCATTTCCCTGTCAAAATCCGGATTTTTTTCAGCCGAACGAAAAATCGTTTGGCTGAAAGCGGAAAATGTTTCTCAGCAGATTGGGGCGGGAATCTCCGAAAAATGGCGTGAGAACGGGATAGAGTGGGGGATGAGGTCTCCGGAAATGAAAGGTTTTTCTTCTATTTGGGCCGGAAAGGCATACAAAAATACCTGCCACATTTGTCACCGTTTCCGGCTTTTCCGTGGCAGGCACTGGGTTTCATACGGACAGTAAGCGTTATGCTGCCTTTCTGGTGTCAGCAAACCATCCGCATGGGTGTCAGAATGTCATTTTCACGACGCGCGAGAATCGCGTAGAAGCGACGTGTACTCCACCGGCATTGCAAATACGCCGTTCTCGTGGGGACATGTTTGTCGTTTTGTCAAACTGTCAGAAGGGGAGGATTAGAAAAATTTCACTTCTTCTCCCGTTACTTCGCTCAGCAACAGGTTGGCCAACCGGCTTGTGCCAAGACGCAACCACTGGTTGGTAAGCCATTTTTCACCTAAGACCTCTTTGACGATGGTGTAGTACACAAGGGCGTCATGTACCGTATGCATGCCTCCTGCGGGCTTAAAACCTATCTGTATGCCTGTTTCATCATAGTATTCCTTGATGGCTTGGCACATGACATAGGCGGCTTCCGGCGTAGCGGCCGGTTCGAGTTTCCCGGTGGACGTTTTGATATAGTCGGCTCCGGCATACATGGCCAACAGGGAGGCTTTCTTGATGTTCGCGGCAGTCTTCAGACAGCCCGTTTCGAGGATGACTTTCATCTTATGGTCGCCGCAGGCCGCTTTCAGTTCGCTGATTTCGTCGCAGAGCGTCTCGTAGTCGCCGCTCAGGAACTTGCCGACGGACATGACGATGTCTATCTCCGTGGCGCCGTCTTTGATAGCCAGGGCCGTTTCGGCCACTTTGACTTCAATCAGGGCTTGCGAGGAGGGGAAACTGCCCGACACGCAGGCCACTTCCACGCCCTCCACTTCGAGCGATTGGCTGACGATTTGTGCGAAGCAGGGATAGACGCAGATGGTGGCCACGTGCGGCAGGTCGGGGTAGGTGTCCTCGAATGCGTTCACGCGTTCCGTGAAACGGAGGATGCTTTCTTCGCTGTCCGTGGTGCTCAATGAGGTCAGTTCCACACTGCCCATCAGGAATCTTTTGACTTCCGTCGTGTCGTTTTCCGGCACTTTTTCGGCGATGATTTTCGCCACGGCTTCTTTCACGGCCTCGTCGCTGAGGTTGAGGTCATACTTCTTCAATGCCTGTTCGTACTTGCTGGTTTCAGGCTCGTGATGATGTGTGTGCTCGCTCATGATTCAATGTAATTTAGGATTGTTAATATGTCGTTCTTTGTCTCTTCGGGTTTTCTTCTCGATACTTTTCCGGAGTGCCTCCGTCAGGTTCACGCCCGTCTGGTTGGCCAGGCAGATCAGTACCCAAAGTACGTCGGCCATCTCTTCTTCCAGATTGCAGTTTTCGCCTTCCTTGAAAGACTGGTCGCCGTAGCGGCGGGCCATGACACGGGCCAGTTCGCCCACTTCTTCGGTCAGGCAAGCCATGTTGGTCAGTTCGCTGAAGTAACGTACACCGACCGTTTTAATCCATTCGTCTACCTGTTTCTGTGCTTCGTCTATAGTCATATTTTCCTTTTTTATTCTTTGTTTTTAGTGTCCATGCAGATGGTGACGGGGCCGTGGTTCAACAGGTCTACTTTCATTTCCGCTCCGAATTCTCCCGTCTGCACGGGTTTGCCGAGCGCTTCGCCCAATTTCCGGCAGAAGCTTTCGTAAAGGGGGATGGCTGTAGTATGCCCGGCCGCACGGATATACGAGGGGCGGTTGCCTTTCTTGTACGAAGCCATCAGGGTGAATTGACTGATAACCAATATGTCACCTCCGGTTTCGAGGATGCTCCGGTTCATTACGCCGTTTTCGTCGTCGAAGATGCGAAGTCCTGTAATCTTACGGCACAACCAATCTATATCCTCTTCATTGTCAGCCTCTTCTATGCCCAACAAAATCAAAAGTCCGCCTTGTATGGCCGATTTGCAGTGACAGCCGATGCTTACCGACGCATGGCTGACGCGTTGTATTACGGTTCTCATGTGTTTAGCGTGTGTTTGGTTTCTTGCAAATATACGAAAAAAGCCTGCATGTCATGCTTCAGCAGGCAGGTTTTCTTGTATTATTTTCGCTTTGGCCGGTCCGATTTCTGCGGCCAGTTCGTCGAACGAAGCTTCCCGGATACGTTTCACGCTTTTAAACCGTTTGAGCAACTGGGTTTTGGTTTTCTCGCCGATGCCTTTGATGGTGTCCAGTGCCGAAACGGTCTGGTGTTTGCTGCGTTTGTCGCGATGGAAAGTGATGGCAAAACGGTGCACTTCATCCTGTATCTGGGTCATGAGCCGGAACACAGGGCTGTCTGTCTTCATGCCGATGACGATAGGCGGGAAGCCGAACAACAGTTCGTTGGTGCGATGGCGGTCGTCTTTGGCCAGTCCGGCGATGGGGATGCGCAGTCCGAGTTCGTCTTCTACCACTTCGCGTACCACCTCCATCTGTCCCCGTCCGCCGTCCGTGATTATGAGGTCGGGCAGTTCGCCTTGTTCCGCCACGGCGCGTGAATACCGGCGGCGCACCACCTCTTTCATCGAGGCATAATCGTCCGGTCCGACCACGGTTTTGATGTTGTATTTGCGGTAGTCCTGTTTGCTGGGTTTGCACTTTTTGAAGACTACGCAGGCCGCCACGGCATCCGTCCCCGAGATGTTTGAATTGTCGAAACATTCGATGCGCATGGGGAGCTTTTCAAGGTGCATGGCTTGCTGTATTTCTTTCATCAGCCGTACGCTTTTCTGTTCCGGATTGAGTTTCTCGGCCTGTTTGAGCCGGTCCAGTTTGTATTGTTTTACGTTGAGGATAGAGAGTTCCAGCAGTTTCTTCTTGTCTCCCCTTTGCGGGACGGTGAAGGTGACGCCTTCCATTTCCACGTCGATGGGAAAGGGAGTGATGATTTCCTTGGAACGGCTCTTGTAGCGTTCCCGCATTTCAGCGATGCCCAGCGTCAACAGTTCTTCTGGCGACTCGTTCATCCGTTTTTTATATTCAAAGGTGAAGGCCTGGTTGATACTCCCGTTCGTCACGTGCAAGTAGTTGATGTAAGCCGCGTTTCCATCGTCCTCAATGGAGAAAACGTCGATGTTGTGGAGGACGTTGCTCACCACTTCGCTCTTGCTCCGGTAGCTTTCCAAAAGGTCGTACTTCCTTTTGATGGCTTGTGCCTCTTCGAAACGCATTTCCGCCGCCAACGCTTGCATTTCGACGAGCATGTTCCGGCTGATTTCGGCCGTGTTTCCTTTCAGGATTTCCTTGGCTTCTTGGATGGATTGGAGGTATTCTTCGCGGCTTTGCGCTCCGATGCAAGGGCCTTTGCAGTTCTTGATGTGGTATTCCAAACAGACGTTGAACTTTCCGCTACGGATGTTTTCAGGTGTGAGCGCGAGGTGGCACGTACGCAACGGATAGAGGTTCTTGATGAGCTCGAGTAAGGCATTCAGCGTGGGAATATGGCTGTAAGGGCCGAAGTACACGGAACCGTTACGTACGATGTGCCGTGTTTTGAAAATGCGGGGAAAGTATTCGTTGGTCACACAAATGGACGGATAGGTCTTGTCGTCCTTCAGCAACACGTTGTAATGCGGTTTATAGCGTTTGATAAGGTTGTTTTCCAATAAAAGCGCGTCTTCTTCGCTGTTTACCACAATATACTTGATATCCCTGATTTTACTGACCAGCATGGCTGTTTTCCGGCTTTGGTGGTCTTTGCTGAAATAGGAATAGACGCGCCGTTTCAGGTTTTTGGCCTTACCCACATAGATGATTTCCCCCTCGTCGTTCAAATATTGGTAGCATCCCGGACTGTCCGGCAGGTTCAGGACGATGCCTTTCAAATAAGCGTCCAGCTTCTCTTTTTCTTCGGTCGTCATGGCGTTTGGAATTGAATATGAAAAGGGGACAATACAGCGTGCTGCATGTCCCCGTTAAAAAAGCTATTTTTAGACACGTAAGAGTGTGCTGATTTCAATGCCTTCGTCGAAAACCTCGCGTCCGTTCAATCCTTCGCCCGTCAGTTCGATAATGAAATTGATGTAGACGTGTGCCGGATTAAACTTCTTCACCAAGTTGTAGGCCGCTTTCATGGAACCGCCTGTGGCAAGCAGGTCGTCATGAATGAGGACCACGTCTTTTTCGTCAATGGCATCTTTATGTATTTCTATCGTATCCTTACCGTATTCTTTCATATAACTTTCCTGTAAGGTCTCGGCCGGAAGTTTTCCGGGTTTCCGGCACATAACGAAACCGGCGCCCAGTTTCACGGCAAGGGCAGCACCGAGGACGAAACCGCGCGACTCTATGCCGACCACCTTTGTGATGCCTTTGTCCTTATAGATTTCATACAATTCGTTTAGCATAATCTTCATGCACTTCGCGTTTTTGAAGAGTGTCGTTACGTCCTTGAACTGAACTCCGGGTATAGGGAAGTCCGGAATGTTTCGCAGATTCTTCAGTAATGTTGGATTGTTCATAACCAGTATTTTATCTGTTGGTAATTTAAGTTTTGTTTCACGTGAAACGTAGAGCTTCCGACTACCGTCCCAGAAGCACGAGCAGCACGTTGATGTCGCTGGGAGAGACGCCTGGGATGCGTCCGGCCTGTGCCAATGTTTCCGGATTGATTTTCTCTAATTTCTGACGGGCTTCGGTCGACAGGGAGTTCATGTTTTTGTAATCGAAGCGGCCTTTTATCTTAATGCTTTCCAAGCGCTGCATCTTGTCGGCGATGATTCTTTCGCGGGCAATATACCCGTGATACTTTATCAATACTTCGGCAGCCTCGATGATTTCATCCCGTCGGTCGGTCAATGTGTCGAGCAGAGCCTTTAACGGTGCGATATGTTCGGCAATGTTTTTCACCGTGATTTGCGGACGGTTGATTAATTCGAAAAGTTTGCATCCGTATTTGAGCGGTGTCGTGCCTAAAGCTTCCAATCCGGAATTGATCAGGGCCGGTTTCAACGAGAATTCTTTGCAGAAACTTACGATTCGTTCGACAGCGTCCTTTTTGGAAAGCCAATGGTCATAGCGTTCGCGTGTAGCCAATCCTATTTGATAAGAACGTTCCGTGAGGCGTGCGTCTGCATCATCTTGACGAAGCAAGATACGATATTCTGCCCGCGACGTGAACATGCGATAAGGTTCGTCTACTCCTTTAGTGACTAAATCGTCGATGAGTACGCCGATATAGGATTCGTCGCGGTGCATGACGAAAGGTTCGCCTCCGGAACATTTCAAGGCAGCATTGATTCCGGCTACGATGCCTTGTCCGCCTGCTTCTTCGTAACCTGTGGTTCCGTTGACTTGTCCGGCCATGAATAAGCCCGGCAATATTTTCGATTCCAACGTGTGATACAGTTGGGTGGGGTCGAAGTAATCGTATTCTATGGCATAACCCGGCCGGTATATGGCCAGATCGCGGAAAGCCGGGATTTTTTTCAAGGCTTCGATTTGGATGTGGAGCGGCAGGCTCGATGAAAAGCCGTTTAAATAATATTCTTGCGTGCTTTCGCCCTCCGGCTCCAAGAAAAGCTGATGTTGGTCACGTTCAGGAAAGGTGACCAGTTTGGTCTCGATGCTCGGGCAGTAGCGCGGCCCTATGCTTTGGATTTGTCCGTTGTAAAGGGGAGAATCCGGCAAACCGCTTCTCAACACTTCATGAACTTCCGGATTGGTAAAACAGGTCCAGCACGGAAGTTGTTTCAGTTGCCGGTCGCGCCCCATGAATGAGAACTTATGGTAGTCGTGTTCTCCCTCCTGTATTTCCATTTCCTCGAAATGTACGCTTCTTCCGTCGATGCGTACCGGTGTCCCGGTTTTCATCCGCCCGTAGTTTATGCCGTGGCGGGCGATGGATTCGGTCAAATGGTACGATGCCGGTTCGGCCACACGGCCTCCGGGCAACTGCGTGTGTCCGATGTGCATCAGGCCGTTCAGGAACGTGCCGGTCGTCAGGATGACACAGCGTGCCCGGATCGTCACGTCGAAATATGTCTTCACGCCTGCCACTTCTCCGTGCTCTACGAGGAGTTCCTTCACTTGGTCTTGCCAAATATGCAAATTGGGTGTATTTTCCAGGATTTCCCGCCATGCCCAGATGAATTTTCCACGGTCGCACTGGGCGCGGGGGCTCCACATAGCCGGGCCTTTCGAACGGTTGAGCATACGGAATTGTATGGCGGTGCGGTCGGTCACGATACCCATGTAGCCGCCCAAAGCGTCTATTTCCCGGACGATTTGTCCTTTGGCAATGCCCCCCACGGCCGGATTGCAACTCATTTGTCCAATCTTGTTCATGTCCATGGTGACAAGGCAGGTTTGCGCTCCCATGTTGGCAGAGGCTGCTGCCGCTTCGCAGCCTGCATGGCCGCCGCCTATCACTATCACATCGTAGTCGAACTTCATTTTTAACTTGTTTTTACGGTTACAAAAGTAGTGATTTTTAGGAATATAATTCGGCTATTTCTTTGTGTTATTCAGGATTTAGAGTAATTTTGCAGAACCTTATCAGGAGGATGAAGATGTAGGAATTCCTTTATATTATTTATTAAATATTTTAAATTCAATCATTTATGTGGTTATGTGATTCATCTATTGGTAGGAAAGTGGTGATGTCGGTTACCGGTATCGCGCTTGTCCTGTTCTTGACGTTCCATGCGTCGATGAACGTTGTGGCTCTGTTCTCGGCAGAAGGCTATAACATGATTTGTGAATTTCTGGGCTCCAACTGGTATGCGGTAGCGGCAACTCTGGCATTGGCAGCTTTGGTGATTATTCACATCATCTATGCTTTCTGGCTGACGATGCAAAACCGTAAGGCGCGCGGTAACAACCGTTACGACGTGACGAGTAAGCCTGACAAGGTGGAGTGGGCTTCACAGAACATGTTGGTGCTGGGCATCATCGTTGTATTGGGCATGGTTCTGCACCTGTACAATTTCTGGTATAACATGATGTTTGCCGAGTTGATGGGCGATCCCTACATGGGCGGCCTGCACGCAACGGATGGTTACGGTTATATCGTAGCTACGTTCAGCAATCCGGTTTATACCGTATTGTACATCATCTGGCTGGCTGCCCTGTGGTTCCATTTGACGCACGGTTTCTGGAGTGCCATCCAGACATTGGGTTGGAACGGTAAGGTGTGGTTCGACCGTTGGAAGTGCATCGGCAACATCTACACCACTATCGTCATCCTGATGTTCTTGGTAGTGGCATTGTATTTCTCTTTCTGCGGCGGTTGCAGCGGAAGCGTGTGCTACTAATATTAATTAATGAATCATTAAATTGAAACGAACTATGACAAAGATAATCGATTCCAAGATTCCGGAAGGACCGGTAGCTGAGAAATGGACCAATTATAAGGCACATCAGAAATTGGTGAATCCGGCCAATAAGCGGCGTTTGGACATCATCGTGGTCGGTACCGGTCTGGCCGGTGCCTCTGCCGCAGCTTCTCTCGGCGAGATGGGATTCAAAGTATTTAATTTCTGTATTCAGGATTCTCCGCGCCGCGCACACTCCATCGCTGCACAAGGAGGTATCAATGCAGCCAAGAATTACCAGAACGACGGTGACTCTGTTTACCGTTTGTTCTACGATACGGTGAAGGGCGGCGACTATCGTGCCCGTGAAGCCAATGTGTATCGCTTGGCCGAGGTTTCCAACAACATCATCGACCAGTGTGTGGCACAAGGTGTTCCCTTTGCCCGCGAATACGGAGGCATGTTGGCCAACCGTTCGTTCGGTGGCGCACAGGTATCCCGTACGTTCTACGCCAAAGGACAGACCGGACAGCAGTTGTTGCTCGGTGCTTATTCGGCTTTGAGCTGTCAGGTGAATGCCGGTACGGTGAAATTGTTCACCCGTTACGAAATGATGGATTTGGTGATGGTAGACGGTCGTGCACGTGGTATTATCGCCCGCAACTTGGTGACCGGTAAATTGGAGCGTTTTGCCGCCCATGCCGTAGTTATCGCTACCGGAGGTTATGGTAATACGTATTTCCTTTCTACCAATGCCATGGGCTGTAACTGTTCGGCTGCCATGCAGTGTTATCGCAAGGGAGCTTATTTCGCCAATCCCGCTTACGTACAAATCCACCCGACTTGTATCCCCGTCCATGGCGACAAGCAGTCCAAACTGACTTTGATGTCAGAGTCTCTGCGTAACGACGGCCGTATCTGGGTGCCCAAGAAATTGGAAGACGCCAAGGCATTGCAGGCCGGAACCAAGAAGGGCAGCGATATTCCTGAAGAAGACCGTGACTATTATTTGGAACGCCGCTATCCGGCATTCGGTAACCTTGTTCCCCGCGACGTGGCTTCACGTGCAGCCAAGGAGCGTTGCGATAAAGGTTTCGGTGTGAACAATACCGGTTTGGCCGTATTCCTCGACTTCTCTGAAAGTATCGAGCGTCTGGGTATCGACGTGGTGCTCCAGCGTTACGGCAACCTCTTCGACATGTACGAAGAAATCACCGACGTGAACCCCGGTAAGCTGGCTAACGAAATCAACGGCGTGAAATACTATAATCCGATGATGATTTATCCGGCTATCCACTACACGATGGGCGGTATCTGGGTAGACTACGAGCTTCAGACTTCCATCAAGGGCTTGTTTGCCATCGGTGAATGTAACTTCTCAGACCACGGTGCCAACCGTTTGGGTGCTTCCGCCTTGATGCAGGGTTTGGCCGACGGCTACTTCGTCCTGCCTTACACCATCCAGAACTATCTGGCCGACCAGATTACCGTTCCCCGTTTCTCTACCGAACTGCCTGAATTCGCAGAGGCAGAGAAGGCCGTGCAGGCACGTATCGACCATTTGATGGGCATCAAGGGAAAGAAATCCGTGGATTCCATTCACAAAGAACTCGGCCACATCATGTGGGAATATGTCGGCATGGGCCGTACGGAAGAAGGTCTGAAGACGGCGTTGAAGCTCTTGAAAGACATCCGCAAGGAGTTCGAGACCAATTTGTTCATCCCGGGTTCTACGGAAGGCGTGAACATCGAACTGGAGAAGGCATTGCGCCTGAACGATTTCATCACGATGGGCGAACTCATCGCTTATGATGCCCTGAACCGTAACGAGTCTTGCGGCGGTCATTTCCGCGAAGAATACCAGACGGAAGAAGGCGAAGCCAAGCGTGACGACGAGAACTACTTCTACGTATCTTGCTGGGAGTACCAAGGCTCTGACGACGTGGCTCCCGTATTGTATAAGGAACCTCTCGTTTACGAAGCCATCAAGGTTCAGACACGTAACTACAAGAGCTAATAAACGGTTTGTTCAACGATTATAAAGAAAAACAACAATGGAGAAAAATATATCATTTAAGCTTAGATATTGGCGCCAGAACGGACCGAAAGACAAGGGCCATTTTGACGAGCGTGAGATGAAAGACATTCCGGGCGATACCTCATTCCTGGAGATGCTGGACATTTTGAATGAACAACTGGTAGAGGAGGGCAAGGAACCGTTCGTATTCGACCACGATTGCCGCGAAGGCATCTGCGGTATGTGTTCTTTGTACATCAACGGTACGCCCCACGGCAAGACCGAACGCGGTGCCACCACCTGCCAGCTCTATATGCGTAAGTTCAAGGACGGCGATACGATTACCGTGGAGCCGTGGCGTTCCGCCGGTTTCCCCGTCATCAAAGACTGCATGGTAGACCGTACCGCTTTCGATAAAATCATGCAAGCCGGCGGTTATGTGACCGTGCGTACGGGACAGCCCCAGGATGCCAATGCCATTTTGATTCCGAAGCAGAATGCCGATGAAGCCATGGATTGCGCCAGTTGTATCGGTTGCGGTGCCTGTGTGGCAGCCTGCAAGAACGGTTCTGCCATGTTGTTCGTCTCTTCCAAGGTGAGCCAGTTGGCTTTGTTGCCGCAGGGCCGTCCTGAGGCTGCACGCCGTGCCAAGGCCATGATAGCCAAGATGGACGAACTCGGCTTCGGTAACTGTACGAATACCCGCGCTTGTGAGGCCGTGTGTCCGAAGTGCGAAAGTATCGCCAATATCGCCCGTCTGAACCGTGAGTTCATCAAGGCGAAGTTGAACGACTAAAAGGCGAACGCTTAGGCTTTTCTTAAGCACTTTTACATGAAATATAAAGCGCGTCCCCGGTCAGGGTGGACGCGCTTTATTTTGGTCTATGGTTTGCCCGATGCGCGTTTTCCTC
>NZ_JH376594.1 GCF_000233955.1 Paraprevotella clara YIT 11840
GGTAAGGTTCCTCGCGTATCATCGAATTAAACCACATGTTCCTCCGCTTGTGCGGGCCCCCGTCAATTCCTTTGAGTTTCACCGTTGCCGGCGTACTCCCCAGGTGGAATGCTTAACGCTTTCGCTTGGCCACGGACAATATATCGCCCATAGCGAGCATTCATCGTTTACCGTGCGGACTACCAGGGTATCTAATCCTGTTTGATACCCGCACTTTCGAGCCTCAGCGTCAGTGCTGCCCCGGCACAATGCCTTCGCGATCGGAGTTCTTCGTGATATCTAAGCATTTCACCGCTACACCACGAATTCCATGTGCCCTGTGCAGACTCAAGGCTTACAGTTTCAACGGCTGGCCACGGTTGAGCCGTGACATTTGACCGCTGACTTAAAAGCCCGCCTACGCTCCCTTTAAACCCAATAAATCCGGATAACGCTCGCATCTTCCGTATTACCGCGGCTGCTGGCACGGAATTAGCCGATGCTTATTCATAAGGTACATACAAAACACCACGCGTGGCGAACTTTATTCCCTTATAAAAGAAGTTTACAACCCGTAGGGCCGTCGTCCTTCACGCTACTTGGCTGGTTCAGGCTCTCGCCCATTGACCAATATTCCTCACTGCTGCCTCCCGTAGGAGTTTGGACCGTGTCTCAGTTCCAATGTGGGGGACCTTCCTCTCAGAACCCCTACCCATCGTTGCCTTGGTGGGCCGTTACCCCGCCAACTAGCTAATGGGACGCATCCCCATCCTTTACCAATCAATCTTTATTTGTCGCTCCCATGCGGAAAGACAAACACATCCGGTATTAAACTCCCTTTCAGGAGACTATCCCGGAGTAAAGGGCAGGTTGGATACGCGTTACTCACCCGTGCGCCGGTCGCCATCAAACCCAGCAAAGCTGGGTCCATGCTGCCCCTCGACTTGCATGTGTTAAGCCTGTAGCTAGCGTTCATCCTGAGCCAGGATCAAACTCTTCATTGTAGAATATCTTTGGCCTTCACCCCATAAGGGAAAGGCATCTGTTCTGTTTCCGGACTCCCTGAACTTACCCGTTT
>NZ_JH376595.1 GCF_000233955.1 Paraprevotella clara YIT 11840
CGGCTTCCCGAAGGGTCGGAAAGCAGTTCGCGCGAGTTGGACGTGCCGATGAAGGAGGCGATGCGCGGCAGGGCTTGGCTGTGCCGCCGGTACGCCTTGCGCAGGTTGAGGGCGGAGAGCTGCATGAGGTTTTTCAGGAGCGGGTGTTTCTTCTCGGGTATGCGGTCGAACTCGTCCAAATTCAGCAAGCCCATCTCGGTAAGTTGCCTTTCCACCTTGTCGGGACGCGCGAGGTCCACGCTGTCGGTGTAGTAGGCCTGTAACTCCGGTGGCAGCAGGGCGCGGCAGAAGGTGGACTTGCCGAGTCCTTGTTCGTCGCTGACGAGCAGGGGCGCGGTACTGTGTGCATGCAGCCCGTCGGAGAGTCCGGCCCATTGTGCGGCCAGTCCGAGCATCCACCGGTGGAAAGCCTGTATCCACAGGGGACTGTCCGACACACGGACGGCCAGGTCGTGCAGTCGGTCGCGTCCGTCCCATGCCGGAAGCCGTTGGAAATACAGCCGGAAGGGATGGTATTCCCGTACATCGGCAGAGTGCACCATGCGTGCCACGTCGCGGTCCCAACAGTCGATGCCGTGGCGGTGCGCTTCGAGGCAGATGGCGTTCAGGTCTCGTTCCGTGGCGGGCCGGAAGGTCCCGTTTCCCTCATCAGACAGGTGGCGGAATTCCGTGGCTTCGGTGAGCACGTTGAAACGGAACTCGTATCGTCTGGCGAGGAAGCCGCCGAGGGCGGACTCGAGACTGGCGGCTTTCGGGGAAGGCATTTCGCTTTGAATAGCCTTTGCTTCCGCCGTCCTGAGGACGTTTGGCGTGTGCTGCGGAACGGATGTGGGCCTCGGCGTAGTGGTTCCGGTTTTGGCCGCACCGGTTTTGGCTGTGGCTACAGTGGTTTCCGCCTGCGGCGTGGCATTGCGGGGCACGTCCTTCGCCCTTCCTGCCATACGTTTTTCGTTCCACCGTCTTACGGCGGTGCATGCAATCTTTTTGAAGTCCATTATGCTTTGTATTTTCGGTGTTTTCTCGTTTGCAAATATACGACATGAAAAAGCCTTTGTCAAGCCCTTCACCGTAACGCGTTGAAAACCAATGCAACTGCAAATTCGTTAAAAACAATTTCATGCGGACAACCCGTTTTCCGGTGAAATCCCGGTGAAGGATTGTACGGTAGAAAGTTCACCTTAAAACGTTGGTACAGAAGAGGTCTGAAGGAAGCGAACCTTTTCGGGCGAAAAACTGTTTGTGGGAGGTAGAGTAGGGGGAGCAGTATGAAAGAGTGCGTAAGACGGAGTCAGTACATCCGAAAATCGATCTCAGCAGGTTGAAAAATCGTTTGGCTTAGAACGGAAAATCGTTTGGCGCAGAATCTATGGGTGGTTTGGGGTATAGCTTTGCCCCAATATATAATAATGTGGCATTTGTCGTCGACATTTATATAAAGAACAAGAAAACATTGGACCATGACATCTATAAAACTAAAATTCAGGCCGTCAACGACTCCGGGCAAGGAAGGCTCAATAGTGTTTCAACTGATATACGGACGCACGGTGCGCAGGATAACGAGCGAGTATAAAATCTTCGCCGAGGAATGGGATGACGAGGTTGGGAGGATAGCCCTACCCACGCTGTCCTCGCCACGCTACGCCCACCTTGTTTCGATAGAATCTGCCCTACAGTGGGAACTGAACAGGCTACAGCGGATGGTGCAGGAAAGTGAAAAGGCAACCGTCACACTAAACCTTGACGAACTCGCCGCCAACTTCTCGTCCTGCATAGACCGGCCGGACAGCGTGTTTAACTTCATCCGGGGACAGATAAGCCATAAGAAACAGATAGGCAAGGTGCGCTCATCCGAGACATACCGTTCGATGCTTAACAGCTTCACGTACTTCCGCAAGGGTGTTGACCTGACGTTCGACATGATGGACGGCGTGCTTATGGAACTCTACGAGGCATGGATGCGGAAATGCGGACTGACACGCAACAGCACCTCTTTCTATATGCGCATCTTGCGCACCAACTACAAGTTGGCAGTAGAAAAGGGGTTGACACCCGACCGCCATCCGTTCAGGAACGTCTACTGCGGTATAGATAAGACTGTGAAAAGGAGCCTACCGTTCAGCGAAATCAAGAGAATCAACGGCCTGGACTTGTCGCGAAAGCCAAGTATGGATTTCGCGAGGGACATGTTCATGTTCAGCTTCTGCACGCGCGGAATGTCCTTCATAGATATGGCTTACCTGAAGAAGACCGACCTGAACAACGGCTGCCTGACATACCGCCGCAAGAAGACGGGACAGCTCATGACGATAGAATGGACCAAGCAGATGCAGGACATCATAGACAAATACAAGTCCAACGGCACGAGTTATCTCCTGCCAATCATTACCCGTGAGGACGGAAACGAACGCAGGCAGTACCAGAATCAGATGAGGAAAATCAACAGGCTCCTGAAAGACATAGCAAATCAGACAGGACTGCCGCTGTCATTGTCAATGTATTATACGAGGCACAGTTGGGCCACCATTGCACGTGGCAGGGACGTTCCGTTGGCAGTCATAAGCGAAGGCCTCGGGCACGATTCGGAAACGACCACACAAATCTACCTCGACTCGATAAAGTCAAGCGAAGTGGACAAAGTAAACCGTATGATTTTGGAGGGGCTTTGACGCAAACGACCGTTTCGAAAAATGTCCGTCTCCTAATATGAGATGGATATTTTTTGTGAAACAGCTAAATACCAATATTTTACAAAGTTTTCATAAAAAGACTCCGTCAACAAATTGCTTAATCCGTTGCCGCTTCATGAAAAATAAGCGCAAATAAATTTGTCAAAACACTTGATGTTTAATTATTTTTACTACCTTTGCAGCAGAATATCCATCTCATATTAGGAGACGGACAAAAAACGTCATGAAACTCAATACTAACACAAACGCTATTATGAGTAGTGACGGCGATGGAACAATCTTATGGACTTAATAGAAGTCAATAGCTTGGTTTTTGTAACTGCTTGTTGCCGTGTGGATTACGACAGCTTGCAGGATTAGAAAAGATGCCCGTACCTGAAAAATGAACGACTTCCATACTCCTGTACAAGACCGTCCGCTATGGTTCGTCATGCGCGATCTTAAGCGGTGCAACGCTAAACAACCGGCATACAAGCTGTTCAAGGACTTGGGGATGGAGGTATTCACACCCATGGTGTGGAAACTTTCTGTGAAGCACGGGAAGCGTTGCCGGGAGGAAGTGCCCTTCATTCAGGATCTGCTTTTTGTGAATGGCACGCGGCTGGCAGTTGACCCAATAGTCGAGAAATACAATACCGTGCAATATCGTTATCTGCGCGGTGGATACAAAATCCCGATGACGGTCAGGGAAACCGACATGCAACGTTTCATTCATGCCGTTGAGTCCTCCGAGAATCCGTGCTATTACACGCCCGAAGAAATATCCTCCGATATGATAGGTAGGAAAGTGCGTATCGTAGGCGGCCCTTTGGACGGATATGAAGGGAATTTGCAGAAAATCCAAGGGGCACATATCAAGCGTCTGTTCGTAGAACTTCCCAGTCTCCTTGCCGCTGCCGTGGAGGTGCAGCCCGAATACATACAGCTTTTGTAGTTGGCAAGCGGTAAGGTCGAGGTGCAAGTAGGCAAGGATATTTGCATCGGGGATTATAAGTGCTCATGACTTTTAGGTTGTATAACCTAAACGTAAGCATCCAAAACAGCCGTATTACCCAATCAGATAGATGTGCCTACTTTCGTGCTGTCAACATAAAAAGTTTAGTGATGAAGGACATCCTGGAAGGCAGGGAACTCCGAGCCCTCCAGACCGATAGCTACAACGTGTACTTCTATCTTGATGACGAGATGCTGGACATTGACCATCTCTGCCGCATGGCGCACGTGAGTGCGTCATACCATTCCATCGCATCCACATGTAAGCTGCAGGGGTACTCAATTCTGGAATACCTCAAGAAATTCTTTGAGGAGATAACCGCAGGAAACCTTGATTTCGGAAAACTTATGCCCTCAACCATCGGTATAAGTGCTAACAAATTGTAAAAATCAACTGGATTTCCATTTTATTTTAGATGTGCCACCTGTTACACTGGGGGGAACGTCAGAATTGGACGCTTACATTCCACAATATAAAGGGCTTTACATCTGAATCATTAAATTATATACAAATATGAACACACCAAAAATCATAGCTGAGATTGGTTGCAATCACAAGAGTGATATGGTAATCGCAAAAGAGATGATTATGTCTACTTGCCATAGCTTAATTACCGAGAAAGGTTTGTTAAGTTTAATCCAAGACAATATTAATCAAGTGAGATAGACTATTCTCAAATAAAGCAAAATATGAGAAAATAGATTATGATTCGCATTTTGCTAAACTTAGGAGCGATAAAATCCAGTTAAGAGGTGATTTGGAAAAATTCTTTTAATTTGTACACTTATAGAAACAATATAATGAAAATTACAGCAGTAATTCCCATACGCACTGGATCACAGCGTGTGAAGGATAAAAATTTACGTCCCTTTGCGGACACAAGTCTCATGGAGTTGAAGATAAATACCCTGCTCCAAGTGCCTGAATTGACTTCCATTGTAGTGAATACCAACTCGGAGGAAGCTATACAAATAGTTAATAAAAGTCATAAAGGGAGGGTGAAAATCCATCGCAGGGAAGAGTATTACGCTTCCTCCCGATGCTCTGGCAGTGAGTTTTTCCGTCATCTTGGCGAAGTGACAGACACGGACATCTTTGTTTACAGCCCTTGCACATCCCCATTCGTCAAACCTCAAACCATTTCACAGTGCATTAACCAATTCCTTTCCTCTTCCACTTTTGATTGTTTGTCCACCGTATCTGCCGTGAAAGAGTTTTTATGGTTGGACCGTAAACCTTTGAATTATGATCCCGTCCACGCTCCGAATTCACAGGATTTGCCCGATGTAGTGGCTCTCAATTTTGGTGTGACAGTGGTCAGGCGTGACGATTTAATTCGCAACAGCAACATCATTGGGAAGAACCCTCAGTTCGTCATTACGGACGAGATTGAGGCCATAGACATCGACACTCCTCTCGATTTTTATATCGCTGAACAACTCTATAAGAAGTTGATTCTTGAAAATAAGGAGTTATTGGAGTAGCGGCCAATACATAATGCACTGTAATTGAATGTACTAGATAACCGAAATAAATGTAAAATGAGAGGAATGGCATGGTAGCCACATTAATAAATTGAACATCTTTTATTCATTAGAAAATTCATTAAACAATGAGCAGTACTAACGGAACTATACATATAGGCAAGCCTTACATTGAAACTCTTGAATCAGCGGTGAATGGCAAGGCTGTCAGACTATGCGCTGATATAACCAAAATAAACCACAACGCTGCGTCATCAAAAAAATCGACCTTGTACTTTGAGTTTGAAGAGCGTTTTGCCCCCTATCTATGCCACGAGCGTTCGGATGCTTTTGTCTTAGGGTTGTTGATAATGGCGATGGAAGACAATTATGATGTTGAATACGAAGTACCCTTGTCTGAAAAGCTGTATTACCAGCTTTCCATCTATTTTATACCGATGGTGTCGAAATACAATGCTGAAAAATTGAGCAACATACAACTCAAAGGCACGGTTTCAGACAAGCCTGTGGAGAATTTAGGGAAAGTGGCTACAGGATGTTCCGGTGGTGTAGATTCGTTTTACACAATTGTCAGACACAACAAAGAGCATGTAAGCAAAAGTTTCCAACTCACCCATCTTGTATTTTCGTCAACAGGGACGATGGACAACAATAGCAAACGCATAGCGGAGTATTATCGCAAGCAGTTGGAAGAAGTGAAGGGAATAGCAAAAGACATAGGATGTGACACCATTGGCTGTTATTCAAATTTACACGAGTATTATAGATACCCTTACTGGGGATTTTGCAACTTCTTCACACCGGTTTATGGATCTGTTGTGCTGGCCATCCAAAAATTGGTAAAGACCTATTTTGTAAGTTCTGGGGATTCCATTGAATATTTCCACCTTGATTTGAGCAAAGTCCATGGGCATGATGGCTCCGTGTTCGACGTGTATACTGTTGGCTGCATGAATACCGAGAATCTATCATTTTATAGTACTGGTGTTGAATGCAGCAGGATAGAAAAGGAAGATTACATATCGTCAGATAAAGCGGCTTGCAAACACTTGAATGTATGCGGAATGGAAATTAACGGTGTAGAAAAAACATGGAAGAAACGGAACTGCGGTATTTGCAACAAGTGCCTTCGCACCATGGTGCAGTTGTATGTGTTGGGAAAGTTAGAACGTTTCGGTGAGGTATTTGACATCGAGTGTTTTTATAAGTATAAGAGACAAAGGATTGGGCAGATGATAGCTTCGAACAAAATATCTTACGTATCAGAAACAGTACGCATGGCCAAGAAAAACCACGTGAAAATCGGCATTACTCCCTATTTATGGGCATGGTTGGTATATAAGCCCCAAAGAAATCTAGCTCATTTGTTAAGCCGCGTCCGCTGGATGAGAAGATTATACTACCAATGGAACCTGGATTACAAAATACATGGTTATCGTGACAATGCCAAATACGAGGCGATAAAAAAAGACTTGAACTTGTAGATGAACCGGGCTTTATGAGTACCTCTTCCGATGCCAATAAGCGCATAGCCAAAAACACCCTCTTGCTATATGTCCGGCAGATTCTGGTGATGGCGGTGAGCCTGTACACCGTTCGCATCGTGTTGGAAGCATTGGGCGAGGTGGATTATGGTATTTACAATGTGGTGGGTGGATTTGTTTCCATGTTCAATATCATTTCGGGCAGTGTTACAGTTGCAATAAGCCGCTACCTGACGATAGAGATAGGACGCAACAATTTGAAGCGTGCGAGGGAGATTTTCTCCACTTCGATTATTGTCCTTTTGGCGATAGCCGTCTTGTTGTGGTTGGTTGCAGAAACTGCCGGGGTGTGGTTTGTTGACACAAAGATGGTGATGCCCCCCGAACGGTTGTTCTCAGCCATTTGGGTATTGCGGTTTTCCTTGTTGGCTTTTGTCATCAATTTATTGAGTGTTCCATATAATGCCGTAATCATCGCCCATGAAAAGATGTCCGTCTTTGCGCGGATTTCAATACTTGAAGTCATGCTGAAGTTGCTGGTGGCATACGCATTATGTATGTCCCCTACAGACAAGCTGATGCTCTATGCGTGCCTCACTACCTTGGTGGCACTGATTGTCAGGATGGTCTATGGCATTTATTGCAAACGCCATTTCGAGGAATCTCATTTCGCGTTTGTTTTCGACAAGTCGCTTCTACGATCCATGACGAGTTTCACCGGATGGTCTTTTGTGGGAGGAGGAATAGCCGTACTGAAAGATCAAGGCTGTAATCTGCTGCTGAATCTTTTCGGCGGGCCTGTAGTGAACGCCGCCCGTGGAATTGCCATGCAAGTAAATACTGGAGTTTTCAGCTTTGTGTCGAACTTCATGATGGCCTCCAACCCATTGATAACAAAAAACTATGCACAAGGAAATGTAGAGGCGATGCATAAACTAATTCTGCGGACACAAAAGTTTGGTTTCTTCATCTTGCTAATCCTACTTTTACCCTTATACGCAGGCATCGAATACGTGCTGCAACTATGGCTGGTGACGGTTCCTGCCCATACGGTTAATTTTGTTATCTTGATTTTGCTGTACACCTTGTTGGAATGCTTGGTTACACCTGTATGTACAGGAGTGATTGCGCAAGGCGAAATAAAAGCTTATGAAATTAACCTTACCATTATCTATTTGGTAAACATTGCAGCCGTTTATGCCTGCCTGAAGATAGGCATGGCGGTCGAGACAGTGTTTGTTCTTAATATCATCTTCAAAGCCTTTGTCTTAATCGCTTTGCTTTGGCAATCCAAGAAGAAATACGCTTTTTCCATAAAGCCGTTCCTGCGAGAAGTACTAATGCCATGCCTGCTGGTATTCGTATTGTCCGGGACAGCCACACATCTTGCTCCGTGGCCGGCAACAGAAGGGTTCGGTGTTTTTGCCATGAAGACCTTGACAATCATGAGCTATACAGCCTTGATTATTCTTTTCGCAGGCATGACTAAGAATGAAAAACGTTTTTTATCGGAGGTTTTAAAAAAGAAAGTCTTAAGCAGGATAAGGCTGCATAACTACAAGTAACAGAATAATTGAGCTATATAATGAAACATATTTTTTTAATTCACTCCCACACCTTATTTTTAACAGCAATGGGAGTTCTGGATTTCTTAAAAATAGATAAGGAAGCGGTTGTGTTCCTCTATTCCAGGCATTACAGCAATAGCCTGATTGAACCGGGATGCAAAACGGTGGACGTGACCGATTTGGCAGACAGGCAAGAGCAATTGCTCGATAATAGAAAAAGGAAAGGCTTGCTGGATGAAATCGACAAATTAATCGACCATGTGGCAGGAAGCTCATTCGTTCTTTACGCTCCACATTTCGCCATGGTGTTCGCACAGGCACTCTATACGCACAAAAAATGCGTCAAAGCCGCTTATATCCAAGAAGGTGGGATGATTTATCGGAAATCCATTACCACACACTTGTCTTTCCGTCAAAAACTCCGCTGTTTTGTTGCGGATAAGTTATATCGACATACCGATAGAATATGGAGAGCTTACGGATGGTATATGCCTGTCAAATTGAATAAACAAAGGGACTTGGATTCATACGCCATTTCTGATGAATATTTTAAGTATCTCCCGTCAACCAACCATATTATCAGATGGCCGCATGTGGATATGCCATTGGCTATTAAAGACAATGCCCATGTTTTCGTATTCGACGGCTTTGTAAAGAACGGGTTGGTGGAACAAGAGTTCTATCTTGACAAGTGCAAAAAATTAGTTGATAAGTTTGCCCAACCTTTCAACTATATCAAGTTCCATCCGGCTCAGTCTCAAGAAGAATGCGATACCATAAAATCATATTTCGATCGGCAAGGGAGGAAATACGAAGTACTTGACAATTCCATTCCTTTAGAGATTGTCCTTGCTTCTACTTCGGGGTTATCCGTGATAGGCTTCGGCAGTTCTTTGCTTTATTTCGCCCGTGATTTGGGGCACATTGTGCATTGCATGGATAAATGGCTTCACGGTTCGCCTTTATACATGCAGTATAAGGTGCGTTATGGATTGGATGATTTTTAGAATGCAATACACATTCTATGTTATTGGAGTTTGTCAACAATCTGTATATAGTATGGGGGATTATAACGATTAACTGATTTAAACTCATGATTTTATGTGTATATAAAACAAATGAGAAGAGGAACAATGAAAACACTATTGAAGGATAAATCATTATACATATTTACTTTCATATTAGTATTTGGCAACTTAACAACGGTACTACCTGCCAATATACGTTTTTATGGCTATTTATTAATATTGTTGCTTTTTTCCATTTACTTAATGAAAAATAATCATGTAAAACATAAAGCATTATCACATTCCATGCGTTATATGTTTTACCCTTGGTTATTTGCTCCAATCTATACATTCATTTTGTTGCTTATTGGAAAGACTGAATTGGAATATTTTATTGGTGGAATGTCTGATGTATTGAAATTATTGTTGATATTTTGGACTGGGTATGAATTATTGTTCAAGTATCAAGAAAGAATCCTCAATTTCCTTTTCCTATCATTTTCTTTTGCTTATGTCATACTGACAATAAATGGTTTTGTCCAATTCGGCCCGTTATATATATTACTAATGGCATTTAACCTTTCAGAAGAGCGATTCGGTTGGAGTGTAGAAGGGGAAGCCTTTGATAAAATCTTTGAAGTTCATGAATTTGGTTTGGCATTTCCACTCATTGCTTTAGCATATTTATGGAAAAGCGGAGATTGGAAACAAAAATTCTTTCCAATTATAATTTCTCTCTTGTTTTCATTAATCTGTGCAAAACGCATTGCTATTGGTGCATTTCTTGTCGTGGCTGTATTGAGTTACATATTGTCACATTTGCCATTAATTAAAAGAATGTTTGTAAAATGTGGCGGACTACTATTTATTGTCATAATATTCTCATTCTTGTTTTTTATTTATAACGGTGTATATGAGATTTATGCAGAACAATATGATGTAGATTTAAAAGGCAGAGACATTTTTTATAACTATTTTATTTCCCGGTCCTCTTTTTCTTTTGATTATTTGGGTGATGGGTTTGGATATATTAGAAAATATTTGGCAAACAAAGACCCATTCAATGGCATTATGGGAATACATAACGACATTTTACGAATATATATCGAATTAGGTGCCGTGGGAACATTTATATTTTTCTCCTTAATGTTTGGGTTCAATATTAGAAAACATAAAATTATAAACAATGAATGTAGCTATTATTATATTCTCACATCTTTATATTGTCTTATAACTTATTTTTCAGACAATACCATTGCTTATAGCCTAATTCAGTTCTGCAACATGATACTACCGTATTACCTGTTTTTAAATAAAAATCCCAACTCTAAGGATAATCAAACTAACATCACCACTATGAGACACCGTCGATATGTATGAAAAAAGCAGAATTCAAAGAAATACTTGCACTTGAAAAAAGTATATATACAAGTCATGTTTTATATTCAGGAAGCACCTTTTTGTCTATGCTTAAAAATGAAGCACCTTATCGGATATGGAAATGGTTACGCTTGTCTCGGTACGCAGATTATTATCGTCGGTGTTTTTCAGAAACAAAAGGGGTAAAAAGAATCATTTATCAGACACTATATGTCTATTATATCAGAAGAAAACAAATATTGGGTGAAAAATTAAGTCTGGAAATCGGCACGGAACACATTGGAGTCGGTCTTGTGATTTATCATTACAACAATGTAATTAATGGCAATGCCGTCATAGGAAAAAATTGCCATATACATGGGACTGTAGTTATAGGTAACAATGGTAAGACAAATGAATGTCCTGTCATCGGCGATAATGTTATGGTCGGTGCGGGTGCTAAAATAATAGGTAATGTAAAAATTGCCGACAATATAAAAATTGCAGCAGGAGCTGTTGTCGTAAATTCTTTTATGGAACCAGGAATAACTATCGCAGGTATTCCAGCACGCAAAATCAATAAAAATTAATAATATGCCAAAGGTAAGTATCATAGTTCCAATATATAACGTTGAGCGGTATTTGGACCGATGTATACAGTCGCTTCTTAATCAGACGCTTAAAGATATAGAAATAATATTGGTAGATGACGGTTCGCCTGACAACTGTCCTGACTTGTGCAATGAATATGCCAGAAAGGATTCCCGAATAAAAGTAATCCATAAGAAAAACGCCGGATTAGGTTTTGCCCGCAACAGTGGGTTAGACATAGCAAATGGAGAATACATAGCCTTTGTGGATAGCGATGACTATGTATCAGAAAACATGTATGAGCAACTGTATAACGAAACCGTTGCACAAAATTTCGATATTGTTTACTGTGGGGTAAATGCACAAAAGAGAAATGGCAAAATAATCCGGGAACATGTGACAGACAGAATTATAACCAAAGATGAAATTATAACTGTCTTAGGAAACATGATAGCCTGCGATGTTCATTCAAAACAAGAACGCAGCGAACCGATGTCGGTATGGCATGCCATTTATAAAACAGAAATAATTGATCGATATCACATTCGATTTATGTCCGAAAGAGAGATTCTTTCCGAAGATATTCTTTTTGACATACAATTATTACCGCATTGTAAAAATATCCGTTTTATTCCCCAAGCACTATATCATTACTGCTATAACAACACATCCTTAACCCAAACATTTTCAGAGGATAAATTATCCCGCAATCTTGCTTTGTTGCAGGAAATGATTTTTATACTGCAAAAACAAGGCTTGGCACATTTAGAACAAAGAGCTTTAAGATTCTTTATTGGATATAACAGAGTCTTTTTGAAAAACATTCTATTATCTCATTACGGATACAAAAAGAAAAAGGCATTATGTCACGAGCTTTATAATAACAAAGGTTGGAATATAATATTTTTGAAATATCCCATTTCTCAAATGTCACTTCCACATAGATTTATATTGCTGACCATAAAACATAAGTTATTCCATATAAATTTCATTATCTATAAATTACTTCACTATTTTCAAAAGTAACATGTATCTCATAAGCGTTATAATTTCGGTTTTCAACGTAGAAAAGTATGTGGGGCGTTGCATAGACACCGTGTTAGGGCAGACCATGCAAGAAGGTGTGGAAGTGATTATTGTGAACGATTGTACACCCGACCGGAGCATGGAAATAATTTTCGAGGTGCTTTGCGCCTATAATGCCCGTCCTGATGAAAAGAAAATGACGGTTCATGTCGTGAATCACGACATGAACTGCGGCATAGCCGCAGTTCGTAACACAGGTATGAGCCATGCCTGCGGCAAATACGTCATCTATGTGGATAGTGATGACTGGCTCGCTCCGGACATGTTAGAGAAACTGTATGGAAAAGCTGTACAAGAAAACGCAGACATCACAATATGCGACTACAACGAAGTATATTACACCAGAACAAAGCAGATTCACGTAAATCCGCCCTGTGATAATACCGATTGTGTCATTGCTTTGTTATCCGGACAAATGCATGGAGGCGTATGGAATAAACTTGTCAAGAAAGAGTTGTATGACAGATACCACATTACATGTACTAAAGGAATGAACATGCTGGAAGACCTTTGCGTAACGTACAGATTGTTTTACTTTGCCAAAAGAATCGCTTATGTGAACAAACCGTTATATAACTATTTTTGTGGAAATGAATACTCATACACGACAAAACACCTGAGTAACAAGTCTCAGGAAGGAATGTTGCTGCTGATAAAACAGATGGAAATGTTTTTTAAAAAGGAAAAGACAAACGACATAAAACTCCGAACGGCTTTCCAATACTTTAGGATAGGAGTAGTAAGTACCATCCTGCTGAACGGAGAAAAGCCTATAATCACATCCTTGCAAATGGAAGAAAAATTTCCATTCGGTACCATCCTGCATCATCCGTCGCTTTCTGTTTTCTTTAAAACAGCCATGCTATTTCATCGTTTGCACATATCCGGTGGGGTAACAATACTTCGTTCTCTAAGGGGGGGAATAAGAAAGAGATAGTTTATCATCCATATCCAAACTGTACATATCGTAAACCGTATGGAATACTATCATTGATTTTACGCACATGAAACGAACATTTTTTCTTTTGATCTACTACGGTTTCGCCACATGGTTGCCGGATTCGTACACTCCCGGAATTGGGAAACTTTGTAACGCCATCAGGATATTCTGCGTGAAGAGAATATTCAAGCAATGCGGAAGAATATCGACCATCAACCGCCGTGCATACTTCGGCAATGGCAAAGAGGTGGAAATAGGAGACTACAGCGGAATAGGAGCGCACTGCACGGTGCCCCATAACATCGTCATCGGAAAATACGTAATGATGGCTCCTGAAGTTTATATTATTGACAACAACCATATAACGTCTGACACAAAAAAGCCCATGTGTTTTCAAGGGAAAACTGAAAATAAGGTTACACAAATCGGTGATGACTGTTGGATTGGTGCCAGAACAATGATTATGCCGGGGCATACCATAGGGGACGGATGTATTATTGCAGCCGGCTCTATTGTGACAAAGGATGTAGAACCATATTCCATTGTGGGGGGCAATCCTGCTAAGGTGATAAAAAAGAGGACGTGAGTTAATTATGACTTTTCAAGTATCCGTACATCAATGAATAATACTGCAAAGTAAAGAAGGATGTATAATTTTAAACATATAATTCTTATGCCAAAACAACGTGATATAAGCATTGACATCGTGAAGTTCTTAGCGGTGTTTCTCATCATTAACAGCCATGCGGACATTATGTATCTCAAGTATTCGGCATTGGCGACAGGAGGGGCAATCGGTGATGCCTTATTCTTATTTTGTTCGGGATATACCTTGTTTTGGCGTGGAACGAATCGGTTTGACAATTGGTATAAGAAGCGTATAAGTAGAATTTATCCTTCCGTTTTTGCTTGTTTATTTTTAGTTATATTAGTCGGATATTTGCCTGTAAATAAGTTAAATATATATAAAATATTGGGGGGTGAATTTATTATTGCTATTATGATCTACTACGTATTGCTGTACTTCGTTCAGAAGTATTGCATACAGCATTTTTCTTGGGTAGTGACAACTGTGGTTATCATTACATTGATAGCTTACTGTTTTTTTCCTTACAAGGTGGAGACAGGCAGCAAAGGCATATATGGCATTACGACACTATTCCGGTGGATTCCTTTTTTTTGCATGATGCTGATGGGAGCTTGGATTGGGCTAAAAGTTAAGGGCGGAATTTTGATGGTCAAAACGAAATGGACTGATGCTGCAATGCTTGTTCTGTGCCTAACCGTTTTTTACGGCATACAATTCATGTCAAAGAAAAACACATCCATCGCCCCTTGGCAAATTCTCACACTGCCTTTCTTTGCAGGCATTGTGTATTATTTTTGGAAGTGTTGCAATGCAGAAGTTTTAAAAAGACTTTATTCAACTCGCATGGGACGCAATGCAATCATGTTGACAGGCGGTTTGTGTTTGGAATCAAACCTTATCCAATTCTACCTTTTCACGGAGAGGCTCAATTGGCTTTTCCCTTTGAATCTTCTCATTGGCACTGCTTATATACTGTTTATGGCATATGTGTGCCGCTGTTTGGCGCGTATTTTCAGCCAAACCTTCAGAACGGAAGATTATCAGTGGAGAAAAGTGTTTGAGATATAACACAGCCTGAATACACTTACAAACTATATTATTCTTTTATGGTTCGCATTCTTATGTGTTCCTCCTCACTTAAAGTGAAAGGAGGCATGGTCTCTGTTGTCAAGAACTATTTGAACTATCCCCATTGGGAGGGCGTGAAAATCAAGTATGTGCCTACGCACATAGAGGCCAACAAATTCGTGTTGATGGCCTATTTTGCCGTGGCTTGCATCCGCATTCTTTGGTTGGCGTTATGCGAAAGGCCGGACGTAGCCCATTTGCATGTGGCAGAGCGAGGCAGTTTCTACCGGAAAGCGTTTCTTTTGAGGGCTTTGAGGCGATTGGGCATCAGGGTGATATTGCACCATCATGGCGCAGAGTTCGAGCGGTTCTACAACAGTCTTTCTCCCAAAGGCAAGCAGTATGTAAACAAAATACTCCGCATGGCTGACCTGAACATTGTGCTAAGCAGGCGTCTGGTGTCCATGATTACGGACAAGGCACCCAAAGCGAAGGTTCAAGTGCTCTACAATGCGGTGTATGCGCCTCCCGCTAATCCTTACGACATAAAAGCTGACAATGTACTGTTCCTTGGGAGATTGGGGCATAGGAAAGGCGTTTATGACTTGTTGGAAGCAATCAGACGGACAGACAAGGATTTGCCGGAAGGCGTGAAGTTCCTCCTTTGCGGTGATGGTGAAGCGGAAGAGGTTTCGCGCAAGGCAAAGGCGTTGGGCATTGAGCATCGGATTGCCCATGTCGGATGGTCGGACGGCAAGCAAAAGGAGGACTTTATGAAACAGAGCATGATTAACGTGTTGCCGTCCTACAATGAAGGCTTGCCGATGGCCATTTTGGAGACCATGGCGCAAGGCATACCCAACATTAGCACGTCCATCGCGTCTATTCCTGAAGTGTTGCATGACGGGAAAAACGCTTTCTTGATAAGGCCGGGCGATGTGGATGCCCTGTGCAGGTGCTTGCTGAAACTGGTCGGTGACGAGGATTTAAGGATGGCTTTCAGCCGAAAGTCGTATGGCTTGATAAAGGAGGCATTTTCGTTGGATGCGAACATACATAAGCTGAAAGAACTTTATGCGGACATGAAAGACAACGCTCAGTAGATGTGATTATGAATACAACCCGATTTTTAAACATAGACATACTCGCGCTGACACAGGATGAGTTATTGCAAAAACTGGATAAAGGCGTGCTGATAACCCCCAACGTAGACCATTTGGTAAAGCTGCAAAAGGACAGAACTTTTTACGGGCTATACAGGCAAGCCGATTGGTTAGTGTGCGACAGCAAAATACTCTATCTACTATCGAAACTGTTGAAACGTCCGCTGCCAGAGGCCATTCCCGGGTCGAGCTTCTTCACAGCCTTCTACATGCATCACCGCTACGACCCTTGGTGCAGGATATTCCTTCTTGGGGCGAAGGAGGGCGTGGCCGTCAAGGCCATGGAACGCATCAACGAGAAAGTGGGGCGGCAAATCGTGGTCGGTGCTTATTCCCCATCCATGGGTTTCGAGAAAAACAAGGATGAAAACGAGCACATATATAAGGTGATAAACGCGAGCGGGGCAAACGTGGTGCTAGTGGGCGTAGGTTGCCCCAAACAGGAGAAGTGGATATTCGCACATAAAGATCGTATGCCGGAAGTGGACTTGTGGATGGCACTTGGCGCGACTATCGACTTCGAGTCAGGGAACGTGAAACGTGCTCCCACAATCTTCCAAAAGCTGGCCTTGGAATGGTTTTATCGTTTCCTCATGGAGCCCAAACGGATGTTCAAGCGATATTTTGTAGACGATATGTTGTTCTTCTACTATTTTGCTAAGCAATTATTGGGCATATATAAAAATCCTTTCGACAAGTAAAATCTACTTGCAAAACAGCTTGAATACAATGGGAACACGTCTGTTTTGGACGCTTACGCATAACCTGCATTAAGAAATAAACCAATCCTCCCCTTACAAGCAAAAGCCCACCGCATACAACGGCTTGTTCACCATCCAACCTTGGTCTTTATAGGGTAACATGGAGAGGCGCATGCCTGTAAGTCTGGGATGCTTGTCAATGTATGTGCGCAACGATTTTGAGTGCACGTTCACTTCCGCCTTTACTTCCACCGGGATTATCCTGCCGCCTTTCTGGATGATGAAATCAATCTCAACGCGTGAGTCGTTTGCACTGTAATAATAGACGGGGATGTCTTGCGGCATGATTTGCGTGAGGACAAAAAGTTCGGTGAAAGCTCCTTTGTACTCGCTAAAACAGCTTTCACCTATCAGGATGTCCTCGGGGGGAGTGCCAACCATTGCACCCATCAAGCCCACATCGAGCGTGAACAGCTTGAAGGCGGAGAAATCCTCATAGAACTTCAAGGGCATTGTGGGCGATGTGACACGATTTATGCGATAAACAAGCCCGGCATCAATAAGCCATTGTATGGCGATTTCAAACTCGGAGGCGCGTGCGCCTTTTTTTACCGCTCCGTAGATGAACTTCTTGTTGTCTTTGGCGAGTTGTGAAAGGATGGAGTCCCACACTTGGTTGATGCGTGGCACCTGGCTTGCGGGCGCGTGCTTGGAGAAGTCACGGCGGTATCCAAACAAGATTTGTTTCTGAATGTCCCGCACTTCGCCAATATTGTAACTCCTTGCATACTCGTTCACAACAGCCGGCATGCCGCCCGTGAAGTAATATTGACGCAAACAGTCGGTCAGTTTGCTCCCGAATGTGTCTATCAGGGAAAAATCCTGCGAGCGCAAGATGCTGACCATCTGCTTCTCGCCAACCGCCATGAGAAATTCATCGAACGTCATGGGGTACATCTTTATTACGTCAACCTTGCCCACGGGAAAAGAAGTGTCGTTGTGCAATGAGATTCCTAACAGTGAGCCAGCTACGGCTATGTGGTATTCAGGCGCATTCTCGCAGAAATACTTCAGGGAGTTCAACGCCAACGGGTTTTCTTGTATCTCGTCGAGGATTATCAGCGTTTCGTGCGGCTTTATGTTTACGTGCGTCACGGCGGACAATGACAAGAGGATGCGGCGTGTGTCGTAGTCCTGTGAGAATATCTTGTTTACGACAGCGTTGTTGTCGCAGTTTATGTAAGCCGTGTCTTTGTATTGTGTCCTGCCGAACTCTTTCAAGATGTATGTCTTGCCCACCTGTCTTGCCCCGTTGAGTATGAGCGGTTTCCGGTTCGGTTTATGCTTCCATTCAATGAGTTGAGATAATACATTACGTTCCATATTACATTTATTTGCACGAACAATCGATGCAAAATTACATTTTTCTGCACGAATAAACAAGCGGTTCTTGCATTTTTCTGTACGAATGTATTCTATTGAAGAATGACAGGCCGATGCCGTCAGTTGTTTATACCCTATATGCTCCGTCCTTACCAACAAAACATCAAACACAATTTGTTCGAAGCTTGGCGGCAATACCCGTCCGTGATGGTGCAGATGCCCACTGGAACGGGCAAGACACACTTGCTCGCTTCGGTCATATCCGACCGGATGATGGCTGATGATACAGCAAGCGTTTGGATTGTTGCGCACCGCCGCGAGTTGGTGGAGCAGATAGAGGAGACGGTCGCACGATACGGTATATCCAAAGATGACGGAAGGGTGAAGGTGATGTCCATCCAGTGGCTGTCAAAGCATTGGGAGGACGTGAAGGACGAAAGACCGGGTTTGATAGTGATAGATGAAGCGCACCATGCGCTTGCCGGGACTTACAGGGAACTGTGGCTGCGCTATCCGAATGCGAAGAAGTTAGGTACGACCGCTACGCCCTGCCGGCTGAATCGCAAAGGGTTCACTGACTTATTTGACACGCTTATAACATCGGATAGCATAGCGGACTTTATCCGGCAAGGATGGCTTTCCACCTTTGATTATGTATCCATACGTCCGGACAGCGAAGAGCAACGGTTAATAAACGGGCTGGAAAGACGGGGAGCGGACGGAGATTTTCAGGTGAAGGAGATGGACACCGTGCTGAACAGGCGACCAAGTATCGAAAGGCTGTATGAGAGCGTAAGGCAATATGCCGATGGCAAGAAAGGCATCGTGTACGCCATCAGCATCAGTCACGCACGAAATATCGCTGGATATTACAATCAATACGGGATGAACACCGTCGCCATTGACAGCAAGACACCTGCAAACGAACGGAAACGGCTTGTCGAAAACTTCAGGCAGGGCAAGATACAGGTTCTTGTCAATGTGGACGTATTCAGCGAGGGCTTTGACTGCCCTGACGTGGAGTTTATCCAGTTGGCACGGCCGACACTGTCGTTGCCCAAGTACCTGCAACAGGTGGGGCGCGGACTGCGCAAGACGGAAGGCAAGGAAAGCTGCATGATAATCGACAATGTGGGGCTTTACCGCCTGTTCGGTCTGCCGACGGCCCACCGGGACTGGCAGGCGATGTTCGAGGGACGGCTTGCCGGAAAAGGTTATCCGGAGGCAAATACGAGGGCGGTGTCATATATGGCTCTATCGCAGGGAACAGATAAAGATAAAACAGCAGAAACAGACGGACAACTGGAAACCATCGTGTCGCACGGACAGTTGTTGGATTACCTGCAAAGTGGCAAATCTTTGCCGGAGAACGATTCGCTACAACCCGAAAAACTGAGACCGTTCAAGGACAGGGCAAGCGGCCTGTACGGCTTGAAGCGCGGCAACAAGATAACGTCCACGGCACGATACCATAGCGTCCTTGACACGGCTGAAGGGCTTGCCACCGTGTGTTTTGACAACGGGCAAACGGGTATCGTGGATGAATCCGGCAACGTCAGGATGCGGTTGGGACGTTGCCGAAGCACAAAATTCATGAAAGGCAATATCCTTGCACTTACGGGTAATAACGGCCGGAAAACATACATGGATTTGCTCAGTGGCCAAATATACAATAAACAGCCGAGGATACGGCAGTTCGGACCTGTACAAATACTTGAAGAGGACGGTATGTATTACAGCCGGACAAAGGAACAGTATAAAATCAGGAAAGTCTCCGGATGTCATATTTTCCATGCCACAAGTTCCTGTCTTCTTGTCTATGATTATTATGCCGCTCCCGTATGCCGTCAAGTCAACGAAGACGATGCCCGTTGGGGGCATGACTGCGTGTGCCTGCTTGCAAATGACTATGACACCTATTACCGTTATTGCGGCATGCTGTCTGGCGGAAGCATTGTCATCGTGGACAATGTCGGCAAGTATTACATTGTGGAGGAAGGCAGGGGTAAGAAATACATCGCTTGTGAAAATCCCAAGACGGCGGACGAGAATTTTGACGTGGTGATACCCCGCTTGAAAGCCGAAGCGGCAAGACGGACGAATATGATGGTGGCCGAGGAACGGCGGGCAAACGAACGGAAGCGCATGGCACGTCTGGAGGGAATGAAAGCTGTCGTGCCGTTCAAGTCCGGCATGAGATGGGGATTGAGGCAGGGGGATAAAGTGGTAGTCCCTCCTGTTTACAGGAACATCCAGCTCCCCGTCGGCTACTATTGCGCCGTTGAGGTCAGTCCGTGCCGGTGGGGCATCATCATGTTGGATGGAAAAGTCGTGGTGGAGGCCGGCTACTCAAAGGTGGTGATAAATGGTGACGGAACAGCAAGGCTGACCGTCTTCCCGGGAAAAGAGAAAGTCGTTGAATTAGGCACCTGACAAAGCAGGAATTATCCGCATATAAACAATCATACACAAAAATGCCGCAAACTGTCCTCCGAATAGTTTTGGACAGTTTGCGGCATTTTTGTGTGCCATCTTATAGGCTCCGGCCATATGGTTCTTTGTTATTCAATGAGTTTCGTGGCCCGGTGTTCTTCTTTCGCCGGTTGCTCAAAAGCGTCGCGTGCTCCGGTGAAGATTTCTTCTACGCGGTCTACCGTTTTACGACGGAACTTGGCAGAACCCCACAGCAACTTGTTTTGAGCCTTGTTGAGGGCGTTGGCATCATTGATCCATTCTTCCGCCTTGTAGGTACGGCCATTATACCCGTCCAAATCTTCCTCATAATAGTAACTGATTTGCGTCAGTTCCATGTGACACTTCCCGTCGGAACATTTTATGGTGAGCAAATAACGGAAACGCGTGCGATCCAAGACGAAAGGTTTCTTCTTGAATATCATCCATTCTTCGAAACGTCCGACCAGCGTACCGGTAGAGGCATCCTCCATAGCCATTTTGGTGCCTTTCATTTGCTGTTCCCCTTTCATTAACTGATTGAGGTAGGCTTTCATCACGTCGTATATCTGCTGTTTGTTTTTGCCTTCCACGGCAAAGGTTTGCTGGAACAGCACTTGTCCGTTCACTTCAGGTACGGCACCGACCAGATATTTACTGTCGTCTCTTTTGGATTTTGCGCAAACCAACATCGGTACGCATAATAACAATAATAGAATTTTTCTCATGGGTTCAATCTTTTTGAAGTTCTGCGCAAATTTAATAAAAGAAAAGCAATATCGGGCAGACGGACCTTCTGTTTTAGTCATTTTTGTACCTTTTATAAGAGATACTTGTTCAAGTAGGCCGTAATATCTGTTTTATAGGTGTCTGAAATGGGGATGCGGGTTTTGCCGAAAATGATTTGTCCCTTATCCAATGTTTTCACTTTGTTCATCTGTACGATGTAAGAGCGGTGTACTCGCATGAATCGGGGAGACGGCAGGCGTTCCTCCATACTTTTCATGCTGATAAGTGTCAGGACAGGGCGAGGGTCGTTTTCCGTATAAATCTTCAGATAGTCTTTTAGTCCTTCGATGTAGAGTATGTCTTCCAACCGGATTTGAACGAGTTTATAGTCGGATTTTACGTAAATAAAGTCCTCTTCACGGGAAGGATTTGCCTGATGTTTCAGTTCAAACCATTCCAAAGCCTTACGGGAGGCAGTCAAGAATTCATTATAGTTAATAGGCTTGAGCAGATAATCCAAAGCGTTGACTTTGAAGCCGTCCAACGCATACTGGTCGAAAGCCGTGGTAAAAACGATACGGGTGTCTTGGGGGAGCATCCGGGATAATTCCAAGCCGTTGAGGTCGGGCATCTGTATGTCCAAAAACAATAAGTCGATGTTCCTGAAGTTGATGTCGTTCAGTGCCATGACGGCACTGTTGTATTTGCCGCATAGTTCCAGGAAAGGTGTTTTGCGGACATAGCTTTCCATCAGTTCCAATGCCAGCGGTTCGTCATCTATGATTACGCATTTAAGAGTCATTTTGTGGTAGTGTGTATCGTTAATATTGATTTGTAGACCGTAGCGTTTTCATCACAGCCTTTGGTCCATTCATATTTGTCGGGATAAATCAGATCTAGACGTTTCTGGACTTGTTCCAGACCGATGCCGCTTCCGCTGATGTCGTTCCTTTGCTTAGGAAAATAAGAATTTTCGATAGAGCAGCTTAGGGTGTCGGGACCGGAGCTGTAGATTTTGATATGTATAAAGCTCGGTTTGACCGGGCTGATGCCGTGTTTGAAGGCATTTTCAAATAAAGATATGAAGATAAGCGGAGCTACCCGGATCGGGTTTTCGCTTGGAATGTCGATATGGAATTGCAAGTCTACATTAGATGACAATCTGATTTTCATCAGTGCCACATAGTTTTTCAGAAATTCCAATTCACGGTTCAGCGGGATGAAATCCTGATTATTGTCGTAAAGCAGATGACGCAACAATCGGCTGAGGTCCTGTACCGCCTGTTGTGCCTTGTCCGTATCGAAGGCAATCAGGGCATAGATGTTGTTCAGGGTGTTCAGCAGAAAATGCGGATTGATCTGGTTGTGCAGGTTTTTCAGTTCGGCTTCAATCCTTTTCAGTTCGGCCTTTTGCCTGCCCAATTCAGCTTCGTGCCATTTTTTACTCATACGGATGGTGGCGGCCAGTGCTGCAATCAGTCCGAACAGAATGAAATCGCGCAAACGAAACAACAGGAAGCCCCAGAATCCCATACTGTTTTTGGGAGGAGGGGGAGTACTGTGAAAATAGGCATTGACCAGCTCAAACCACAGATGGGTGAAGAACAGCATACCGATGCAGAACGCCACATTGGAGAGGACGTAGGCTTTATTTCTTTTATTGAACAGCAGTTGGGGAACAAGCCATATATAATTGAGGTAGAACACCATGGCCATGGCCAAAGGAGGCCCCATCATACGAAACATTTCCTCTTGGCCGGGGCGTTCGTTGGCCCGTCCGATCAGCATCGGTGGCAAACAAAACAGGAACACCCATGCCAAGAGATGGATGAGCAGTTCCTGTGAGTGTTTATAATTCAAGTACCATTTCATAGTCGTTTATTCATACCGGATGGCTTCGATTGGATCCATATTGGCGGCTTTCTTGGCGGGATACCAGCCGAAGAAAATCCCGATAAACGTGCAGACACCGAAACTCATCACGATGCTCCACCATTGGATGAAGATGGGCATATTGGCCGCAACCTTGATGACGTATGCGGCTCCTATACCTAATATGACACCGATCAAGCCTCCCGCGATACTCAATATGGCAGCTTCGATGAGGAACTGGCTCAGGATGTCTATGCCGCGTGCTCCTACAGACATACGGAGTCCGATTTCCTTGGTTCTTTCCGTTACGGATACGTACATGATGTTCATGATGCCTATACCTCCGACAATCAGTGAGATGCCGGCCACGCTACCTAATAAAATCGTCAACAAGTCCATCGTGGAATTCATCATGGAAGAGATTTCTTCTTGGCTTCGGATGGTGAAGTCGTCCACGTCGGCTTCTGTGGTTTCCGTTTCTTCTTTTAAATTATGGTTTTTGCGTAAGATTTCGGTGATTTCCTCGATCGCCATATCCGTGGCATCTTCGGTAACGGCAGAACAGTTGATGCCTTGAAGGTAAGTCACCGCCAGGATGCGTTTCATGACTGTGGTGTAGGGGGCGAGTGCCATGTCGTCTTGGTCCATCCCCCAGGAGTTATAACCTTTGGACTTCAGTACGCCGACCACACGGAACGGGATGGAATTGAACCGCACCACACGTCCGATCGGGCTGCTTCCGTCGGGGAACAGGTTATCCACTACGGTCTGTCCCAACACGCATACCTTGGCGGCCGTTTTGATGTCCTGTTCCGTGAAGAACTCGCCGTCTGCCACTTTACGTTGCTGTATGGTGAGGTAATCTTCGTTGACCCCGTATATGCTGGACGGGGCGTTGTTGTTACCGTAAATGAACTGTCCGGCACTGTTGACCGACGGACTGACGGCTGTCAGGTATTTTGCTTCATTACGTATGCTTTCGTAGTCTTCCAGTTTCAAGGTCTGCATTTCGTCGGCATCCAGACGCACGCCGCCGCGCATATCCGCTCCCGGATGTATCATGATCATATTCGAACCCATTTCCGAGATTTGTTTGCGGATGCTGCGTTTCGAGCCTTGGCCGATGGCCAGCATGGCTATAACCGAGGCCACGCCGATGATGATGCCGAGAGCCGTCAAAAAAGAACGTAGCTTATTGGAAGCAATGGCCTTGAGGGCTATTTTGAAAAGATTGGTCGTATTCATGTATTCCTTTGTTTAATCGTCCTGCGGAAGCGGAAGCTGTGCCAAGGCCTCTGCGGCAGACAGTATGTTGGAGTTCAGGGTGTCTTCCCGTATCAATCCGTCGCGCAATGTGATATTGCGGCTGCTGTATTGGGCTATCTCCGGGTTGTGCGTCACGAAAATGATGGTGCGTCCCATGGCATGAAGTTTTTGGAACAATACCAAAATCTCGAAAGAGGTACGTGTATCCAGATTACCGGTCGCCTCATCGGCCAAGAGTACGGCCGGGTCGTTGACTAATGCCCGGGCGATGGCCACACGTTGCATTTGTCCGCCCGACATTTGGTTGGACTTGTGGTAGAGGCGGTTACCGAGGCCTACCATTTCGAGTGCCTTGACAGCCCGTTCCTTTCTTTCTTTGGCCGAGACGGATGAATTGTACATGAGGGGGAGTTCCACATTCTCTACCGCCGTAGTCTTGGGCAGCAAATTATAGTTTTGGAATACGAAACCGATTTTCCGGTTGCGCAGGACAGCCCGTTCGCGGCGTTTCATGGTGCGGACGTGCACGCCGTCCAATATATATTCTCCCGAAGTGGGCGTATCCAAACAACCTAATTGGTTCAGCAACGTAGATTTGCCGGAACCGGACGTTCCCATGATGGTGACAAATTCCCCTTCTTGAATCTTGAACGACACTCCCCGCAGGGCATGTACCACTTCATCGCCCACGATAAAGTTCCGTTTCACATTCTGTAGCTCTATGACTACTTTTTTCTGTTCGTTTCCTTCCATGATAATGGACTTTTAACCCGGGTTATTTCTTTTCTTTCTTTTTGGGACGTGGCATGAACGGGTTGGTCTCTTCTTCCTGCGGCCCTTCCGGTGCCTTTATTTCCGTCATGGACATTACGACTTGCGTTCCTTGCTTGATGCCTCCCAGGATTTCGGTACGAATGCCGTCTGTCGCTCCTATGTTTACCTTGTGGGCCGTCAGTGTGTTTCCTTCGCGCGTCCAAAGCTTGTTTTTGCCGTCCGTGTCTACGATTTTATACGCTTTGCCCAGTACTTCTTTGGTCGGGGTGAAGCGTAAGGCTTTGGCTTTTACACTCAGTACATTTGTACGTTCCAGTGTGCTGACCGATACGTTGGCTGTCAGTCCGGGTTTCAGTTTGAGGTCGTTGTTCGGTGCGGAAATGACGACTTCGTAGGTGATGACGTTGTCTGTCTCCGTGGCTTCTTGTCTGACTTGTGTCACTTGCCCGTGGAAAGTGTCGTTGGGGTATGCGTCTACGGTAAACGTGACGTTTTGTCCCTCTCTTACACTCCCGATATCTGCTTCGTCGATGTCGGCAATGACACGCATGTCGGTCAAGTCTTTGGCGATGGTGAAAAGGGTAGGCGTCTCGAAACTGGCAGCCACGGTTTGTCCTTCTTCCACTTCCTTGCTCAACACGATACCGTCGATAGGCGAGGTGATAGTGGCATAGCCGATATTGGTTTCGGCCTTCTTCACGCTTTCTTTCGTGGTGTTGTAAGTTTCCAAAGCCTTGCGGTAGTCCAGATAGGCCACTTCGTAATCGTTCCGGCTCACGAGTCCCTTTTCGTTCAGCGTTTTATAGCGTTTGTAATTGGCCGTCTGGTAATCCAGTTCGCTTTTGGCACTCGCCAGATTGGCCCGGGCACTGTTCAATTCACTGTTGAGGGTCGTTTTGTCCAATTCCGCAATGACTTGCCCTTTTTTCACGAGGCTGTTATAGTCCACATATATGTTGCTGATGATGCCGGAGACCTGTGTACCGACTTCTACCTCCGTTACAGGTTCGATGGTTCCTGTGGCGGTCACGCTGTTACGGATGGTATCCGGTTGTACGTCGGTCATTTCAAACTCCACGGGCACACTCTTCTTGGGCCATGCGATTATGGCAATGATTGCTGCGATAGCCACAATGGCGACCGTGATGATAACTTTCTTTTTTTTCATATGGCGTCTGTTATGTTTTTAAAGGTTGATACTTTCTCCTTGATAGAATTTGAGGAGTTGGATATGAAGTAGGGTATTGTATTTGCTTTGCAGGCGGTCTTGTTGCGCGCTCATCAGTTCGTCCCGTCCGTTCATGAGTTCCACGATATTTTTCAGGCCGTTTTTGAACTGCTCGTCCAACAGTTCGTAACTGGTCTGTGCACTTTTGAGTTTGGCATTGGCTGCTACATATTTCTGTTGGTTGTTGTATGCGTTGAGCCAATACTCTTCTACGGTACTGTACAGTTTCTTCTGTTGGTCCTGCAACTGTAGTTCACTGTCCATTTTGTTCAGCCTGGCTTTTTGCACGTTGGTTTTGTTTCGTTTGTTGTCGAAAATAGGGATGGACAGCGTCACACCGGCCGAGGCACTCAGGTTCTGTCTCATTTGTTCCCCTGCCGACTCACGGCTGCCGGAATAGTGGCTGTCACCGATGCCGGCCGTCAGCGAGATGGAGGGGTAATATCCGGCTTTGGCAATGTCGATGTCCAAATCGGCGGCATCGATGCTCAACCGGCTGCTTTGGATTTCCGGACGCAGATTTAATGCTTTCTGGTACACTTCGTTGACACTGGGGATAAGTTGCATCGTTGCTTCATCATTTGTTCCTATACCGGAGATGTCGAACTTACGGTCGTCAGTGATTTCCAACAGTTCTTTCAACTGCCGTTTGTAGTTGTCGATTTGGGTTTGGGTAGCCACGCAGTCGTATTGTGCACTGGCGGCTTGCGATTCCAGTTGGGCAAGGTCGGCTTTAGAAATTTGCCCTTGCTCAAACATCTCCTTTCCGCGTTCAAACTGGCTTTTCGCCGTTTCTTCCATGGCTTTGTTTACGTCCAAGGCATCTTTGGAATAGAGGATTTGCACGTATAACTGGGCTATTTGCTCCTGGATGCTGTTGGCAGTGGTCTGTGTGGCCAAGGCCGAGATTTGGTTTTGTAGCTTTTGCGCCTTGATGTTTTTGCGGTTGGCTCCCCCGTCCCATACGGTCCACGAAGCGTTGAGGCCATAGTTGCCGTTTTCCGTCAATTTGTTAGAGGAACTGTTGGCGATGCCATTGGCTACGATACTGGTCTCCGACTTTTGCAGCGGCCGGTAGTCTATGGCTTGTGTGGTACTGAAAGACAAGCTGGGGAACAGTTCGGCCTTCTTTTGCAGCAGGTCGGCAGCACCCTGTTCTTCCGTAATTTTGTTTTGCTTTAATTGAATGTTATGGGCGATGGCATAGTCGATACATTCTTGCAGTGACCATCGGGTCGAGTCTTGTCCGGCGACGGCCAGAGCCTGAAACACGCACGCGGCATACATCAAATAATTCTTGTAACTCATGAAGTTCATCTTTTTAACTATACAAAAGTACAAAGAATAAAGATGGGGAGGAAATAAATTGTACTATGAGGGATTTTTTTTCGACTGAATCGCTGAATATATCTACTAAAAAGAGTATATTTGAAATTTGAAAGATAACCATAAAACGTGATAGGATTATGTTCTCAGGAATTGTAGAAGAATGTGCCCGGGTCACCGGGATTGTAAAAGAGCAGGAGAATGTGCATTTTACTTTGCAATGCTCTTTTGTGGACGAACTGAAGATAGACCAGAGTGTGGCTCATAACGGCGTGTGCCTTACGGTGGTCCGCATTCAGGACGGTTGTTACACGGTGACGGCGATGAAGGAGACGCTCGACCGTTCGAATCTCGGTCTTTTGAAAGTGGGCGACGAGGTGAATGTGGAACGTTCCATGATGATGAACGGACGGTTGGACGGGCATATCGTGCAGGGGCACGTGGACTGTACGGCCGAGTGTGTGTCGGTCGAGGACGCTGAGGGGAGTTATGTCTATACTTTCCGCCATGCTTTTGATGCCGGGATGGTGAAGAGGGGCTATTTTTGTGTGGATAAAGGTTCGGTGACCGTCAACGGCGTGAGCCTCACGGTATGCCATCCCACAAAAGATACTTTTCAGGTTTGCATAATTCCTTATACGTATGAGCATACCAATTTCCATTCTTTGAAACCGGGTTCTGTGGTCAACCTTGAATTCGATATCATCGGCAAGTATCTGAGCCGCATGACGAACCTGCTCGAAGAATAGGACGCCGGCTTTTGTTTTGTATCGGCCGTAAAAGCCGTATGACGCCCATTCTCGCTCAAATATCTTTGAGCAGGATGGGTTTCTCCTTATTTATATATCGCGCGCGTAGTTCGCGTATGGTTTCCCATTCCGTATTGTTCCGGTGGATGGCTGCCGGAGTGAATTTGTCGCCATAATTGTCTATCCGTTCCAACAGCAGGTTTACAGTCAGATGGTTGATGTCTTCGGCCGGGGCAAAGCGCACGGCGGCATCTTCGTTCGTTCTGTCGAAAACCAACAGGTGCATCCGGTTCAGTTCGTGGGTCAGGCGGCCGACCACTCCCGACGGGAGGTTCGTTTCTACCGAAAGCCCCTTCACGGTGTAGCCCTCCATACCTTTTTCAAACCGTTTGCACACTTTCGACATGATGAGGATGAGCAGCACGTCGTGGTAGCTGCGGCTTATCTTATGGATGTCTTTGATGTAGTAATAGCTTCTCAGGTTTTGGTTGGCGTAAGAAAGTTGGGCGCCGAAGAGACAGATAATCCATGAGAAATTGACCCACAGCATGAACATGGGCAAGGCTGCGAACGACCCGTAAATGGCATTGTAACTGGACACCCATATCTGGGAATGGATGTAGAAATATTGAAGGAACTGGAACGCCGTGCCGGCGATGAAACCCGGAAGGATGGCATTCCGGAAACGGATGTCCGTATTGGGCATGTACATGTAGAGGGCTGTGAAGAGCAGACCGCTCAGGGCATACGGAGACAGTTTGATGAGAATTTTCACCGTCGTGCTGAGCACCATGAAATTCGGATAGTCTTGTGCGATGGTAGCCAGGAATATGGAAAGGCCGCTGCTGATGATGATCAGGATGGGCAGAAGAAGGAAGACGCTGATATAGTCCGTTATCTGACGGTAAATGGACCGTTGGTTTTTCACGTTCCAAATGCTGTTCAGGGCGATTTCGATGTTGGCGGTCAGTTGGACGACGGTGTACAACAATAAAAGCAGGCCGAAACCGATGAAGATTCCGCTTTGCGTATGCTCGAGGTATGAATTGATGAAATTGAGCACCATGTCGGCAAACTGTTGGTTGACGCTCAGGTTGCTTTTGATTTTCTCTTCGATGATGGAACCGTATCCCAATCCCCGGCCGATGGCAAAAATGATGGCCAGGATGGGTACGGTGGCCAGTATGGTGGAGTAGGTCAGGGCCGAAGCGTGGCTGTTCAGATGCTTGGACAGGTAGCATTCAGCCGTGAGCACCAATTTGCGGAGGGCGTTGAATGCATATTTTTTGACCGGTGAAAACTTTTCTTCATTGATGAACCATATTTTGTGCGTGAAGAAGAATTCCAATTGATGTATGTTGTACGGCATAGGCTTTTCATGTTAAAAGGTGATGAAAAAAGAAAAAGCAGTCGGCCTGTAAGCCGGGTTCTGTACCTCGTATGAAACGAAGTGCTTGCCATTTATCCACGCCTTGCGTCACCGTAAGGCTCTATCGTTCTACCCTCCGGCTCGGGCGGGCCGCCCTCTCTTGTGGCGCCGGTATACGCGAACTTTCAACTTCCAGAATGCACGGCCCGGATGTCGCCATCCGGCCGGTGGGCTCTTACCCCGCCTTCTCACCCTTACCGTCCTTGCGGACGGCGGTTCTTTTCTTCTGCACGCTCTAACCCTCGCGGATTACTTCCCGTTAAGAAGTGGAATGCCCTGTGTTGCCCGGACTTTCCTCTCCCGGCCGAAACCGGCAGCGGCAAGCCGGCCTACTGCTTTGATGTCACAAAAGTACTTCTTTTTTTCGAGCTGACAAAATGCAGGTCAACGAATGTAAAAATGTCGGTGTCCGATTTTAATCGCTGTTAATGGGAAAGATTTCTCTGTTAAAAGATAGCAAAAAGGAAACTGAAAGGATACATTGCAAGTCCTTTGGCGTTACTTTTGTGCAAGTTTATTACGAAAAGAATCATTTAGTATGAACAATATGACAACAGAAACAATGAAAGAGACAACAAGAAAGGTATTGGGAACAGCCGCCCTTTTCATAGGCAGCTTTTGTGTGATGGGATGTGTGGAGACACCGGTTAAGGCACAGCCTTCGGCCGCCCCTTCCGGATTAGTGGATCTGACCCAGGCTGCGGAGACGTCCGTCAACGCAGTGGTATATATCAAGGTGACGACGAACAGTAAGACGAAGACCGTGGATGTGCAGGATCCGTTCTCCGACTTCTTCGGCGATTTCTTCGGATTCGGGGGCGGAGGCCGCCAACAGCGGCAAATACAGACTCCGAAACGTGAAGGTTCAGGTTCGGGAGTGATTATTTCTTCCGACGGTTATATCGTGACCAACAACCACGTGGTGAGCGAGGCGGACGAATTGTTGGTGAAGCTGAACGACAACCGCGAATTCAAGGGGCGCATTATCGGTACGGACGAGCAGACCGATTTGGCTTTGATTAAGATAGAAGGAAAGGACTTTCCGACGTTGCCTATCGGCAATTCCGATGACTTGAAGTTGGGAGAGTGGGTCTTGGCCGTGGGCAATCCCTTCAACCTGACTTCTACGGTGACGGCCGGTATCGTCAGTGCAAAGGCCCGTTCGATGGGTGCCAATTCCATAGAAAGCTTCATCCAGACGGATGCCGCCATCAACCGTGGTAATTCCGGCGGCGCGTTGGTCAATGCACGTGGCGAGTTGGTCGGCATCAATGCGATGATTTATTCCCAGACGGGTTCTTATACCGGTTATGGTTTTGCCATCCCGACGACCATCATGAACAAGGTTGTGGCCGACTTGAAGGAATTCGGTGTCGTACAACGTGCCCAATTAGGCGTGATGGGTAATGATGTGACTCGGTACATCGATGACGAGAAATCCAAGGGCAATGATGTAGATTTGGGTACGGTAAACGGCGTTTATGTGGCCGAAGTGCAGGACAACTCCACAGCTTCCGAGGCCGGGTTGCGCAAGGGCGACGTGGTCATTGCTGTCAACGGTAAGGATGTAAAGAAGATGGCCGAGTTGCAGGAAGCCATCAGTACGATGCGTCCGGGCGACAAGGTGAAAATCACTTATATGCGTAACAAGAAGAAAGACACCGTGACAGCCGTGTTGCGCAACGCGCAAGGCAACACCAAGGTGTTGGAACAAATGGATATGGACCAGTTCGGGGCAGCCTTGAAGCCTTTGGACAGCGAGACCAAACGCCAGTTGAACTTGCCGAACGGTTTGGAGGTCGTAGCCGTGAAGAAAGGCAAAATGGCGGATGCCGGAGTAGAGAAAGGTTGGATTATCCTGCAAGTGAACGACAGGCCTATGAACACGATGGAAGATTTTGAAGAGGCTGTAAAAGAAGCCAACCGTTCTTCCGACCGTATCCTGTGGATTCGTGCCGTGACGCAAAGCGGACGGTTGAGAAGCGCAGTGGTGGAATTGGATGAGAAATAAACGGTGACGGGCTGACAGGCCTGGCTTGAAAGTCCGTCCCATCTTAGACAGAAGAACATAAGGACAAAGGAAGTTTGCGCCAGCAAGAAAATATCTGTTCTTATGTTCTTCTGTCTTGTTTTTATCTTTTTGACAATATGTCAACCTGCCTTTTGCGAGATTCGGCTATTCGTGAGCCGTGGCGGACGTGCACGGAAATACGCGAATCTCGTGCATTGTGTCGGGAGCAACGTGTAAGCGTTTCATGCCTTCTTTGTGCCATGGTGCCGGGACGAAAGGCCGCTCTTGCCGCAAGCGGAAAGGGGGAGTGTAAGTTCGGAGCGTGTCCGGCCTGTCGTTTTGACATCTTTCTTTTGTCGGTGGGAACGTGCCGAATAGAGAAAAAACGGGCTTCAACAGCCTCTCCGGACTTCATTTTCAAGAAGGTTTTCGGCCGATAAGCGGAGGCCGTCTCCAAAATCTGCGGAGAAAAAAATTGTTTTCTCAGCCGAATGATTTTTCGTTCGCCTGAGATTGACGTGTGTTTTGGATTAAAAAAACAAAATAACGGGCTTGAAGTGTAAAAAGATGTATTTGATTTAATTCTAAAATGTGCGGAACGCGTGGTTTTTCATCCCGGAAAGATGGATAAGAGCTTTCGTTTTGTCAGTAAAAATGTGTAAAGGATGGCAGGATGAAAGTTTTGTCCCTGTCGCGTCAAAGACCTACGAAAATTCGGAGTGAAGAATGTAAGAGAGAAACCGGTTGCTTCGGTTTGATGTTTTGTATATATTTGTAAGTCACTTTATAATGGGTCGTTATGAGGAAGATTGGTAAGATGGTATCGGGGGCGGCTGTGCTGTTGATGTTGGCGGCGGCATGCGGGGGAAAGGAAGGACGTGGTGCGGATTTTTCGGAAGGGAAGAATCGCGATATAGAGGTGATAGACATCGACAAGGCCAAGCGAGAGAAAGCTTTGCTGTATTCTTCCATATTGGAAGAGCCGGACGTGATAGTCTTGGAAACCAAGCCGGAATGTATTATTCAGGACGTTTCTGCCATAGATATATATGAAGGTAATATCTATATTTTGGATGATGAAGTGCCTGCCTTGTACGTATTCCGGCGAGACGGTACTTTTTTAAGGCGGATAGGCCACCAAGGCCGGGGGCACGGGGAATACCGTGAGCCTTCGGATTTTTCCATAGACCGCGAAAACGGTATCTTATACCTTTGGGACGGGGCTTTGTGCATGGCGCATAAATACAGTCTGCGAACCTATGAATATCTCTCTTCGGTAAGGACGAAGCGGAGCGGCTATCAGAGTTTTTGCATGCAGTATATCGGCGGCAAGTTGTACGTGAACCGGACATCGTTGGATGCGGATGCCGGGAATTACCTGTTGATGGAAATAGACGAGAAGACGGGAGTGCAGACCGATTCCTGCCTGAAGGCTGACGATTACAACCGGGGGTGGAATTTTGCTTTGAGATTACCTTTTAGTTTCTTTTACTCCAAAAATACGGATGCGCCTAAGTATGTGGAAATGTTTTCCGATACGATTGTGGCTGTCACAAAAGAGGGAATCAAGCCGTATTGTGTAGTGAAAAGTGAGGATTTTGTTTCAAAGAAACGGATGAAAAAACTTATCAGGGACTGCGGTCCGGGGGAAGAGTTTAATTATAATGTCTCCGATTTGCATGAGGAGGATTGTATATTCTGCATTTCCCGCTTTGTGGAGTTGGATGGAATGCTATCGTTCCAATATATGAAGGGAGGGGACAGGCGTTATCTCCTTCACGATTTGAATACGAAAGAGACTTGGGTGGCGCCATCCTTTAAGGAGGACTATCTCTTCGAGAACAACAATATTCCCTTAGACATGTGTTACAGCGATGAGGAAGGCGTCCTGTCCGTCCTGCGCGTAGATTTTATTCCCTATTTTATCAAGAATGTCATCGACAAAGGGCGTTTGAATCCGAAAATCGACGAGTATGAAAAACTGATGGGGATAAAGGAAGATTCCAATCCGGTGTTGTTCTTTCACAAGTACAAATCAAGGAGCAAATGAACGGGTCGCGGTGCTCCGGACGGACAGAAGGTCGGGTTTCGGGCTTGGTTAAAGCGGAAATCCGGGCAGGCCGATTAATATTTATGCAAATATTTACGGCTTAATCCGGATTTTTTTGGTAACTTTGTGCGTTTAATATGTAGTAGGAGAATGAGACAGTTAAAGATTACCAAAAGTATCACCAATCGTGAGAGCGCTTCGCTTGACAAGTATTTGCAGGAAATCGGCCGTGAGGATCTGATTACGGTAGAAGAAGAAGTGGAATTGGCACAGCGCATTCGCAAAGGTGATCGTGTAGCACTCGAAAAACTGACACGTGCCAATCTGCGTTTCGTGGTTTCAGTGGCCAAACAGTATCAGAACCAAGGACTGAGTTTGCCGGACTTGATCAATGAGGGCAACTTGGGCTTGATAAAAGCTGCTGAGAAGTTCGACGAAACCCGCGGATTTAAGTTCATCAGTTACGCGGTGTGGTGGATTCGCCAGTCCATTCTTCAGGCTTTGGCGGAGCAGAGCCGTATCGTACGTTTGCCCTTGAACCAGGTAGGTTCACTGAATAAGATAAGTAAGGCATTCAGCAAGTTCGAGCAGGAGAATGAGCGCCGTCCGAGTCCGGAGGAGCTTGCCGACGAGCTGGAGATTCCGGTAGACAAGATTTCCGATACCTTGAAGGTGAGCGGACGCCATATTTCGGTGGATGCCCCGTTTGTGGAAGGAGAGGACAACAGTTTGTTGGATGTGTTGGTCAATGACGATTCTCCGATGGCGGACCGTACGTTGGTCAACGAGTCTCTCTCGCGTGAGATTGACCGTGCGTTGTCCACGCTTTCCGAACGCGAAAAGGAAATCATCCAAATGTTTTTCGGTATCAACCACCAGGAAATGACGTTGGAGGAAATCGGTGACAAATTCAATCTTACGCGTGAGCGCGTGCGCCAAATCAAGGAGAAAGCTATCCGGCGTTTGCGTCAGAACACGAAGAGTAAATTATTGAAGTCTTATCTCGGCTGATGCCGTGCGGAAGGGGTGGAATGATGAACTTGAACTTTAAACATTGGGGGCTGTTGGCCTGCTTGTTGGGGCTTGTAGGGATGTCTTTATCCGCGAAGGTGGAGCGGACTACGGTGTATATCTTCGGATTTTCGGCGTCTTTCACGGATTCGGTGGCATACATTACGGATGTCCAGCAATTGGATAGTGCTTACATCGAGACGAAGTATGATTTCCTGATGGACCGTGTGGTATACAGCGACCAGTTGCAGACCTATCTGGAAGCGGTAAAGCAAATGCCGAATTCTACATGCACAGTCTTTTTCCATACGAAAAAGAACAAGCTGATGGAAGAATATAATAAGATAAGGAAGCGTTATAGCGGTGACGAAAGTGTGATGTTGAAAGAGCTGACAGACGGAGGCTTTAAGTTCCAATCGCCTGTTTACGAGCCGCCGGTCAAAGTCACGCCTGAACCGGTTGAATCTAAGGCGACGAAAAAAGAAAAGAGACGGAAAGCTTCCAAGGATAAGCAGGAAAAATAGAAACAGATGGAATACCAGTATAATATTGCGGGGCATCTGTGCCGGATTGTTTTCTGCGATGCAGGAAATGACAGCAGTTTGTTGCCTTCTTTTTCGCCATTCGAGAGCGAAGAAGAAGGCAATTTGTTATTTTGCCTCTCGGTGGATGATGCTTTTCGTTGGCCGGTGACGGGAGAAGAAGTCGGACAGTTCGATTGCGGTGGCAACAACTTCGGGGTTTACCGCCTGCCGGACGGGAGTTATCAATTTGAAATCTGCGATGAAAAGAAGGCCTTGTGTTGCTATTTGCAGGCTAACGCCGATTTTTCGGATTGTACGGCTGCTTTGGTGGCAGAGAGCGAAGCTGGGCGTAGGTTCGGGTTGAACAATGCCCTCATGTTGGTGTATGCCTTTGCTTCCGCACCGTATGCCACGTTGCTGATGCATGCTTCCGTAATCCGCAATGACGGCCGGGGATATTTGTTTTTAGGTAAGAGCGGGACGGGGAAGAGTACGCATACACGGTTGTGGTTGAGCCACATCCCGGGCTCTGACCTGATGAACGATGACAATCCGGTGGTGAGAGTGGTGGAGGGGATGGTCTATGTCTACGGTTCTCCCTGGAGCGGGAAAACACCTTGTTACCGCCGGGTGTCTGCGCCAGTGGGAGCTTTTGTACAGTTGCGGCAATGTCCGGAAAACACGATTCGGAAAGAGAGCGTATTGGAAAGTTTTGCCTCGCTCTTGCCGTCCGTATCGACCATGAAATGGGATCGCCGTATTCATTCGGCGCATTGCGACACCATTTCGGACATCATCCGCCTTTCGCCGATATACCTTTTAGGATGCAGGCCGGATGAAGAAGCGGCCAGACTGAGTTTTCATACATTGACGGGACGATGAACAAGAGGGAGAATATGGACGAAATGGCGGTACGCCGGATGGAAGTCCCTAATGCCGTGTTGTTGGAACAGGTGAAAGAAGCTATCCGTGAGGGGCATACGGCGACTATCAATGTAAAAGGTTACAGTATGCGTCCCTTTTTGGAGCATTGCAGGGATAAGGTGCGTTTGGCATCGTTCACGGATTTGAAAGTGGGCGATGCCGTGTTGGCCGAATTTTCGCCGGATAAATATGTCTTGCATCGTATCATAGAGATTGATGGAGATGTCGTGGTGATGATGGGGGACGGTAACCTGAGGCACAAAGAGATTTGTTGCAAGGAGGATATAGTCGGGATTGTCACGCACTATATCCGGCGGGGCAAGACGATACCGGCATCCGACCCACGCCTGCAACGTCGCGTGCGGATGTGGCACAAGCTTCTGCCTGTGCGCCGTTATCTGTTATACATATATAGGATTAATCTTAAATTATCAAATTGGCTAAAATGAGAATCAAGGATGGTTTTGAACTGCGTGAGATTTGTGGGGAACATGTGATTCTGTCGCATGGGATGGACAATATTGATTTCAGCAAGATTATTTCGCTGAATGAAACAGCGGCTTTCTTGTGGAAAGAGGCTGTGGGAAAAGAAGAAATCAGCGAAGAAGAACTGACGGCCACCTTGTTGGAGGCGTATGAGGTGGACGAGGAGACGGCTCGTAAGGATGTGGCGCAGGTGCTTGCCAAATGGAGAGAAATCGGGCTGTTGGCCTAATCGGACGGAACTATGGATATAGAACAAATCAGGGCATACTGCCTCAGTAAGCCTCATGCCACGGAAGATTTCCCTTTCGATGAAACCACGCTGGTCTTTCGGGTCATGAATAAGATTTTTGCCAGTATCGGTTTGGACAATGTGGATTGGTTTTGCCTGAAGTGCGATCCGGAGTATGCCATAGAGTTGCGTGAGCATTACACGGGGATTACGGGGGCATGGCATTGGAACAAGAAATATTGGAATCAGATTGCCATTACGCATGGCGACGTGCCCGATGCCTTGATACGTAGCCTGATAGACCATTCGTACAATGAGGTGGTAAAGAAGTTGCCCCGCAAGCTTCGTGACCAGTTGAAGGAGGAGGAATAACGGACTTATTCCTCCTTGTGGTCTTCACCTTTCAGTATGGGGAGTTGCCAATGGTATTTTACGGCCAACGTACGGATGGATATGACGATGATGGCGGAAAGGATGGCATTGACTTCGGCCTGAAGTCCCACAGAATAACCTATAATATAAACGATACCGCCGGCAATGCAGGCCATGGCATAAATGTCTTTGCGGAAAACGAGCGGTACTTCGTTAATCAGTATGTCCCGGATGACACCACCGGCGGCTCCTGTCACGCAACCCATGATAACGGCTGTCCAGACAGGGTATCCCATGTTCAGTGTCTTTTCCAACCCCGTGATATTGAATAAGGCCAGACCGATGGTATCAAAGATAAACCAGGTGCTTTGTTGCCGTATGATTTTCTTTCCGAACAATATGACATAAAGTAGGGAAAGGCCGCAACAGATGATATACACGGGATTCGTCATCCAGAACGGAGGAATGCCCAGCATGATGTCGCGTATCGTACCGCCACCGACTGCCGTGGCCGTGCCTACGATATAAGCTCCGAACCAGTCGAACTGTTTGGCCGAAGCCAGACGGATACCCGAGATGGCAAATGCCATAGTTCCGATAAACTCTATCACGACGAAAGAGACCGGAAGCCGGAGGGTGGTCCCCATGACTTGCAGGAGGTGCAGGAGGTTTTCGGTCATGGATTCACGACGTTTTGCGGTTTTCCTTCAAGGAATGCGCGGATGTTTCGTTCACAGATGTCCATGAGTCTCAGGCGGGCTTCCCGTGTGGCCCAAGCGATATGCGGGGTGAGGTAGGCATTAGGAGCCGAAAGCAGGGGATGGTCTGCCGAAGGCGGTTCGGTGCTTGTCACGTCTGCACCGTATGCGGCAAGGGTATTGTTTCTCAGGGCTTCGGCTACCGCCTCTTCGTCCACTAACGGGCCGCGTCCGGTATTGATAAGGATGGCTCCCGGTTTCATAAGCGCCAAGGTGTGTGGGTTCACCAAATGGTGAGTCTCCGGGGTGAGCGGACAGTTCAGGCTGATGACATCGCACGCGGAGAACAGCTCTTCCATTTTGGACTTCCGGATGTCGGTACCCAACTGAAGAGGGCTTTTGGAGGTGCAGGCATATACTTCCATGCCGAAAGCCAAGGCTATGCGTGCGGTAGCCATGCCGGTATGTCCGAGTCCCACGATACCCATTTTCTTACCGGACAGTTCCATGAGGGGCGTGTCCCAATAGCAAAAGTCCGGATTGCGGCTCCAACGTCCCTTGCGGTTTTCTTCGGCATAATGTTCCACGCGGTTGGTAATGGCCAACAGGAGGGCGAAGACCATTTGGGCTACCGAACGGGTACTGTATGCCGGGATGTTGCAAACGGGAATCCCGTGTTTGCGGGCAGCTTCGATGTCTACCACGTTGTAGCCCGTAGCCAATATGCCGATATATTTCAGATCCGGCAAACGGTCGATGTGTTCGACTGTGATGAGGGTCTTGTTCGTTAACAAGATATCCGCTCCTTCGGCGTGTGCATAAAATTCTTCGGCCGAAGTCCGTGGAAACACTGTCAGTTCTCCTAATTGTGCGATAGGCTCCCAAGAAAGGTCGCCGGGGTTTAAGCCGTAGCCGTCTAATACAGTTATTTTCATAGGTTTCTGTTTTATTTTCCGTTAATCTTGAAATTCATGCGGCGGTAACCGACCAGTTTGTCATAACGCCCTCCGTTAGGACGATGGTATACCAAGATGATGTATTCGTTTTCCGTCTCATAAAAGTTCCCGTCCGTCCGTCCGCTGTTTCCTTGGGTTTCACCGTCCGGCACGAAGAGATAATTATAATTGTAATATCCTTGTTTCAGGAGAGCGGTGGCTTCGTAGGCCTGTGTTTCCCGGTTGTATGTCATGCGGTATTCGGGGATGAAGCGGTTGTAAGTCCATTCGCCGTTCAGGTAGACTTCTCCGCCGGGCAGTTGAGGACTTTTCAAAGTGAAATGCGTGAATACATAGTCGCAAGTGGTAGCCACGTCTTCGTCGTCGCTGTTGCGGATGATAAAGGCACCGTTTTGGTCTTCGTCATACAGATAATTCCGGGCGGTTTGATTGGGATAGAGCGTGGCGTGGTAATACGGGTCGAACCATTCCATCCTGTCTACGTTCAGTGTAGGGATATGTACGTCCAGAATCTCAAATTTGTGGTATTCGTTGCCGGCCGGGAAAATCAGTTGGCGGTTGTGCGTGAATTCAATCTTATTGGCCGCCTGGATGTTGGGCTTGGGATTGACCACACAGTTATCCCACCGGCGGTTTTGCATCACTACGGTTTTCAGTTCACGATGCGGGTCGATGACTTTTACCAGTCCGTAGTTGACGGAGAAATCCACTTGCTGGTGGGATTTGTTGAAGTCTATGTCCGTATTGGTACTGACGGTAGCTCCTATTCCTACGCCCGGTTCCACCAGACTGAAACAGGCCGTAAGGACGGGTACAGGTTCGTCGCCCTCGTCGTTGTAGACCGTGAGTTTATAGTTGCCGGACAACTTGAGCGAAATGTTTTCGTTCGGAATCCGTAGTGAGTAGTGGGTGTAAAGCACGGTCGTATTGAAGCTTTTCTCGTAGTCTTCTATCGGTTCCCCGTTGAACCCGTTCATGTAATCGGATTCAAAGATTTCTGTCGATGGAGACCAGTCTGCATTGCAATGTTCCACCTTATATATATAGCGGTGGTATTCGTGTGAGAACTCGTCGAAACCGATTTCCAGATGATTCCCTCCCCCCAAGTTCATGATGGGAGGCAGCAACGGGTCATCGTTTACTACCACTTGCAGAGTGTGCAGTTGACGGTCCAGGATTTCATGCCGTTGTGCAGTTATTGCCGATGCACAACATAGCAGGCTTAAGAGTACGGTTATCTTTTTCATACTGCAAAATTACGCTTTTTTTCGGATGCCTTATCAAGTTTTTATCTTAACTTTGTCTGCAACCTTTTAAAATGATATGATGTCACATCGAATGTTAGGACTGTTTGTCGGAGGGGCGATGATGTGTCCTTTAAGCCTGTCGGCACTGACTTATACGAAAGCGGATTCGTTGAAAGTGGTACAACTCCTTGATGCCGGGAAAAAACAAACGAGAGGAACGGACCTGACTTTGTTTTTTGCGGAGCAATTCATCGGGGTGCCTTACGTGGCTTCCACTCTCGAAGTAAATCCGGATGAAGAATTGGTCGTCAACTTACGTCAGTTGGACTGTACGACGTTGGTCGAGAATGTGGTGGCTTTGACTTTGACCGTGAGAGAAGAGCATCCCACATTTGTTTCTTTTTGCCGGAATCTGGAAAAAATACGTTACAGCGGAGGACAGTTGAACGGTTATTCTTCCCGTAACCATTATTTTAGCGAATGGATAGCGAGTAACGAAAGTCAGGGCGTCGTGAAGGAAATAAAAGGAGAAAAAGGTAAGGGATACCGGCCTTTTATTGCCGTACAACGTCTGCGTTTGGATTATATGAGTACGCATCCCGCTGCATATCCGATGTTGAAAGGAAGGGCAGGCGAGATAAGCCGTATCCGTAGAAATGAACAAAAATTGGCAAATGTTTCAGTGAGGTACGTACCTTTGTCGTTGTTGGATAAGGGAAAGGATGTATTGGGAACGATTCACGACGGTGACATTTTAGCTATCGTGACCCGAAAGAAAGGGCTGGATACCTCGCATTTGGGATTTGCCGTGTGGCAGAAAGGGCACCTTCATCTGCTCAATGCTTCCAGTATCCATAAGAAAGTGGTTTTGGAATCCATGACATTGAGCGAGTACATGAAAAAACACCCCTCCCAATTAGGAGTGCGGGTGGTACGTGTCATTTGAACAGGTCGATATGTTTCATCTGCCGCATGATGGCCGTTTGCCGTTTCAACATGTACCGTGACGGATTTTTGGAACTGTATTTGAGCGGATTGGGTAATGTGGCGGCTATCAGCGCACAGTTGGCACGCGTGAGTTTCTCGGCAGGACGCCCGAAATGTTGTTGTGCCACAGCTTCGGCACCATATATGCCGTCGCCCATTTCGATGGAGTTCAGGTAGACTTCCATAATCCGTTGTTTGCTCCAGCATAATTCGATTAAAGCCGTGAAGTATGCCTCCAGTCCTTTTCTGACCCAAGAGGAAGTCGGCCATAAAAACACGTTTTTGGCAGTTTGTTGGCTGATGGTGCTGCCTCCGCGCCGGCGTTTTCCCGCCATGCGCTCCTCTACGGCATTTTGGATTTCCACCACATCGAAACCGTGGTGCTGGAGAAACCGTTGGTCTTCGGAAGCCATGACGGCTACGGGCAGGTACTTGGACATTTCATCCAAAGGAACCCAATGGTGTTTCAACCTGATTTTTTCGCCTCGGCCGACCTGTTGTGCACAGCGGATGAACATGAGCGGGGTAACAGGTACGGGGACAAAGCGGTAGAGAATAACAAAAAAGATTGTACTCCCGAAGAACGAGAGTACAATCCATTGAATCAGTTTCTGAATTTTTTTCATCTGTCTGATTAGTTGCCTGCCTGAGCTTGGGCTTCCTGAATCATTTTTTCACTGGCATACAAATAAACTTCCACACGACGGTTCTGCTCGCGTCCGGCAGCCGTACTGTTGTCTGCTACGGGGTCTGCTTCTCCCAAGCCTTCTACCGATGTTATCTGCGTTGGGGAAACTCCGCATTGTTTCAGGTAATTGGAAACAGAATTGGCCCGTTGTAACGACAGGTCCATATTCTTTTGCACGCTTTGGGCGGCTGTGCTGTTTTTCCATCCTTGATTGTCGGTGTACCCTTTAATCGCCACGTCCATATCCTTGTTTACATTCAATACCGTGCTGGCAAATTTGGCCAATGAAGCGGTAGCATTGCTGCTTAAAGCCGAACTGCTGGTATTGAACAGAATCCCGGAGTCGAATGTTACTTTCACCGCTTGCAGACCGTTAGCGTCGGTTACGCTTTCCACTTGCGCGTTTTCCACTTGTTGAGCCGCAGCTTTGGCTTTATCCATTTTCTTTCCGATCAATGCACCTACACCAGCGCCCACGGCTACGCCTACAGCAGCACCGATACCGGCTCCTTTACCTTTATTGCTGGACGCCAAGGTTCCAATCAATGTACCCAAGGCTGCACCGCCGCCGGCACCGATCAGCGACCCCTTGCCGGTATTGTTCATGTTTCCTCCACAACTGCTTAAAAGCATACCTGCACTCAGTACGAGTGCACAAAACTTCAATCCTTTCATAGTTATAACTTTTTTAAAATCTAAATCACAAGCAAAATTAGATATTTTCTGCCGAATAACCGCATGAAAAGGAAACTTTTTGCTAATTTTGCAAACTGTTTATAGATATTGATTATGGCTAAAGAACTTAAAGATTTGACCAAAAGAAGTGAGAACTATTCTTCATGGTATAACGAATTGGTGGTGAAAGCCGATTTGGCCGAACAGTCGGATGTAAGAGGATGTATGGTGATAAAGCCTTATGGTTATGCCATTTGGGAGAAGATGCAGCGCGTATTGGATGATAAATTCAAGGAGACCGGCGTGCAAAACGCTTATTTCCCGCTGCTGATTCCTAAATCGTTTCTGAGTAAAGAAGCCGAACATGTGGAAGGATTTGCCAAGGAATGTGCCGTGGTGACGCACTATCGCTTGAAGACCAACGAGGACAAGACCGGCGTGGTGGTAGACCCGGCGGCCAAGCTCGAAGAAGAGCTGATCATCCGTCCTACTTCCGAGACTATCATTTGGAATACTTATAAAAACTGGATTCAGAGCTACCGCGACCTGCCCATCCTCTGCAACCAATGGTGCAATGTGATGCGCTGGGAAATGCGTACCCGTCTTTTCCTCCGTACGGCCGAGTTCTTGTGGCAAGAAGGACATACGGCACATGCCACGCGTGAAGAAGCCGAGGAACGTGCCAAACTGATGTTGAAAGTGTATGCCGATTTTGCCGAACAATATATGGCCGTGCCCGTAGTGCAGGGCGTGAAGAGCGAGACGGAACGTTTTGCCGGTGCTTTGGACACTTATACCATCGAAGCCATGATGCAGGACGGGAAAGCTTTGCAGAGCGGCACGTCTCATTTCTTGGGGCAGAACTTCGGAAAGGCATTTAATGTGCAGTTTATCAATAAAGACAATAAGTTGGAATATGCCTGGGCTACTTCCTGGGGAGTATCCACCCGTTTGATGGGCGCACTCATCATGACGCATTCCGATGACAACGGTCTGGTATTGCCGCCGAAGCTGGCTCCCATCCAAGTGGTCATTGTTCCTATATATAAGAATGCGGAACAACTGAAAGCTATCGACGAGAAAGTGGAAGGCATCGTTGCACGTCTTCGTGCATTGGGCATTTCCGTGAAGTATGACAATGCCGACAACAAGCGTCCCGGCTTCAAGTTTGCCGATTATGAACTGAAAGGTGTGCCGGTGCGTTTGGTCATGGGAGGGCGCGATTTGGAGAACAATACGGTAGAGGTCATGCGGCGCGACACGTTGGAGAAGGAAACCCGTACGTGCGACGGCATCGAGGACTATGTGAAGACTTTGTTAGACGAAATACAAGATAACATCTACGCCAAGGCAAAATCCTATCGCGATGCGCATATTTATGAATGCGACAATTACGAGGATTTCAAGGAGCGTGTGAAGGAAGGCGGTTTCTTCCTTTGTCATTGGGACGGGACGGCTGAGACGGAGGCGAAGATCAAGGAGGACACGCAAGCCACTATCCGTTGCGTGCCGTTTGAGTTCGAGCAGACTCCGGGGGTGGATATGGTGAGCGGGAAACCGGCCAAATGCCGTGTGCTGATTGCCCGTTCGTATTAAGAGCGAGATTTTTTTGTTTTCATGGTTGTTGGTGGCCACGGACTTTTTCTCAAGGAAAGTTCGTGGCCACTCTTGTTTGCGTAGGTTTAACAGGTGATAATATTAGTTAAACGACAAGTTTTCTTCCGGAGATTTTATGGTATCCTTCATACAAATCTCTATCTTTGCTCATGAATTAACATTGTTGTTAGACATTAAAGTTGTTATGAGCAAGAAAGATAATACGGAACAAGCGATATTGCAGACGGCCGAGACAGAGTTTCTGGACAAAGGTTTTGCACTGGCCAAAACTACCGAAATCGCAAAACAGGCGGGAGTAACGCACGCCATGTTGCATTATTACTATCGCACAAAAGAAAAACTGTTCGAACGGGTTTTTCAAGAGAAAGTGGATTTGATGGCCCATTCCTTAGTGGCTACCTTGGATGACGGAAAGCCGTTTCTGAAACAGATGGAAGATTTGATGGGGGCTCACTTCGATTTTATAGCAGAAAACCCGAAGTTGCCGTTTTTTCTTCTGAACGAGATTCATCTGAATGAAAAGCGCAGAGAGCTTTATCTTCCGGTATTGTCGAGCGCGGTGCGGAACACGTTGCAAAATGTGAAAAGACGATTGGAACAAGCCGTGAAGCGCGGCGAGGTACGTCCCATAAGGACGGCCGACCTGATGTTTTCCATCTTCTCGCTGAATGTAATGTCTTTTGTGGGACAGTCGCTTGTCCAACAGGCATTCGATTTAGACCGGGAAGACGTGCGGCAGTTCATCTTGCAGCGACGGGCAGAGAACATTGAAATGATATTAAGCAGACTTAGGAAATAAAGAAGGATATGAAACGGATTTTCGTATGGGCCGTAGGGATGTGTGCCGTTTGTGGGACGGTGTCGGCTCAACTGACTTTGGAAGAGTGTTACCGTGCAGCACGGGAGAATTATCCTTTGGTGCGGCAGTTCGATTTGATTGAGCGTACAAAGGATTTCACTGTGGAGAATGCGGCGAAAGGCTATTTTCCCCAACTGAGCTTTTCGGGAAAGGCTTCATACCAGTCGGACGTGACGAAGATGCCCTTTAGCATTCCGGGAGTAGAGTTCGGTTTGGACAACGACCAGTATCAACTGGTATTGGAACTGAACCAGACGGTTTGGGACGGAGGAGTCGTACGTAACCGTAAAGAGGAGGCCCGGGCCAAATCCGATGTGCAGAAAGGACAACTGGAAGTAAACCTTTATGCGTTGAACGACCGGGTGAACCAATTATTCTTCGGCATGTTGCTCATAGACGCCCAGTTGGCACAGAACGCCTTGTTGCAAGCCCAGTTGGCACGTAACCATGGCCAGGTGAGTGCGTGCATGCAGCAAGGGGTAGCCAATCAGGCCGATTTGGATGCCGTAGCGGTGGAACAGTTGAATGCCCGGCAGACAGAGAGTGAGCTACGTGTCAATCGTAAAGCGTATGCCGAGGTGCTGGGACTGCTGACCGGTCGGAAAGGAATTGATGCGGAACGGTTGGTCAAGCCGTCCGTCACCGTGGAGCCGTTGGAAGAAAACCGTAGGCCGGAATTATCGCTTTACGAATCGCAGCGGCAGCAGTTGTCCGTGCAGGAGAAAGGTTTGACTGCCCGTTATATGCCCAAATTGGGAGTATTCGCACAAGGGGCTTACGGCGACCCCGGACTGAATATGCTGAAGGGCGGATTCGAGCCTTATTATATAGCCGGTGTGCGGTTGAGTTGGAACATCAGCGACTTGTACACGCGGAAGAACGACAAAAGACTGTTGGCTGCAAGTCGCGACGACATCGACGTGCAGGAGGCGGTATTCCGGTTGAACAACCGTATGGAAACGGCGCAGCAGTGGCGTACGGTGGAGAAAATAGATACCTTGATGAAGAATGACGATGAGTTGATAAGGTTACGCACCAATATCCGGAAGTCGGCCGAAGCCAAGGTCGCGAACGGCACGCTCACCGTGACGGAAATGTTGCGCGAAGTGACGGCCGAAGATCAGGCCAAGCAGACCAAGGCCTTGCACGAGATACAACGCTTGCAAGCCTTATATGATATCAAATATACGATGAATCATTAAAAACAGAATGAATATGGACATTTGGAATAAGTTATGGCGGGGCGGGCTGGACAGTCCAGTCGCCGTGGGAAAGACGGGGTATGGATTCAAACGGGGAGCCCGGGACATTTGCGGCGTGGCCTTGTGGGGATTGCTTGCGGCGTGTAGCGGGACAGACACGGATTTCGACGCTACCGGAATCTTCGAATCCACGGAAGTCATCGTATCGTCCGAAGCCAACGGTAAAATCATGGCGTTGAATCTGGAAGAAGGTGATTTGTTGGAGCAGGGGCAACAAGTGGGATATGTGGATTCCATACAGCTTTACCTGAAGAAGTGCCAACTGGAAGCCCAAGTACGTTCCATCGGTAGCCGTAGGGCGGACGTGGCCAAGCAGGTGGCGGCCACTCGGGAACAGATCGCAAAGGCCGAACTGGAAAGAAAGCGCAGCCTGAATCTGTTGGCGCAGAATGCCGGTACACAAAAGCAGGTGGACGATGTGGAGTCGCAACTGGCCGTGCTGAAGAAGCAGTTGGAAGCCCAGTTGTCTACTTTGAATCTCGGCAACCAAGGCGTGACGGAAGAAGGGGATGCCGCAGAGATACAGATACGGCAGATAGAAGACCAACTGGAGAAATGCCGTATCGTCAGTCCCATTTCCGGTACGGTGCTGACGAAGTATGCGGAACGGGGCGAAGTGACGGCCCAAGGCAAACCCTTGTTCAAAGTGGCGGACATGAAGCATGTCTTTTTGCGGGCGTATGTGAGCGGCGACCAACTCTCTACAGTAAAACTGGGGCAAACGGTGAAAGTCTATGCCGATTACGGGGCGGAAGACCGCAAAGAATACAAGGGAAAAATCACGTGGATATCCGGACAGGCCGAGTTTACGCCTAAAACCATACAGACGCGTGACGAACGGGCGAATCTGGTGTACGCCGTGAAAATAGCCGTGGAAAACGACGGCTTGCTGAAGTTGGGCATGTATGGCGAAGTCAAATTCAACTAAGGTGTCATGGAATCCATTGTGAAGGTAGAGGGCGTGTCCAAACATTACGGCAGCGTGCAGGCTTTGGACGACGTTTCTTTCGAGGTCAGGCCCGGAGAAATCTTCGGACTGATAGGACCGGACGGAGCCGGGAAAAGCACGCTGTTCCGTATGTTGGCCACTTTGCTGTGTCCGGAGAGCGGGCGGATTACGGTGGACGGGCTGGACGTTGTGGGGGACTACCGCAAGCTGCGTGCTTGCGTCGGTTATATGCCGGGCCGGTTTTCCCTGTATCCCGACCTGACGGTGGAGGAGAACCTGAACTTTTTTGCCACGCTGTTCGGTACGTCCGTACGTGAGAATTACCATCTGGTGGAAGACATATACAAGCAGATCGAGCCGTTCAAAACCCGCCGAGCAGGGAAACTCTCCGGCGGGATGAAACAAAAACTGGCGTTGAGCTGTGCGTTGATTCATAAACCGGTGGTCTTGTTGTTGGATGAGCCGACCACGGGAGTCGACCCTGTCTCGCGTAAGGAATTTTGGGAAATGTTGCGGCGGCTGAAGCGGGAAGGTATCACCATCATCGTCTCTACGCCTTATCTCGACGAGATCCGGAGTTGCGACCGTATGGCATTCCTCTACGGCGGTGCGGTCAAGGGGATAGATACCCCCGCCGTCATGTTGGAACGGTTTGCCGACATCCTGTGTCCGCCGGGGTTGCAACGCGAACCGGCCGGAGCCCGGTCGGAATGTGCCATCGAGGTGCACGATTTGGTGAAACGGTTCGGGACGTTCACGGCTGTAGATCACATTTCCTTTCGTGTGGGGAAGGGCGAAATCTTCGGTTTCCTCGGGGCGAACGGGGCAGGCAAGACCACAGCCATGCGCATGCTGTGCGGCCTGTCTTATCCCACGTCGGGCACGGGGCGCGTGGCCGGTTTCGACATCAACACCCAGCAGGAAGAAATCAAGAAACATATCGGTTATATGAGTCAGAAATTCTCGTTGTACGACGACCTGAAGGTGTGGGAAAACATTCGCCTGTTTGCCGGTATCTACGGACTCTCGGACGAGGTGATAGCCCGTCGCACGGACGAAGTGCTGCATACGTTGGGACTGGAAGCGGAGCGGAACACGATGGTCAAATCGTTGCCCTTGGGGTGGAAACAAAAGTTGGCTTTCTCCGTGGCCACGTTCCACCGTCCGGACATCGTGTTCCTCGACGAACCGACCGGAGGGGTCGACCCTAAGACGCGACGCCAGTTTTGGGAACTGATCTATCAGGCAGCCGACCAGGGTATCACCATCTTCGTCACGACGCACTATATGGATGAGGCCGAATTTTGCGGTCGCGTGTCCATCATGGTGGACGGGAAGATACGGGCATTGGATACGCCCGAAGGCTTGAAGCGTACTTTCGGCGAGAAAGACATGGACGGAGTGTTCCACCGTTTGGCCCGTGAGGCCACACGTAATGCAGAAATTTGCGGGTAAGAGAGCGCAGACCGAACTTGTTCGGTGTCTGCCGAGCGTGAGTAAATTATTCAATAAAGATGAAACAGTTTTGGGCTTTTATCAAGATAGAATTTTTCCACATCTTCCGCGACCGGCGGACGATGTTGATTTTGTTGGGCATGCCGGTGTTGCAAATCATTTTGTTCGGTTTTGCCATCACCACCGAACTCAACCACAGCCGCGTGGCCGTGCTCGATCCGTCGAAAGACGCCGTCACCACGCGCATTACGGAGCGGATAGACGAAAACCGTTATTTTTCGGTCGTGAAAGAATTGTCTTCGGCCTCCGACATCGAAACCGTGTTCCGGCATGATGAAGCGGACATTGTGGTGGCCTTCACTCCGGATTTCGATGCCAATCTGTCGACGGGAGAGGCAGGCATACAACTGGTGGTGGATGCCACGGATCCGAACACGGGCAACATGATGGCCGGTTACGTGCAGGGCATTGTCGGGCAAGCCTTGCAATCAGGGACGCAATCAAGCCCTATCGTGCAGACCCATCTCTTGTTCAATCCTCAGATGAAGAGCGCCTACAATTTCGTACCCGGCGTGATGGGGTTGATACTGATGCTGATTTGTGCGATGATGACTTCCATTTCCATTGTACGAGAGAAAGAGACCGGTACGATGGAAGTCCTGTTGGTGTCGCCCATCCGGCCTATTTTTATCATTCTGGCCAAGGCCGTACCCTACTTGGTACTTTCTTGCGTCAATCTGGCCACGATATTGCTGCTGTCGGTCTACGTGCTGCACGTGCCGGTGGAGGGAAGCCTCTGGACGCTGTCTTTCCTGAGCCTCCTTCTGATTGCGGTGGCTCTGTCTTTGGGATTGCTCATTTCATGCGTGGTACAAAACCAAGTGGCGGCCATGATCGTGTCGGGTATGGGACTGATGATGCCTGTCATGTTGCTTTCTGGCATGATTTTTCCCATAGAGAGCATGCCAGCCGTCCTGCAGTGGATTTCCAATATCATTCCGGCAAGGTGGTACATACAGGCCGTAAAGAAGGTGATGATAGAAGGCTTGGGCATGGCCGCCGTATGGCATGAGGCATTGATACTGTCCGGCATGGCAGCCTTGCTCATCGGGCTGAGCTTAAAGAAGTTCAAGGAGCGGCTGGAATAATACGGACGTAAAAAAGGAAAACTTATGGTACTGAAATATTTAATAGAAAAGGAGTTCAAGCAAATGCGGAGGAATCCCATCATTCCCCGGCTCATTTTGGTGTTTCCCTGCATGATGATGATTCTGATGCCGTGGGCTGCCAATCTTGAAATCAAGTACAACAACTTGGCTGTGGTAGACCTGGACCATTCTGCCTTGTCGCGCCGTCTGGTGGAGAAAGTGGCCTCTACGGATTATTTCAATTTAGTGGAGAACGCACCGGATTACGGCCGTGCATTGGAGAGCGTGGAGCGCGGAGAGGCGGATGTCATTCTGGAGATTCCGCGTGACTTTGCCAAATCGCTGGGCACGGGGTGCCCCGTGGAACTTCAGATTTCGGCCAATTCCATCAACGGAACCAAGGGCGGACTGGGCAGTTCTTACCTTTCTACGGTGGTAAACGATTTCGTGAATCAGGAATTGGGAGGCACGGGTATGGCCCGTTTGTCCGTACTTAACTTGTATAATCCGCATTTGAATTATAAAGTGTTCATGGTACCGGCTTTGCTCATCATGATGCTGACGTTGCTTTGCGGCTTTCTTCCTGCATTGAATATCGTGAGCGAAAAAGAGGTGGGCACGATTGAACAGTTGAACGTCACGCCGCTCAACAAGTTCGTGTTCATCCTGGCTAAATTGGTGCCTTACTGGATTGTGGGGCTGGTGGTCCTGTCCATCGGCTTGGTGTTGTCCGCCGTGCTCTACGGCATTGTGCCGTCAGGCAGTTTGTGGCTGATATATTTCTTTTCGTGCATCTACATTCTTACGATGTCGGGTTTCGGACTGATTATTTCCAATTATTCCGCCACGATGCAGCAGGCCATGTTCGTCATGTTTTTCTTCCTGATGGTATTCATCCTGATGAGCGGCCTGTTCACCCCCGTGCGCAGCATGCCGGACTGGGCGCAGTGGATAGCGGCTTTCAATCCGTTGACCTATTTTATTCAGGTCATGCGTATGATTTTCCTGAAGGGGTGCGGGCTGACCGACTTGTGGCCGCAGTTCGGCAAGATGCTGTGTTTCATGTCGGTGTTTGCCGGAGTAGCCGTGTGGAGTTACCGGAAGACAAATGCCTGATAGCCCGAGCCGGTCATGTATGGCGATGGATGGCCTGTCGAATGATTTACAAAACCAAGCCGTGGGGATATTTGGGCTTTAAATGGATAAATAATTGAGAAACAGTGTAATAAGTAACGCCTTGCAGGGGGTATGACAGTCTCTGCAAGGCGTTATTTTTTTCTGCGCCAAACGATTTTTCAATCTCAGGCGAACGATTTTTCAATCTCCTGAGATTGATTTTCCGTTCTGCGGCGAACGATTCGGGCGTTGAATTTCCTTTACGGATTCTATAGCATGAGGAGATTTTCCGGCATGCGGAAGCCCCGCAGGAAGTCTTCTATGCGCATCCTTTTCTTGCCCGTCAGTTGGATTTCCTTCAGGCGGAGGTAGCCTCCGTCGACGGCCACTTTCAGATAGGTCTTTCCGTCGCTGACCACTTTGCCCGCCGGTTCGTGGCACACACACGGCTCTTTCTCCGTTTCGTATATTTTAAGGGTATAAACCTTGCCTATGGCTTCGTCCTTCATCTCGCTCCAGGCTGCCGGATAAGGCGACAAGCCCCGTACGAAGTCGTACAACGGTTTGAGCGGCCGGCCTTGCCAATCCATCTTGCACGTCTCCTTGAAGATTTTGGGAGCCGGGTGCAAGGGGCCTTTCACCGCCATCTCTTCTTGCGGTATGGGGTGGATGGTATCTGTCAGTATATGGTCTACCGTCTCCACCACCAACCGGCCGCCGAGTTCCATCAGTTTGTCGTGCACCACGCCCACATTGTCGGTGTCCGCAATCGGGATGCGCACTTGTTGGATGACCTCGCCGGTGTCGATTTCATGTTTGAGGAAGAACGTGGTGATGCCCGTTTCCGTTTCGCCGTTGATGACGGCCCAGTTGATGGGGGCGGCTCCACGGTATTGCGGCAACAACGACGCGTGCAGGTTGAATGTGCCCATGGGAGGCATGTTCCACACCACTTCGGGCAACATGCGGAAAGCTACCACGATTTGCAGGTCGGCACGTAGGGAGCGGAGTTCTTCCACAAAGGCTTCGTCTTTCAGCTTAACCGGTTGCAAGACACGCAGGCCGTGTTCCACGGCATACTGTTTCACGGGACTGGCTTGCAGTACGTCCTGATGACGGCCCATCGGTTTGTCCGGCATGGTGACGACGCCGACCACGTTGTAACCTCCTTCCACCAAGCACTTCAGGCTCTCCACCGCAAACTCCGGCGTGCCCATATATACAATTCTCAAATCTTCTTTTTTTTTCATGTCTTTAGTTTTTAGTCGTCGGATAAGTCGGCCAGGGTCTTACGGTAAAGGGTCAGCACGTGCGACTTGCGGATGAAGCCCATGAACGTGCCTTCCGTGTCTACTACCGGAAGCGTCCAGGCCTGCGTCTTGTCGAACGTGAGCAGTACCACGTCCATGGAGTCGTCGATGTTCAGGCGGGCCACCGGCTCTTTCATCAGTTGGCCGATTTGGAAACGGTGATACAATTCCTGCCGGAACATGATGGGGCGGACATCGTCCAGATAGATGATACCCACCAGACGGTGCTGGCGGTCCACCACCGGGAACACGTCGCGGCGCGAAGCCGAGATGGTTTTTACCAATTCGCTCAAATCCATGTCCGGATACAGGTATTCGTCGTATTTCTCGATGACCGAGTCGAGACTCATCAGCGTGAGTATGGCACGGTCTTTATGGTGCGTGAGCAACTGGCCTCTTTTGGCCAAACGCATGGAATAGATGCTGTGGGGCTCGAAAGAAATAATGGTCAGGTAGGCACAGACGGATACAATCATCAGGGGCATGAATAGCTGATAGCCTCCGGTGAGTTCCGCGATAAGGAATATGCCTGTCAGCGGGGCGTGCATGACGCCACTCATCAGTCCCGCCATGCCGATCATGGCAAAATTCCGTTCGGGCAAGTAAATGCCCAGACAACGGTAGAAGTTCCAAAGGCGGGCGAAAATAAAGCCTGAGATACAACCCAAAAACAGGCTGGGGGCGAAAATACCGCCACAACCGCCGCCGCCGTTGGTGGCCGTGGAGGCGAAGACTTTGAAGATAAGCACCAACGCCAGGTAAAGCAACAACAGGTTGCCGTGTCCGTAGAACAACGAACTGTCCATCGCCGTGTCCCAGTCTTTCGCGCTGTTTCCGTTAAGCAGCAGGTTGATAAGGTCGTAGCCTTCTCCGTACAACGAAGGGAAAAGATAGATGAGGATGCTCAGCGTGGCTCCGCCGATGAGGAGCTTGACGTAAGGATTGGAATATTTGCGGAAGATGTCTTCCAGCGAGTTCATCGTGCGGGTGAAATAAAGCGATACCAGTCCGCAGAAGATGCCCAAAAGGATGTAGGCCGGTATTTTGTCTACGGCGAATCCGTTTTGCAGGTGGAATTCAAAGATTGTGTTCGTACCTGATACGGCGAATGTCACTCCGGCGGCCGTCACGCATGAAATCAGCAAAGGCAGCAAAGCTCCCATCGTGAGGTCTATCATGAGGACTTCGAGGGTGAATACAAGCCCGGCAATCGGGGCTTTGAAGATGCCTGCCACGGCACCCGCCGCTCCGCAACCCACCAAAAGCATCAGTGTCTTGCTGTTGATGCGGAACAGGCGTCCGAGATTGGAACCGATGGCCGAACCGGTGAGCACGATGGGGGCTTCTGCTCCTACGGAACCTCCGAACCCGATGGTAATGGCACTGGCGATGACGCTCGACCATGTGTTGTGCGCCTTGATTTTACTCTGTTTGCGTGCGATGGCAAAGAGAATCTTGGTGACACCGTGGCTGATGTCGTCCTTTACGACGTAGCGGACGAACAGTCCCGTCAGGAAAATACCGATGACGGGATACACCAGATAAAGGGCGTTGGAACCGGTGGCGTCGAAACGGTAGGTCAGGAGGTATTGTATCTGATGGATGAGCCACTTCAGGAAGAGACCGGCGAAAGCGGTCAGCACACCGACCACAAAGCTAATCATCAGAATGAATTTCTGTTCGCTGAAGTTCATCCGTCGCCAGATGAACAAGCGTTCGAAAAATGTGAAATTCCTTTTTACCGCGTACATGATTTTTTCTGCTTATTTCCTGATAATGGCTACTTCGCCGTCCGAACCCAGTTTGATGATACTGCTGGGAACGGCTTTCGTTTTTTCCTTCCGGCGGCTTTGTACAATGTAGTCTACCGCATTTTTTATTTCGTCGCTGATGTCGTCGAAACAAGCCGGCGAAGGCTCGCCGCTCACGTTGGCCGAGGTGGACACGACGGCTTTCTGGAAACGGTAACACAACTGGCGGCTGAATTCCTCACGGGTGACGCGGATGCCTACACTGCCGTCTTCGGCCAGCAAGTTGGGGGCCAGGTTCTTGGCCTTGTCGAAAATGATGGTGAGCGGACGGGTGGCATATTCTATCAAGTCCCAAGCCACGTTGGGCACATCGCTTACGTAACGCTGCAACCGGTGGTCGGAGTCTACCAGGCAAATGAGTGCCTTGCTGTCGTCGCGCTTCTTGATGTCGTACACACGACGGACAGCCTCTTCGTTGGTGGCATCGCAGCCGATTCCCCATATCGTGTCCGTAGGGTAGAGGATGACGCCGCCCCGGCGCATGACCTCTACCGCCTGTCTGATGTCTTCTTCTTTATTCATGTCCGTTTGTCCGGTTTAAACTTTAAAATTCGCTCGTGAAATGGAATTTGATGTGCTCGAAATCGTTCTGGGCCATCTGGAGCACGTAGTTGCTGTCGGCCAAGAAAACGTCGCGGCCTTCGCGGTCCTTGGCCATGAACTGATACTTGCGCTTTTTGAAGGCTTCCAATTGTGCCTCGTCGTCGCTTTCTATCCAGCACGCCTTGTACAGGCTGACGGGTTCCCAACGACATTTGGCATTATACTCATTTTCCAGACGGTATTGTATCACTTCAAACTGTAATTGTCCTACCGTACCGATGATTTTCCGTCCGTTGAACTGGTTGACGAAGAGCTGTGCCACGCCCTCGTCCATCAACTGTTCGATACCCTTGTTCAACTGTTTGGTCTTCATGGGGTCGGCATTCTCGATGTATTTGAACATTTCGGGAGAGAAACTCGGCAGTCCGCGGAAATGTATCATCTCTCCTTCGGTCAGTGTGTCGCCGATCTTGAATATGCCGTTGTCCGGCAGTCCCACGATGTCGCCGGGCCAGGCCTCGTCTATCGTGCTTTTCTTTTGTGCCATGAACTGTGTGGGCGAAGAAAAGCGCAGCGTCTTGTTTTGGCGTACATGCAAGTAAGGCGCGTTGCGCACGAACTTACCGGAACATACTTTGCAGAAGGCGATACATGAACGGTGGTTAGGGTCGATGTTGGCTGTGATTTTGAAGATGAAACCGCTGAACTTCGGCTCTTCCGGCCTGACCGTGCGCTCTTCGGCCAACGTCGGACGCGGGCTGGGTGCAATCTGCACGAAGCAGTCCAATAGCTCTTTTACACCGAAATTGTTCAGTGCCGACCCGAAGAAGACGGGAGCTACTTCGGCTTCCAAATAGGTCTGAACGTCGAACTCGGGATAGACACCGTCCACTAACTCCAAGTCCGTCCGCAGTTTGTCGGCATCGGCCTGGCCAACGTGAGCTTCCAGTGCATCGCTGTGGATGTCCACCTCCACCTTTTCCGTTACCTTTTGCTTGTCGGGGGTGAACAGGTCGAGGCGTTGCTCGTAGATGTTGTACACCCCTTTGAAACGTTGTCCTTGGTTGATGGGCCATGAGAGAGGGCGCACCTTGATTTGCAACTCCTGTTCCAGTTCGTCCAAAAGGTCGAAGGGGTCTTTTCCCTCACGGTCCATCTTGTTGATGAAGATAATGACCGGCGTTTTGCGCATACGGCAGACCGTCATCAGTTTCCGGGTCTGCGCCTCCACGCCTTTCGCACTGTCCACGACGATGATGGCGCTGTCCACTGCTGTCAGCGTGCGGAACGTATCTTCGGCAAAGTCCTGATGGCCCGGGGTGTCCAGGATATTCACTTTGTAATCCTTGTAGTCGAATTCCATGACGGAAGTCGTGACCGAAATACCGCGTTGTTTTTCGATTTCCATCCAGTCGCTGGTGGCCGTTTTCTTGATTTTGTTGTTCTTGACGGCTCCGGCCACCTGGATTTGCCCACCGAAGAGCAATAGTTTTTCGGTGAGGGTGGTCTTTCCGGCGTCCGGATGGGAAATAATGGCAAAAGTCCTTCTTCTTTCTATTTCATTCATACGTTTCGATGCGTCGGTTTAATTTTGTTCTAATTTCTGGATGCACTCGGTCAGCGAGTCTTCCCAATAGGGAATGTCGATGTGATAAGTCTCTTTGATTTTGGTCTTGTCGAGCACGGAATAATGAGGCCGTGCCGCCGGTGCGGGATATTCTTCCGTATGGAGCGGACGTACCTTGCAGGTGGTGATGTCGGCTATGCGGTGGATGGCTTTGGTAAAGTCGTACCATGAGATGGCTCCCTCGTTGCTGAAATGGTAAATTCCGGGAACGAAATCCTGTGTCAGTACGGCAAAGATGGCCACCGCCAGGTCGCGTGCGTAAGTCGGCGTGCCGATTTGGTCGAAGATGACCCCGAGACTCTCTTTTTCCCGACCTAACCGCAACATGGTCTTGACGAAGTTGTTGCCGAAAGTGGAGTAGAGCCATGCCGTGCGGATGACGACCGATTCGGGGCAGTTCCGCATGACGGCTTCTTCGCCTGCCAGTTTGGTGCGGCCGTACGCCGTAGCCGGGCATGTCGGTTCCTCCTCGCGGTAGGGAATGTGTGCAGTCCCGTCGAACACGTAGTCCGTAGAAACCTGTATCATGCAGCCGCCCCGTTCATGCACGGCCTTGGCCAGATAGCCCGGGGCTGTATGGTTCAGCAAGTCGCAGAACGCTTCGTCGCTTTCCGCTTTGTCTACGGCCGTGTAAGCCGCACAGTTCACGATACAGTCAATTTCGTGCATGCCGACGAATGACTTTACGGCTTTCTCGTCGGTGATGTCCAACTCTTTCACGTCTGTGAAAAAATAATTGAATTCCGGATGACCGGCAGCCAGAAGCTGCATTTCATTGCCCAGTTGGCCGTTGCAGCCTGTTACTAAAATATTTTTCATATCGTTTGTTTCCTTTTGTTCATTCAAATTTCAATTCGCCTGCTTTGTCCTGCTTGTAATAGTCGGACAGCATGGCCAAAAGTTTGGTGATGTCGGCCACGGCCTTGGCGGTCTCGTCGCTTATCGGTTTGTGTTGCAGGCGGAGCAACATCACGCCGTAGAGGGCATCGAAACAGTTTTCCAATTCCGACACGTCCTTTTTGTCTCCCTTGTTGCGGAGTTCTACGATGTAGGGTAAGGCCTTGTAATAAGCAGCCGTGTAGAACGGAAACTTGGAGGACTGCAACAGTTGGTTGTGCAAGTCGGTGAGCCACAGGATGATGTTCCGGTTGATTTGCAGGTGGCCACCCTCCTGTATGCCTTCTTCCTTCATCATGCGGATGAGATGGCTGTACCATTCTTCCATTTCTTTTTCCGTTTCCTCCGTGGCTCTGAACTGTGCCAGATAGTTCTGTTTGAGTTCATCCGGGTCCAAGTGGTGGGCACGGAGAATATCTTCCACCTGCCACATGTAAAGCAGGTATTCGGCAATGTTTTTTTCTTTAAGTTGTTGGGCTATATACATATATTTATAACGATAAACCGGTCAGCGTGACGGCAAACCCCACGATAGAGGCCACAATGACAACCACTCCTATGAGCCTGTTCAGCAAATAGATGCCTTTGACATCGAAACGGCTGCGCACCTTGTCTATGAAATAAGTCAGGACGAACCACCATATCATGGCTCCGACGAGTATGGACAAGTAACCCAGAGATTGCTGTACCACGTGGTCGGGGACGACAAAGGTGAAGCGGGCGAACAACGCCACGAACAGAAAGATGATGAGAGGGTTGGAAAACGTGACCAGAAAACCGGTCACCATATTGTGTATCAGCGTACCTTTACGGGGAGAAGTCGGGCGGATGGATTTCGCCGGATTGCAACGGTAAGTGTACCATCCGAAAAAGAAGAGCATGATACTGCCCGCCATCTGCAGGTAGAACATGTTGTCTTTGTTTTCAATGAAGTCTACCACGAAACTCATTCCGAATCCCGTAATCAAAGCATATATGATGTCGCTGAAAGCTGCTCCGATTCCTGTGACGAAGCCATACCAGCGCCCTTTGTTCAGTGTACGCTGAATGCAAAGCACTCCGACTGGTCCCATGGGAGCGGATGCCACCACGCCGATGAGCAATCCTTTTATGATTAAATCTAATGTACTAACCGGTTCAAACCACATAATAGGTGCAAAATTGGCATTTTTTCATGAGACTATAAAGAAAAGGCCGTTCTTTTTTTATTTTTCGTGAAAAAGAGTTTTTTTCTTTTCGCGGTTACATCTGTTTTTCTTAACTTTGAAAACTGTTATAATTAACTTTTATATATACATTATGGCTATGGAAAATAAACCTTATGTAATAGGGCTTGATTTAGGAGGAACCAACTCAGTTTTCGGCATTGTGAATTCGGAAGGAAGTGTGGTGACTTCGACGTCTATCCGGACGAAAGGACAGAACGATTTGGATGTCTATATGGACAGTGCTTGTGCCGCTTTGGCTCCGATGATAGAACAGGTGGGCGGCATCCAGAATATCAAGGGAATGGGAATCGGTGCGCCTAATGGTAACTATTATACCGGCAATATCGAACTGGCACCCAACCTGCCGTGGAAAGGAATCGTCCCGTTTGCGAAGAAATTCAGTGAACGATTGGGGATTCCCGTGGTCTTGACAAACGATGCCAATGCTGCGGCTATCGGTGAGATGACTTACGGAGTAGCCAAGGGAATGAAGAACTTCATCATGATTACTTTGGGCACGGGCGTGGGCAGCGGTATTGTAGTCAACGGTGAGTTGGTCTACGGTTGTGACGGGTTTGCCGGAGAATTGGGACATGTGATTGTGGATACGACCCCGGAAGCCCGCTTGTGTGGCTGTGGCCGTAAGGGATGTTTGGAGACTTATTGTTCGGCCACGGGCGTGGCGCGCACGGCACGCGAGTTTCTCGCCAAACGTACAGACGACACGGAGTTGCGTAAAATCCCGTTGGAGGAGATTACGTCGAAAGACGTATCTATTGCCGCTGAGCACGGTGACCAACTGGCACGCGATGTATATAAGTTTACCGGTGATTTGTTAGGACGCTCTTGTGCCAATTTTACCGCCTTCTGTAGTCCGGAGGCATACGTGTTTTTCGGTGGGCTGACAAAAGCCGGTAATCTGATTATGGACCCGATAAAAGAGGCATACGATGCTAATGTGCAGAACATATTCAAGGGAAAAGCCAAGATGTTGATTTCCCAAATGGATGATGCACAAGCGGCTGTGGTAGGTGCTGCGGCATTGGCTTGGAAAATCTGATTCATGCAAATCCCTTTCGTGGGTGAGAACGGAATTTTCTTTTTTCATTTAAAAAAGGCGTATCTTCCTATCGAAATAAATGGAAGATACGCCTTTTGGTTTATCATTCGTCCGGCAAACGGTTTTCCGGATAAATGGGTTTTGTCATCTGATTTGGGGACGATAATTCTTGCGGATAGGATAGAGTTCCTCTGCTTTTACTTCAACAACTTGTCCTTCGCGGGCGATAATCAGAGTGGTATGGTTATGTTTTGCACGCTCCACGAGGCGTTTCTGAGCCAGGTATATGCCTTCGTCGATTTTGCGCTGCATTTCATAAACCTCATCCTCGCTCATTATCGTTTTCTTCGGTGTATTGGTCTTTGAATTTTTCATATACGGCTGGTTCAATAATAGTTATACTCTCGTCTTTGCATCCGTAGGCTATTTTATTAGCTGGACAGGTGCTGTTGTCATACAATGCCCAATAGTCGCATACGGGCATATAGAGGTTGAACAGGTTACTTAGGCCGTTGTCGTAACGACGGTAAATCACATCGAGCGGGATGTTGTGTCCACCTTCGCTTACGCGTTTGGCCACCCGTTTCACGGCCTGTTCCGGACTGCTCAGCGAAAAGAAGAGCAGCGTGACGAAATAGCCTCTTTTCTGTGCCTGTTTGATGAGCTTCACGTAAGACCGTGTAGCCAATGTCGTTTCAAAAGCAAAGGTTTCGCCTTCTTTCAACAAGTGGATGATGCGTTCTATCATCAGTCGTCCCGCCTGGATGGCTACGCCTTCGGGATTGAACGGAGACAGTCCGGCTGCGATTTCGTCGGCGTTGACGAATTCCCGGCAATCCAACATTTCCGGAAGTACGGTAAAGCTGGCTGTCGTTTTTCCGGCTCCGTTACAACCTGCAATGACGTACAAGTTGTGTTTTTGTTCTCCCATTACATTATTTATTTAAATACTGAATGACAAAGATACGATTTGGCGATGAATCCGGCAATATTTCCGGTTCCTTTTTAAGGGGGCTGAGTGAAAAAGCAGACGGTCAGTCTTTCTTTTTCAGCAAATCGGGACGCAAAGCCTTTGTGCGTTCGAAAGACTGTTGCAGTTCCCATTCCTTAATCTTGGCTTCGTGCCCGGAAAGTAAAATTTCCGGCACGGTCCAACCTTTATAATCGGCCGGCCGGGTATATACGGGAGCAGCCAGCAGGTTGTCCTGGAACGAGTCGGAGAGGGCGCTTTGTTCGTCGCCGATGACACCGGGCACGATACGTACGATGGCATCTGTCATGACAGCGGCTGCCAGTTCTCCGCCCGTCAGTACGTAATCTCCTATACTGACTTCTTTCGTGATGAGGTGTTCACGGATGCGGTAGTCTATACCTTTATAATGTCCGCACAGGATGATGAGGTTTTCACAAAGGGAGAGCGTGTTGGCCATCGGTTGGTCGAACTGTTCGCCGTCCGGTGTGGTGAAAATCACTTCGTCGTAGTCCCGTTCAGCCTTCAAGGCCGAGATGCAGCGGTCTATTGGTTCGCACTGCATCACCATGCCCGCAAAGCCGCCGAAAGGATAGTCGTCCACCCGGCGGTACTTATTCGTGGCATAGTCGCGCAAGTTGTGCAAATGGATTTCCACCAAGCCTTTCTTTTGGGCACGTCCTAATATGCTTTCACGCACAAAGCCTTCGAGCAATTCCGGCAAAACGGTAATGATGTCTATTCTCATGGGAATCTGTTTTCTTGTAATCTACTGCAAAAGTAGTGATTTTGCGCCGGATTTCATGGCGTGTGGCGGCTGATTACTAAAAATAGAAGTTAAAAAGGAAATTTTGGGAACAGAAAACGTTCCGTAGATTTGCTTTTCTAAACCTTTAGATATACATTTGCCATATCAATAACTAAAGTATTAGAAATAATGGGAAAGCAGGGTACACTGACAAAAGCTGAGATGCAAGTCATGAATATCCTTTGGAGTCTGCCTTCGATGAAGGGCACCATTTCGGATGTGCTTGAGGGGTACGGCGAGAAGAAACCGGCCTATACTACCGTAGCCACGTTCATGAAGATTTTGTTGAACAAGGGATACGTGGGATTTGAGAAGCTGAAAGGAACGAAAACCCAGTGTTATTATCCTTTGATTACGAAACAGGAATATACGCGGAAAGTGCTGGACGGGGTGAAGGAGGACTTGTTCGGCGGTTCGTTGTCCTCTTTGGTTCGTTTTTTTGTCAAAGAGGAACGTATCTCGGAAGAAGAATTGAAAGAAATGCTTGAGATGGTGGAACGGCAGGGGGATGAGCCCCGGCGCGCGTAGCCCGCAGTCCACAGGGCATGGTGGTGGAACAGTTTAAAATATAGGATATGGGAACATTCTTGGTTTATATCATCAAATCGGCTTTGTGCCTGACATTGCTTTATCTGCCTTATACCTTATTATTACGTAAGGAAAGGCTGCATCGCTTGAACCGTATGGCCCTGTTGGCCATACTTGCGGCTTCGTTCCTTTTCCCGCTTTCGCAGGAGGAGTGGTTTGGCGGAATGTGGCATTCGTGGCAGTCTGCCGCACCGGAAGGGGCGTATGCCGGATTGATAGACCGGCTTGGGCGGACGGAGCTTTTCATGCCGGAGGTCGTCATTATGCCGGATGCGGATGTTCCTGTTTGGCCTTTGGTGTGTGTCTGTCTTTATTTCGCAGGTCTGGCGGTGTCGTTGTCCGTCCGTATGTACCAGTTCTTCCGTATGCGTCGGGCGATATCTCGCGGTTGTCTGTGGCGCGAGAGCTTTTCAGACGGTATTACGCTCTACTGTCATGCCCGTCCCATGCCTCCTTTCAGTTGGATGCACAGCGTCGTGATGTGGGAAGGAGACTTGGAGGGCGATGCCGGCGAAGCCATTCTCATGCACGAAAAGGCCCATGTGCTGTACGGCCATTCCTACGATACGCTGCTGATGTTGGCTGTGGAGGCCGTACAGTGGTTCAATCCAGTGGTTTGGATGATGGAGATGGACTTGCGCTGCATTCATGAGTATCAGGCCGACGAGTACGTACTCAACCATGGAGTCAACGCGAAGAACTATCAGTTATATCTAATAAAAAAGGCCGTTGGCAGCCGACTGCAATCTTTTGCCAACGGTCTGAATCAAAGCACACTTAAAAAACGTATTGCTATGATGTGTAACAAAAAATCAACGAAATGGGCAGTCTTGAAGTACATGTACCTGCTGCCCGTGGGGGCTTTTGCCACAGTGGCATTTGCCCGTCCGGAGATCGTAAACGGAGTAGACGGCCGGTTGGAGCAACTCTCTGCGGTCAAAGTTACGGATTTATCCGCAACCGCGAAAGCCGTCGCGGCTGAAAATGTTCAGCCGGAACCTTTAAAAATGGAAAAAGCGGCTTCCAAAGCGGAAGTCTCCGGAGGGGAAGCCTCCAAGCCTTCTTCGGTTGTGGCGAAGGCAGATTCGGCCGTTGCCTCTTCGGAAAGGACGTCCGAAGGTATTGTGGTGACTGCGATGGCACCCCGGAATAAGGAGGAGGAGCCTGCCCGGACTAAGGAGAAAGATTCTGCACCTCGCTATATGATGGTGAAGAGAGCCCATGTCATGCCCAGCAAGATATACGATGAGGTAGACGTGCGACCGACGTTTCCGGGTGGAGAAGCCGAGTGCATGGCGTATATGGCGCGTAACATAAAATATCCAAGAAAATGTATAGAAAACGGTGTAACGGGACGCGTGCTCTGTCGTTTGGTCGTCGATACGGACGGGAGCCTGTGCAGTATCGAGATTAGAAGGGATTGTTATGCAAAGAAGATGGACGGCAGTCCGGCACCCGAAGGAATGTTGCGACTGTTTGTCGACGAGGCATTCCGCGTAGTAGACGGAATGCCGAAATGGACACCGGGACAGAAGGACGGGAAGGTGGTGGCTGCGCGCTATGTTTTGCCGTTTACATTCCGTCTGCAATGATGCTGTGCGGAACGAGTGTATGCCTGTAGGCATTCCAAACGTATTAGAATTTGAAAACGATTTGAAACCTTTTCGATATAATGATATGGGAACATTTTTAGTCTACATCATCAAATCGGCATTTTGCCTGACGTTGCTTTATCTGCCTTACACGTTGTTGTTGCGTGGGGAGAAGCACCATCGTTTGAGCCGTATGGCATTGCATGTCTTGTCGGTAGCTGCGTTCTTGTTACCGTTGGTACAGGAAGAGTGGTTCGGGGGGGCTGTCCGTTCATGGCAGACGGCAATGCCCGAAGGTACATACGCCGTGCTGGTGGAACGGTTGGAGCAGGCGGATGTGCTTGCCATGCCGGATACCGGGAGTAGTGAAGAAGCCGTACCCATCTGGCCTATGGTTTTGGTCGGCCTGTATCTTGCTGGTGTGGCCGTGTCGTTGGCCGTGCGGTTGTGGCAGTGGGTGCGCATGCACCGGTTTGTTTCCCGGGGATGTTTGTGGAAAGAAGGCCGTGAGGGCGGCATCACATTGTATTGTCATGCCCGTCCCGTGTCACCGTTCAGTTGGATGCACTGTATTGTCATGTCGGAAGAGGATTTGGATGGCGAGGCCGGTCATGCGATATACGTCCACGAGAAAGCACACGTGCTTTATGGACATTCCTACGACACGTTGTGGATGCTTGCTGTGGAAGCCGTGCAATGGTTCAACCCTGTGGTCTGGATGATGGAGATGGACATGCGGTGCATCCATGAGTACCAAGCTGACGCTTACGTACTCGGCCAAGGCATCAATGCGAAGGATTATCAACTTTATTTAATCAGGAAAGCCGTCGGTGCCCGACTGCAATCTTTTGCCAACGGCTTGACCCAAAGTACACTTAAAAAACGTATCATGATGATGACAAACAAAAAAACAAACAAGTGGGCGGTATTGAAGTACATGTACCTGCTGCCCGTGGGGGCTTTTGCCACAGTGGCATTTGCCCGTCCGGAGATCGTAAACGGAGTAGACGGCCGGTTGGAGCAACTCTCTGCGGTCAAAGTTACGGATTTATCCGCAACCGCGAAAGCCGTCGCGGCTGAAAATGTTCAGCCGGAACCTTTAAAAATGGAAAAAAGGGCTTCCAAAGCGGAAGTCTCAGAGGTGAAAGCCTCCAAGCCTTCTTCGGTTGTGGCGAAGGCAGATTCGGCCGTTGCCTCTTCGGAAAGGATGTCCGAAGGTATTGTGGTGAAAGCGATGGCACCCCGGAATGGCCTTCCAGACCGTGTGGAGTTCAAGGAGGCGGAGCTTGCCCGAACTGAAGGGAAAGATTCAGCGTCTTATTATTTGAGGTTGAAAAGTGCCAAGGTCCTGCCTCGTAATGTGTATGACGTGGTAGACGTTAAGCCGATGTTTCCGGGAGGTGATGCCGAGTGTATGGCGTATGTGGCGCATAACATGAAATACCCAAGCGAATGTTTGAAGAACGGTGTGACGGGACGCGTATTCTGTAGTTTTGTCATCGACACGGACGGGAGCCTGTGCCGTATCGAAGCGGGGGAGAAAAGTTATGCGAAGAAGATGGACGGCAGTCCGGCACCCAAAGAAATGTTGCGACTGTTTGTCGACGAGGCTTTCCGTGTGATAAGCGGAATGCCGAAATGGACACCGGGACAGAAGGACGGGAAGGCGGTGGCTGTGCGCTATGTTTTGCCGTTTACGTTCCGTTTGCAATAGCATGTGAGCCGGTCGATATACGGACTGTCTTTCGGTGGGGGATGGACGTTCCGGTTTGACTTTACCTTGATGGGCCCGTTCCGTAGGGTCGAGGTTATGACGCCTCCTACGGGACGGGCTGTTTTTGTACCGCGTTTTCCGCGATGGCCCGCGCCACGGTGTATGCCGTGGTCCATGCGGCCTGAAAGTTAAATCCTCCGGTCACGCCGTCGATGTCGAGCACTTCGCCTGCAAAGTAAAGTCCGGGGCAGGTCTTGCTTTCCAGCGTTTGCCGTTGCACCGATTCGAGGCTCACCCCTCCGCACGTGACGAACTCTTCGCGGAACGTACTCCTGCCGTCCACGTCGTAGCGGTCGTTGCACAACGTGTCGGCCAGTTTGCAAAGCCCTTTGTGCCCCAATTCGTTCCATTTCCGGTCGGGAGCGATGCCGGATTTACCGATGAGGTAATGCCATAACCGCGCAGGCAAGTCGTACGGGCGCAAGCCGGAGATTTTCTTTTGCGGGTGGCGTTGCGCCATGTTTTGTAGGATGCCGGTCACGGTTTCGCTGTGGGGGTCGTTTGTCCAGTTGACGAAAATGGGGAAGCGGTAAGCTTTCTCCTGTATGAAACGGGCGGCATGGGAAGACAATTTCAGGATGGCCGGGCCGCTCATGCCCCAATGGGTGACGAGCAACGCGCCTGAATGCCTGAATTTGGTACCGGGGATGCCGACCAATGCCGGGTCTACCACAGTGCCCATCAGCCCGCGCAGTGCTGGGGAGGCGATGTTGAACGTAAAGAGCGAAGGGACGGGCGTTTCGATACGATGCCCCAACCGTTCCAGATAAGCGAAGCTTTCGCCACGCGGTGAACCGCCGGTTGTGATGGCCACGCGGTCGAATAGCAGACGGCCTTGGCGCACATCCTGAAAAGTGATTTCATACTTCCCGCCGCAGGGCGTGAGGGTTTCTACGCGGTGGGAGGTTTTCACCGTGACCCCCAATTCCGCAGCAAGGCTTTTCAGGCAACCGGCTACGGCACGGGCATCTTGTGCGGCCGGAAACACACAATGGTCGTCTTGCGCGACGAGCGGCACGCCGTGCGCTTCGAACCATCGGCAGGCATCCCGGTGCCCGAACTGTTTGAAAAGCCCCTTCAAGAGCTTGTGCCCACGGGGGTAGACCTGTTTCAGGTCTGTCACACCTTCAAAAGTATTGGTCAGGTTGCAGCGTCCGCCGCCCGAGACCAGTACTTTTTTCAATACATCCGCCTGCCTTTCGAATACCGTGACCTCCACCTGCGGCGCGAATGTTTTCAGGTTGACGGCCAGAAAGAAGCCGGCCGCTCCTCCGCCAATGATTGCTATCTCCATTGTTCCCTCGATTCTTTTCTAAGGAACAAAGGTAAGTATAATCGGGCGGATTTGAAATGATGATTCTGACATTTTGCTACTTTCAGCTCTAAATCAGTAGTTTCAAAAGACAGCGGTTAGGAGAATCTAAAAAGACAGGAATGTATAAGTATGCAATTTCCGTGTCGTTTTTACTGTTTTATGCAGTATATATTCATTTACTTTGAGGAAAGAAAAAAATCGTTTGCAGCCAAACGAAAAATTTCTTTCCTCATATAAATTCCGGGTACTCCGCATGTCGTGGAAAAAATCCGCCCGAAATGGGAATTTTTCGCTGCACGAAGAGGGGCAAAACTGCTTTTTTGCGACTTTCTCGTTCTATTTCCCTGTTTTTTGCCGACAAGATTTTACGGACAGAATGTCGGCGGTTCCACCTCGCAGGTTTCACCGGAAGAAGAAAGAAGCGGAGGACGGGCGGTTTCCGTCTGCTTTTGTTTTGTGAAAAAGCTGCCGGACTGTCTTTTTGATTTTTTCGGGAGGCGCGTGCGTCGCTTATTGGGCATCGAGCCCGCAGGAAGGGGCGAATGGACGATTCTCGAAGGTATGGGATTGACGTTTTGACAGATTGTGCCGGAAAAGTACGCTTTTCTTTTTTCTTTGCGCCCTTGGGCGTTTTCTGCGAATTGACTATCTTTGCTTATGCGAATGACGGGGGAGCCGTTCGCGGGAACAGAGCCGCGATGTCTCCCCGTCAGGGTTTATCATTGAATGCAAATGGAAGTAAAGGAACAGATAGAGCGGCTTCGCAATGAATTGCACCGCCACAACTATAATTATTATGTGTTGAACGCCCCGGAGATTTCCGACCAAGAGTTCGACCGCATGATGCGGGAGTTGCAAGACCTCGAGGCGGCCCATCCCGAATTTGACGACCCGGACTCGCCGACGCGGCGTGTGGGGAGCGACCTGAATCAGGAGTTCGTGCAGGTGCCCCACCGCTATCCCATGTTGTCGTTGTCCAATACGTACAACAAGCAAGAGGTGGCCGACTTTTATGAACGCGTCCGTTCCGGTTTGGAAGGCGAGCCGTTCGAGATTTGTTGTGAAATGAAATACGACGGGCTTTCCATCTCGCTGACCTACGAGCAGGGGCGATTGGTGCGTGCCGTGACGCGGGGCGACGGGGTACAGGGCGACGACGTGACGGAAAACGTCAAGACCATCCGTTGCATTCCGCTTCGTCTGAACGGGAACGGTTATCCCGAAGAGTTTGAAATCCGTGGGGAAATCCTGATGCCGTGGACGAGCTTCGAGACATTGAACCGCGAACGCGAAGAACGCGAAGAACCGCTTTTCGCCAATCCGCGTAATGCGGCTTCGGGGACGCTGAAAAGCAAAAACTCAGCGGTGGTGGCGCAACGCAAGCTCGATGCTTACTTATATTACCTTTTGGGAGAACACATTCCTTTTGACGGGCATTATGAAAATTTGCAGGCGGCTCGCTCATGGGGATTCAAGATATCCGGGGGGATGAAGAAAGTAACTACGCTCCAGGACATTTATGATTTCATAGATTATTGGGACGTGGAGCGCAAGAACCTGCCTGTGGCTACGGACGGCATCGTGCTGAAGGTCAACTCCCAGAGGCAGCAACGTGCGTTGGGCTATACCGCCAAAAGCCCCCGTTGGGCCATCGCTTACAAGTTTCAGGCGGAGCGTGCCCGTACGCGCCTGAATGCCGTGACCTTCCAAGTCGGACGCACCGGGACGGTGACGCCGGTGGCCAATATGGATCCGGTGCAGTTGGCCGGTACGGTCGTGCGGCGTGCCACGCTGCACAATGCCGACGTGATGGAGCAGTTGGACTTGCACATCGGGGACATGGTGTATGTGGAAAAAGGAGGGGAAATCATTCCCAAAATCGTCGGTGTGGACGCCGATGCGCGGGGACCGGAAACGGGACCAAGGGCCGAGTTCATCACCCGTTGTCCGGAATGCGGGGCCGAACTGGTGCGTTACGAGGGAGAAGCCGCATGGTATTGTCCCAACGACACGGCTTGTCCGCCGCAAATCAAGGGGCGCATAGAGCATTACATCAGCCGCAGGGCCATGAACATAGACAGTCTGGGACCCGAAACCGTGGACGATTACTACCGTCGCGGCTTGATACGCGATGTGGCCGACCTGTACGACATACAGGTGCAGCAGATTAACGGCGAGGACGGCACGCGCGAGAAATCCGCGCAAAAGATAGTCCGCTCGATTGCCGACTCCGTAGAAGTTCCTTTCGAACGCGTGGTGTTTGCCTTGGGCATACGTTTTGTCGGTGAAATTGCGGCTAAAGCTTTGGCACGCCATTTCAAGTCGATGGACGCGCTGGCCTCGGCATCGTTGGAGGACATGTTGCAGATCAACGGAATCGGTGTGGTGATAGCCGAGAGCGTGATCCGCTATTTTGCAAACGAAGCCAACCGCGATTTGGTGCGCCGTTTGCGGGAAAAAGGGGTCCGGATGGAGCTTTCCGACGAAGAATTGAGCAGCCATTCCGACAAGTTGTCCGGGCAGAGTATTGTGGTGAGCGGGGTGTTCTCGCTTCATTCGCGCGACGAATATAAAGCCATGATAGAACAGCACGGTGGAAAAAATGTGGGCAGCATCTCTTCGAAGACTTCTTTCGTGCTGGCCGGAGCCAACATGGGACCGGCCAAACTGGAGAAAGCCGGTAAATTGGGTATCCCTATCCTCTCGGAAGAAGAGTTCTTGAAAAAGATAGAATCGTGAAAGATTGTTTGCATTATGGGATTTTATTTGTATTTTTGTCGCGAAATAGATAGAACTACTTAAACTATGGCACAAAATAAGTTCAAGGGGTTGGGAATTGCTTTGATAACTCCTTTTAAATCGGATGGTGAAGTGGACTATGAGGCGTTGACCCGTCTGGTAGAATATCAGATACGGAATGGCGTGGATTTCCTGTGTATTATGGGAACGACGGCCGAAACACCTTGCCTATCGGCTGACGAGAAGAAGATATTGAAAAAGATGCTTGTGGAGCGTGTAGCCGGCCGTGTTCCTTTGTTGATGGGATGTGGCGGGAATAACACGGCAGCAGTAGTTAAAGACCTGAAGGAAGGGGATTGGAGTGGCATCGACGGTATCTTGTCGGTTTGTCCTTATTATAACAAGCCTTCGCAGGAGGGGCTGTACCAGCATTTCAAAGCCATAGCGGAGGCTTCGCCCGTGCCGGTCGTGTTGTATAACGTACCGGGGCGTACGGGAGTCAACATGAGTGCGGAGACGACATTGCGCTTGGCCCGTGATTTCGAGAATATAGTGGCCGTCAAGGAGGCCAGTGGGAATATGACCCAGTTGGAGGATGTGATAAAAAACAAGCCTCGCGACTTCGATGTCCTTTCAGGAGATGACGGCATCACTTATCCGCTGATTACGATGGGGGCGGTAGGTGTGATTTCAGTGATAGGCAATGCCTTGCCCGCCGAATTCAGCCGTATGGTCCGCATGGCACTGAACGGAGATTACGAGCATGCCCGTATTATTCACCACAAGTTCTCGGATTTGTTCAAATTGTTGTTTGTGGATGGCAATCCGGCCGGCGTAAAAGCCATGCTCCATGCCATGGGAATGATTGAGAACCAACTTCGTCTGCCTTTGGTGCCTACACGGTTGACCACAATGGAGAAAATCTCGTCTATTTTGAAAGAGTTGGATATCCGCTATTAAGCAGATACCGGATTGAATCGTATGCAGCCGCCTGCCGGAGAGTTTATTCCGTCGGGTGGCTTTTTTTGTACCTCCTGTTTCCGATGGGTTGATAGGTGTTCTGAATAGTTAAATAATGTGTGTTTTTGCGGATTTTCCGGCAGACGTTCGTAAACCGTGTAGAAAGCATTGGAAATAAGAACGGAAACCAATATTTATCATTTATGAAGAAACTATCTCTTTTTACGGTGGCTTTGTTTTTCAGCATCGGAGGGGGCGGGGTATATGCCCAGGGGGCATTCGTCCATCCGGGGCTTTTGCACAGCCAAAATGACTTTGACCAAATCAAGAAACGCCTGGCAGAGCACGACACCCAGACGCTACAGGCTTTTGAGGTGTTGAAGAACAGTTGGGTGGCCAACAAGGCAGTGAACGACATTTGGGGAGTGACGGAATATATCAAACGTGGAATTGCCGGTGACGAAAACTACATGAACGCCTATCGCAATGCGGCCAAGGCTTACCAGTGTGCCTTGCTTTGGAAAATTACAGGCGAGGCGCAATGGGCGGAACGGGCTGTCTATGTGTTGAACCAGTACGTAGCGATTACCAAAGGAATCGGTGGGAATACGAACCAGTCCTTGGTACCCGGCTTTATCGGTTACCAATTTCTGAATGCGGCCGAGTTGATGCGTGATTACGAGAAGTGGGAGAAAGAGGATTTCGAACGCTTCAAGCAGTGGATGATCGACGTGTGGTTCACTACAGCACAAGACTTTCTGGAACGTCGGCACGATACCGTAGTGCGCGAAGGTAACTGGTATCACTATCACAGTAATTGGGGATTGGGAAATGCTCTTTTCTGTGTGTCGCTGGGCATCTTCGCCGATTTGCCGGACATTTATAATTACGGTATGTACTGGATAAAAGAAGGACCGGGCAATGAATCGCTTTATGTGGGCGACAGTCATCCTGTGAAGCAAGACCAGGGGATGTGTGGTTACGGATGGGGGCTCATTCCTTGGTTTCATGAGGATGCCCGTGGTCCGTTCGGATACTTAAACCAGATGCAGGAAAGCGGCCGCGACCAAGGGCATGCCATGGCGGCGTTGGGCTTGTTGTCATACGCCCTTCAGTCGGCCTATAATCAGGGAGACAATGCCTTTTGTAACTTATATAACCCTTTGATTCCGGGTGAGGCGGGACAGACCATGGTGGCCGGTGCGGCGGAATATGTGGCTATGTACAACTGTAATCAAGTAGACCCCGCCGATATTCCTTACACTCAGAATTGGTGGATGGGTGGATTGAGCGGTACGGGGCGCGGACAATGGCGGCCGATATGGCAGTTGTTCATCAATCATTATCAGAACCGTATGGGAATGCCGATGGAGTACTGCACGCGGATGTCCAGGATTGTGGGGATAGAGGCCGGGGGAGGTTCCTACGGTACGAATAGCGGCGGTTTCGACCATACGGGATTCGGGACGCTGATGCATGCGGACGAGGCGGTGACGGAGGAGAGGAAGCCTACCGTGCTTTCTCCGGAAATCGTGCAGGACGGTACTGTACGTCCATACGCCGAGATGAAAGAAGTGAAGAAGGGTACGCCGTTAACCTTGCGGGCTGTATTACCTGACGGCGAAACCGATACGGGAAACTGGGAATGGGAAGACGGCATGAAAGGGGCGAGCCGCGACATTACGGCCGATGCTTCGGGTGTTTATCGTTTGTTTTACACCAATACGCAGGGGGTGAAGAGTGTGCAGATGTTTTGCATTTCCGTATACGGAGAGGGCATTCGCGCCACGTTGACCCCGTGGATAGAGTACGACGGGGTGCGCATGAACCAGACGAGCGAGTTCAGTGCCGTCAACGGAAGGGACGTGACCCTCGGGGCTGATTATGCCAATTGGAACTATGTGGCTTCCACCAGATGGTATGACAGTCAGGGTAAGCTGTTGGGTTCCGGTGGTTCTTATACATTCCGGCAAGGGAATTCCGACCAGACTTTCAAGGTAGTGCTGACCAACGAGTCCGGCGTGGAGATAAGCCGGGAATTCACGATTAAGAATTCGGTGGTAATTCCCACGTTAGCGGTGGACGGGGAAGAGCAGGAGACTTTGCGGGCTATCGTCACACAAGGGCATGATGTGGTAATGAAAGGTAAGATAACTTCCGTCCGTTATCGGAACGGAGTCTACACTTGGAGTTCCGGCGAGCATACGGAGTCCATTTCTTTTGAGAACGTACAATCTTCCATCTACCGCCATTTGGATTGGATAGACACTTCATCTTCCATAAAGACATATGAGGCTAATTTTGATTTTGAAGTCAAGGTGTATCAGGAAGGACGGACGCTGGACGACGGTTATTATCGTATGAAAGACCGTGCTACGGGGAAATACCTGAACAGCCGTACGATGAAGTTCGAGACATTGGAAGGAGAAGAGGATTCGACGGCTTTCGTTTGGCATTGCACATGGCTAGAGGATGTGGAGCGTTATAAGATACAGAACCACAACGACTCGGCTTATCTGAACAACGAAGGAACGCTGACCGACCGCACTTACAGCAAAGCGCGTAGTAGCTTCTATTTATATACGTTGGTAGGGGGAGAAGAATTGGAATGCTTCGTGCGGACACCGGAGCGCTACGGTTCTTATTATTGGGAAACCGACGGCGAGACGTTAGTTTGCGACCAGGCTGACAAGATGCCTTCCGACTTCCCGTTCGTATTGGAAAAGATGACTGGCAACGGAGGCGAAACAGGCATTTCCGAGGCTGTGGCGTGCGATGCGGCATTTACGGTGGACGTGACACATTCAGGGATTACGGTTACGTCCGGGAGTGCGGTCGGTATGACCGTTTACACGATGGCCGGTAGTCCGGTAATGCGTACCCGATTAGGAACCGGTACGCATACGATACACACCGCTCCGCTGGCTCCGGGCATTTACATCGTCCGCGTGACGGACGGAAAGACGGTAAGGAGTGTGAAATTCGTCCGATAGGACGGAATGGACACATCAAGAGCTGGTGAAGCCCGTCCGGTATTGTCGGACGGGCTTCTTCAATATCTGCATGCAAAGCTTTTTTCTTCTTTCGGAAAATAGTATATTTGCCGATAGGTTTTGTGAGGAAGTGTGACATGAAAATATACGTACGTTATTTTATGATAGGATTTCTGTCTCTGGTTTCTTCCTGCATCAGTGAAAAGGAAGATATCGGCACGCAGCCGGATGCGGTGGAAGTGGGAGACGTGTTGCCGGAATTTACCGTAGTGATGAATGACGGACGGACGGTGGAGAGCGAAAGTTTGCAAGGGCAACCTTCGTTCATATTGTTCTTCAATACGGCGTGCGGGGATTGTCGCCGTGAATTGCCGCTCGTACAACAGATGTACGAAAGGTACGGAGCGGACGGTCGTATGGTTTTTATGGCCATCAGTCGGGAGCAGGACGCGGTAGCTGTCGGAGAGTATTGGGCGGACAACGGACTTACGATACCTTTTTCCGCACAGACCGACCGCACGGTTTACCATTTGTTTGCTTATTCGTCCATACCTCGCATTTATGTCGTGGATGCGTCGCGGGTCGTTCGGGCGGTTTTTACGGACTCTCCTTTGGCCACGTCGGAAGATTTGACGTACGAGATAGAACGTGTATTGACGGAAATAAAAGATACGGAAAAGTAAGTTTGAGATTATGAAATGTTTAGTGATAGGCGCCGGAGGCGTGGGCGGCTCTTTGGCTGCTCTGTTGGCCTTGGCCGGGAATGAAGTAACGTGTGTGGCTCGCGGGGAGCATAAGGAAAAAATGTTGGCGCATGGGTTGCGTTTCCATTCGGGAATCAAAGGAGAGCAGGTCGTCCCGTGTTATGTTTACGACGGGACGGAGGAACGTCCGGGAGAGATTGGTGTGGCTACGGCCGAAACTTATCGGGGGAAGGCCGAGCTGATATTGGTCTGCGTGAAAGGGTATTCCGTCGATTCCGTGGCGGATTGCATCGTTCGTGCCTCAGGTGAGCGTACCGTGGTGCTGCCCATCCTGAATGTATATGGTTCGGGGCCCAGAATCGCCCGTGCCTGTCCGGGCTCACGGGTCATCGACGGTTGCATTTACATCGTAGGGTATATCCAGGCTCCGGGCGAGGTGACACAGAGCGGCCAGGTGTGCAAACTTGTGTTTGGGGCACGTCCCGGGGATGGCGTTTCTTCGGAAGAACTCGAAACCGTTCGCCGCACGTTGGCGGACGCGGGAGTGAAAGCGATTCTTTCGGAAGACATAGACCGGGATACTTTTGCCAAATGGGGATTTATCAGCGCGATGGCCGGAACGGGGGCTTTCTTTGACGCACCGATGGGAGCCGTACAGAGAGAAGGAGAGGAACGGGACGTGTTCATCGGCCTGACGAAAGAGAGCACGGCGTTGGGAGAGCGCTTGGGCATCCGTTTCCGGGAAGACCCTGTGGCGGCCAACCTGCGTGTCATAGATGCCTTAGACCCACAGACGACTTCTTCTTTGCAGAAAGACTTGAAGAAAGGGCGGGAGTCTGAGATACAAGGACAATTATTCGATATGCTGGATGCCTGCCGGAAGCAGGGGATAGAGGCTCCGACATACGAACGGGTGGTAGCGAAATTCAGGAACTCCTGAACGAGGACAGCTCAGGCAGAAACTGAAACAGGAAACTCCTCCGGCTGACATCGTTTTGCGGTGGTCGGCCGGAGGAGTTTCTGTTACGGGATGAACCTTGGCGGCAGAAGCCGCCGTTAGGTTTATGCTTTCTTTTTCAGGCGGTTCTTCCAGAGTGCCGTCATGTCCTCCAATGTCTTACCTTTGGTTTCGGGCACGCTCTTCCAGACGAACAGGGCTGCAAGCAGACAGATGATGCCATACAGGCTGTAAGCGAACATAGGGCTGAAATCGTACAAAGCCGGGAAGGTGGACGACACCAAGTAGTTGAACACCCATTGGAACGCTACGGCGATGGCCACGGCTTTTCCTCGGATGGTGTTGGGGAAGATCTCGGCAATGAGAACCCAGCAAATCGGCCCCCATGACATCATGAAGAATGCAGCGTACACGATGACGGACAGAACCGGAACGATACCTTTGACGCCCATCTGGTCGCAAAGGGCTACGGCAAAGGCACCGACAGCCATACCGATGGAACCGACGATGAGCAACGGTTTGCGTCCGAAACGGTCGACGGTGAAAATAGCTACCAAAGTGAAGAGGATGTTGACCACACCCATGATGACGGTCTGCATCATACCGCCTCCTTCGGCACCGGCACTTTCAAATATGCGTGGGGCATAGTAAAGCACGGCATTGATGCCGATGGCTTGTTGGAAGACGGAGAGAAGAATGCCGATGACGATGACAGCCACACCGTATGTGAATAGCTTTTCAGTCTTTTCCTTGGACGTCTGTTTGATTTCCTCCAGTACCCTTCCGGCTACATTGCGGCCATTGATTTTCTCCAAAATGGCAAATGCCCTTTCGTCTTCACCGCACATCACCAGATAGCGCGGAGTCTTGGGTACGCAGAACAGCAACAGTCCGAACAAGGCGGCCGGGAAGGCTTCGGACCCGAACATATAACGCCAACCCTCGTACACGCTCCACATGTCGGACTCGGGGCTGACAGACATCACACCGCTTACGGCGTCTTTCAGGATGACCGGATTCTGATGGTCGCCCATAATCATATAGTTGACGAAATAGACTACGAGCATGCCGAAGATAATGGCAAACTGGTTGCACGACACCAGTGTGCCGCGGATGTGGGAAGGGGCAATCTCGGCGATATACATCGGACAGACGGCAGAAGCCAGTCCGACGCCGACTCCGCCCAACACACGATAGAGGTTGAAGGCAATCAGCAAGTCCCAGTTGGCCTTTCCGTATTCGAAGAAAAGAAACTCCGGATAGTAGGAACCCAATGCGGAGAGGAAAAACATGACGGAAGCTAGACGGAGGGAATCGCGTCGCCCCAGACGGGAGGCCAGATAGCCGGATATGGCGCCGCCGATGACGCAACCTATCAATGCACTGGACGAGGTGATGCCGTGCATCACCTTGTCATACTGAAAATCAGTCGCGGTGAGGAAAAAGGCTTCAAGGCCTTTCTCGGCACCGGAAATCACTGCCGTGTCGTAGCCGAACAACAGTCCGCCCAAGATGGCTACGGTGGTAATGGAGTACAAGTACAGTCTGTCTCCTTCTTGTGTCAAATTCATGATGATTCGTTTGATGTTAAATTAATAAATTTCATTATGTTCGTCCGGACTGAACGACTTGCCCATGCCGTGCAGTTTGTTGTACAACTTACGGTCGAATTTGTAGTACCGCGCGGCCCGGTGGGCTACGCCGGTCTGGAATTCTTCCAGAGGAAGCACATATTTCATTTGGGCAATCCGTTTGTGGAAATTGCGAACGTCGAATTTCCGGTCATATATCGTTTCGTAAAGTGTGCGGAGTTCGGCTGCGGTGAATCTCTTGGGGAGAAGGTCGAACAGGGCAGCGGGCTGCGTCTGCACGTATTGCCGCACGAACCATAGGGCTTCGCCGATAATCTGGTTGTGGTCGAAAGCCAAAGGGCAGAGCGCATCGATGTCCGTCCAACAGGCTTCGTAGCGGTCGGACAAATGGGTAAGTTTCTTGTCGATTTTTACCATCGTCAGGTAGGTGATGGTGACGATGCGTTCCACTTTCTGGTTTAATTGGTGGAAGCGTTCCAGCCATTTGATGTCTTTCGGGTTGTTGGTCCGGTTTTTAGAGCCGAACGCCCTGAACTGTATGAGGTGAAGCTCATTCAGCCCTGTCAGTTCATAGAGAACCCGCTGTGCCGCCTCGTCCAGGTCTTCGTCATTGTAAATCAGACTGCCCGGCAATTTCATGTTATTATAGTAGCCGCTTTCTTCGTGGCCGGTCTGCTTTACGAGAAGCACTTTGAGATGTTCGCCGTCAAAACCTAATACGACACAGTCAACAGAGACGTGAGGATTGAGCATTTCATCGACGCGTAGGGGATTTTTCATCGTATTGTCGTATTTTGCATACAAAGATAGTATGGCGGGAGGGGAATGGGAGATACCTTTTTTATGTTATATAACATATAATCAAGGGGCTTCGGGACTACTTTTCATCTTTAGTATGATAAGGTACGGGGTTTTACCTGATTCCGGAAAAATGTACGGGGCATATCTACTGTACGATTTGATGCGGGAGTTTTTTTCTTGGATACAGATAATCAGTTTTTTATCGTTCGCAACTTTGCTTTCGGAGCGTAGGGTACAGTTTTCTCCGGCAGAAATGCGGCATACGCTTTCACCGGAAAGGGAATTACAATAAGTCTTGGTTTTAAAAAAAGTTAAGCCGAGAGTGGTTCGGCGGCTTTCTTTCGTGAGCGGCAGGCAGTGAAGGGGGAAATAGAATCGTGGAGTACGTTTTATTTTACACCAAAGAAGGGTTTTCTTTTCTGCGCCAAACGAAAAATCAATCTCAGCCGAATGATTTTTCGTTTGGCTGAGATTGATTTTTCATTCTCAGCAGATTTTTTTGTCCATCTCAATCAGTTGAAAACCAATGCTATGCAGAATGCGACTTTTTTGTCTGAAATCCTTATATCCCGTATCCCCTGCGAGGTGTATGTCCGGCAGGTGTCCCCGTTTCCTTTAGGGGGGAAAACGAAAGCAGGCAGAAAGGTCTTGTAGACCCTCTGCCTGCCATATCCCTCTCTTACGGAGTATTTTTTGATGATGTTCCGTAGATTATTGTTTGCCTCCGGCTTTCCAGAAATTTTCTTCTTTCTCTATTTTTGCTTTCTGAGCCTTATATTCGGCATTGGCCTTTTCGTACTCTGCATTCTTGCGCTGTACTTCCTGAATCTTCTCTTTCAGACGATTGGCAGAACCAGAGATGCTGACGTCCTCCTGAGCAGCTTTCGTACAATAGGAGATAGCCTCCGAGAAGTTTTTGGATGAGGCCAGAATCTGTGCGCGCACCAAATGAGCCTTTCCCGTAATACCTGCGTTGTATTGCACGGCTTTGTCCAGATATGAAAATGCCTTGGCGGAGTCTCCCGTTTTAGACACGGCATTGGCAATCTTCAATGCAATGGCCGCTTTAGTTTGGTCGGTGGGGCATAATTCAAGGGCTTTATCAAAGTATTGCACCGATTCGGCCACTTTTCCGTCTTTGTAGTATTTCTGTGCCGTACCGATGGCCGATTCGTAGCTCGGTTCGATGTTGTAAGCGTATTCTGCTGCCTTGAAATAAATGTCGGTATCGTCGCAATCATTAGCAGCCAATAAGGTCAGCGCTGATTTCAGATAAGCCAGATTCGTTTTGTTTTCTTCGATTTTCGGACCGAAAATAGCAATAAGTTGCTCGCGGTCGGCAGCTTTAGATTGGGCAAACAAGGTTTCGATGCGGTTCAGTGTCGGGTCGTACTGTGCCACGATCTTTTGAGCCGCTACGGAGTCTGTCGCTTCGTTGGCCAAGCTCAACATGCCTTGGCAAGCTTCGCGACTTTCCATATAATCTTTCAGGAACTGCTCGCGGAAAGCGGTAGAGTCGGCCATGTATCTTTGATATGAGATTTCAAAGAATTTGTCCAATACGAAACCGGGGACCTCTTTGGCGCCATCCTTATTAATAAGGTCTATACCTTCGCGGAACATGGTGTAGGCCTTGTCCAACGAATAACCGTCGGCCACGCCCGCACCGTAGTAAGCATAGTCGAAAGCCTTACGGGCCAGGATGTCACCCTTTGTGGCACGCTTGTCTGCCTTCGTAAAAGAGTTGAGGGCATCCATGTGCTTCAGACGCGTGTCATATAAGTTCATCAATTCGTTGAAGTATGCCTTTTTCTTCGTCATGTCCTGCTCTTTGACCAGTACGTTGGCCAAAATCATGGCACCATAGGCATACGTGCTCACTTCAGCGCACGGAGCCATCGTGAACACGGCTTTCCAGGGCTCGTACGCCCCTACGTAATCCTGGGCTTTGTAGCTGTCTTTGTAGGCTACGATATTACCTAAGGTCGTGATACTGTCTTGCCCATGTCCAATACGGTCGTACACTCTCGTTCCTTCGTATTGAGCCATAGTCGGTACACAAACAGCCGTTAAACCAAGAACCGTTGCAATTTTTGTAAATTTCATTTTTATCCTTCTTTTAGCTGATTCAACAAATTTTGTTCTTTTAATTTGAGTCGAATAATCTTGCGCAAAAATACAAAAAAAATTGTGCCGTAAAGACCATTTGTGAGAAAAAACAATGGTTGAAAATGGATTTTCTGATTAATTATGTTTTTTCACGAAGAATACTTGTCGAGGGAAACAGAAAAAGTGCGCGGAAAAGAGGTGGTTTGAATTCTTTTTTGCACTTTTGCATATAAAAATACGACTATGTTGAATTTGGATGATTTTTACAGGGCAAGATATGTCTTGAGTAATATGGTGCGCCGGACGGATTTGATTTATGCACCCAAAATCAATCAGGAAAGTGAGATTTACCTGAAACCCGAAAATTTGCAGGTGACCGGCTCTTTCAAGCTGAGGGGAGCTTGTTATAAGATATCGCAGTTGGGCGATGAGGAGAAGGCCAAGGGCGTGATTGCCTGTTCGGCTGGGAACCATGCTCAGGGAGTGGCGCTCGGGGCCGCCAAATACGGTATTAAATCTTTGATCTGCTTACCCGAAGGGGCACCGATCAGCAAGGTGGAGGCCACACGTCGGTTGGGAGCCGACATTTGTTTGGTACCCGGCGTGTACGATGACGCCTACCGTAAGGCTTTGGAACTGCGTGATGAATTCGGGTACACCTTCATACATCCTTTCGACGACGAGAGGGTGATAGCCGGACAAGGAACGATCGGTTTGGAGCTGATTGAACAGTTGCCGGACGTGGATACGGTGATTGTGCCGATAGGAGGCGGAGGGTTGGCCAGTGGGATCGCCTTTGCCATCAAGACTTTGAATCCGAAAATAAAGGTGTATGGCGTGCAGGCCTGTGGGGCGCCCGGCATGTTGCAGAGCCTTGAGCACCAGAAGATAGAATGCCTGGACGCTGTGTCTACGATTGCTGACGGGATAGCGGTGAAAGAGCCGGGGGAACTTACTTACCGGACGTGCAAACAGTATCTCGACGGGGTCGTGACGGTGACGGAAGATGAGATATGTGCCGCGATTCTGGCTTTGATAGAACAGCATAAACTGATTGCGGAAGGAGCCGGAGCCGTCAGCGTGGCTGCCGCCATGTTCAACAAGGTGCCCGTAAAAGGGTGCAAGACCGTTTGTGTAGTGAGCGGCGGAAATATCGACGTGACGATATTGAGCCGCGTGATCAACCGCGGGCTTTCCAAAAGCGGGCGGATATACACCTTTTGCGTGGAACTGGACGATAAACCGGGGCAGTTGTTTGTGGTCAGTCAGATTGCCGCGTCGGTGGGGGCGAATATCATCAGCGTGTATCATGAGCGGAATGATGATACGTCCAACGTCACGGCCTGTTGGTTGCGTGTCCAGGTGGAAACCCGTAATGCGGAACATGTACAGGAACTCCAGCTTGCATTGAAAAATGCAGGTTTAAAACTAATATAAATAAAAAAAGATTTTATGAAAGCTTTACACACGAAATCGGCACCTGCTGCCATCGGCCCTTACAGTCAGGCCATTGAAGTGAATGGATTTGTTTTTGCTTCCGGCCAGATACCTATTGATCCGGCTACCGGGGAATTTGTCGAAGGCGGTATCAAAGAGCAGACCCGTCAGGCGTTGACGAATGCCGCCCATATCATGGCGGAAGCCGGCATCGACTTGTCGCATGTGGTCAAGACTACGGTCTTTTTGGCAGATATGGCAGATTTTGCCGCTATGAACGAAGTATATTCCACTTTCTTTAAAGAACCTTTTCCTGCACGTTCGGCAGTTGCCGTAAAGACATTGCCTAAAGGTGCGTTGGTGGAAGTGGAATGCGTGGCCGTCAAATAAGGCTGGCTACTCATTACAACCGGGAAACTTTCTAATAATGATCGTAATGTGTGATTTCGGGAGTTTCCCGGCTTGTATTTTCTTCGAAGCGGCTGCACAGCCGTTTGGCTTCGGCCACGTAGCGTTCGCCGGTCCAGTTGCATTCACAGATAATGGGGTTTTTCATCCATTGCATGTATTTGCCGTGCTTACAGTTGTAGCACTTTACCATTTTGTCTTTATTGCCAGCCATAATACTCTTTTATGATATGCGATGGAACTTCTCGGGAATATTCTTGCGATTGCTTTGCAGCACTAAGGAGTCTGGTGTCAGTTTCAAAATATCCAGTGTGTCGTTTCTCGTTTCCGCTCCGTGTACGCCTTCGCTTTCCCGTAACAGAATTAATTTGCAGTTGTACAGACTCCATTGGTTGTACTTATATGAGCCGGTGGCTAAAGACCGGGCTTTACCGTTCATCTCCAATTGGAATCCGTGTTGTTTGTCAGTGTCCGATTGCCATTTCCTTTGGGCGAGTTGGTTGATGTTCAGGGCCACGTTTACACTTTGGTTGTCATCGCACGTCGTAATGGCATATTGGTCGGTGTAGTTCGCTATTTCGCCCAATATACGTCCCGGTTCCCCTGTTTTTTCGTTGGTTTTGTTTAACGCCAGTGTGTCGCCGTCGTCGGTAATAAGCTCAAGACTGCTCATTCCCGTGCCTTCTCCCAAATGACCGTAGAAAGCCGTGTCGGGCGGATAAACCGTCACAGAATCATTCTCCTCCATATAGTCTTTGCTTTGTTGCCCACCGGTACATCCCGCCAAGAGACTTGCAGCGACTGCCATTGAAAGCAGGGGGTATATCAGACCTTTTCTCATGTGTTTTATGCTTATTTGTGAATACTGACTTACAAATATACTAATTATTCAAAAAAGACCGGTCTTATTCTTGTTTTATTTATCGTATTCGACATTTCTTCGCTATTTTTGCGTGCGTTGGCATGATGTTTGAAGCGTTGTTTTTACAAAACCATTTAATAAATATAATATGTATTGGATTCTTTTTATCGGTATTGCCTTGGCCAGTTGGTTGGTACAGGCTAATTTGAAGAACAAGTTCGAAAAGTATTCGAAAATTCCTATCGACGGAGGATTGACCGGACGTGATATCGCCGTGAAGATGTTGCATGACAACGGGATATATGACGTGGAAGTGGTAAGTACGTCGGGGTCGCTGACCGATCACTACAATCCGGCCAACAAGACGGTCAATTTGAGTGAGGATGTGTACGATACGTGTAGTGTGGCAGCGGCAGCCGTAGCTGCACACGAATGCGGCCACGCCGTGCAGCACGCCCATGCTTATGCTCCGTTGAAGATGAGGAGTAGTCTGGTGCCGGTCATTTCTTTTGCTTCCAATTGGATGATGTGGGTATTGCTCATCGGGATGTTTACGCTGAATGTGTTCCCTCAAATCATGTTGTTCGGAATCATCTTGTTCGCTGCCACGACCTTGTTCAGCTTTATTACCTTGCCGGTAGAAATCGATGCAAGCCGGCGTGCCGTCAAATGGCTGAGCGAGGCTGGTGTGACGAATAACCGGAATTATGGGGCTGCCGTATCGGCTCTCCGTTCTGCCGCGTATACTTATGTCGTAGCGGCTTTAGGTTCTTTGGCTACCTTATTATATTATGTCATGATCTTCCTCGGTCGTCGGGACTAAAAAGCCGAGGGTATGTTTTTAACAGTGGTATTACTTGTAGTCGGTATCGCGCTTGTATTGCTCGGTGCCGACAAGTTGACGGACGGGGCGACCGGTTTGGCGCGGCGGTTCAACGTGACTGAAATGGTGATAGGCTTGACGGTAGTGGCCTTTGGGACGTCGTTGCCGGAGTTTGTGACCAGTTTTATGTCGGCGTTGAAAGGAAGCAGTGAGATTTCTATCGGTAATATAGTGGGAAGCAACACATTTAATGTATTGATGATTGTGGGGTGTTCGGCTTTGGTCAGTCCCATTGTCATTAGCAAGTCTACTATTCACAAAGACATTCCGTTTGCTATTTTAGCCACGTTGTCCCTTATCGTCGTATCATTGGATGCGGTGTTGGACGGCGGACAATTTGAGAATCTGATTTCGCGTACCGACGGATTGATGCTGTTAGGTCTCTTTGCCGTATTTATGTTCTATACGTTTTCCATCGCCCGTAACAAAGACGGTGCGGGCGAGCAGCCGCAGGCCTTGCAAATAGCTCCGATGTCCTACGGTCGTATATTCCTTTATGTCATATTGGGATTGGCCGGTCTTGTGTTCGGAGGAAACTTATTTGTGGATGCGGCTACAGAGATTGCGCTCAGTATGGGAGTAAGCGAAACGGTAGTGGGTTTGACTTTGGTGGCTGCCGGAACGTCGCTACCGGAACTTGCCACTTCTATCGTGGCAGCCAGAAAGGGAAGTTCCGCCATTGCAATAGGGAATGTTGTGGGAAGCAATATCTTCAATATTTTCTTTGTGATGGGCTTTTGTGCGACCGTATCTCCGATGCCTGTGGGGAGTATTTCGTATTTCGATTTAGGGCTTATGCTTTTAAGTGTCCTGATTCTCTGGTGTTTCTCTTACACAAAACGGACGATTGAGCGTTGGGAAGGTGGAGTCATGGTGGCAGTTTATTTGGTTTATCTTGCTTATCTGATTCATCAGGCATAGAGGAAAGAAGAAACTTTTGTGAGTTTTATTGGAAAAAAGTGCTCCAAAGGCTTGCAAGTTTAAATAAAAGAAGCTACCTTTGCATCGCAATTGAGGAAAACACCTGCTGAAAGGTAGGGAAATCCGAGGAAGCAAGGAAGTTTGGGTGAGTGGCTGAAACCACCAGTTTGCTAAACTGACGTGCGGGTTACCGTACCGGGGGTTCGAATCCCCCAGCTTCCGCTCCAAGGCGTCTTCGTCTAGCGGCTAGGACACATGCCTCTCACGCATGCAACACGGGTTCGATTCCCGTAGACGCTACAAATTGAAAATCAAGCGGTTATCTATAAGGATAGTCGCTTTTTTTATTTGTTTTTTCTGTTCAAGTAAGAATAAGAGTGCGGATTGTACGGTTTATAAAAACAAAAACAAGTCCCTATACTCACGTACGAGGACTTGCCAAATACCTTTCTAATACCTTTAAACTAAAGTTCTATAATTAGAACAGTACAAAGATAGTCAAATACTTTGTGATATACCTCTTTCATAAACTCTTTTTATGTTATTTTGTTGTTGTGCAAACAATCGGTCGGTTATGAGGCATGTCCTGCATGGCGTAATTGAAAAAGGCGAAACATGTTGCTGAGGACAACGGCACATGATGGTTTAAAAGTACACCAACGTACGATGGTGTAAGGGAAAGAGTAGAAACGTGGTGTAAGGGGGTACAGTCCCGTCCGTTTCATGTTTCCCAATGTTTCGAGCAGGAAAGCCGTGTCCGGGCTGTCGCCTAACAGTGTGTACACCATGGACATGCGCAACATATCAATTCGCCTGTTCAAAGCTATGGCGGCATTACCTTCCATTTGTCGGCCTTTGTCTGTGAGGCAAAGAATGATATGCTGCAAATCGGAATAACGTTTTTTTATAATTTTCCTGTCAGGATGGTGTATAATCGAGTATTGTCGCTGAAAGTAGGCATAAGCCGGTAGGTTGGTTATGATGACATGCCGTGCCTTTAGGAATAGAAGTGGGGTGAACTCTTCGTCTTCATGGTAAATTCCGGATGTGAACCTCAGGCCGTCGAGTACAGACTTTTTGAATACATACCCCCAGGCACAACCGTGTAAATTGTGTTTGAGCATGAAATCAGTTCCACTTCCTTGAAAGACTGTTTGCCAAGCCGGGACATTCGTATCCCATAATCCCGTATGATAGACTTTTTTAAACTCGAATGATAAAAGATCCGGATGTTTTTCTCCTAAAACATCCAAAATCTGGGAAAAAGCTTTTTGGAAAAGAAAATCATCCGCATCTAAAAATTGAATATATTCCTTTTGAGCCATTTCCATGCCCGTATTCCTTGCCCCTCCTAATCCTAAGTTAGGCTGGACATGGTAGTGGATACGCGGGTCGTCCAGTGAACCGAGGTAGTCTTCCGCTTCGTGTCCGGGCGTACCGTCGTTTATGACCCAAACTTCCCAATCGGCCTTTTGTCCCAAGCGCAAGATACTTGTTATGGCGCGGGCAAGTAGCGGAAGCTCTACCTTGTAATAAGGGATAATGAAGCTGATTGACGGTTTGTTCATCGTTTGAGTACTTTACGGGTTCGTGCTACAATGCCGCAATAGCGGTTGCCGCTCAGTGCCTTCAGTATAGCTTTGATGCGGTAGTTCAGCGGGCGACGGGCAAACAAGGCGCGGCGCAATGGTATTTTGCGTTCGGGGATGCACAGGGAACCACCGAATTGTATTCGTATGATCTGATGGTCGCACAAATGTAAGTAAGCATCGTCCAAATCCTTGTCGTTAAGGTTTGTATTGTCGGACAATGTGCGATATAGCGTGAGGTTGGCCTGGAGAAGGTCATTGATGCCCTTGTCACAGAAGGTGTTGGAGATAGAGCCTTGTCGACTGCAATAATAATATAGCCCTTTGTCCGAACGCAGGATGTATCGTGCTTGGCGCAATACGGCCGGGATGGTGAAGACATCTTCATACCATCTGCCTTCCGGGAAGCGGAGAGACTTCCACAACGAGCGTTTATAGATTTTGTTCCAAGCATAACTATGTATGTAGCCTTTGCGGTGTGCCCATCCGGTGTAATCCGTGATTTCGCATGTTCCGGGCGTATAACGGTAGGCTTTTGCCGTGCCGTGGTAGACGCATACGGGATATTCCAGGACATCCGCTTCGGGGTGCAAGGCCAGCAATTCCATATTGGCTTGCAATGTATGCGGGGAGATATAATCGTCGGAATCGACGAATGTGACATATTCTCCGCGCGCCTCGTCCAGTCCTCTGTTGCGCGCCGCGCTCAGTCCACGGTTTTCAGGGCAATGGATGACACGGAACCGTCCGTCTTTCCGTACCCATGCGTCACAAAGCGCTCCGCTTCTGTCCGGCGAACCATCGTCCACGAGGATGACTTCGTAGTCCTCCACGTTTTGCCGTGCTATGCTTTTCAGGCAGAAGTCAAGGTAGGCTTCCACCTTATATACAGGGATGATGATGGTGAGTTTCATGCTTCGTTTTTAAGGCTTCAATGTTTTAAGTTCTACTCTTCCAAAATGCGACATATCGTTCCGCTACTTTCCGGTGGTCGTGATGGCGACGGACGTATTGTATGCTTTCTGCAGACAGTCGGGCGATGTCCTCAGGATGTTGTATAAGCTCTTCCAGTTTGGCGTACACGTCATCAAAAGAAGGGAATACGTTGACGATAGGCCGCAGCTCTTTTTCCCCCAGGATGTCGTAATTTTCCTCTTCGCCCCCTCCTACGACAACCAATCCCTTGGCCATGGCACACAAGGCATTCATGGCCGGCGTGTAGGAATAAAGCTGGTCCAGTAACACATCGCTGTGGTCCATCATCCGGTTGTATTGTGCGAAGGGAACGGACTCCGCTTTCACGATTTCTATCCGGTCGGGGTAACGTGTGGCTAATTTTACCAATGCCTTGTACATGATGTCTGTCCCCTTGTAAGCATCCCGTTTGCGTTGTATGCCGATGAAAAAACGCGTCCGTTCCGTTTCGGGATGGGGGATGCGCGGCGTGACTTCCGACAAGTCGATGGGGAAGGGGATAAATTGCGTTTTTTCCGGAAAATGCGGTCGGTAACAAGCGTCGTATTCGTAGAGACCGCTGACTATGCCATCGCAGTCGCCGGCTATGAAACGGTTCAGTTCTCCTTTAGGGCCGTTGAGCCATTCGGCTATGAAACGGTCGTTGTCGGGATTCATTCGGACTTCCGTCCCGATGTTGAAGTCAGAGTAACGATACGTCTGGCAGTCCAGTCCTGCCTTTACCCAGTAATAGTCCATGCCGAATGCCCCGAGAAATACTTTCCGGTTGTGGCGGCGCAGGAAACGGTAAATAGGTAACAGGCGTTCCGGACACAGTTCTAAAAAAACAGGATTGATGAGTTGCACCACATCATATCCCCTCATGAAAGGGAGAGCCCGAGCCACACGGAAAAGGAAATCCAACGTGTCCGTTTTTCCTGTAGACTTTCGATGCAGGTCAATGTCACGCGGATAGTTTTTCCAACTGTCGCCGTCCGATGCTACCGTGACGGAATGCCCCAAGGCTCTCAACCCTTGAGCCAAGGTCCAATGCACGTTACTATATTCGCCAAGTAATAGGACTTTCATGATATTTTTAGACAAAGATACAGAAAATAAATGGAAATGCCGTATCTTTGTCTCCCATATTATGAGTGAGACACAAGAAATAAAAGACGGTTTGACGGTCTTGGAAGAGACGGAAGGCAGGGAAGACGCGACCTACGACCACATCGTAAAATACACGGGCTTTCTGGGAGGCATACAGGTGCTTACGATACTGGTCAGCGTGGTGCGCAACAAGCTGGCGGCCGTTTTGCTCAGCACGGCCGGAGTGGGGCTTTCGGCTTTGTACCAGAGTGTCATCGGTTTTCTCCACAACACGTCGAATCTGGGCATTTCGTTTAGTTCCATTAAAGAGATTGCAGAATATTACGGAGAAAACCATCCGGAGAAAGTTCTCCTACAGGTAGAAGTAGTGCGTACGTGGAGCGTATGGACCGGTTTGGCCGGCATGTTGCTGTGCCTGCTGTTTTCGCCTGCCATAAGTTATTGGGCTTTTGGCGATACGTCCCATATCCTGCCTCTCTGTTTGCTTTCTCCCGTCATGGGTTTTATGGCTGTTACGGTGGGTGAAATTTCCATTTTGAAAGCCGTTCGGCGATTGAAGCGTGTGGCTTTGATTTCCGTGTTGGGGGCAGCGGCCACTTTGTTGCTGACGGTTCCTTTTTATTACTTTTGGGGAATGTCGGGGGTTGTACCTGCGTTGGTCATCAGTACGTTGGGGGTGATGGTGGCTCATCTGTCCCTTTCGCTTCCCGTCTTTCCTTGGCGCGTGGACTTGCTGAGCCGGGCGTATTTCCGTAAGGGATGGAGCATGGTGCGCGTAGGCGTGCCTTATATCATGGCCACGGCGGTGAACATGTCGGTGGCGATGGGGATTTCGCTTTTCATTACTAATTGGGGTTCGTTGTCCGACGTGGGCTTGTACGGTATGGGGTATAACCTGGTGATTACTTACGCCGGGGTGGTATTCACGGCGGTCGATGCCGATTATTTTCCGCGCTTGTCGTCTGTGAATGCCGATGTGGGGCGGATGAACCAGACCATCAATCGCCAGATAAAAGTCTGCGTGTTGCTCATGTCGCCTTTTTTGGTGTTGTTCATGATATGTATGCCATTGGCCATCAGGGTATTGTATTCATCGTCCTTCCTACCCATGACCGGCATGGCTGTCTGTGCTTCCATGCACATGTTTTTCAAGTCGATGACGCTCCCCGTGGCATATACCTCGTTGGCCAAAGGCGATGCCGTCATGTATTTGTGCATGGAGGCGGCCTACGACATCTTTATGGCCGTGTGCGTGATTGTCGGTTTTGTGTACGGAGGTATTTTGGGTACGGGAATCGCCTTGGCTTTGGCCGGAGTGTTCGATTGGTGGATGATTTATGCTGTGTACGGGCGACGCTACGGCTTCAGGCCCGACAAGGCGGCACGTCCGTTCATGGCGGCACAGTTCCTTTGCGTGGCGGCAGCTTTGTTTTTGGGCATGCAGTCCGAAGTATGGCTCAAGGTTGCAGCAGGCGGATGCGTATTAGGTGCCAGCGTGTGGCTTTCGGCTTCGGCGATTCGTAAGGAGATTACTTTGTTTTCCGAATTGAAAAGAAGAATCGGCGGACGGTTCGGGAAAAGGCGGCGGCTGTCAAAATGACAAACCTGTCCGTGCGAGAATCCGTTATATACAGCCGAGAGGGACGTCGCGCCGGAATACGCGATTCTCGTGCATCGGCTTTCGGGCAAATGGACAGGAAAATCTGTTTGGGGCTTTACAAGGCGGGGCGAAACGGCATGTTTGCCGCCTGTGTTTGCGGTTGGCAGTAAGCGAAACGTGTGTTTTATTGTCTTTTTGCTTTTCTTTTTTGTCGGCAAAAAGGTTTCAACCAGACGAAAAAGATGTGTTTTCGGCATGTTTTATCTCCGTTTTCTTCTTGTTTTTGGCTCAGGCAGAAGCCACAGGTGTTTCAATCTGCGGAGAACTTTTTTCCGTTTGGCTGTGAACGGAAAATCGCTTTCAGCAGAAAAAACCGCATATATGCAGTAATGAATTGCATATATGCGGTTTGGATGTATTTTTATTCAATCACGCCGTTCTTTTCAGGTCTATAAGGTCGGATTTTGACTGATGGCGATTCTTGAAAAACTGACAAAATGTTCGTCTTACCGGCTTACAAACGTCACAATCGAGCGTGCCGGGATGACGGTTTGTTTTCCGTTGCCCACCTTGTCGATAGGCTGTAAGTTCTTTCCCGTTCCTTCGGCTGTCAGGTAAGGTTGCCAGCTTTTCACTTTCCGGTCATCCACGTGGAAGGTCATGTTTTTCGCCTCGGTGGCATAGTTCACTGCGACCATTACCCACGAGCCGTCGGCGTTCCGGTAGGCGGTGCACATCAGTCCTGTGCGGTCTGTATCGCCTTCCATCACGGTGCGTCCCGTCTTGTCGGTGGCAGTAATGCCCATACGGGTGGCGCCCGGACGGACAAAACGGCTGTAGTTGCCTAAAGCCCAAAGCAGTTTGGAGTCCACCACGCGCCCGTTCGTCCCTTCGCGGTTGCTGAACTCACGCAAGAGTCCGTCCTTGTAGTCCCCGCCCACGGCACGCCACCACTGCCAGCTTCGCGCTCCGGCATAGACGATGTCGTGATGGATGATACGTGCCACGTATAAGGCTGTCTTCATCGTACGGTCGTAACCGCCTCCGCCGCCTATTTCTTCATCATTGCTCATGATGCAGGTTTCCGTTTGCCAGAATTGTACGTTATACTTGTCCAACGTGTCTTTCAGTTGCATGCGGATGCCGCGCAGGGCTTCCAAGGGAGTGTTGGTCCAGTAGCTGTGTCCGGCCATGAGGCGCGGCACGTTCGGGGTGTCGCCCAGATAAGTGTCCGTGCTGTCCGGACAGAAAAACGACTGGATGGCATACCCTCTCTGCCAGTCGGTCATGTGAGTGGCAAACATGCAACGGTAGTCCGACGATTCGTTGATGAGGATTTTCGTGTCCAGTCCTTTCTGGGTGAACGCTTGGCTGAATGCCCGTGCCAGTCCGGCGATTTCACGGTTGGTGGCCGGTGTACCTTCCTGTTTCGGACCTACCCAATTCCAATGTCCGTCCGGCTCATTGACGGGGCAGACGTAGGAGAGCTTGATGCCGTCATGCTGTTCCAACCCTTCCACCACGTTGGCTGAGAATAGGGCAAAATCACCGTAATGTTCCGTTTTCAGGTTCAGCGTCCCGCCCCGTCCGGTGTTGGTAGCCAGTCCGTTTTGGGTAAAGTACACGGGAGGCGAATTGAAAAAGCCGATGAAGGTCCTTACGCCCCGTTCTTGGGCCATGCGCAGGAAGTTGCGTTGTCCGGGTTGTTGCGTCCAGTCGTATGTGCCGTCCGGCCGGAGGAAGCATCCCGTGCGCATCCAATGTGAACCGATGCCGCTTTCGCGTCCTTGGTCGTGACTGCCTGCCCCGATGTTGAAACGCCATATCGAAAGCCCGATGCCGAGGGGTTGCCCCTTGCTGTCATTCTCGGTGCTGAACAACCAATCGGCCGTTTGCAACCGCACGCTGTCGGGCCACAGTCCGATGTGCTGCATGCTCCAGGCGTCCGATGCCCCGAAACCGTCTATCGTCTGCAAGGGGGCGCGGGTGTCTATTTCGAAATGGGAAGCGCCTTTTTGCGCTTGTGCGGAAATTGAAATCAGGATGGCGCAACAACATGCGCTGAAGGTGTGTTTCATGTGAAATAAATCTGTTATGTGATAATAATGAACAAAGATAGGAAGTTTTACCGGGAGAGGCAGGCGGATTTATGGTTTTTTCATTATTTTTGCGTCAGACACTTCTAAAACAGTTATAGTATTTATGTTGAATCCCATTTATTCTCCGGCATCCGACCGGTATGAAAACGGTATGCGCTACCGTCGTAGCGGGCGTAGCGGCGTGCTCCTTCCTGAAGTTTCTTTAGGGTTGTGGCATAATTTCGGTGACGTCAATCCTTTGTCTCATTCGCTGGCGATGGCGCATTATGCTTTCGACCATGGCATCACGCATTTCGATTTGGCGAACAATTACGGCCCTTCGTATGGCAGTGCCGAAGAGACTTTCGGATTCATTATGAAGAAATCCTTCAAGCCTTATCGCGACGAACTGTTTGTGTCGACCAAGGCCGGTTACGACATGTGGCCCGGTCCCTACGGGAACTGGGGAAGCCGTAAGTCGCTCATGGCTAGTCTCGACCAGAGTCTTGTACGTATGGGCTTGGATTATGTGGACGTGTTTTATTCCCACCGTTACGACCCGGAGACACCGTTGGAAGAAACGATGCAGGCTTTGGTGGACATCGTGCGCCAAGGCAAGGCGCTTTACGTGGGGCTTTCCAGATACCCGGCCGACAAGGCCGAAGAGGCTTACCGTTATTTGGAAGCGCGCGACGTGCATTGCCTGTTGTATCAGGGGCGTTACAACCTGTTCGACCGCGCTCCGGAAGAGGAGGGCATTTTGGGACAGGCCCGGGCGTATGGGGTTGGGTTTATCGCTTTTTCACCGTTGGCGCAAGGTTTGCTCACGTCCCGCTATCTGCAAGGCGTGCCCGAAGATTCGCGTATGGCACAAGGGCGATTCCTGAAACGCGAGGTATTGACAGAGGCGGTCTTGGAGAAAATCAAAGCCTTGGACCGGGTGGCCGCAGAGCGGGGGCAGACGTTGGCTGAAATGTCCTTGGCTTGGGTTTTGAAAGACGAACTGGTAACGTCTGTCATTATCGGGGCAAGTTCCGTGGCACAACTCGAAGACAACCTGAAGGCCTTGCGGAAAGTGGATTTCTCGAGAGAGGAGTTGGAGCGGATAGAGGCCATTTGCCATACGCCGGACGGCGGACAGTGAGCACCGGTTGGCGCGTTTCCTTCCGTCAGAACGGGGCAGGTGCCGTAATGCTGACCCAACGTCCGGTCTTGAAATGGCGGAAGGTCACGGTCTCGGCATGCAGGAAGAGGCGGGAGGCTCGACGGCCATACAGGTTGTCGCCTACGATGGGGGTGTCCAATCCTTCCGGATGGGCGGCATGCACCCGCAACTGGTGGGTGCGCCCCGTGAAGGGATAGAAGGCCACGCGGGTTTGACCGTGGCTGCGAGACAAGACCTCAAAACGCGTGACGGCGGCTTTGCCGTATGCCGTGCTCACCATTTGCCGTGGACGGTCGTTCGGGTTGGGGCAGAGGGGAAGACGGATAAAGCCTTCGTCGTCCGTTACCGTGCCGTCGAGCAAAGCTATGTATCTTTTTTTGATGTGCCGCGTTTCAAACAGTTGTTGCAACTGCCGGTGCGTTTCCGGGTCTTTGGCGATGAGGAGCACTCCCGAGGTGTCCATGTCCAGACGGTGCACCAAGAGCGGTCCCGTGGCCTCGGGAAAATGCGCACGCGCCCAGCTCCATACGGAAAGGGCGTCGCCCTTGCCGGGTACGGAAAGCATGCCGGCCGGTTTATTGACAGCAGCCATCCATTCGTCTTCGTAGACGAGCTCCGGCTCATGCTTGAGGTGCTTGCTGTTTTCATGTGCGTTGGGTTCCACATCCAGACCCTGTAACATGTGGCCGAGTATCGGCTCGCATTTGCTTTTGCATGCCGGATAGTAGTAGCCGTGCTTGCGTATTTCCGCTTCCGGCGAAGCCCCCCACCAGAATTCGGCCATGGCCAAAGGACGATAGCCGTGACGGTAGGCATATTGCAGCAATTTGGGAGCGGCACACTCTCCGGCACCCGATGGCGGTACGGGCCGCCCGTGTTCCCGGAAAATTTGCCACAGGTCTTTCTCCTCCCCCCGTGCGTTCAGCATGCGGAATTGGGCGAAAAGTCGATTTTGCAGCAGGATGGAGCGGCGTTTCCGTTCGGTTTTCAGCGCCTCTATTTCTTCGTCAGACCGTTTCAGGGCGGTTTCAACCTCTTCGAGCTTGGCTTTCCATTGCTTTTCCAACCGTTTGTATTCAGCTTTCAGGAACCGGCTTTCACGGGTGAGCTGTTCTTCCGTGAAGTCGTTGTGGTCTGATGCCCGTAACAAGTCCCTTTGCCGTTTGGCTTCTTTCAATGCGTCGCGGGCTTCCTTCAATGCTTGTTCTCCGGCTGCTTTCCTATCGGCAGCCTGTTGGAGCAGCGAGGCACGCATGTCGCTGTGTTCCAACGCTTCGATACGGTGGTTTATTTGGGATATTTGCGCTTCTTCTGTCTTGAAAAAACCGTCCGGTTGCAACAGGTCGAAAACGGGTGGTACGAAAAAGTCGTGGTCGTTGCGTCCGCAAAGTATACCGGAATAAGCCGCTAAAAAGCCCGTCCTTCCTTCTTTTTGCACGACTAATACGCCGAACATTTTTCCTTTGTCCAGTTCCGTTTTCCAGTCGGTGCGGAGTGTGAGATAGCGGCGCACTTCTTCGGCTGCGCGTACGGATAAAGGGTGCGGTTCGTAGTGGAACGGACAGGTAAACAGGCGTGGAAGCTCGGAGGAGTCTGCGTCTGGGATGAAGGGATGGAAAGGTGTGGTATTTTTCTCCATGGGGTAACATTTAATTATGGCTTGGGATATTCGATAGCATTGCAAGTGTAGTTACGAAATTAAACGGTTTTTTTGATTAATTCTGCATTTAGTTCCATATTTTAATACTATTTACTATAAAAACTATTATCTTTGCCCGTGGAATAACTATAATCAAATAAAAAATAGAAAAAATGAAAAAGTTTGTGAGCGTGTTTGCCTTAGCCGCCTTTATGGCATGTGGGGCTGCGAAGGCGCAGTTCGTAGGTACCGGTGCGGAAAATAACGGCAATGCGAACGAAGTGGATTCATTGCGTACGGTCGTGGGGACTTTGTCGAAACAAGTGGACAATGCCAACCAGGCCGAGTTGGACCAGAAGATTTGGAAAGACCGTGCCAAGTACTTCAATATCGGCTTTGTAAAACAGAGTCTGACTTCTAAAGACGATTACATCAAGTACAAGAGCGAAGCGGGCGTGAATATCACGTGGGGTAAAACGTATTACTTGCACAAGAAGCCGCTTTGGGGGATGGTTAAAATCGGTTTGGACTGGAGTTGGATGGATTTCAACTATGTGAAGTATTCGAGTGTGGAGGAGAAATTTGCGTATGATGACGATTTCGGAGACGGTAACGGTTTCGGAAACGGTTGGGGATACGATGATCCGTTCGATAACGGTTGGGACATGGAAGAGGACGAGGACTATGATTTGGATTTCGGCTGTCACCAGTTTGAATACGGCATGCAGATAGGTCCTTCCATCACGGTGAATCCTATCCATCATCTGAAAGTGAGCACTTATTTCCGTTTCCAGCCTTCGGCTTCCATCATGTTGTTGGACGATGAAGTGTATTATGGCTTTGTGCCTTTCTTCAACTTCGGTGCGGCTGTGGCTTGGAAGGCCATATCCTTAGGTGTGGAAGGCCGTTGGGGCGGTACGAAATACCATGGCGTTTCGGTGAACGACGAAAGTGACGGTTATGACTATGAGAACGAGGATATGGATGCGTCCGATTTCGTGGATACCTTCAGGCAGCGTATGCGTACGAAGTCTTTCCGGGTTTATCTCAGTTTCCGTTTCTGACATAAGGTTATACCTTTTATATATAGGATACGGGCGGCAATGTGAAAGCATTCCGCCCGTATCCTTTGTGTTTTCTCCTTTTTTGTGTAGTTTTGCAGGCATTAAATGAATATAAAGCTATGGAACCTTCGAATACGGAATTGATACTGATAAGAATAACGGGTGAAGACCGTCCCGGACTGACCTCTTCCATCATGGGGATTTTAGCCCGATATGACGTGACGGTACTCGACATCGGTCAGGCCGACATACACAATACGTTGACCTTGGGCTTGTTGGTGCGTGCGGCAGAGGAATACTCCGGGCATGTGATGCGGGATTTGCTTTTCAAGGCTTCGGAACTGGGCGTGAACATCCGTTTCTATCCGGTGAAGAAAGACGAATATGCGGACTGGGTGAACATGCAGGGCAAGAACCGTTATATCCTGACTTTGTTGGGACGTAAACTGTCGGCTTTGCAAATACAGGCCGTCACTTCGGTGTTGGCCGAACAGGGGCTGAACATCGATGCCATCAAGCGTCTCACCGGGCGCATTCCATTGGATGAACAACGGGAAAACATACGGGCTTGTATCGAGTTTTCCGTACGGGGTACACCGAAAGACCGTGCTGCCATGCAATCGAAACTGTTGAAGTTGTCCAGTGAACTGGAGATGGATTTCTCATTTCAGTTGGACAACATGTACCGCCGCATGCGCCGTCTGATTTGTTTCGATATGGATTCTACTTTGATTGAGACGGAAGTCATCGACGAACTGGCCGACCGTGCCGGAGTAGGCGAGCAAGTGAGAGCCATTACCGAGCAGGCCATGCGTGGAGAGATAGATTTCAAGGAAAGTTTTACCCAGCGGGTGGCTTTGCTGAAAGGGTTGGATGTGTCGGTGATGGAGGATATCGCGCAGCATTTGCCTATCACGGAGGGAGTGGATCGCCTGATGTTCGTATTGAAACAGTATGGTTACAAGATTGCCATCCTTTCGGGAGGTTTCACCTATTTCGGCAATTACCTGAAGAACAGATACGGCATAGATTATGTGTATGCCAATGAGTTGGAGATAGAGGACGGCAAGTTGACGGGACGTTATGTAGGTGAAATCGTCGACGGCCGCCGCAAAGCCGAATTGTTGAAGCTTATTGCCCAAGTGGAACATGTACATCTGGCTCAGACGATTGCCGTGGGCGACGGAGCCAACGACTTGCCCATGCTTTCCGAAGCCGGGCTGGGGATTGCGTTCCATGCCAAGCCTCGTGTGGTGGCGAATGCCAAACAGTCCATTAACACGATGGGGCTTGATGGGGTACTGTACTTCCTGGGGTTCAAGGATTCTTATCTGGAAGAACGGGGAAAACTGTAATTCGGAGGAGGTAAAGAGGTATCATGAGGTTAAGAAGTTTGTTGTTCCTTTGGGGATTTTTGGGTCTCTCGGTGGGAAGTTCGGTTGCGCAGGACATGGAGAGGGAGAAAGAGTATCTGCGCAAGGATAGCATGTTGTGGGAAGCGTACGAACAGCGTCATCAGGAAATGGCTGCATTATGGGACAAATATCCCGAGATGCAGGATAGTTTGCAGGCGGCCTTTAATTCCTTTTATGATGCTACGTTGAAAAGGAACCGGGAGTTGGCCATGGAATATGCTTCTACGCCCAGCGGTTTGCAACGCCTGTACATGTGTCGGTTGGATATTCCTAAAAAAGTGCTTGTACATATCTTAGATACGTTAGGCACGGGAATGCGAGAGTCTTTTTATGGAAGGAATATCCAGGAACATATTCGGATGCGCCAGATTGAGGAAAGGGATAGCCTTTGGGAGTTTCCTTGCTATCGGGACGACGGGAATATTTTCGATTGGCACGGGCTGAAGGGCAGACCTGTGTTGCTGCTTTATGGCGGATTGGGATGCATGGGAGAAGATGGTCGTAAGGAATTGGAACTTTTACGAAGGCAAATATCTTTGGAGGATTTGCAGATTGTGGTTTATTGGCCATGCAGGTCATTGAAGGACCTGCAAGAGGTTAAAAAAGTATTTCCTTTTGATTTTATTTTCGTATCAGATTTTAAGTTGGACGACAGTCCCATGAAAATAAAATATGGTGCGCAGGCCACACCTACTTGTTTCTTGACAGATGAGCATCACGTCGTAAAGGTAAAATGTGGTGGACTGCGTATGGATTTATTCGACAAATATATTAAAAGAAACGAATGACAACAGAGAAGGAAGTGACTTTAAACGCCCATAACAAGGTGGAATATCCTCCGATGCACACTTGTGAGCATATCCTGAACCAGACGATGGTCAGGATGTTCGGTTGCGAACGGTCGAGGAATGCACATATAGAGCGGAAAAAAAGTAAGATTAACTATGATTTGGCGGATGAGCCGACGGAAGAGCAGATTGCAGAGATAGCCCGGAAAGTGAATGAAGTCATTGCGGCTGATTTACCGGTGACGTACGCCTACGTATCGCGTGATGCTGTTCCCGACAACGTTCCGCTCGACAAATTACCTGATGCTGCGGAGGATACCTTGCGCTTGGTCAGGGTGGGGGATTATGATGTCTGTGCCTGTATCGGTGCCCATGTGGAACATACGGCACAGATTGGCCGGTTCCATATCAACAGCACGAGCTACAAGGACGGACAATTCCGGATTGTGTTCAAACTGTTGGATACGGTTTGGGAATAGTTTTGCAGACGGGCAGACATAGAAAAAGGCTCTCTCACGAGAGCCTGATCCCAAATTTAAATCCAAAACGATATAAAGAAATTGTATGAAAAGTGGTTATTATGATACTTTTTGTGTGCATGCCGTCCGCTTGCAGAAGCGTTCGCATTGCATGCAGATGTCATAACCCAACAGGGCACCGAGGATAAAATCCTCTTCCGGGCTGAGTTGTTGTAAAGGGCGGGTAATCATCCTCCGCACCACCTCGATACATTCACTACGGCCGAAAAAGACATTCGTACGTCCGTTACCGACTTCTTGTAGTTCGAAATCAATATCTTCAGCTTTCAGGCGCTTGACCGCTTCGCCGACATATCGGTCGTTCACGGTAAAGAGAATCATCCGGCGAACTCCTTTTTTGTATTCGTAGATGTGGTTGGCAAAGACCCGCATGGCGGAAATCCCTGTATGTCTGTTTCTCTCGGATAGTGCGTCCATTGGTGAATGTTTCGTTTGTGGTTGCAAAATTAAGTGATAATTTAAAGTTTTGCAATAGCTAAAATCTATGATTATTCAGGTCGCAACCTTATAGCCCTTTACTTGTTTTTAAGTATGCTTTAAGCCATTTCCGCTTCAATTTGCTTAGCCCAGTTTGCAATTCGGGCTTCGCTCTTGTCACTCTCGTTTACGTCGTCAAGTGCCAGACCGATGAAATCATCACCGTCCACGGCTGTAGAAGAAGTAAACGTGTAGTCGGCAGTCGGGACTTTCCCTATGAAGGTACAGCCGCTATCAGCCAAGGCATCGTGGATATGGGTCATGGCTTCGCAGAATGTGTCGCCGTATGACTCTCCGTCACCGCAAGCGAAAAGAGCTACTTTTTTACCTGTCAAGTCGGCTTTCTTCAGAATCTCTACTCCGTCGTACCAATCATCTTGCAGGTCTCCGCATCCCCATGTGGACGAGCCGAGAATCAGCACATCGTTATTCTCCAAATCTTCCTTGGTCATTTCTGTTACGTTGTGCACGTTGTCGTTACTCATGCCCAGTGCTTGTGCGATACTGGCGGCCAAGGTTTCGCAAGTTCCTGTGGTGGAACCATAATAAATAGTCATTTTTTTCATCTCGTTGTTGTAGTTTTGTTTAATCGTTTATTAATGGCATATTGTTTTCTTCTGTCACTGCAAAGGTAGAACGTAAAGCGGGAATCTGCAATCGCCGGATTTGGTGATTTTGCAGGTTCCCGCTTTACTCTATAATAATGACCTTGGACTTCCCGTTAGGTACTTTTTAGCTACTAAAGCTTAATTTTTAAGATTTTGCCACTATATGCAGGTATGTCCGTTAGTACACATTGATTAGCGTTGAACGTGATATATTCTTTATCTCCACTTAGAAGCTCGGTTGCTATGATTTCTCCTTTCTCTTGGATTTGGAAAAATTCGAATAAATGGTGGGGAAGATTGACTGCTGTATGTTTCTCGGAATCCTCGAAGTTGGCAAGGACAATCAGCAGGTCTTTGTCTTTACGTCGGACAAAAGCATAACATTTGTCGGCATTAAACAGGTCCGAGCCGTTATTGGCGTACATCAGGTCATAGAAATCCCCTTCCCTCAAGGCTCTTTCTCTGTTGCATAATCTAAGCACTTGGGTATAGAATGCCTGCAAGGCAAGTTCCTGGGCTGTGAGTTTATCGGTATCGAATTTACCTTTGTTGCGCCACCGCCTGATGGTATCTACATGCCAGTAGTCGAAAATCGTGGTGCGCCCGTCTTTGCCGCTGAATCCTTCTGCGTCCATTCCCCGTTCACCTAATTCTTGCCCGAAGTAAATCATCATGGGATTTCTCCCCATACATGCGCTGACCAACAGAGCCGGGCGGCCTTTTTCTGCATTTCCTGCAAAAAAATCGGAGGCCAATCGTTGCTCATCGTGGTTTTCGAGGAAGTTCAGCATGCGGTCTTTGATGTCGTCTACGCTTTGCCAACATCCTGTAATCTGACGCGCGGAGGCATAGCCGCAAACGACTCCGCGGAGCGTGTCGTATAATCCTACCTTATCATATAAATAATCAAATCCTCCTTTATAGATGTAGTTACGATATTCGTTCGGGTTATATACTTCGGCAATGAATACAAGGGAAGGGTAATGGCATTTGATTTGCGGAATGGCCCATTCCCAGAATTCGACAGGAACCATCTCTGCCATATCGCAACGGAAGCCGTCTATACCTTTTCCGGCCCAAAACAGCAGAATGTCACGCATCTTAAACCACGTGGAAGGTATCGGGTCGAAGTGCCGTCCCCTTCCGTTACAATAATCTATTCCGTAGTTCAGTTTTATCGTTTCGTACCAGTCGTTGCGTCCCGGAGAGGGGGAAAAATTGTCATTGCCTGTAGCTTTGGCCGGACACTCTTCGTATGGGACCGGTGCACTGCCTTGCAGATCGAAGCCGGGTTGAAACGGGTGTCCGGGAATGTAATAGAAGTTGTTTTGGGGAGAGAAGGATAGGTTTTGGTCATCCTCTTCCCCGAGATCTTTCACGCCTTCAGGTCTGCTGGCGGATTGATATTGGCGTGCCACATGGTTGGGAACGAAATCGATGATGACTTTCAAACCGGCATCATGCGTACGGTATATCAGGTTTTGAAACTCCTTCATCCGTTTCTCGGGTTTTGTGGCTAAGTCCGGGTCTACGTCATAATAGTCTTTAATGGCGTATGGGGAACCGGCTTTCCCTTTTACAATGGCAGGATGGTCGGACGGAATTCCGTATGAGGTATAGTCTGTTTGTGTGGCATGTGCAATGACCCCTGTATACCAAATATGCGTTGCTCCAAGCTTTTGGATTTCCGTTAATGCTTTTTGGGTAAAATCAGCGAAGTGCCCGCATCCGTTCTCTGTCTTGTTACCGTGGGGGATGCATGCCGTCTTGTCGTTTCCGAAAAGGCGGGTGAACACCTGATAAATAATCATCTTGTTTTTCATATATCAATGGATTAGTCGTCAATAAAAATCCCCTTGCCGTTTTTTTTGAGGCAAGGGGATAGCTGTTCGAGTTGGTTTAGGCTTGAATACCATGAGCTGTCACGGCATCATTTCCTTTGGCAATCTTTCCAATCATGCCTTGCAGGACTTTGCCCGGACCGCACTCCGTGAAATCCGTGGCACCGGCTGCAATCATGTTCTGCACCTCTTGCGTCCAACGCACAGAAGCCGTGAGTTGGGCAATCAGGTTAGCCTTTATTTCTTCTGCATCCGTATGAGCCTGTGCGTCTACGTTTTGGTATACGGCACATTTAGGTGTATTGAACGTAGTTGCCTCTATGGCTGCTTGCAGTTCGTCTTTGGCCGGTTGCATCAAAGGCGAGTGGAACGCACCGCCCACCGGTAACAAGAGTGCACGTTTGGCACCGGCTGCTTTCAGTTTTTCGCATGCAGCCTTGACAGCTTCCACATTGCCACTGATTACCAACTGTCCGGGGCAATTATAATTGGCCGGAACCACTACATTGTTTTCCGTATTGATTTCCGTGCAGACGTTCTCGATTGTGGCATCATCCAAGCCGACAATGGCCGCCATCGTAGAAGGGGCAGCCTCGCATGCCTTTTGCATGGCCATGGCACGGGCGTAAACCAATTTCAGACCATCCTCAAAGTTCAGGGCACCGGCTGCTACCAACGCGGAGAATTCTCCTAAAGAATGGCCGGCCACCATGTCAGGAGCGAAATCTTCTCCCATGCACAAAGCTGAAATGACAGAATGGAGGAATACGGCGGGTTGCGTCACTTTTGTCTGTTTCAACTCCTCGTCCGTACCACTGAACATGATGTCCGTAATGCGGAATCCTAAAATATCGTTTGCCTTTTCAAATAGCTCTTTTGCCAGCGGATTGTTGTCGTACAGGTCTTTGCCCATACCTACAAATTGTGCTCCCTGTCCGGGAAATACAAATGCTTTCATATAATTTAAATCTTATCTAATGTATGTTTGTTCATCAATCTGGTTGCAAATTTAATAAAAACTTACTTAATCATCAGCTTTTTGGGATTAAAAAAGTGATTTAACGGGCCGTGTCCTTTTCCGATGGTGACGTCTTTTCCGTAAAACAGGGCATCCGTGAGGTATTTTTTCCCTAAACCGACAGCCTCCGGTAAGGGGATACCTTGGCCGATGTAAGCCGCAATAGCAGAAGAAAGCGTGCATCCGGTTCCGTGGGTATTAGCGGAGTTTATTTTGGCGGAGTGGTAGCGGTGAATGTCTTCCGGAGTATTGCCGCAGACCAGAATATCCGTCATATCGCCCCCTTCCAAATGTCCTCCTTTTATTAATACGGACCGACAACCGTAAGTAAGGATCTGCCGTCCGGCGTTTGCCATATCTTCTATGTTCCGGATAGGGATACCGGACAGTATTTCGGCCTCCGGCAGGTTGGGGGTCACTAAAGTACAATGGGGGATTAGGCGGTCGCGCATGACATGCAATGCTTCGGGTTTTACCAAAGAATAGCCACTACTTGAGACTAAAACCGGATCGAAGACGGTCGGAAGGCGATTGCTTGATAAGAAATCGGCAATGACCGCAATGATACCTTCGTCCGTCACCATCCCTATTTTCAAGGCATCTATTTGCATATCTTCGGTTACGGCCTGTATTTGTTCCTTGACAATTTGAGCCGGAATAGGATATACGTTTTTCACTCCGCATGTGTTTTGTACGGTAACGGCCGTGACGATGCTGGCAGCATAGCATCCCAAAGCGGAAATCGTCTTGATGTCTGCCTGAATACCGGCTCCTCCGCTGCAATCGGAACCGGCAATGCTTAAAACGGTGGTATATTTCATTTGTATGTGCAAAAGTACGCGAATGTTTGGCTGAATGCAAATAAAACAGGGAAAAAGAAGATGAAAATATCGTGTATATTTATGCATGGAATTAGAAAAATAGTTGTAATTTTGTAACTTAACTTATTCTCGTGAATATAGAACCATGGAAAGAAGTAATAATCATTTGGTAATTATGGCCGGTGGCATAGGTAGCCGCTTTTGGCCGATGAGTACTCCGGAGTGCCCGAAACAGTTTATCGATGTATTGGGATGCGGACGTACGTTGTTGCAATTGACTGCGGATCGTTTTAAAAGGATTTGTTTTCCGGAAAACATTTGGGTGGTGACGTCCGAAGCTTATGCGGATATTGTACGTGAACAGTTACCGGAAATTCCGGAATCCAACATATTGAAGGAACCTTGCCGAAGGAATACGGCGCCTTGCATTGCTTACGTGAGTTGGCGTATCAAGAAGTTGAATCCGAAAGCCAATGTGGTTGTCACGCCGAGCGATCATATCGTCATGGATGTGGCCGAGTTTGAACGTGTGATAACTTCCGGTTTGGCATTTACGGCGGAGACGGACTCTATTTTGACTTTGGGCATGAAGCCGAATCGTCCGGAAACTGGATACGGATATATTCAGGCTGACTTGGGTTTTGCATCGGCACGTAACAAGGAGATTTATCGGGTGGATTCTTTTAAGGAAAAGCCTGATTTTGCCACGGCAAGCCGCTATATCCAAAAGAATAATTATTTCTGGAATGCCGGAATATTCGTGTGGAACGTCAGTACGATTGTCAACGCCTTCCGTGTGTATCAGCCCGCTATCGCGCAGATTTTCGAGCAGCTTATGCCCATATATGGCAGCGAGCAGGAACAGGAAGCCATCAACCGTGATTTTCCGAAGTGTGAGAATATATCGGTGGATTATGCCATCATGGAGAAAGTAGAAGAGATATTCGTGCTTCCGGCTAACTTCGGATGGAGTGATTTAGGCACGTGGGGCTCTTTGTATGAGCATACGCCTCAAGACGCTTATGGTAATGCTTGTATCGGAAAGAATATTTCAGTGTATGATACGCATAACTGTATGATTCATACCACTCAGGAGAAAAAAGTCGTAATACAAGGTCTGGATGGTTTCATTGTGGCAGAAAAGAACGATACTTTGCTCATCTGTAAATTGTCGGAAGAGCAACGCATCAAGCAATTCAGCGAATGACAGGAAATATGCCCATGTGGAGAGACGGTGCGAAAGCTTCTTTTCACATGGGTTTTACAGGTGCGGATGAGTCCGGATTAAAGTGTGTGAATATGTCGCTGTGAGTTAAGACGTACTGATAGAAGTCCTTGGCTTCCACTTCTTCCGGGATGAATCGTCCCACGGTGTATTCCAATGCTTCAGGAGCTTTTTCACAAGCAATTTTCAGAAAGACGATGAATTCCTGATAACGGTTTTGCATCAGCGCACAATAGGCCAGATAGGCGTATGCTTTTTGACTTTCCTTGTCTTGTGAAGCATCGCGATTCAGCGTATACAAGAAATGTTCTCTCGCCCTTTCGTACAGTTTGTTTTCCACTAAAGACAAGCCGACGAGAAAATGGGCCTCCGAAGGGTCTTCGTGGCTTTGGATAAATGTGTTGTAGCATTCGAGGGCTTCGTTTTCTCTCTCGTTTTGCATCAGGATATGCCCTTTGTATAAGTCTGCTTCGTAATCCGGATTTATTTCTTTTATCTTGTCGATATATCCAAAGGCTTTGTCTGTATCGTGTAGCCTGCTATACACCTCCGAAAGGTTGGCATATATGTGTTGCTGTTCCGTAGAATAACCTTGGGATAATTCTTCGGCTTTAAGTAATTGGCTTAAGGCTTCGTCGTAGCGTTCGAGTGCGGAGAGGCACACCCCGTCGAAAAGATAAGGAATTTCATTGGACGGATGTTCCTTGAAATATCGGAGATAAAGTTGGTGGGCTTCGTCGAGATTCTGTTGTTGAAGCAGGCTGTTGGCCTTCAGCAAAAGAGCTTGGGCGTCGTGCTCGTCTATAGCCAATGCAAAATCAGCCGTTTCCATGGTTTTGGAAAAGTCTTCGCATACGAAATAGGCTTCGCCCAATGAGTGCCATGCATTAAGGTTGTAAGGGTTGATGTCCAACAAACTATTTAATATCTCGATAGCCTCTTTCGGACGATTGGAAGAGATGAGGTGGTCTGCCTTGAGTTTCAGAAACTTCTCGTTGTCCGGTTCCATGTCGAGCGCCCGTTGTCCCCATTGAGCTGCCTGTTCCAAATAACCGTAATCCAAAAACAGTGTAGCCGTGTCGTATGCAAACAAAGCGGCATCTTCTTCTTCCGTTTCGGCTTTTTCGGACAGGTATGTGGTGGCTTCCTGTTCTTTTCCTTCACGCAACAGCAATTCTGCGTTGAGGAATATGACTTCGCGGTCGTTGGGATCCGTAATACAGTCGCGTATGGTTTTGGCACCTTCGATGTCGCCGTTGAACATCTTTTGTCGTGCCAGGAAAATCAAAGGGTCGATACTACCGGGGTGGATGTTCAGGGCGTATTGGATACACGCCATAGCTTTGTCCGTGTCGTTCTGCACGAGATAATACTCGGCGATGTCAGTCAGTTCGTCTGCTTCCAGATAAACCGACTGACCGCCTTGTAACATCTGCTCGTAAAGAGCCAGATTCTTTTTGAATTCTTCTTCTTGAAAATACGAGAGGTCTTCTGTCGACATGTTATTTGTTTTTCTTACTCCATGTGTCTTTCAGGCCTACGGTACGATTGAATACCAAATGTTCGGCCGTACTGTCCTTGTCCATCATGAAGTAACCGATGCGTTGGAACTGCAGATATTCAAGCGGCTTTTTGGTCGCTGCATATTTTTCCACATAACATTGGGGCAGGACTTTCAGTGACTCTGGGTTCAACAACTCACGGAAATCGCGTTCTTCAGCTCCTGGGTTCTCTATGCTGAAAAGTCGGTCGTATAAGCGTACTTCGGCCGGTTGGCAATGTCCGCAACTCACCCAATGGAGTGTGCCTTTCACTTTTCTGTCCGAACCGGGCATGCCGCTTTTCGACATGGGGTCGTATTCACAGTAGACCTCCGTCACGTTGCCGTTCTCGTCTTTCTTGCATCCCGTACACTTTACGATGTAAGCGCTTTTCAGACGAACTTCATTGCCGGGAGTCAGGCGGAAGTATTTCTTGGGAGCGTCTTCCATGAAGTCTTCGCGTTCTATCCACAGTTCGCGACTGAACTCGATGATATGGCTCCCGTCGGCTTCGTTTTCGGGATTGTTTACGGTTTCGAGCTCTTCCACTTGCTCTTCCGGATAGTTGGTAATCACGAGTTTTACGGGGTTAAGTACGGCCGAGACACGGGTTGCCCTTGCATTCAGGTCCTCACGTACGGCTGCCTCCAGCATAGCAAAGTCGTTCAGGGCATCGAACTTGGTATAACCGATCATGTCGATGAATTTGCGGATGGCTTCAGGAGAGTAGCCGCGGCGGCGGAACCCGCAGAGGGTCGGCATTCGTGGGTCGTCCCATCCGTTTACCAGACCTTCTTTTACCAATGCGAGCAATTTGCGTTTGCTCATGACGGTATAGGTCAGGTTCAGACGGTTGAATTCTATCTGACGAGGACGGTGGTCTGCCAAGTCGTTCCCTTCTTTCAACTCATCGATGAAGTGGTCATAGAGCGGACGATGGGGGACAAACTCCAACGTACAGATGGAGTGGGTCACTCCTTCGAAGTAATCGCTTTGCCCGTGCGCGAAGTCATACATCGGGTAGGCTTTCCACTTGCTACCCGTGCGGTGGTGTTCTTTGTTGATGATGCGATAAATGATGGGGTCGCGGAAGTGCATATTCGGATTGGCCATGTCCAACTTGGCGCGCAGCACCATGGAACCTTCTTCCGCCTCGCCGCTGTTCATCTTGTTAAACAGTTCCAGATTTTCTTCTATGGGACGGTCGCGATAGGGGCTGGGCGTACCGGGTTGCGTCGGTGTTCCCTTTTGTTCGGCAATCTGTTCGCTGCTTTGTTCGTCGATGTAGGCTTTGCCTTCTTTAATCAGTCTGACGGCAAAGTCCCACAGTTGCTGGAAGTAGTCTGAAGCATGATAGATTTCTCCCCATTTGAATCCCAGCCACTGTATGTCCTCCTTGATGGCCTCTACGTATTCCGTGTCTTCTTTGATAGGGTTTGTGTCGTCCAATCTTAGATTACACACGCCGCCGTATTTTTCCGCGATGCCGAAGTCCATACAGATCGCTTTTGCATGTCCGATATGCAGATATCCGTTAGGTTCCGGCGGAAAACGGGTTTGCAGTCGTCCGTCGTTCTTGCCGGCCTTCAGGTCTTCCACCACTATTTCTTCTACGAAATTAAGTCCTTTCTTTTCTGATGATTCAGCATGAGTTGTTTCAGTCATAACCAATCTGTTTTGCGTAATTATCAATAATGGTTGCAAAGATACTATTAAAAATTGGAAATTACTTTCGTCTTTCCTATAATAATAAGGTATAAGAAGAGTTTTTTAAAGAGAATAAAATGAATGCTCTTTTTTTATGCTAAGAAACATCCTTTTTTATTTGTGTAGTTGACCGGAAAATCCGATATTTGCAAAAGTTATTCTGAAAACAATCTTTTTACCTTAAAAAAACTAATACCTATATGAGATTATGGAAAGAGGATGTGTCGAGATGACACGTCCTCTTATTGGTATATATCGGGGCTTTTTGTCTGTAAGTAGAGGGCGGTTTGAGCTTTTTATTCTGTTTTTAATGAATGTAGCGAGGACTTGATTGTAAAGTCCAATTTCATGTTTTTCTTTTTATATTGTGTTGTTTTCCTTCTTGGTTCCGGCTGTTTTTTATCATTGTCTTTTTGTCAGAATGTCA
>NZ_JH376596.1 GCF_000233955.1 Paraprevotella clara YIT 11840
TGCATTCATCTGCCATGTCCAATAACGCTTCTCGCCGATGTTGGCCGAAATGTCGAACCGTGCCGTAGCGGAATAAGCTCCGCTCACATTCATCGGCTTGTAAGTGTACACGCCCGTCACCGGATTGTAACTCGCTGACTGCGCCACGTCACGGTGGCGGTAGTTGAACGACGCGCCCGCATGCCATAGGCTGACGTGCGTCCCGTATTTCCGGGTATAGTCGGCATTGGCACTTGTCGTGGCCGTCCCCTTCAAGTCAGGATTTCCCTCCTTAATCACAAGCGGTTGGCTGTCGTCACGGTAACCTATTTGGTTCAGTATATCCACCGGAGCACATTGGTAACCGGCACTGAGACGAAAATCGTGCTTTCCGTCTTCCGACATGTGCCGAAAAGATGCATCGGGTCTAAAATACACCCACGTGCCATGCATCAAAGTGTCGATACCTCCTCGCCTGTAATCAAGCGACTGATGAAAAACCGGCACATTGAGAGCCACACGCCAACGGTCGTATTGAATATCATAAAGCCCTAATTTATAAGTTCCATTTTGAGAAAAGATAATGCTGGCTGTATTACACCAATTACGATGATGGCTATCATAGGAATTGGAAGGGTCGGTAATAGCTGACAACATATCGAGCTGCGAAGCCAGTAAGAGCGTATCGGGGTGATAAAGGTAATCATGAATACGGCTATCGGAATAATTCCAATCGTCCCCAATAATAAGATCCACTTTACCAAACAAATCGGTAATAGTCCAATAAGTATTAAACATCATGTTCGTCAATTTATGGGACACATCACTGGCATTATGGCGGATATCATCGGCTTGTGTGGTGGCCTGCCACGTATCGTAACGGTTGGAAAGCCACGACTGATCATCGCTGTGCCTGAAAAAAAGGTAATAATTGCCATACCAACGTTTTTCCTTATTCACATTGAAAGATCCTCCCGTTTCCTGACAAAAAGCCCATGACCGCCCTTCACTTAATGCATCAGTACGCATAGAAGCTGTCAACCGGTCATCCCATTGGTTAAAGTGCGATCCACCTGAAGCATTCCTTTTCTCATAATCAAAATGGGACGTGAAATCAAAGTAAGCCGGCTTTTTGAAATTCAAACGGTTGACCAATTTCAAGTGCCAGTTGTCAGATTCATTACGGTTCTCCGTAAGCGACATGGGTTTGCTACCTTCAAGGAATTGCTCATAGCGTTGGTGCATCTCCAATTCGGTATTGGACGATGTGAAACCGGCATTGAAATTGTTCGTCACATTCTTATCTTTCGATTGGTAATCCAAATCGGTCGCTACGCTGCGCGTGGTGAGAAGCGACTGGGGCATGGTGGCCGGAGACCAATGGCCATGCTCTCCGATGTGGCGGCTTTCATTCACGTTGTTCACATTGCCCAACAACGCATACCGCCAACGGTCGGTAAACCCCAAAAGGAAACCACGCCCCAACCACCGGTCTTCCGTTCCACCCGCAGCCTCCACATTGGCAATATATCCTTGGTTGTATTCGTTTTTCAAGTTTACGTCCATCACATACTTGCGCGGTTCCACATCGTATCCCAACGCCTCACTCTTGTCCGTCTGTTTTTCATACACTTTAAGATTTTTCACCGTATAATAAGGTAGGTTTTCCATCAACACTTTCTTGTTTCCACGAAAGAAAGTCCGCGAACCGAGCAACAATTCATCCACCCGTCGCCCGTTCACGAATATCTCGCCGCCGTCATTCATCGTCACGCCCGGCAACTGGCGTATCAAGGCATCGAGCATCGAACCATCAGGCAATTTAAAAGCGTCGGCATCATACACCAACGTATCTCCTTTATAATACATCTTGACCTTCGTAGCTTTTACAACGACCTCGTTCAAGGCCATATTACGCTCCTTGCGCATCTTAATGGGTTCTTCCAATCTTACGGAACTTACAATCTCAGGAAGAAGGACGGATACCGACTCCCATACGTCACCATAACCCGGTCGTGTAGCACGTAATAAATAATCCCGTTTTTCAGCTTTAACTGCTGCAGAGAACATCACTTTCAGAAGTTTTCCATTACGGTTCCTAAAGTCCACAATCTTTGCGGAGTCTACCACAACCGTACTATCCGGATTGAGAATGGATACCTTTACTCCACTAAGTGGAACTTTCAAAAAATCATCCTCAATCTCACCGACTATTTCTATGGTCTGTGCTGAAGTGTGTACACAACAAAAAAATATGAACATGTATATTAATAACCTTTTTCTCATATTTACGATTTTATAATCTTTTTATCTAAAGTGAAGAAAAAAAATTAAAACTTATTCATGGCTTTTTAGGATTTCTGTTCCAATGGTACACCAAATGCAACATCACGTAATGGGGCAGAGAACGAAACCATGTTTCGGTACGCCCTTGCGCATTGACACTATATTGTGTGGAAGAGACCTGATGCAACAGGTCGAAAGCTTCAATCCTTGCAATGAGCTTGCCTTTCCAGAACGGTTGGCTGAGCGAGGCATTCAGTACAAAGTCATCCGTATTCAATTCCGCACTACCATAACCCCGGCGGCTGTACATCGTGGCATCGGCCGACAAGGTGGTCTTGATACGCG
>NZ_JH376597.1 GCF_000233955.1 Paraprevotella clara YIT 11840
GCACCACGTCGAGCAAGGGCGCATCGTATTCGTCAATGAGCACCACTACTTGACGGCCTGTCTGTTCGTAAGCCCTTTGAATCAGTCCCTCCAAACGTTGGTTGACTTTGACGTCCCCTTTACCGCGCCCGTAAAGGGCTTCATATCTCAGCAGTTTCTTCTCCAGTTCCAAAATCAGGTCTTCCTTATCCACGTGCTTCGCCGTGCTCATGTCGAAATGCAGGACGGGATATTCCGTCCATTCCGTTTCCAACCTCTCCAAAGCCAAACCCTTAAACAGTTCTCTACGCCCTTCAAAATAGGCTTCCAAAGTACTTGTCAACAGCGACTTTCCGAAACGGCGCGGACGGCTCAGGAATATGTAATTTGAGTCGGAATGCGCCATACGGTAGACGTATTCCGTCTTGTCTATATACAAGTAATTACCGTTCCTTATTTTTTCAAACGTCTGTATGCCAATAGGATAAAGCCTTCTCAAAAAAAACATTCCAAGTCCTCCCTTTTATTTCATTTCCGTTCCATCACGTACCTTCAACATCCCGGGAAATCCATAACATCTTCTCAGAATCCGTACACCAACCGGATACTTCATCCAAGCCTTTTCCATAACACCCACGTAAAGGTAGAAAAATCAAACAGACATTCCAAACTTTCCGGCTATAAATATTTATCCCCGATGCCCCAGCCATTCGTCATAATCATCCAGCCACTGCAAAAGTTGCCGCTTGCTTTTCTTCATATCAGGCTCCCTGCGCCATGGGACGATTAAAGCATGAGCCTCATGGTAATACATGTTATTATCCGTACAACCATACAACGTAGCCAATAACAAGGCACGGGATTGCTCCGATTTCAGCAAAGGCAGGATGGTGCGGGAAAAAGCTTCCAACTCGCCCCTCTCTTCCCGATTCCCCAACACCGTATGAGCCATCAATAAGATTGAAGCCAACTTGCAACGCATCACATCGCTATCCATCTGTAACTTACCGTAAGCACGCAAGGCCTCTTCCGCCAAAGCCCGGTCGGCGTCCGTCACACCGCCACGGGAGTGATAATTCCGTAGTGCCTTATGAAGCCCCTGGAAAATACGTTCATTGGACAACTTCGTATACACATGTTTGCCGTTTTCGTTCAGGCCGATGATTTCATACTGTCCGGCAGACACACGCATTAAAGGCACCCACAAACATCCTTCTATGCAAACCACGACATCCTTATGCCCGGCCCCGGGCTGGACTGCCACCATGGCTTCTACTCCTTTAAACTCCCCTTCCGTAATCCGGACACGGTCGCCTTTCACCAGGCGTCCTGCCTCCGGCACATACACCGGAAGCTCGCCACGGTATGCTTCCGCCACCCAACGAAGATTTCTCATTTCAGCATCTGAAAGATAGGGATAATGACTTTCGCCACCGCTATGCACGCGCGGCAAAAAACTATAGGCATGCAGGGTACTTCGCTGCCTTCGGTAAATTTCGGCCTCCGTAGAACGAATGAATACATAATTGTAAAGCAAGGGTCGCTCCGTACGCACGAATTCCCCACCCTTTCTTTTTACCTCTATATATTTAGGTGCAAAATATTCCAACATCGCTTCATCCCTCTTCACACTCCGGTCAACCTCCATACGCAATGCACGGGCCGGATCTCCTCTGTGCCCTACGGGAAGTACCAGAATATACCAACGTACAGCATGGCTTCCCATCCCCCTACGAGATGAAACTATCTCACTCATAAATACTTGATGACCATACCGGTAAAATTACATATTTTACTGGCTTTTAGATATTTACATTAGACAAACAGGCATTCCTGAAAATTTAAGTTCCTCGGTTTGCCTATTGCTTCCCTCCGATGCGGCATTGCTTTTGTACATAAAGTGAAAGTACATTCAAAAATGGCCACCTCTATAAGAAAGAATAATCATTCGGCAAAAATATAAAAAATAATTCATTTGGCATTTCTATTTTAAAAGTTTTTTCATTCTCATGTAAAATTGCGGAAAAGCAATCCCCCCAATATCCGCCCAAGCACCCGATACCTCATATAAGTGATAAAAATCATAAACCATCCCCAAAAAGTTGGTATCGACTTTTAATGAAATACTAAAAATTGATTATCTTTGCAGCGCAAAAAGATGAAGGTTTTTAATAAGAATCTCATTATATTACCTATAATAAATTAGTATAATTATGGTTTATTCACACGAAGTAGAAAACATGTGTTGTGTTGCCAAAGGCCCGAACCACGGACCAGCCCCCATTCCTGAAGAAGGCAAATGGGTACAGGCAAAGGAGATCAAAGACATCTCAGGTTTGACTCACGGTATCGGATGGTGTGCCCCCCAGCAGGGTGCCTGCAAACTGACGCTGAACGTAAAAGAAGGTGTCATCCAGGAATGTCTGGTGGAAACTATCGGTTGTTCCGGTATGACCCACTCAGCAGCTATGGCTTCTGAAATTCTTCCGGGCAAGACGATTCTGGAAGCATTGAACACTGACTTGGTTTGCGATGCCATCAACACAGCCATGCGCGAATTGTTCCTCCAGATTGTTTACGGCCGTACACAGTCTGCTTTCTCTGAAGGCGGTTTGATGATCGGTGCCGGATTGGAAGATTTGGGTAAGGGACTGCGTAGCCAGACCGGTACCCTTTATGGTACTTTGGCCAAAGGTACACGTTACTTGGAGTTGACTGAAGGTTACATCACCAAAATGTTCCTCGACAAGGACGATCAGGTATGTGGTTACGAATTCGTACACATGGGTAAATTCATGGAGGCCATCAAGAAAGGTGTACCCGCAGACGAAGCTTTGAAGTCTGTAACAGGTACATACGGCCGCACAAAACCGGAACAGGGAATTGTTAAATCTATTGACCCACGTAAAGAATAATAAGGAGGAACCAGATTATGATTAGAGAAGTGAAATTTGAAAGTCAGGACCGTCGTATCAAGCAGATTTTGGCTGCATTGAACGAAAACGGTATCAAAGATATTGAAGAGGCTAACAAAATCTGTGAAGAAGCTGGTTTGGATCCTTACAAGACTTGCGAAGAAACCCAAATGATTTGCTTCGAAAATGCAAAGTGGGCTTACGTGGTAGGTTCTGCCATTGCATTGAAGAAGGGATGCAAGAATGCAGCCGACGCTGCCGAAGCTATCGGTATCGGTTTGCAGGCTTTCTGTATTCCGGGTTCTGTGGCCGACGACCGTAAAGTAGGTATCGGACACGGAAACTTGGCAGCCCGTCTGCTCCGCGAAGAGACGCAGTGTTTCGCCTTCTTGGCCGGCCACGAATCTTTCGCTGCTGCCGAAGGTGCCATCAAGATTGCCGAAATGGCCAACAAAGTTCGTAAGAACCCGTTGCGTTGCATCTTGAACGGTTTGGGCAAGGATGCCGCCATGATTATCTCACGTATCAACGGCTTTACTTACGTACAAACGAAATTCGACTACTACACGGGCGAACTGAACGTAGTGAAAGAAACCGCTTACTCAGACGGCCCTCGTGCTAAGGTAAAATGCTACGGTGCAGACGATGTGCGCGAAGGTGTGGCTATCCTGTGGAAGGAAAACGTAGACGTATCTATCACGGGTAACTCTACCAACCCGACCCGCTTCCAGCACCCTGTAGCCGGTACGTACAAGAAAGAGCGTGTATTGGCAGGCAAGCCTTACTTCTCAGTGGCTTCAGGTGGCGGTACAGGCCGTACCTTGCACCCGGACAACATGGCTGCCGGCCCGGCTTCTTACGGTATGACGGATACGCTCGGCCGTATGCACTCAGACGCTCAGTTTGCAGGTTCTTCATCCGTTCCCGCTCACGTAGAAATGATGGGCTTCCTGGGTATCGGTAACAATCCGATGGTAGGTTGTACGGTAGCTTGTGCTGTAAACGTGTCTTTGGCTCTGAGCAAGTAATCACTGAACATAGACTGCATAAAACCAATAAAGGGGACGTTTTCTAGCGTCCCCTTTATTATTGCCTATCGACTAAAACTTATTAATAAACCAACATATAATACACATTGTCTCCTTCACGTTCTTGCTTAATCTTATGCTCCTGCATCAGACGGGCAATGCTCAGGCACAATTCCGTAGTTCCTAACTTACATTGGTTTTGTAACTCGTCGAACGTACACCGCAATAAATTCGACAACGTCTTGTAAACGCTCATACTGCGTGATTTGATGGTTTTTTCGTCTGGTATCATAATGTATCTTTGTTGTTGATTGCAAAGAAACGAATTAAAATCTCCTCCTCAGCAAACCACCTTATAATAGATGTTCCTTTTACCCATTTTTCAGAAGAACAAAAGTCTCTTTGCATTATAAGAGCAATAACCCCCTTCGAGAAACTTAAAAATAACCCTAAATAGCAAGGTGTGTTAAAATCCTCTTTCATAAAAAATCCGGTTCTTCCCTGAACCCATTTATCAGGAAAGAACCGGAAAGCCTCGTTCGTTTTCCGTAAAAATACGGCAAACGATTAATAGTTCTCTTTCTTCACTTCGAAGTAAGCCTGCGGATGCAAGCAAGCCGGGCACATCTGCGGAGCTTCTTTACCCACATGGATATAACCGCAGTTGCGGCACTGCCATACCGTCTCACCGTCCTTCTCGAACACTTTGAATTCCTCCAAGTTCTTCAACAAAGCCAGATAACGCTCTTCGTGACCCTTTTCCGCCACAGAAATCATACGATACATCGCAGCAATGGCAGGAAAACCTTCTTCGTCCGCAATATCTGCAAACTTAGGATAATCCAACGACCACTCTTCGTGTTCTCCGGCAGCCGCAGCCTTCAGGTTCTCCATGGTAGTACCGATTACACCGGCCGGATAGCTGGCCGTAATCTCTACCATACCGCCTTCCAGCCACTTGAACATACGTTTTGCATGTTCTTTTTCCTGGTCGGCCGTTTCCGTAAATATAGCCGCAATCTGTTCATAACCCTCTTTCTTTGCCGCACTGGCAAAGTAAGTGTATCTCATTCTGGCCTGAGACTCACCGGCAAAAGAAATCATCAGATTCTTTTCCGTACGCGTACCTTTAATACTCTTCCCCATAACTTTTCTTTTTAAAATTTTGAATTTAAATCTATAACTTTTCTAACGTTTCAAAGATACGGATAAAAACGTTCATATTTGTAATCATTACAGTGTATTTTCCTTAATTCTATGTTAAAGAATGCTACGCCGCACAATTTCCAACTGTGCGGCATGCCCCGTCAGTCCACAGTTACTTTACGGCTCACCGTCCGCTGACCTTGGGTCATCTTAACCATGTACATACCAGACTTAAATCCATTCTCTTCCATATACACCCTGACTTCCGACGGCATGCAGGTAAAATATCCCGCACGTGCTCCATCCAACGTATAAACCACGCAATCTACCGGTTCACCGGAAACCACCCCCGTAATACCCGTCGCAGTTTTCACTTTCAGGACACCGTCTTCCAACGCAGAAGTATCCCATTCCAATCCTTCTCCGGGGCTATCCAAATCCAGCGTACAGGCGGAAGAGAGCACCGTCCGGTTTGCAGTCCACAGTTGAAACTCATCCCCGGCTTCCAGTTCGAGCCCTTCACGTACCGACACTTTCAGCGTACCACGCAGGGAGAACGAGCTTATTCCTTCCAAGGTCGTACAGCGTACTTTGGAGGCCACATTGAACATTACCTCCCCACCGGCACTGACCGTAAGCCTCTTGCCAGAGAAATCCAACGCTCCGGAAGAAGCACCCTCACGTGTTCCGGAATACAAGCGTCCGCCACGTTCCACCGTGACCGAAGCATTACCCAATTTACCCAAGCCACACAACACCGCACCGTCCTCAACCGAGAGTTCTCCGCTTCCCAGCATAGCATTTTCTGCCGAGCGGTCATTCAGGCAAAGCGTACCTTCCTTCACGGCCACTTCGCCCGTATTGTCCCATACTCCACTAACCGTCATCTTGCCGCTGCCCACTTTCTCAAATTTAGAATTGGCTGTTACGGTTCCGGCCCAAGTGAAATCATCGTCGCATCCCACCTGCCACGTGTTGACACCCGTGGCCCCGTCATTGGCAAAAGAAGCATAACCGCCCAACGCACCTTTTCCGGCCAGTTTCCCAATACGGAAAGTCCGCCCGGTGTTTTGCACTGTTACTCCTCCGGCGATATTAAGCGTTCCGTCCGGCATACCCGAAGACGTATTGAGCGTAAAACGCGGATAAGTGTCGGCCATGTCTGCCGTGGCATTGATTGTCCCTGTAAACTGGGCCAAATTGACAGCCACCGGCGTGCGGGTGGCAAACCAACCATTACCGTGTTCCACTGCACAGTATATCGTAAGCGTACCTTCGCCCGTTATCTTATTGGTATAAGTCGAACGGTTGGCCAACGACCACGTACCGCTACCGCCTTCCGGCACATGAATGGCATAACTTGAACCTGTATTTTCATACAACGTGCCGGAACGGAACTCCACCGTCCGCGCAGGCTTGTCGCAAGCCACACACTGCACGGTACCGCCATCGAGGGCAAGGCGTTCCAACGAAGGACAGGCCGTGTTCAGTTTCATCCATCCGTCTCCTTTCTTGGTGAGTAGCGTACCCTCCACCGGGGTTTCGATGATGAAATCCTTGAGATTCTCAACGCAGCCGCCATCTTCGCCTTCCATCTTCATGGGAGAGCCTTGGGTAACAGTCTCCGTCGTCCGCAACGTGGCGCCGTTCTCTATGACGAAGAGGTCGGCCGATTCCACCACTCCGCCCAGACCTCCGTAAGCCCGTGTGGAGTTGCTCAACATATTCACCGATACCGTACCGCCACTGATACGCGTACCGCCCGTATACGTATTGTCGTTACTGATGGTCAGCATACCGCTGCCGCGTTTCACTAATGCCGTATGGCCCGCAAGGGCACCCGTCCCGCTGAAAGCATAATTCAAAGTATTGTCCACAGTGACACTTTCGGCCTCGATACTGCCGGAAAGGCTCACGCTCCTGCGTTCGGCCGTATCGTCGAACAAAACCCTGTCGCCCGTCACGAAAAATACGGGTCCGGCCTCTTCTGCCAAGGTGAAATTCTCGCTTTGGCCAAAGTCCCAGATATTGCTGTTCAAACCGTTCCAAACCACATCGGATACAGCACGCACGTCACTTAGGGAAAGATACAGCGTACCGTCTTCCAACACCAACCGGGCACTCATTTGCGAACTGATACCCTCGATGAGGATACTGGAAAGTTCACCCTTGACCATAGCCGCCGTGCCTATCGGATAACGTCCGGGCTGCACATCCTCGCCCCGGAACTCAAATACAGGCGCCAAATACTTCGGCCCGTATTTCCATGACTTCGTTTCGACGGTAAGCACCTTAGCATCGAGACGGTCGGAAGTAAAGTCATTCTTCAAATCAAAGACCACGCGCGAACCGAAACCCAGCGTCGCGGAGTCCGTCGTAATGGTGCCAACCTGTCCGTCACCGCCCGGATAGACTGTAGCATTATAGTCCGCCTTGATGCTATGGAAAGTACCGGCGGAACGGAGCGACGTATGACGGTTAAGCCAAAGGGAGGACTGTTTCATCGTCCCGTTGAAAACGAGTGTCCCGTTCCACACATCCGTATTGCCGCGATGGGTCATCTCCACGTCCGGCAGCACCAACGTACCTTCGCCCTGCTTGACCAAGCGTGTGGCCCCACTGAACCCGCTACCCGTCACCGTACAAGTATAATAGTCATAATCGATAGGCACGTCTTTCGTGGTACAATCGCTCAGTGCCGTTCCTTTCACCCACGAAGGCACGTTGAACACAGCCACCCATGGTTCGGCACCGGACTCCACTGCCACTTGCGTGTCCGCATTGTCGAACACAAGCACCTGACTACCGTTGTGTGCCGTAGTAATATTGCCCCCATTCGCAATCTGCGTACGCCCCTCCGTGGTGAGCGGCGGCGGAGCCACGGTGATGTCCTCCAGTTCGCCCAAGAAATAACTCAGGTGGGGAGGCTGGTTGTAACCGATGGTTTCCCACACCATGCCCTGCCGGTATTGATGATCGTGCCAGAGAGTGGGGATACGGAAATCCGTCGGATAGTTGGTCGTATAAATCAGCAAATCTTTCCCGTCGCGTACGAGCAGTTCCTCTCGCCAGTCACCGAAGAGGTCACCCGTGACGCATGGGTTGTTTTTAGTCCCATTGTTCATGGCACCGTTCCCCAAGAAGATACGTCCCACGCCGGGTTTGTCGATTTTGGGCTGGCGCGCCGTTCCGGGACTGTTGAGCACCTCCTCGCAAAGGTCGCCGTCCCAATAGATACGGAAATTCAAGTCCCATCCCGCGACATCGGGCAACGGCTTGTCTGCCGTGAGGCTGATGACGCCCGACTGGCTGCTTGCCCCTTGGCAACCCGGATAATTCTTATAGAACTTGCCGGCCAACGCACGCCCGTCGTCACTGGTACTTTGCAAACGGTAATATAGTTCCGACGTGGTGGCATTCCGGTAATTCATGGCCGGGGAAGTTTCATTACAGGCAAACATCTCCTGCCCGAAACGGTAAGGATCCAAATCGGCGCAATGTTGTGCGTCGCCATGCCCGAGGCCGGTGGTACTCAATCCCTTTCCATTATCGTCTATTATCATCGAGCCGAATACGATTTCATCCCGTCCGTCCATATCCACATCGGCCACGCCGAAGTTGTGGTAACCCTGCCCGAACCACGGACCTCCCACGCTGCATACCCAATTCCAACGTTCCGTCAGCTTATGCGTAGCAGGGTCTACGTCGAAAGTATAAAACTTGTGACGCGTGTAGCAACCGCGTCCGACGAAAATGGAAGGATGCCGACCGTCCAGATAAGGCGCACCGAAATAGTGTTTGGTGGCACGATGCCCCGTGCCGTCGCCCCAAGCGGCCGTCCAGTCCGTCTCGCCCGGTTCCAACCGTTTGCAAGGGTAAGGCATCCATTTCTCGCCGTTTTCCCCGATTTCGTACAATTTGCCCGTGGCACCCTCCATATAGAGCAAATACTCGTTATCGGGCATGGAATATTCGGTATTGTTAATCTTACGGATATCATGGGACATATTGCCCACTTCCGTGACCGTGCCGTCCGGATGATGGACAATCATATTGTCCGCCCCACGCATCAGCACTTCGGCTCTGCCGTCTTCATCCCAATCGAAAGCTACGGCATCGAACTGTTCATCGGGTCCCGACTGCATGTTCGGACCGATATCAATGTACCATAGCCGCTCTCCCTTGACGTTGTACACCTCGATGCGGTTGTAAGCCGAAGTATTGGCCACGTCTGTCACCCCGGGAGTACCCGTATAAAGACGTTTGGCGATAATCTCCGGCATCCCGTCTCCATCGACATCAGCCAGCACAGCATCATTGAACATATAGTTTTCTGTCAGATCCTCGCCATTACGTCCTTTCATCTCTGCCCCCGGAACTCTGAGGAATCCTGTATTTTGTCCTGTAAGGGAATAGAAACTGAATTCCGTGAAACGTGTGATGGGGTCGCACTGTTCCCCCTCCTTGCCTTTCACCACAGGAGCCACCGTATATCGGGTTTCGGCCGTCCCTCCCGTATGGACGTAGTTACTTGCAGACAGTCCTTTGGCTACCAACACACCGTCGGCATAAAGGTTATAAGTCACGTCGTAGTACTCTTCGCCCAGCACACGCCAGCTCACGAAGTTTCCACTTCCGCTTTGAGTAACGGTTGCCACGAGTCCGCGTCCCAACTTGTCCATCGTCCGTTGGGCATACAAATCCGTTGTGCCGCCTCCTAAAGCCAAGCAGCAAGCAAAAAACAAAATCCGGTTCTTTTTCATGGGTTCTATTTTATTAGGTTAATCCATAAGATGATACAAAAATACATAAATAACTCAACAGACTGCCATGTTTGGAGACTTTTCACCTAAACTTTTTAATTCTGTCAATAAAATCAAAAAGCCCCAGTTTCCTCCTCGAAAAGAAGTTAACGTCCAATAACACATTCATACTCAGCGCTATACAATACCCCAAAAACAACCGCAGAACGGTAAATCAATCTCAGCCGATTGATTTACCGTTCTGCGCCAAACGATTTTCCGTTCTCAGCAGGACGGCATCACGCCTTCCGCAGCCCCGTCTTTTCTGTAAAAGATATGAACTTCACGTCAGAGGACACCCTTACTCGAAGGCAGCTCGTAATGATAGATGTCGCGCCTTACCGCCATCTTCAGGCTACGGGCCAGAGCCTTGAAAATTCCCTCTATCTTATGGTGCTCGTTCACGCCTTCGGCCTTGATGTTCAAGTTCATCCGCGCCGCGTCGCTCAGGCTCTTGAAAAAATGGAGGAACATCTCGGTAGGCATCTCACCCACTTTCTCGCGACGGAACTCGGCATCCCACACCAACCAAGGCCGTCCGCCGAAATCGAGAGCCACGCTGCACAGGCAGTCGTCCATGGGCAGGCAATAGCCGTAACGCTCGATGCCGCGCTTGTCGCCCAAAGCACGCAACAGGCACTCTCCCAAAGCCAGGGCCGTATCCTCTATCGTGTGGTGTTCGTCCACCTGCAAGTCGCCTTCCGTCCGGATATACAAATCCATTCCGCCATGCTTGCCAATCTGCTCTAACATGTGGTCGAAGAATCCCAATCCCGTACGGATATCACACCGGCCGCTACCGTCCAAATCCAAGCGTACCTCAATGTCGGTTTCCTTGGTCGTGCGACGCACACGGGCTTTGCGTTCTCCGGCAAAAAGGATTTCGGCAATGCGATCCCAACTGTCCACGTAGCGGATGCGCTCGTCCGAAAAAGAATCCTCGTCCTTCTCCTTCAGAATCAGGGCACGACAACCGAGGTTCAGGGCCAACTGCGCGTCCGTCTCACGGTCGCCGATGACCCAACAGGCCGCCATGTCGTAATCGCCCGAAGTGTAACGTCCCAACATGGCCGTACCCGGCTTGCGCGTGGGCAAATTCTCTTCCGGGAAACTGCGGTCTATCAACACGTCGTCGAACGTTACGCCCTCTCCCTCCAAGGTGCGCATCATCAGATTGTGCACCGGCCAAAAGGTGTCTTCAGGGAAGGCTTCCGTGCCCAACCCGTCTTGGTTGGACACCATGACAAACTCGTAATCCAGTTTCTGGCGGATAAATGCCAGATTGCGCATCACGCCCGGCACGAACGCCAGTTTCTCGAACGCGTCTATCTGCTCGTCCGCCGGCTCTTTTATCAAAGTGCCGTCGCGGTCTATAAACAAGGCTTTTTTCATGATGTTCATTTTATCGTCTCCGGTTTGTAAGAACGCAACGCGCCCAACAGGCTGTTGTCCTCCTGCGGCGTACCGATGGTCACACGCAGGCAGTCGCCGCAAAGTTCCACTCTCGAACGGTTGCGCACGATAATGCCGTTCTTCACCAAATAGGCGTATATCGCATCGGCTCCTTTGACTTTCGCCAGAAAGAAATTGGCATTCGTCGGATAAATCTTCTCGCAGATATCCAGTTCGGCAAAGGCCGCCATGACCTGCCCGCGTTCGCGCAGCAACGTCTTCACCCACTTGTCCACATCGAAACGCTTCTTCAATATCTCCACGGCCTGACGCTGGGTCAGTTGGTTCACGTTGTAAGGGTACTTCACCTTATTAAATAAAGAGATGACCTCTTCGGAGGCAAAGGCCATGCCCAAGCGGATGGCCGCGCTCCCCCATGCCTTGGAAAACGTGTTGAGCACGATAAGGTTCGGATATGTCTCCAGTTCTTCGCGGAACGGTTTCTGTTCGGAAAAGTCGGCGTAGGCCTCGTCGATGACCACCATCCCCGGAAAACGCTCAAGCACCTTGACGATTTCCTCCCGTTCCAAGTCGTTTCCCGAAGGATTGTTCGGCGAACAAAGGAATATCAGTTTCGTATGTTCGTCCGCAGCAGCCAGCAATTTGCCGGCATCCAACCGGAAACCGTCATCCAACAATACGGGGCGATAGGCCACGTCATTGATATCCGCACACACTTTATACATACCGTAAGTAGGAGCTATCGCCACCACGTTGTCCGTCTTCGGTTCGCAGAAAATCCGGAATGCCAAGTCGATGGCTTCGTCACTGCCGTTACCGAGAAAGATTTGTCCGGGCTTCACGCCTTTGACGGGAGCCAACATCTCTTTCACCTCCAGTTGCAAAGGGTCGGGATAGCGGTTGTACGGGGCATTGTAAGGATTCTCGTTCGCATCGAGAAAGACGGAAGCCGCCGCACCCTTGTATTCGTCACGGGCCGAGCTGTACGGCTTCAACGCCCAGATGTTCGGGCGCACCAGTTTTTGCAAAGGTTTCATGCTCATTTCATTTCGGTTTTAATGGATTCCAATCTTACGGTCATGGCGTTGCGGTGTGCGTCGAGATGCTCGCCCGCCGCCATGAGTTCCACGGCCGGACCGATGGCACGGACCCCCTGCGGCGTAAGTTCCTGAAACGTAATCTTACGGTGGTAGCTGTCCAAGTTGACACCGCTATAAGCCGTAGCATAACCGTTGGTGGGCAACGTATGGTTCGTGCCTGAAGCATAATCCCCCGCACTCTCCGGCGTATAAGAACCGAGGAACACGCTGCCTGCATTGACCACCCGTTCGGCGGCCTGCATGTAATCGGCCGTTTCGATAATCAGATGTTCGGGCGCGTAGCGGTTGGTCAGTTCCAACGCCTCGTCCATGTCGCGCACCACGACGAGTTTGCTGTGGGCCAATGCCTGCTCCGCGATTTCCTTGCGCGGAAGGGCAGCCAACTGGCGTTCCACTTCGTCCTGTACCTTGCCGACCAAAGCTTCGTCGGTCGTCACCAACAAGACCTGGCTGTCCACGCCATGCTCGGCCTGCGAAAGCAAGTCGGCCGCCACGAATACCGGATTGGAACCGGCGTCGGCCAATACCTCCACCTCCGAAGGTCCGGCGGGCATGTCGATGGCCACATCATGAAGCGACACTTGCTGCTTGGCCGCCATGACGTACTGGTTGCCGGGACCGAATATCTTATACACCTTGGGCACGCTTTCCGTACCGTAGGCCATGGCACCGATGGCCTGCACACCGCCCGCCTTGAAAATACGGTTCACTCCGGCCACACGGGCTGCGCAAAGGATGGCGGGATGCACCTTGCCGTCACGTCCCGGCGGCGTGCAAAGCACGATTTCACGGCATCCGGCAATCTTGGCCGGTGTGGCCAGCATCAGCACCGTGGAGAAAAGCGGCGCCGTCCCTCCGGGTATGTAAAGCCCCACCCGTTCTATGGGAACGGCTTTCTGCCAACAGGTCACCCCGGGACGGACTTCCACCTTCGTCGTTTCAAAGCGTTGGGAAGCGTGGAACTTCCCGATATTGTCGTGCGCCAAGCGCAAGGCATCCTTCAGTTCGGGCGACACCAGACGTTCGGCCTCGTCCATTTCTTCTTCCGTGACGGCCAGACGCTCCAGTTCCACATGGTCGAACTGCTTTTCGTAGGCCATGACGGCGCGGTCGCCGCCCGTCTTCACGTCGTCCAACACCCTGCATACGGTTTCACGCAACGTGTCCACGTTCATTACGGGACGTTTCAACAGTTCGTCCCATTCTTCTTTTTGCGGATATTTTATCACATTCATTTGCTGTCCTCCTCTTTTTGACATGAAAATACCGGCCTGTCCGGCTCAAAGAATCATCTTCTCCACGGGAACGACCAGAATGCCCTGCGCTCCCAACTCCTTCAGTTTGGAAATAATCTCCCAAAAGCGGGACTCATCGATGACGGTGTGCACACTGCTCCACCCTTCCTGCGCCAAAGGCATCACCGTGGGACTTTTGGCTCCGGGCAATACGGACACGACATCTTTCACCTTGTCCGACGGCACGTTCATCAGTACGTATTTCTTGTCTTCCGCACTCTTTACCGCCTCGATGCGGAACAGCAACTCGTCCAAAATCGCCTTCTTGGCATCGTCCATATTCCGGTTGGCGATGAGCAACGCTTCGCTCTTCATGACGACGGCCACCTCCTGCAAGTTATTGCTTACCAAGGTGGAACCGGAGCTTACAATATCGAAAATACCGTCGGCCAACCCGATACCGGGCGCGATTTCCACAGAACCGGTAATGACGTGGATGTCCGCCTCCACTCCGTTTTCCTTCATGAATTTTCTCAAGATATTGGGATAGGAAGTGGCTATCTTCTTACCTTCGAACCAAGAAAGGCCGGAATAATCCACAGCCTTGGGTATGGCCAACGAAAGGCGGCACTTACTGAAGCCCAGACGGCGTACCACCACGGCATCCTCCTCTCTTTCCACAAATTCATTTTCGCCCACGATACCCAAGTCGGCCACTCCTCCCGCCACGGACTGCGGAATATCGTCGTCGCGCAGGTAAAGCACCTCGACGGGGAAATTGGAGGACTGCACCAACAAGGTGCGCTTGGATGAACTCACTTTGATGTCGGCCTCCGCCAGGAGCGCCATGGTGTCTTCGTAAAGACGTCCTTTCGACTGTACTGCAATTCTAAGCATATCTGTTTTTTTAATGAAGTATTCTTAAACTATCAAAAAAGGCTCACCGTTCATATCGGCAAGCCTTCATTTCTATCCTTCCATTGGCACACGCGGGACAGCCTACCGATTTCTAACCGTTAGGATGATGATGGTGGCGTGTTGCAATATTCTTCATTTTCTCTTTTATTTGTGGCAAAGTTAAATTATTATCTGCAAATAAACAACAAATTCGCAAGAAAATTACGAAGAAGTTATCATTGGACAACGAAATCGGCAGTTCTTTTTCTTATGAAAAGCAGTTGTTTCAGTAGTTGATGAGTGGTAAATTCCGCCGGGTGAGCACACAGCAGTCTTTCCTTTTTAAAACGACGTGCAGCCTGGCCGTCATATACCTTTCTACGGTATAGCCTTCGTTTTCAAAGTGAGGGATAATGTCTTCATCTGTCATGTCCCTATGGGGGAAAGCGGCCACGGCGTCCGGTACGTTCCAACTTAACAGGATGAAATGCGACGATAGGCGTGCGAGGTTACGTATGGCTGTGGATGCCGATTTTTCAGGGATATAGGGAAGCACGTCCTTGCATACCACGATATCAAAGGGAGTGGAAATATCCAGTTCTTCCGTGAGGTCTGCCACTTCGCAGACAGCATCCCCCTCGGGCAGGAGCATACCGGACAAATCCGGCGTACGGGGATTCGCGTCATATCCGGCAAACGCAAGTCCGCGGCTCCTCCATTGCGAGACATAGTAACCGGCACCGCATCCTATGTCTATCCCCGTCCGTGCCCCCTATGTCCCACCACATTTGCGTGACGAAATCGCAAAATGTTTTGTCGTATCCGTACTTCAGGAAACCGTCATACGTCTAACTGCCGGTCTTTGTCAGGCCAATCTCCCTGTCTTGTAGCAGATACCGGTCTATCCTGTCCAATAGCACCGTACTGCATGGCTGTTCGATTTTTCGTGCGAAAAGATATTCGTCTTCCAAAAGGTAACGGAAATGTTCGCATCCCAAATTGGCGGGACGGTTGCCGTTTTCATGTTTCCAACGGATAAAACGGTGGTTCCAAGGCACGATGTCTTCCTTATCCATTAAATTGACCAATACGGTGGCCACATAACATTCCTCCGGTGCGAAAGTCATCCACATCCGGCCATAAAGCGAGGGGAAGCGGTCAGTATAGTCCAACAAGGTGATGGCAGCCTTTCGGGTTATGGACCACCATTGCGAACTGCCGTACAGATGGTCGAACTCATCGGGAATGGGGCGTTTTGCCCTTTTGGCCTGTTGTTGCCTTACCTGTTCCCTGACCCACCCACGCGGATTCCTTTTGCCTGCGGCATAGTCGTATGGATAATAATATTGCAGTCGGCGGAAAGTATTGTCTTCCCAGTTAGGATGCGGCAAATGCAGGTATCCGATGTATTCTTTTCCCGCATTCCGGTCAAAGAACTCCAGGAAATAATCTAACGGACGAGTCGGGTAATCTTGCCCGCTGATAAGATGAAAGTAATCGGCATCACTGCGTTGCACAGCCATGCGCAACAGGTGCATTTCGCTTTCCAATACACTTGTGCCGCCCCAGTTCACGTCATATTCACGCGAAACGGCTTTCACTTGTTTGTAACTACGCAACTTTTCTTCCTCTTCGCGTGTGACGGGTTGCTTTTTGTCTATATGGATGAATACGTCGCAATCCTTTTCGAAATATCCGGCCAACCTGCATAGCTGGCCGATGTTTTTGTGGGCTAAGATTAGAATGGCATGTTTCATGGCTTTAATGTCGTTGTGTGATTGAATCGGGAAAAGTCCTTAGTATCTCAGGCTTGAACAAATCCTCCTTTTTATAGATGAGTTTCCTGTAAATCTCTTCAATGATAACTGAATCAAGGGAACTTTTTAGCCGCAAAGTCAATGCTGACGATAAATCCTTAATATCCATGTCATCTGTTATATGAAAGACATTCGAGGCTTCCCTAAACGTACCATCTTTACAGAACTCCAACACCATGTAATCCGCATATGGAGACGGGGCGCGATGAGGAGTCATGCAACTTTTGACGACGAAAAAGAAATAGCCTTCCTTGCTTTCGATGTATCGACAAGGTGTCCATTGGAGGTCGCGTGGCCAACACCCACAATCGAGGGTGTCCGGAATTAGGGAGAAACATTCCGGAAAAGGTAAGTCGGCATATGGAGGAGATGGTATAAACAAGGAATCGTTTACGTAAGGATTATCCCATTTCTTAAAATAGGACATAAATTCTTCAAACCGGATAGGGGTGCGGTCGTTCTCCGGATTTTTAATGGTTTCTTTTTGGGCTGTTCCGGTTGTTCTCTCTTTGATTTTCCCGTCCGGGCTTACGTTGTATTCGTACGTTCTTACCGTGTAGGTCAAGTCTTGGTATCGGAGGATTGAAGTACAATCATCCAAAGAGCCTTGCTCCACAAGGAAGTTTGGTGCCTGTCCACTGGGGACTATACGTGTGAAGTACGCTCTCCCATCGTGTCCGACCGTTTTAAAATCCAGGATTTTACCATCGCGTGAATATGTGACGAGCATATAATCGGTAACATCGTTCTCTATGAAATATTGGCTGTTTCCGTCCTTGTAGTCTTGGCAGTGCCTTTTCAGCATGATGGTGATAAACCCTCCACGCTCCATGTAACTTCCTTTTTGCCAAAAGACATCGTCCTGTCCACAAAGGCAGCCGTCTTGTATGGGAGGAAGAAAACGGGCATACATGTCGCTATCTATCAAAACTGAATCGGATATGATTCTCTCCCCAAATGATGTCATATTAATTTGGGTGCACTTCTTAAACCCTGACAAGAAAGTGCGGAATGCTGCCGGTTGGGCGGTTGCATGTGCAAAATGTGATAAAAAGAAGAATATGAATATGTTTCGTAGGAGCATGAATGATTGTATTTTTAGAAATGTTCAAAAGAGACAGCCATAGTTTTTTACGAGCCAAAATAGAATGACGCGTCCCATAGTTTTATGAGTCTATTGCTTTTGTCATAAGCAATATGGGACTTAAATCATATTCCACGATGGTATAAGTCATTTTTATATTGTCGTATCCTATTGTGTACAGATGCTTGTTGACAATAACCGTTGTATTATCAGAACTTAGTGCGCCACCTGGAAACCAACCGGTTGTCGCATCCAATCGTGGTAAGCCGGAAATGGGATATTTTGTTATGGTATGGTGTATTGTGTCTATTATTGCAATCGAGCCGATGTCATAGTCGATAGAACCATATATAAGAAAAGTGTCTATTTTTCCATAAAAAACCATATAAGGGGGATTGTTTTCCAAATCAATAAATACCGGCGTGCCGTTAAGGTGCAACTTAGCGATGTCGTTTTCTCCGCTGATTTTATTTTGCAATTTATTAGGGTATGTGAAGAGATAGGCTACGTCGTGGCTTCTGTCATAGCCCGGAACGCTATCAGGTACATTTTTGGGTCTTGCTACTACATAAAAACCGTTGTTTCGTAAATTTCCCTCAAGATATTCTCCATCTATGTATAGGGGGAAACGTTCAACATCTCCTTTACCGCTTTTGTGGATGCGAAAGATAGAGTTGGCTTCATCCATGTAAAGATTGGATTTAGCTTCATCTTTGAAATACATAGAGTTAGCCTCATTAAAAGAATAGATGTATTTGACTTCATTTATAAAATAAATGGAATCGTTTACCATCTTGAATAAAGCATTTTGGCAGTGTCTCATAGACAAACCGAGGCCTCGGCTCCATTCCATATTCTCTCCTATGAAACAAGCTAATCGGACGGGTTCTCCCCCTAAAATGTAAAAACGCCCCTTACCGTCTGTATCGAAACCTTTAATCGTACCATCATACGCTCCATGGTCACATGGGAATTTTTCATCGTCATACCTGAATGTCCATTTCCGGGTAGGTCTCAGGCTGTCGTTCTCCATACGGATGGTTTGATATTCCTTTTCAAGTACATTGTCTCCTATTTCTGCTTGCAAACAGGAATAGGAGGATAATGGAATAAGGACCAATAGGTATCCGATAAAAGTTTTCTTCATGACTATTTCCTATAAATATAAGATTAAAATGGCAGTCTCATGGTTGCAATGCGTTTCTTTACAGTCCCGTCCTGTCTTTGAGCAAGACGAAAGCCTTGCCCTCCCTATCAATGTAAGGGCAAGTCAGGTTCTTGACCCTTACGGTGTCTTTCCTCACAGACATGTTGTAGCGCACGGTGTCGTTTTCCAACCACCGGGCAAAGGAGATACTCATTTGTATCTCATCCTCCATCCGGTCGGTAAAGGGTTCCCACGTCTGATAGCGAGACATGGCTTCCTGCCAAGAACGGATATGGCGGTCAATGGGGGCTTTGACGAAAGTGTTGACTTTTTCACCGCTTGAGGTCGTGACAATGTCCAAACGGAATGAAATGGAGTCTTTGTCTTGTTTTATATCCGTCATGGGCATGACGAAATAGCCGCACTCGTAGCCTTCACGAGCTTGTTCAAACTCGTCAGTCGTTCCCCAAAAGTACCCTTTCTTCAATATGCCGTTTTCCAAGTACAATTCCATATAACAGTCTTCGGGAAGCAAGTCCGGATAATAATCCTGCTCTGGATTATGGTAACGATACCATAGGGTGTCAATATCCACACGTTCTTGTGCGGAAAGAGGTATGATACTGATGAAATACCAGGCAACCGATAGTGTCATGACGGCTGTAAATAAAGACTTGCTTTCAGGTCGGTTTGATTTGTACGATTCCATGGCGTATTTTGTTATTGATGGTGTGTTAAGGGATAAGTTCCACTACAGACGTTCTGCAAAAATCCGCCATCCCCCCAAGAGTTTTTTAAAAAGACCTTTCATCTTTCAGGCAGCACGATAAGCAGCTATTACATAACACGTTACAGAATGAAAGATGTTTCAGGAATCCTTCAGTTTCCGTTCATTGCGGAAAGCGATAAAAAGTTCTCAGCCAAATGATTTTTCAATCTCAGCCGAACGATTTTTCGTTCTGCGCCAAACGGAATGAAGCATAGCTGAAAGATGCCTGAAACATCCTTCAGCCTGTAACATCAATATTATGAACGGATTACCATATATCCTGAAGGATGAAGGCTCTTTTTGCAAAACTCCTATGTAGGGGAAGGGTGCGTCCAGCATGCAAGGACTCCTTGGTCAGGCTTTGCATTCATAATCCACACACGAACGGCTTTTTTTGCAATCCTTCAGCAAAGCCGCTACGGCCAAATGAGCCGGATGGGCCGCATAAGCCCTTACATCGTCCATCGTGTCGAACTCACTGTAGAGCGCGATGTCGAATTGTTCTTCCGGATTGGCATTCAACCCGACCTCAATCTTCCGAATAAACGGGATTTTGGCAGGCAGGGCCTCTATCCCCTTCTTGAAAGCATCCATCACGTTTTTCTTACGCTCGGCTTCCATTTCAGAAGCCAACTGAAATAATACGATATGTTTCACCATAATAATACAACGTCTTTTATATTATTTTCATCCAAAGTTAGCAAAAAATCCGTTCACGGCACCCGCTTCCAACTGTTTTTTGCTTACCTTTGCCTTATCACACTTATACATTCACTATGATAAGACAAGGAATCATCGGAATTTGGAGATTTTACCGCGACGGTTTCCGCAGCATGACGCTGGGACGTACGTTGTGGGCCGTGATTCTAATCAAACTTTTCATTATGTTCTTTATCCTGAAACTTTTTTTCTTCCCGCCTTTCCTCAAAGGCAAATCGACCGAAGAAAAGGAAGACTACGTAGGAAATGAACTGATAGAAAGAGCTATTCATCCTTAATCTTGAAATAAAAACAAGGCTTATGTTAGACAATATGGAGACAATGATAGACTGGTCAAGAGCACAATTCGCCCTGACGGCAATGTACCACTGGCTGTTTGTTCCGCTCACGCTGGGACTGGCTGTCATCATGGGAGTTATGGAGACACGGTACGTCATTTCCGGTCATGATTTCTGGAAAAGAACAGCCCGTTTCTGGATGAAACTGTTCGGAATCAATTTTGCCATCGGAGTAGCGACCGGACTGATTCTCGAATTCCAATTCGGTACGAACTGGAGCAACTATTCTTGGTTCGTAGGTGATATCTTCGGAGCCCCTCTTGCCATTGAAGGCATCGTAGCCTTCTTTATGGAAGCTACTTTTGTGGCCGTAATGTTTTTCGGATGGGACAAAGTAGGCAAGAAATTCCATTTGGCTTCTACATGGCTCACCGGTCTGGGAGCTACCTTGTCTGCCTGGTGGATTCTGGTGGCCAATTCATGGATGCAATATCCCGTAGGAATGGTATTCAACCCCGAAACGGTACGCAATGAAATGGTTGATTTCCTCGCCGTAGCCTTTTCGCCTGTAGCCGTAATGAAGTTCTTGCATACAGTACTCAGCAGTTGGATTGTAGGGGCCGTGTTCGTCATTGGGGTTAGTGGTTGGTTCCTATTGAAACGGCGTGAGAAGGAATTCGCTTTGGCCAGTATGAAAATTGCAGCATGTACAGGTATGGTCGCCTCGCTGTTGACACTATACAGCGGAGATAAATCCGCCTATCAAGTCGCACAATACCAGCCGATGAAACTGGCTGCAATGGAAGCACTTTACGAAGGTGGAACAAGACAGCCGTTAACGGTGGTCGGCGAATGGAAAATCCCGACTATGCTGTCTTTTCTGGCCACACGGAATCCCGACGGTTACGTACCGGGAATCCACAATATCCTGGCTGGAGGACATACGACAAACGACGGTTCCAAGGCTCTGTCCGCCACAGAAAAGATCGCGAGAGGCAAAATGGCAATCGCGGCCTTATCGGATTTCCGGCAGGCTCAAAAGGACGGCGACCAAGATAAGATGGACGCGTCCCGCCGCACATTGGAAGAAAACATGCCATACTTCGGTTACGGTTATATTCAAAACCCTGACGATCTTGTGCCGAATGTAGGACTTTCGTTCTGGACATTCCGGATTATGGTAGGTTTCGGGATGTACTTCATTGCTTTTTTCGCCTTGGTCCTTTTCCTGTCATGGAAAAATAAACTGTACGGACAAAGATGGCTGCACCGAATCGCCCTATGGAGCATTCCTTTCGCCTTCGTAGCCAGCCAGGCCGGTTGGGTCGTATCAGAGGTCGGGCGACAACCTTGGGCCATCCAGGATTTGTTACCGGTCAATGCCGCCATATCCAACCTGTCTGCAGGAGCGGTACAAACGACGTTCTTCATCTTTCTGGCCATTTTCACTATTTTATTCATTGCCGAGATAGGTATCATGGTAAAAGCCATCCAAAAAGGACCTGAATCATGAACGAAACCGATAAAAAAGATTAGTCACTGTCAAATATCAAAACTATGGAATCGACCTATATTTTTCTACAGCATTATTGGTGGTTCATCATATCCCTGTTAGGGGCACTATTGGTCTTCTTATTATTCGTACAAGGGGGCAACTCATTGTTATTCCACTTGGGAAAGAATGAAACGGAACGTGCTTTATTGGTGAACGCGACAGGCAGTAAATGGGAGTTTACATTTACCACGCTCGTCACTTTCGGAGGTGCTTTTTTTGCCTCTTTCCCTTTGTTTTACAGCACAAGCTTCGGCGGAGCATATTGGCTGTGGATGCTCATACTTTTCAGTTTCGTACTACAAGCTATTTCTTATGAATTCCAATCGAAATTAGGAAATCTGTTAGGCAAACGTACTTACCAATCTTTTTTGGTATTCAACGGAGTCATGGGTCCGGTTCTGCTCGGAGCGGCCGTGGCCACATTCTTCAACGGGTCTGATTTTCTTGTCAGCAAATCCAATCTGACAGAGGCCGCCATCCCCGTCATCAGTCATTGGGGTAACGAATGGCACGGCTTGGATGCTTTGGCAAATCCTTGGAATCTCATGTTGGGACTGGCTGTCTGTTTTCTGGCTCGTATTTTAGGTTGCCTTTATTTCATCCGCAGCATTCGCGACACAGAGCTGATTCCCCGTTGCCGCCGCCAATTGCTGGGAGACAGCGTCCCATTCCTGCTGTTTTTCTTGGCTTTCGTGATCCATACGTTATTGAAAGACGGTTTTGCCGTCCATCCGGAAACCGGCATCGTTTTCATGGAACCCTACAAGTATTTCCACAACTTGACAGACATGCCGATATTGCTTGTCTTGTTCCTTTTAGGTGTGACAGGTGTGCTTTTCGGACTTATTCGTGGTATCTTCTGCCACACCAGTCGCAACGGTTTCTGGTTTACAGGTACAGGAACCATACTGACCGTATTATCCTTGCTCCTGTGTGTCGGCTATAACCATACTGCTTACTATCCCTCCACCGCAGATTTACAAAGCTCTTTGACCTTGGCAAACAGCAGCTCCAGCCTGTTCACCCTGAAAACCATGGCCTACGTGTCTCTTCTCCTTCCCGTAGTCGTGGCCTACATCGCATACGTGTGGAAGGTTATGGATCGCAAACCGCTCACATCGGAAGAAATTACCGGAAACGAAGATGTTTACTAAAACAAAAACAGAATGCCCATGTATATTATCGGAATAGCCGGAGGCACGGGATCCGGAAAGACCACGGTCGCACGAAAAATCATTGAGAGTCTCCCGAAAGGTGAAGTGGCCCTCATCCCGCAGGACTCATATTATATCGATGCCACGGACATGACCATGGAAGAACGCCGCAAAATCAACTATGACCATCCTTGCGCTTTCGACTGGAAGCTCTTGATCCGTCAGGTGAAAGAACTGAAAGCCGGACGGGCTATCGAACAACCGACTTATTCATATTTGGAATGTAACAGGTTGAAAGAGACCATACACGTAGAACCCCGAAAGGTTATCCTGATAGAAGGCATACTCGCTTTGTCCAATAAAGAACTCCGGGACCTGATGGACATCAAAATCTTTGTAGATGCAGACTCCGACGAACGCCTCATCCGTGTCATCGAACGGGATATCATCGAACGGGGAAGAACCGTACAAATGGTAGTGGACCGCTATCGGGCCGTACTCAAACCCATGCATCTGGAATTCATCGAACCGACCAAACGCTATGCCGACCTTATCATTCCCCAAGGAGGAGAAAACGAGAAAGCCATCGAAATCATGCGTACTTACATCCTACACCATCTCAATCTCCATTTGGAACAAACGGGGCAAGCTCTATGAAAGTCCGTATAAGCGAATTCGGATGGAAGGCCGGCTTCCGGCTATGCCGAAAACGACCGGATTTATGGAAAATCACGAGTAAGCGAGGGCAGAGCGGGGCGAAAACGAAGTTTTTAGGCTCCGTTCTGCCGAACGGGAGCGATTTATGGAAACACAATCTGCTGGCCTGCCTCTTGACCGTCCTTGCCGTCAATCTCGTATCCTGCGGAGAAAAAGAGGAGAAAAAAATATCCCCTTTGGGTATCACGGAAGAAGAATATGCGGAAACAGCTTACGACTTAGACCAGATACAGGAAGCCGGCGAACTGATAGCCGTCACGCTGTCCGGTCCCGACACTTATTATGAATATAAGGGAAAAGGATTCGGACTGCAATTTGAATTGGCCGAACACTTTGCCGTGTCCATCGGTGCCAAGCTCCGTATGGAAGCAGTACGCGATACGGCGGAGCTTTTCCAACGACTGAAAAAAGGAGAGGCAGACCTCATCGCATTGGAAATTCCGGAGAACCACATGACAGACACGGAACTGCAATTCTCCGGCGTCCGGTCGTGTCCGTCAGACAGTACGGCCGCAGTCAAAACCGGATGGGTCGTACGAAAGGATGCCCCCTTCCTGGCCGAAGCCTTGGACGGATGGTATAAACCCGAGACACGGTCTTTCTTGCAAAAAAGGGAACAGTTGCGTCTGTCTCCCGGCGGAAGTGTAAAACGCCGTGTCCGTGCCCCCTTCCAGAATCGCGCCAAGGGCATTATCTCGCCGTACGACACTCATTTTATCCGTCATAGCCAAGCCATCGGGTGGGACTGGCGGCTCATGGCCGCACAATGTTACCAAGAGTCCGGTTTCGACCCGGAGGCCGTATCGTGGGCCGGAGCACGCGGACTGATGCAGATTATGCCTGAAACAGCCGTACATCTCGGTTTGCCCGCCGACCAAATGCACCAGCCCGAAAAGAACATCAGTGCGGCAGCCCGGTACCTCCGTGAACTCGAACGTAAATTCAGCGATATCCCCGGCAGGTCGGAACGTATAAACTTTATCCTGGCGGCCTATAATGGAGGAACGGGACACGTTCGCGACGCCATGGCCTTGGCACGTAAACACGGCAAAAACCCGCAGTTGTGGAACGATGTGGCTCCTTTCATCCTCCGCCTGAGCCAACCGCAATATTACAACGACCCCGTAGTGCGTTACGGCTATCTGCGCGGAGAAGAGACCTACGGCTACGTGACTTCCATCCGTGAACGTTGGCTACGTTACCGTGCTGCCGTCCATGGTGGCACGACCGGTGCCGCGCCTGCCCCGTCACGCAAGAATTCGCGCGGAGGATTCAAAAGCAAAGTACTGAGTGCCGAAGAAGTGGAAGCCAAGTCCAAACAGAATACGCCATAACCCATGACGGAAGAGATTCAGGACATATTCGATGAAATCAGAAACATCATGCAGCCGGACATGGACTGTACCGCACGTTACCATGCCCTCGACGCGCTGTTGCTCCGTGCGCTGAAAGACCGGACCCGCCACAGTCCGGTGGATTTCACCCACACAGCCGCACGCCTATATTGGCTCTGCAAACAAACCGGCCATCCGTCCCACCCGTTGGAAGTGTTCCGTGCGCGGGCCGGACGAATACAAAAAGGGCTTTTCCTGCCCGACGGAGAGGATGAAGCCTACGACTTAAAAGCGGTCTGCGAAGGATTGGCCGCTTTTTACCAAACCCATGTTCCGGAAGACGTGCAAAAACGCCTGCCCCGCCATTGGCGACCCGCTCCCGCACCTGCCGAAAAAGTACCGCAGGCCAAACGTATCCGGATAACGGTGCACCGGTGGGACGAGCATTTCATTTATGGAAAAGACCACACGCATCCCACGGAACAACTGTTGAAAGTGGAATATGCCGACGAAACCGACCGCACGTTCGCCGACTTGAAAGAACAACTGTACGAAGGGGCGCAGCTCAATCTCTTATCGGTCAAAGCCATAAAGGCGGAAGGCGCATATCCTTATGTCCTAAAACCCGAGATGTTGGTTCTCGACCCGGATTTCCTGATTGACATCACAGCCTTGTGCGCCTGCATCAGACCGTACGGGTATTCGGCTTACACCCACTTGTTGAACAAATTCGCTCCTCCGGCACGCTCTGCGGCCATACAGTTGGGAAATGCGGCCAACCAGTTTCTGGACGACTGCGTGAATGAAAATCGCGATTTAGAGAGAGAAGAAACAAGCGAAAACGAAGTTTTCAGGCTTGGCTCTGCCGAACGTGAGCGATTTATCCAAAATCGCGATTTAAAGAGAGCAGACCGGGCTTGCCCGGAGTCTGCCGGGCGTGAGCGATTTACCCAAAATGCAGACGGGACGGCAGAAGCGGAACTCTACCTGCGTTCCATGCAGAATTCCTTCCGGATCTCCCCTCTTGCCTGGTCCACCTTGCCGGACATCGACCGCGATTTCTTCAACCGCTGCGAAATGCAATTCCACCACATCCGGCAAACCGTACGCAACAGTTTCAGTGCCGCAGGCATCGACATCCGGAAAACGGAAGTGGAACTGGAGCCGTCTTTCCTTTGCGAAGCCCTCGGGTTGCAAGGACGTATGGACCTGCTCACCCGAAACGCCGACAAGTTAGTGGAACTGAAAAGCGGAAAAGCGGACGAATATCCCTACCGTAGCCCGAAGGACGAACACCGCCTGCAAATGGCCCTGTACAAAGAAATCCTGTATTATAACCTGGACCGCAGGCATGAACAGGTACAGTCTTACCTCTTCTATTCACGCTATCCCGGGCTTTATGCCGTCGACGTGCCGCGCAGCCATATCCGCCGCGCCATGGCCCTGCGGAATGCCATCCTGCACATAGAGCACCGCCTGAGAAGGGGGGAATCCCGTGCGTTGATAGACGAGCTGACGGAAGAACGGCTCAACGTGAACGGACGGGGCGATCGGCTCTACACTCGTTACCTGCGCCCCCGCATGATGGAAATACTGACACCACTTCATGGCATGAGGGGCGCGGAAGCCGATTATTTCCATCGCTTCCTGACGTTTACCGCCCGCGAACAATTCCGCGCCAAAGTCGGGGACGACCGGGCGGACTCGCCGGGCGGGTTCTCCGAAACATGGTGCTGCGACACACTGACCAAACAACAGAACGGAAACATCCTGACCGGACTGAAACTGCATCCCGTCCCCGACGAGGAAGGTGCCATCGTGCGGCTGGATTTGAAACTTCCGGAATACGGCGAAGACTTCCTCCCGAACTTCCGGCAGGGCGACATGGTAATGCTCTACGAACGGAACCACGAAGGGGACAACGTGACGAACAAACAGTTCTTCCGTTGTACCATAGAGGAAATCCATCCTGAACACATGCTGCTGAAACTATCTTACAAGCAGCGGAATGCCGGAGTATTCCACCCCGACAGCCTTTATGCCATAGAGCCGGGTTACATGGACGCCACATTCAACCAAGCCTACTCGGGACTGTTCAGCCTGCTCACCGCCCCACGGGAACGGAAAGAGCTGCTGTTGGGCATACGGCCACCGGCCACCGATCCGTCCGTAAGGCTCCACCGGCATTACCTGAATGAAGAAATAGACCGTATCGTCCTGAAAGCCAAACAGGCCCGGGATTACTTCCTGCTTGTCGGACCGCCGGGGACAGGAAAGACGTCGGTAGCCTTGAAATCCATGGTGGAAGAGTTCTTGTCGGATTCTCCACAAAAGACCCTCCTGCTCATGGCTTATACCAACCGGGCTGTGGATGAAATCTGCCATACGCTGTCTGCCATCAACCCTGCTCCGGAATATATCCGCATCGGTCAGGAACTGAACTGCGCCCCGGACTTCCGGCCACGGCTCATGAAGCACGTCATCGGGGATGCCACCTCCCGAAAAGAAATCTACGAGAAGTTGGCGCCCGTCAGGGTGTTTGCCGGCACCATCAGCAGCCTATGCAGCCAGACAGAGCTATTCAGCCTGAAAGTCATCGACGTGGCTATCATCGACGAAGCCTCACAAGTGCTCGAGCCCCAACTGCTCCCCCTGCTATGCGCCACTACTGCGGTGAACCGGGGAGACTATAACCTGAACCGTCTGGCCATCGGGAAGTTCATCCTCATCGGCGACCACAAGCAACTGCCCGCCGTCGTGAGCCAACCCCGGGAAATGTCACGGGTGACCGAGGATAGCCTGCAAGCCATCGGGCTGACCGACTGCCGTAACTCCCTGTTTGAACGCCTGCACCGGCTGAGCAGCCTGCAAGGCACGAAAAACATCGTGGAAATGCTTCATCGCCAAGGACGCATGCATCCGTCCATCTGCGAATTTGTCAACCGTAATTATTATAACGGCGGACTGGATGCCGTTCCCCTCCCCCATCAACAGGAACCACTGGCATTCGGCACCCGTCCGGACGATGACCGATGGACCGCCTTCGTGGCCGGTACACGTATGGCATTTATTTCCGTACAAGCCGACGAAGCAGAATATTACACGAAAATCGAGAGTAAGCAAGAGCAGACCAAGCTTGCCCAAGGTCTGCCGAACGTGGGCGATTCATCCAAAAGCAACAAGCGGGAAGCCGAGACTGTGGCACGTCTGATACATACCCTTTGCCAACTGTACAGCCGCTCGGGCATACCCTTCAGTCCCTGTAAGCAAATCGGAATTATCGTCCCCTTCCGCGCACAAATCGCCATGATACGCAAAGCCTTGGCTGAACGGCACATTCCCGACACGGCCGACATCACCATCGACACGGTGGAACGTTATCAGGGCAGCCAACGCGACATCATCATATTCAGCACCACCGTCAGCCGTCCGTACCAGCTCTCCATCTTGTCCGAACCGGTCATGACAGACGGTCGGGAAATAGACCGCAAGCTCAACGTGGCCCTCACCCGGGCACGCAAGCAATTTTTCATGACCGGAAACGAAACGCTGCTCCGGAATTGCACGGCCTACCGGAAGTTTCTGGATTTCTTAAGCAAAGAGCAAATCCTACGTCTGTAAAAACCTCCAATTACAAAATGGCAAAAAGTCAATTCCGATGGTGCGTGACTCGTTTATTCGTCCCCCACTTGGATGTCCGCCGTAAATACGCGATTCTCGCACCGTCGGGAAAAGGCAAGATGAAAGCCGGAAATGTATTCCGTTATCATAATGAAAACCATAAGGCGCGTTCTGCGCAGCCCCCAAAGAATGGCGTAACCAGTAAGGCGTTCCAGCTTACCAAAAGACACTCCGAACCCACAGGCTTTTCCTTTCCAAATAGAGAAAATAATGGCATCCGCAGCAGGTTGAGCCACGGTTTTAAGGCACTTGTTCCACCGATAAGCGCATGACTTCCGACCGTCACGAGGAGAAAAAAAATGTTTTCTCAGCCGAACGATTTTTCATTCTGCTCCAAACGATTCATGTCTTTGGTGAATAAACATAAAAAAATGCCTTGAAACCTTAAAAAAGTATTCCTAAAAAGCCTCTTCCATACCTGTTTCAGGCTTTTGACACAACTCCGGCCAATGGGAAGAAAGCCTTTTCCCTTTCCATTTGCATGCCGGAAAGCGGAAAGAGTGCACATATTGTCAAGAATGGGACTTCCGGTTCCATTCACCCCGCCTTATACCGGTATATCCCGTCCACCCCCAGACGCACCGCCCTGAACGCCCTTTGCAAATGACTGCCCACAGAACGTTCGGACACACTGAGCCTGTCGGCAATGGAAGCATACGACATACCCCTGTAAAAATACAAAATATATGCCTGACGGCGTTTCTCGGACAACTGTTTCACCATCTTCCTATGCGCCACGCGAAGCTCCTTGTAATAATAATCTTCTTCTACCGTACTGCGGCCCTCCTCCTCACAGCAGGTGTATATGTCCATCTTGTCTTTTTTCATATAACGGCGGCGCAGATAGTCTATCACGGTGTTCCGCATAACCGTATAGACTAAATTGTGAAGCGTTTCCTTGCGTACCCCTTCCCTGCATCTCCATATATTTTCAAATACGTCCTGAGTCAGATCCTCCGCCTCTTCACGGTCGGAAACCCGAGACAAGATATAACCTCTCACCCGCCTCCGGTAATGTATATAACATGCTGAGAATTGACTTTCCGTGAATATTTCCATGATATTGGGTTCTTTAGTTTTCTAATCGCAAAATTAAGCCACCTTACCCAAAGAGGATAGGGCAATTTTCGACAAAACGTATGTCATTTTTTCCCATTTCATATTTTTTGCAGAAAAAACAGGCATGGAAAAGAGCCTATGCCTGCGTTCCATGCCTGCCATTCCTCAATATACCATTCTCAATTCTCCACCATCGGCAAATACCAGTTTTTGCGGTCTTTCAATTTGTTGTAGAGCGTCTGGTCCGGCATATCCGGATTATTACGCCGTGCCACACGGGAAGCCAGAAAATCTTCTCCGCGACGGAACGCAAAGCGCATCAAGTCATAGAAACGGTTGCCTTCGTAGGCCGTCTCCAAAGCCATTTCGTCGCAAATCATATCCTCCACTTTCTGAATGCTGTCCTGAAGCGAAGCCATGGTGGGTAACGAGTAATGCAACGTGTCCATCTCCGCGTTACCACAACCGCGTGCATGCAAACCAATATTATCCTTGTTGTCATACATGTCGTAAAACGTATAACCGGACTGCATCAGACGGCGATATTCCCCATTGGCATCATATTGTATCAAATTGCCACGGCTCAAACCATACTTCAACGCATGGAAAGCCGTCAACGGATAACCCGCACGGTTGATGGCCTCGGCCAGACGAAGGTATACCGCTCCCGTACGATAGGTGGTCACATGCGGCCAAGAAGAGGAATACTTATTGATGCTCAACCCGTATCCCTCCTGATAATCCCGGTTGAAACGCAAATCGCCCATGAAATATTGCGGTGTGCCCGGTACTGTGATATATGAATAATACTGAGGATTTTCCTTTGTCCCGTAATATAAGGTATCCTTTGCCAAACCCGTAAAACGAGACATATACTCACTTTCACCCGATTCTGATTCTTCTGTATACATCACGTAACAATAATAAGACTCATCCACTAATTTCTGAAGAGCATCAGACCCCATGAAAGACCTAAACGATTGCCGCAAACTTCCCAATTTTCCATATTGAGAATTGCCTGCAAATGGAACGAGGCTAATACTTTCATTATAATTGTTTCCGAGAAAAACGGAACTCCAACGATCCACAATTTGGGCACCATCCATATCCACAGTCCGATAAGCCACCTTTACATCAGGACTTACAAATCGTTTTTCAGACAATAAATAATCACGATATTCTTGTGCAGCCTTAGCAAAATCAGATTTATTACCATCCAATGAACCACGCCATAAATAAAGGTCACCTCTCAGTAAACGAATTGGAAGAAAAAAATCACTACTATTTACTGAACTACTCTGATCATAAGTGAAGTTCCCATAATTGGGAAACGGCACATCAACGTAAGGAAGCAAATCATCAATGAAATAAGAACAAATCTCACCCAATCCCTTCCGCTTGGAAGGATCATTCATCACTTGCTCTATTTCAGAATAAGACAGCAAAGGCTGAGTATAGAACGGGACTTCGCCATAAAGCAAGGCCAATTGCAAGTAAGCCCACGCCCGGTAGGCACTCACGGCTGCATATTCCTTCAGGAACACTTTCTGCCCGCGACGCTCCATCTCGGCATCCGCACGTTCCAAATAGAAATTGCAATTATTCACAATGGCATAGTAATCCCGATAACGGTTGAAAGTCGCATTTTCCAAATTCTCAAAACGAGTCAAATCCACCCAAGCACTACTTGTACCGACAAAAGGATCAGGCTTTACCAAATCTCCTCTCAATTCCCCTAAAAGCACTCCTTTTTCGACCACGTCTTGAACCTTGTCCAATATACCCAACATAGAGAACACGGTATCGCCCGGTTGAGAAAAGTCATGGTCTTCTTCAAACATCACCGTAGTAGTATCCACTTCACAAGCCGTGAAAGATACCGTAGCCGCCATCCAAATGGCGGTCAACTTTAATATGTTTTTTAACATCTTCATATCCTTGTTAAAGATTTATTTTAACACCTAAAACGAAACTGCGCCCGTGCCCTAACAAACCACGGTCAATCCCCTGATAAATCGGATTGCCTGAAATGGAAAGTTCTGGATCGCTACCCAAATATTTTGTACACGTAAATAGATTATTTGCAGCTCCCCAAACTGTAATCCCTTGTAGAAACGTCAAGTTGAAAGGGAAACGATAACTCAAACTTAAAGTCTTGAGTTTCAAGTAAGAGCCATCCTCAATCCAACGATCAGAAAAACGTGCGTTTCCCATCCTATCACCGTATTCCACACGGGGGATTGAAGTCAGCTGCCCCTCTGAAGTCCAACGATTCAACATAGCTGTGGTCTGATTATAATAAGAATTTCCGCTTTCCAATACGGCACGTTGATAATTGTAAATGTCATTCCCCAATGAATAACTGAAAAAGGCATCCAATGTCCAATTTTTGTAATGCAGGCTAGTCCCGAAATTACCGAAAACATCCGGATTGGGGTTGCCGATTACATCTTTGTCCTTATTATCAATCACCCCATCAGCTACCAAATCGGAGAAATGCACATCACCTGCACGGAAAGCACTTCCATTTTCACTTCCATTACGTAAATCTGTTTTAGCAGCTTCTTCTGAAGTGGCAAACACCCCTTGTGTCTTGTAACCATAGAACAAATCGATTGGGTTTCCGACTTTAGTCATGACCTCACCACCATAAACCGAAGTATAAATCGTCTTATCGTTATCTGGCAACGCAGTCACCTCATTCTTGTAATGGCCGACACTTGCAGAAATTTCCCATGAGAAATCCTTTAATGCCATGACTTTAGCCACTGCCGCAACATCAAAGCCCTGGTTTTCCATCTTACCCTCATTACTCCAATAATTACGCAATCCGCTCACCCCTCCCAATGTCTTATAAGCTAACATATTGTTCACATAAGACTTATAATAATTGAATCCAAGCGACAAACGGTCATGCCAAACGGACATATCCAAACCTACAGAAATCCGCGTGACAGTCTCCCATTTTAGTTTATCATTACCGATATTGGCCAAGGCCAAACCCGACGTATGATTCAAGAATGCACTTGGAGCAAAATAAGACCGGGAGGCAAAGCAATCAATATTATCATTGCCCGATTGGTCGATGCCGACATTCAGTTTCAAATAGTCAATACCTTTCACGTTTTGAAAGAAAGGTTCGGCGGAAACCACCCAAGCCGCCTGTAAGGACGGGAATACCCCCCAGACATAATCGCCCAGTTTCATTCCCCCTGTGGCATTCTTACCGAAACGCGTAGATGTCTCCGCAGTCAACGTTCCCTGCAAAAAATACTTATCCGCATAATTCCAATCCGCATTCACATACACAGCTGTGGATTTCCATTCTTCAATAATACCGTCTACCTTACGGTTTTTCATTTCATTGGAAATATTCGGCAATTTATCGCCCGCACTGTTATCTGCACGAATAGCATCTGAATTAAATGAATCGCTTAAATAACGGAAACCTCCAAAAAGATGAATCACATGTCCACCATAACGGCACGACCAATCAATTCTGGTGTCGCTCGCCACGGACAATTGCTTACTAGAATAAGCCCTTGCCCTGTTAACAGTCATATCGTCACCACTCTCTGTAAAAGTTGGTACCCCTTCATCCGGGATAAACGAACGTTCCGTAACATTATTCAACACATAACTTACCTTTTCAGACAGTGTCAAGTTTCGATTGATTTTCCATTTCGGCATGGCACTCAATGAAAACAAAGTATACTCCAACCGGTTTTTATTACTTGCGTCGCCATTTTCCAATATGGACAAGGGATTGGACAAGTTAAAACAATCGTAGTCTGCCATGGATGCCGTAAATCTGCCATATTGGTCAGGATTGTATGCAGCCAATACAGGTGATTTAATAAGGCTCAACATTCCCGGAGACAACATCTGCCCATTGCCCATTCCATCATCCCGTAAATTCCGGGTCGTATTGGAATAAGCCACATCTAAACTGCAATCCAAATTCTTCATAAACTTCACATCTGTATTGAAACGCATATTCAACCGTGAGAAATCATTGTATTTCAATGTACTTTGCGCATTAGCATAGCCTATGGAGAGATTGTAATTAGCCACATCGTCACCACCTTGCACGTTTACACCGTAATTTTGTGTGAAAGCTTCATGATAAACATAATCCTTCCAGTCCGTATCGTTATGGTACATGGCGTACTTTTGCTTGTCCGTTGTAAAATCATCCAAAAAATCCGGAGTTTCCGTCACGTTCCCCATCACATCCGTTGCATACAAACGATATTGCCCGGCATTCATCATTGAAGGCAATTTCGGTAACAATTCAACCGCTCCATAGATATCTACATCAATCCGTGTAGCCATACTCTTTGCACGTTTTGTCTCAATCATCACAACACCATTGGCACCTTTCGCCCCATATAATGCAGTGGCGTTTTTCAACACTGTAACTTTCTCAATGTCATTAACACTAATGGCTGAAAGCACGTTATTGACATAACCTTCGTGCATTAACGAACGCCCGTTTTGAGTATCAAGAATCACACCGTCCACTACAAACAAAGGTTGCCCGCCTCCATTCAACGAATTATATCCTCCAATAAACATGTTCGCTCCTTGAGCCGGATTACCCGAACGAAGCAATACACGTAAATCAGCACCAAGCTTTTTAGCCATTTCGTCTTCAATGGTCAATGACGAATTTGGAGAAAAATCTCCGACACTGCTCTTATTCGTCACCCTCACTTCATTGGCATAACCATCGGAAAAATATTCTGAATACATCCTCACTACTAATTCTTTTCCTTTTCCAACCAAATGTACCCTAGCCAAGGCATAAGTAGGTGTACGCACCAACAATTGATTGGCATACAACGGCACTTTTATTTCAAAAGCACCCTGTTCGTCGGAAATGGAACTGAACCGTTCGTCTCCGGCTACTTGTATGATGCCGCCCTGCACTGGCCCACCTGTGGCAGCATCGACCAATGTCCCCTTACAAACCACCGTGGGAAGCTTATTCATTTCTCTCTGCACTACAATCTGAAGTGAATCGGTTTCTCTTCCTGCGGCCGATAACGTGGAATCTATCATCCCTTCCGCATCCACCTGCCCATAGACCGTTTGCAGACTGCCTGCCAAGGCCATACAAAAACATATACTATATAGATTCTTATTCTTCATCACTTAAATCTCCATCAATTGAGGGTTTCAACAATATGCAATCAATGTATAAATCACGTGTATAATCCGACTCACTACGTTTAGGCGTACTAACGATTTTTAAAGAGATTTTAGCATCTTCCATAGAAACACGATCGGGGAAATAATCACAATAAGCAAAATGATACCCTTGTGCCACCCATATCGTATCAACCTTGTCACCTGGTATTTCAATCCCTCCCACTGCCAGCTTTTCATTCGTGTATTTATCATTCAATTCGACATCCACACGCCCTTTTTTTGTATCAATGGAAGAAGACCAACCATTACGCGTCAAATTCATCGGAACAAATACAATCCCTATATCATAGGCGCAAGACAATACGTTTGGGATAGCATAAGTGACGGTGGCGCCCCGTAACATGTTCGTAGAAGTAAACTTCATGTAATAACTAGATGACACACCGGTATTTGCTGCGGCAACAAACACAGGACGATCCTTATTTTCATCGTAATAATTAGCTGCAAGCAGATAATCACCGATATTTTCGGCTTCAACAACAATGTCACTGTTTAAGACCTGATAGGGGCTCAAATTCACATCGGCCGCTTTCAATATTTGTCCATTGCTACAACCAATGGCTTCGGTCCCTTCAAACAAGCCCCCGGCATCTTGGGGACGATAGAACAATTTTCCGGACGTACTTTCCCAATAATCGGATGTCGAAGACTGACTACGGGTTTCAAAAACCAAAGCATCCAATATGCTGCGACACGCATACTTGTCTGCCAATTCCGGTTCTTCGTCTTCCGAATAATGATAAAAGCCCTTAAACTTATCCACCAACCGGTCCCAACAATCATTCACGGGAACCAACATCGTATAATTCCGCTGCTCGTCATTCAAGTAGCCAATCTGCCCCCACAATTCATTTGTTAAGACAAACACGGAATCCGTATACACCTGTTCCCCATTCACCACACCGCCCGGTGTACTCAATTCAGGCACAAACTCCAATTTATTAAAGCTATACAAATAATTGGTAATATTAGAAAAATCAGCATCTTGTCTCAAATAAGACCAAACATTGTTATTATAAACCGCCTGGTGATCTAATATATGCAAATCTCCATTACTGCATTCAATATTAAAAGATTTGGCCGGCGAGCCATTGAAATGAGGCACACCCCCTTCTGACACAAAAGGCATGGGCTTCCCATTCAACACTTTTATAGTATCGTTCACAACAGACGACGCCGCAATAACTCCACGGGCGATATGGTTTTTAACTACTTGTTCCATCACTTCATCCGAAGTCATGTTCTCACCGGTCACCAATGTCGTGTCTATAGTACCGGTAGGCGCCCAAACCGTATAACGTTGACCCGAATCCAAGAACTTGTCATAACCATGGCTTTTAAGCAATTTTGCAAAATCCGCCAACTCCGGACGGGCAGTAATTTCCTGCCACAAAGTCCTTGTAGGACGGGGCAGACCATCATAATGTGCATCCCAATCGTCCGAACAAGACAAGACCAATCCGGTAGCCAATACCGCCACGCAACAAATAGCTACCCTGGTATATTTTTTAGTATCTTTCATAATCTTCTGCTTTTAATTTAATTTCTATCTTCTGGTATAGCACCATTATACACACTTTTCGGCACAATTTCGATAAAATCGATATTCAACATGCGCCCGGTTCTTTCATCCACTTTACGCAGGCGTAAATAAGAAGGTTTTTCTTCCAAAGTCTGAGTGGTGACGATATTACGTATATACCACCAATCGTTAACCAACTTCGCACGTAATGAAACCCTGTCATTGTCTACTCTATACACGCAGGCAGGCCCTTTCATATACCCCAAATTACGCATAGCCTTATCATTTTCGGTGATGGTTGTCTTTCCTTCGAAATTATTCGACACGTCATTATGAATATCATCAAACAAAGCATCGTCTGCTATCATTCCCACTTTGGGCATTCCCCCTCCCCATCCCAAATTCAAAGGGATTCCGGTGGGTTGCATGTATTCACTATTTTGTCCAAAATAAATTTGCGCAATCCCCATAAGGCCATTAGCCACGTACCCTAATCTAATCTCATACTGACCGGCAGGCACGGCAGGCAAACGCAACATCACATCATATTCCCCCGCAAAATTCATATTATCCGTACGGAATGCTGCCAAATCATAGTGCGACCCCATTCCGGTTCCCTGAGGATTAGGCCAACGGTTATATTTGCAATCGCATTGGCTGTCATAACGCACATCATCAAAATATCCTTCCGGGAAATGCCACCATAACATATCTCCATCCGGATCCAAACGGACATCATTGTTCACCAATTCAGGAAACAAAACCCCCGTATCAATACGGATTCGTTCACTACGAAGCATTTTCACGACATTTTCATTATAAGAAAGGATACTGCTCAGAAATTGGAAATTGCCATTTACTGTTGAAGAACCTCCGGAAGGAAGGACTTCCGCACCATCCATCCTGTTGTCAGCCCTATTCACATCATCACAGCGATTTAAGTATATCCCGTCTCCCAAAAGAGATACTTTTTGGGCACGCAACAAATTACCGGCCATGGTTTCGTAGTACTCCACAAAATCCCCACCTTCCTGCACAGACCAATCCGGAGTAGAACGTACCAAATCCCCATAGCTTGCATTACGGTCCAAGATATGATAAGCAACAAAACGGTTTAAAGGATTCTTGGGATGAGTATAGTCATCATCATACAATCCCTTATCATCCGGATATACCTTGTCATATATATCCTTTGCATAATTAAACAAGGATGCCAAATCCGCCTGAAGATCCCCTGTATAGACAGGCTTACCCATATTTTGCGGATCATAGACCGTTTTATACAATTCATCTTTCTCTACCAGTACCGTATAACCGAACTTACGGGCCGGAGGAACTTTATGCCCAGCCGTAGTGTACTCCGAATTCGAAGCATATTGGGCCAATCGGGACAACATTTCCGGGCTTTCATCTTTTTCCCTTAACATGGAATCCGTCAAATGAGTCTGTTTCAAAGCCTCCATAAACAGGGTAAAACCCAACATCTCACATTTGGACTGCATGTAATCCGGTAACACATAACTGGACTGCTCCAACACTCGATCTATTGTATGAACAACCCCATTGCTCACAGTATCGTTAGCTTGGATAATCCGTGAATAATCGTTCAAGACATACACTGTCATACTATCGCTTATTTCAGCATCGAACTCTTTTTCAATGGTCACTTGTACCTTACGGTCGTACATGTTAGACTCCTGAAGATAGCCTGTTGAAAAATCTGAAGTCAAGTAGCGAATGTCTATCAAATGACTTTTGGCCAAAGCCACCACAGCTGAATCCGGCAAAGTTTCCAACGTACAGCCCGGATAATTACTATCCACATAACGGTCTATGGCCTCGTTGGTCGGTGCAAAGCAAGTGTAATCCCCATAAGCATACATCAAACCTTTCATGCCGGCACGTTCCAAAATAGTGGAAAACTCACCATATTTCCCGTCTGCATCCAAATAATCACCAATCGTCTGTCCCTGAAACACATAATAACTGTCACCTTCCACACCGTCGTCATAACAACCCAATAATGTTGTTGCCAAAACCACACATCCTATTACCTTATTATATATGTTACGTTTCATATTACTTCTATTTACTCTTGATTAATAAATGATGTAAGCCGGATTCTGATCCGGTACTAACAACGGATTCACATCTAACTCTTTCTGATAAAAAGGCAGATACAAATTATCCAATGATCCCATTCGAGCCACGGCATCGCGTCCTCCTGTTCCATATTTACGTTGCAAATATGTACTACGCAAAGTGGACATCGCATTCACCGGATTGTCGGAGTGACGTACCATTCGCATCAAGTCATACCAACGCTTCCCCTCAAACATCAGTTCACGTTGCCGTTCATCCAAAACGATATTCTTTATTTTATCGGCATCAAACACCAACAAACTACGCCCTTTGCACGACCGCATGTTCACAGATTTCACAATCTCAAAAGCTTCCTGACTGTTTTCATCCCCTCCCATATAAGCCAAAGCTTCAGCACGCATCAACATCACATCCGTCAAACGGTAAACAATCCAATTCTCTGCCGTGGAACGAAACCCTCTTTCATCATTTCCGAAATACAAGAAACGAAACTTATAGATAGGATAACTGTTTGAGGGTTCACCCATATATCCGGTATTCTCTTCCAACCGCAAATCCGATGCGTCTGCAAACAAGGCACCAGCCGTCTGATTGGTCAAATAAGCCGCTGCATTGACCTTTCCTGAGAGATCTTTATGATTCCCATAGAAATAAGAAACACCTTCATTGCCATCCTTACGGTTATCATAATCGTATTGGAGCTCAAAAACACTTTCAAATGAATTTCCCCGCTCATACAACATGGTATAAGGATAATGAGATGAATAAGATTCATCCAAAAGCGGATAGCCATTGTACAAGGTCAGAGAACCTTCTGTAGAAGAAGATATAAAATTCCCCTCCAATTCTGCTGCTTTGATGGCATTGTACTCTGCCATTTTCTCATCCATGATTTCCTTACAATACTGCGCACACCTGGCATAATCCCCTTTCCACAAGTAAATATCTGCCAAAAGGGCTTTCACAGATAATTTATTGAAACGTCCTTTCCTTTCGCGTACATCACCAAAAAACTTTTTATTCCATATATAATCTTTCGACCATTCCAAATCTGCAATAATCTGTTCCAATACTTCCTGCTCAGAGGATGCACGTACTTTGAAATCCACATCATCACCGATAGTAGCCTGGAGCACCAACGGCACTTTTTTAAAGGTACGGATTAAATAGAAATAACACAAAGCACGAATCGACTTAGCTTCGGCTTCATGCGTATGTAATTCGTCTACTGAATAATTTCCATCCTTGGCTTGAGCTTCAGGTGCATAATGCAAGATAGTATTACATAAATTGATCACATTATAGAAATCCGCCCACGAAGTCCAACTGTTATCCGGAACAATGTTATTCGTATAAAAATCATAAAGTTCCTTTTCTTTTGCAGCCATAGTGGAAGTTTCCGTCAAATTGTCCCCCCGTAACTCCCCCCAGGCTATCACGCGTTGAGAAAAGCCCTTATCCTGCATGTGAAAATAGCAAGAAGTTATCACACTCTCCACTTCGCTTTTCTTCTCCCAATAGTTTTCTACCACCACAGCATTCAAGGGCGTTATATCCAAGAAATCGCCACAGGAAGTCGTAAAAGCGGCAAGGGAAACGGCCATGGCCAATGTTCCGGTTTTCAATATCTTTTTCATATTTCCTTCTGTTTATTCATGTCATTAGAACGTTGCTGTCAACCCGAATGTAAAAGACTTTGCACGAGGAGTTATCGCCTCATCTATAGTCACTCCCATACTACCATAATCTACTTCGGGATCCACGCCTGAGTATTTCGTTAGGCAGAACAGATTCTCTCCGCTCACGTAAAGGTTCAGACGAGAAAGCCCGATGCGCTTGACAAGCTTGGAGTCAAACCCATAAGAAAGTTGCAAATAGTTCAGGCGCAAGAATGAACCGTCTTCCACAAAACGGTCACTGCCCATCCAGTTATACCCCTGACCATACAAAGCCCGAGGCAACACATGCCCTCCATTTGCACCGTCACCTTCCTTACGCCAACGATAGTTCACCGCCGTACTCTGATTGTCTGCACCATGCATGTTTTCCGCCATCATTCGCGCCACATTCGCAATCTTGTTACCATAACGATAGTTGAACTGCGTATTCAAACTCCATCCTTTATAGAACAACCTAAACCCAAAACCACCGGTCAATTTGGGCAATGAACTGCCTAAATAGACCACATCATATTGATCAATACTCCCGTCGTGATTCACGTCTTCATAAATAGCGTCACCACCGGTAAAAGCATATTTCGTACCGTTATAATCATAATACATGGGCATCGGATCTCCATTGGCACCATAAATGACGCCTCCGGCTTTATCTCGCGCCACCGGGCAAGTCGCGCCGGACGCCTGTGCCTTGTCAAACTGGTCGTAACTGTAAGCGTACACACCTTTATAACGCAAGCCGTAAATCGCACCAAACGGGTTGTCTATCTGCACACGGGACATATACTCCCCGTTTTTAGGTAACTTGACCCCTGTTCCATTAATGGCATTCAGACGCGTAGGTGTCATGGCCGTAATAGTATTCCGGTTATTAGCGAATGTAAAATTGAAAGTAGCCGCCAAATCCCCCGTCAATTTTACACGGTTCAGGTTCAAATTGATTTCATAACCTTTATTCAACATGTCTCCGCCATTCTCCACAATCAACTCTGAAAAACCGGTCGTTGTGGGAATAGAAGCATGTTCGGTCATCAAGTCTGTTTTCTTCTGGGAATACAAATTGATATCCGCCGTTACCAAATCATCAAACAAACCGATGTTCCACCCTAGGTTCCACGCAGTCTGTTTTTCCCAACGCAAATCCGTCAAGCGGATATTGTTCGGCCGCATCCCGATGGAATTAATATACCCCCCATCTACACCATACACACTGAAATGGGTATCCTCCTTAGGAGGTTGCGTACCCGTCACACCCCATCCGAAACGGACCGCAAACATGCTCAACCATTTTTTGGTCGGTTCCATCCATTTTTCATCCGAAATATTCCAACGACCGGATGCGGAATAAAAATACCCCCAACGATACTTTTGGCCAAAACGAGTGTTTCCTTCTCCGCGCAAGGCCAAATCCAAGGAATATTTGGACTGGTAGGCATAATGCCCCTGAAGGACCCAATCGGCCTTCCGCCAATGACCGGCTCCTGTTTTCGTCTCATTCAAAAAGCCACCGGCAGTTCCAGAAGTGATGGTTCCACTGGGCAACAAGTATGAACTTAAGAACTGGGAACTAGACGTACCGGAAACCATTTCCCCTTTAAAGAACAAGCGTACCGAGTGGTCTTGGTTCATGATATAAGGGATATATGTCAACTGATGACGTGTGTTAAAACCGAAACTCTTTTCAAAAGCCGAAGAAGCGGAATTTATCCCTTTCTCATTCTCCTTGAAATCCACATTCTTCAACTCCCAAGGATAGTAAGAATCATTGTATTTGTTATAAATGCTCAATACCACAGTCCCCTTATAAGTCAATTGGTGAGAAGTCTCGTCAAGTCCTAACAAACGGTATTGGAAATCGAATTGGGGTTGGATGTTATAACTACGTTCCTCCTTCTTTGCCAAATATGCCGAAGCCACCGGATTCACTTTACCGCGTTGTGACGAAAGTTCATCCTTGTCCCCTTGGTACCGTTCCACAAACCTCGGTTGCATGTAATACGTACCCAAAGAATTACCGTACGCATCCTCGTCATAAATAGCCAGATTGGGCATCTTCGTATAAGCTACCTTCAACAAATCATCACTATTCATGTGGTTATCCGTATAAGTCAATGCAAAGTCGCTCGAAATCTTGATACGGTCGTTTACAAAATAATCCAATGCCATACGGGTGGTAAAACGATCCAGTTTCTGAGCGATAATAGAACCTATCTGATGGTCATAACCGGCTGAAATACGATAATTTGCTTTCTCTCCACCTCCCGACAAAGAAACATAATGCGTTTGGAACAGCCCGAACTGCTTCACAGCATCCCTCCAGTCAGTATTGTTATTGAATTGTTCGTATTCAGAAAAGGTTGGGTCATAATTCAATTCCGGCTGACTTTCGGGGTTTTGGTTCACATTGAATAGCTCCTCTTTCATCAGCATGGTATACTCATCTCCGTTCAATAATTTGTAACCCTCAGGCTGATAAGTACCCTTCAATCTCAAAGAATAAGTAAATTGGGGTTTGCCACGCCTGCCACGCTTGGTTACGATATTGATGACCCCGTTAGAACCTTGTGAGCCCCAAATAGCCGTAGCCGCCGCATCTTTCAGCACCGTAATGCTCTCTATGTCTTCCGGGTTGATAGACAATAATTCGGCAAACCTTTCATCCGTCATACTCGTATAATCGATATCATCATTAGCATTGGTCTCAAAGATATTGTCATCCACAACAATCAACGGTTCTGCATTTCCCATAATGGTTGACACACCGCGTAAACGCATCGTCGTACCGGAACCCAAGTTTCCGGATGAAGCGATAATGTCCAACCCGGCAATACGTCCTTGCAAAGCCTCATCGGCAGAAGTGAAAGATAAACCTTCGAATTCTGTCATTTTGATCGTCTGCTGAGCAAAAGACTGTTCACGCTCCGGTATTTCCAATCCTCCGGTGGCAATCTTCGGACGGGCTTCCACCACGACTTCTTTCATAACCTTACTGTTTTCCTCCATCATGATATCGAAAACCGCCCGCTTTCCTATTTCCTGCAAAACCGTCTTGTACCCCATATAAGTAAAACGCAACTTATTCTTAGGGTTTTGTACTTTTAGAGTGAAATGCCCGTTCATATCGGTCACAGCAGCAGACACAATACGGTTGGCTGCATCTATCTCCCCCACGTACACTCCCATCAGAGGACCCAAGTCGTCCGACACGGTACCGCTTGCCACTTGGTTCTGCCCGACGGCCCACAGCGGACATAAGCAGAATAGAAATACTATCAAATATTTTATTTTATTCATAACCTCTTTTTTTATGATTCATGGTATTGTTAATCCTCCGGAACGCGTTCATTATCTTTCAGGCAGAAGCATTCGTCATCGTATATCAAAGGTTCATTCACGCGATGAACTACCACATATGAAGAAGCGTTGATATTACCATTTTCCGTTTTTTCCGAGAATGTATATTCACGCGTCATCCGGTTATAGAACTCTGGATTTTCAGGTTTTATATGAACCACATCGGTCTTCTCCGAATTATCTGTCACCATAATACCCGCGGCGTCAGAATTCACCCGCAAGGTATAGCTCAACCCCTTGTCCGCACCGTCCAAATGAGTTGCCGCAGTTTCGAAAGACATATTACGGGCATCCCCACCGATATAAACCGCATTGTCTTGGAAATGATACTTCAAAAAGTTCATCACACGTCGGGTATAAGCCTGTTTCAAAGAATCCACGTTGACATCCGTCCCGGCATACACATTGGCCAGATTGTTGATGTCTTTCCAACGCGGTAACCCGAGACTGTAAGCTTTTTCCATGGCTGTATTGTCCGGTACATATACCGTATAATGATAAGAACTGAAAGTCTGTATGGCAGCATTGTCCTCATTCATATTCAAAGATTTCGTAGAAATCAAAGAATATAGGTTCGACTCGTTGGTAGTCCATTCCTCATTTCCCAAAAGCAATTCGTAGAACTCAGAATATTCTGAATGTTCCACCAACTCCTGCATTAAACTATGGAATGTAGGCTGTACCATTTGGTCAAGCACATAATACACCCCATTATCCATCGTTACAAAATCCTGCGTTGTTACTTCTGCTCCGGAAAACTGATCGGCCACAGTCACTTGCCCGCCCACTTTTTCAATCTTCATGGGACCGTCATCCTTTGTCTGATAATATACAGAACCATTGCCCACATAATTGCCCCCGTTCACATCCCGAGGAACGATACAGAAATTCAGCAAATCGGTCAGACGATTTTCGACCACAGGATTGATTTGATAATAGGAATTACCCTCACTATCTTGTTGCAACGTGCTACCCAATATGCGCATGTCATCTTCTGTGCAGCCGTCCCATCCACCCAATTTCTTATCATAGCGGTAAGAATATGCTTCCACCTGGTTCTTCTCCGCATTATAATAAAACTTGAACCAACGCGGATCCGTTCCGTTATACGACACGGGGTCAATGTAACGTGAAAGGGCCTCATCCGTCAATATCATGAAATCATAATGACTCACCATAGACAACAAATAAGGTCTGAACTCCAAACTTCTAATAGCCCAATTCATGATTTTCATATTCTCATTGACCAACGTCGGAGCCAACACGGAACGGAACGATGCCGGTGCATAGGCTTTTTTCATCACATACACAGCACCATTGTTACACACAGCCGTGCTTCCTTTTATAATATCAGCCTCGTCAAGTCCGACAGGGTCTTTGGCATCATCCAATACCAAATTGAATTTGCTGGGCAAAGAAGACAAGAACGAATACTGCATGTGGTTGTTCAAGAACTCCGCCAACACATTGTTAGGAACGTTTTCGAAAGGCTCTTCGCTCGGATAACGTTCACGTAAGAAAGAGCCGTTTTCACTATTCCAATACGAGTTCAACGCCTCATCTGTAGGAGCAAAGATGGCACCCATGTCCAAGTTGACATTATTCGTTTGTACCCCATTTATAGTATAGATATTCCCTTCCGCATAATCGTTTCGCGAAGGATCGAATTTCAGCACACCGTCCACTTCCGATCCGTTGTACGAAGTCAGTGAATTCCCATCGGCCGAAGAGAAAAAATAACGCCGTCCATATATGGAGTCCCCTCCGGCCAATACCGGATAAAGATTCTGGTTAGCATAGAGGTCGTGCAAATCCTTGTAAGAATTGGTAAGGAGGACTGATACAAAAGGGGCTGAATAACGATCCATCAACTTACTGAACAAAGAGGTATTCCCGTTCGTGCGCAAATAACCGGCCATATTAGGCAAAGGTTCCGGCACACCTTCCATAATATGGATATATCCGTTCTGGCACGTCACATTCCCCTCGCGCACCTTCACATTATTTATATATACATCCTCTTCTTGGAATTCCGTTCCATTAAAAAGGTAAGAAAAATCTTTTTTAGTAATGCCCTTGGACATCATTTGGCGCCATATAAAATGCACCATCGGCACAGTCCCCTCTTCAATCAGGTTATACACGGACTGATGCCTTCCACGCAATCCCCCCCAGTAATCTGCACTCACCGAAGCCTCGGGCAGTTCTGCCACGGACACAGCCGGAATAGAATCATACACCGACCATTGCGTATTGGTACGGCGCATCACCTGCCCTTTCAATATATTGTCTCCTGACGGTTGGTTGGTCAACAAATCAAGCACGTAGGCATTCTCCAACATGGAAGTGTTCACCAAAAACCTCTTCATCGGGGTGGAGATATGATTCTCATCCACTCCCTGCGCCTTAAAATAAGCGCGATAAGTATCGTCATCGGCCACAAACACCGTCACACTACCGGTCTTGCTTAAGAATTCGGTACGCCCCAAGTCGTCCACCATCTTTAAATAAATACCGAAATTGCCACGGCGTGCCAACTCGTCATAAATGCTTTGCCCCAACCACGAGGGTTTCTCCTGTGCCCATTCATAATCATCCGAACAGGAGGGCATCATGCAAAATGCACCAACCCAAATACCGGTGGAGATCAGTACCCTATACGGCCTTGCACGTAATACCTTTTTTAGCATAAAACCTTGTTTTAAAATTATGTTTTTCTTTCAACCCTAAATGGGAGAAACGGGACGGCACACGACGGTGCCCCGTCCCGTTTTGTTTTAGATTAATTGCCTGTCACTACATATTTCTTGCCGCCTGCAATATAGATTCCTTTCTTCAAGCCCTTCACCGCATCGGCACGTTTCGCTTGTTTGCGCACAAGCTTGCCGGTAATATCATATACATCTACAAGTTCCGACAAATTATCGTTGCGGCCAACCATGGTACCACCGATATTGCTACCTCTTTCCGTACCGACATAATAGAGACGGAAATTGTCAGCCAGGAACCAAGAATCATTTCCTCCAACTCGTCCATTACCACGTATTCCAATAGTCACGGCCCCATTCTCCACATAGATTTCAGGAACCACTGTGGTCGTTCCCAAAGTCGCCTGTGCTGCATCCCATACATCCTGCTTTCCGTTGAAGGCACTGTCTGCATATTCAATTTCAGTATAGGCATACACGGTACTGTCTTGCCCGGCACTTCCGGTCACCGTACTTACCTCCACACTGTTCGTCTGCGCATAAAGCCTCATCTTGTCCCATTCATGGTTCAAGAACGTAGCGGCCTCCACACGATAGGCGCCGGTTGGTAATCCATACTTGCCCTCAGCAGACACTTCGGGTTGCGTACCGATAACCTGACGATAATCCGTAGCCGAAGAAATATTATGAGCATCATTACTGGAATGACTGGTCGTGTACATCCAAGTATCACCAGACGTGGCCCCTGTACGCGGTGCACGATCTGCATTCGTTTCCAAAGTCCATCCATTGATTCTTATATCAGTCGGATTGCCTTCATCATCCGTGGCATCCTGATAGATATTAGGATTGACAACAAATGTCGTCATATCAAACGGTTCGTCAACTGTTGCCCGTGCCAACACTTCTGGAGTCATGGCATTGATACACTCACCTTGCAAGGCCTGTACCGCCAAATCAACATCCAAAGGATCCAACTCATCCGAAGCAAGATAAGTCATTACGTTAAGGTAGGCCTCTGTTTGTGCCAACCCTCCTATCTGGTCTGCCAAAACTTTGGCTGTCCCCATCGGGAAGCAAAGTGCCACGGAATTCATGAACTCCGTAGTGGCCACTTTTAGAGCCTCTGCCTGTTCAACCACTGCGTCTGACAAATAATTGTCCCAAGTCATATCCTCAGCCACTTCCGCCGCCGTTTCCAAAGCCGCAATAAATGTTTTTTTTGCTGTAGGTTGAGCAAACAGAACCCCTTCATTCAATTGATTATTGAAATTATTTCCATTCTGCACCAATGGAGTCAAAAGTAAATAATTCGCAATCAATTTCTCGGCATCCGCGTTCATCTTATCCAAGTCATTTATGGCATAAGAAACGTCGTCCAAAGTCCCTTCCGTCAAGAAAAGATAATAACCCTCTTCCGGATCCAAGGCAAAACCGTAGGACTCACTGTCGTCTATACCGTAGACCGTCAAGGAGTCGTGCAATACCACAGCCTTATCCAACCGGTCTTGTAAACGTCCCCGGTAAGCCCCAAGCACATCCTTTCCTGCAAAATAAAGACGGAAGTTATCGGCATACCAATTCTTACCATTACCACCTTGATGGTTATTCTCCGGATCGGATCCCCTTACACCTATATACAATTGGCCACCAACTACCACGACATCTTCCACCGTACTGGTCACATCTGTCTTAGAAAGAGCTTCATCATAAAGCATCCTATCACGGTTAAAATACACTGTATCGAAGTTTACACTGTCAGATGTCGCATACAGTACAATCTTATTCGGGTCACCGTCAGAATAAGTAGCAGCCGCCAACTGATACAAACCATCCGGCAATTTGACAGAGCCATCTCCAATTCCTATTTTCTGATAATAATGTACTCCTGTCACATCATTACCTTTATTACCAGACCAATTACCCGCATGCAATTCACCATCACCGTCTGTCACCGTACACCACTCTGTGTTGTCACGCGCATCATTACGACCAAGAATCCATCCCCCAGGCATTTGGTTCTTTACACCAGTATTGTTGAAAATATTCGGGTTAGTAATAAAGCTCGTCAAATCCAATTTGTTCTCTTCTGTAACCGTAGCCAAGAATTCCGGTGTCAGTTTTTCTTGGATTTTCGCATTCAAAGCAGCCACATCCAAGATTGCATCGTCAAATGTCAATTCCACAGCATCCAAATCAGCCAACACTTTTTTATACTCATCCGTGTTCTCCAATCCGCCCAACCGGTCGGCCAAAGCCTTTGCTTTTCCTAAAGCGTATGACAATCCGGCCCAATTCCGAGCCGAAACCACCATTGCATTCAATTTTGTGGTACTTTCTTCTGCCCCAACAACCATATCAGCCATATTGGTCTCCGCAAGTTGTTTCTTAGCTTCCGAAATCTGTTGCTGCAAAGAAGTCTTTAAAGCAGTATTCAATGTGACTTCCCCATTCTCGACTTTTGCCCAATATGCTTCGGCCCCCTTCACGGCATTGTTCAAAGCCATGGTCAATGCACGTGCGGCATTAGCCGATTTCACAGTCTCTGATACAACTTGCAACGCCTCCGTGACATCGCCTGTGGTTCCAACATACTTGTCATATACGACCTGAAGCTCTGACTTTATAGCTTCAGCTCCAAGGTCATTAAAATCATTAATCAGATTCTGGAATGACCCCATCAACTCAGTAAAGGCTTCTTCTGCCGTTGCCTCTCCCAAATATGTTAAACGGAAATTGTCAAAAACGACCCAATCATTTTTGATATGTGCATTTTTCTTCACACCGAGACGCAAAGTACCGTCCTGCACAATCACTTCCACCGTATTGCCGCCATAACGGCCATCCCCAAAGGCAATCGCAGCCTTATTGGCATCCGTGGGAACATCCTCCTCGCTCTCGGCTAAAAGAAGAGGGGATTCAATCAAACCTGCATACAACATGGCGTTCCGAACCGAACCGTCACCGCGATAAAAACCTTGGCAGGTCAAACGGTAACGCCCGTTACGGATACCGGTAAGTTCCTGGTAAATATCGAAATTGTCATTATTGGACGCTTCTGCACAATAAAAATGATTTCCAGAAGCTCCACTCGGAGAACTTAAACTAACCGTTCCGCCATTATGCACCTCTTTCCAATTGTGAGGTTCTGTGCGAACAAAACTGGCTCCCATGATATAGAACGTAGCATCCACCCCATTGTCTTTGGTAGCCTGATTGAGTCTTTGCTCACGTTGTGCTTTCGAAACGAACAACCATTGCGCATCGGTGGCACTTCCGTTACCGTCCAAATTTAACACCGTGCCTTCCCCGCCATAATAAAACCATTTGTTGGCATCCAAGTTCATCACATACTCATTAAGGCCATCATCCGGTGTGGGATCAGTGAAGGTATATTCAGCCGGGGTACCATTATCAATATATCCATCGCTGCCCAAGCCCCTGTTGTCACCGTTGCAACGGGTCACAATCTTGTATTTGCCATTCGACACGACTACCGTGCACAATAATCCCGGTTGTCCCAAGGAACCTTGTGTACCCCAGGTATTGGCTCCCAAAAGAAAACCGTCACCACTTTTGTTATAAAGGTAAAACTCACCACCTTCTGCTGGCAGAGCCTCACCCACCCAAGGATTTTCCTCCTGGGCAAAAGCCATGTTGGCTGCCGCCAATGCCATGGTCATCAAAGCCACCGGCAAGCGTTTGCCCAACCGGACAGAAAAAATTTTCGTCGCTCTTCTTTTCATGTTCATAAGTTTTAAGGTTCATTATTCTTATCGCATATCACAGCCGAACCTATTGACTGCAAAAGCGTTTTTTTATCCAACTGCTTTCAAAGGTAGACACTATATATTTAAAGGTATAGGACAAAAAATAACAAATGATTAGACATTTTATAACATAGCACAAAAACCATTGATTTTCAATACATACAAAACGTAAAAAAGCACCATCATTCTATCGTCCCATACTTATTCCGACACATAGACCTACATCATCTTCAGGCTCTTGCAACGACCTGAAGTCGTCACATAACGCAAAATCATCATGCCCTTCCGCGCCGGCAGATCCACACGGTTTGTACCCGGTACACAACGGACACTGCGCAACAAGCTGCCTTCAAGCATATAAATATTCAACAAGCCCTCTTCGTCCACACATACTTCCAGAGCACTTTTGCCACAACGGCCAACCTCCAACAACGGGATGCTTTCCTCATCTTCCAAAACGACATCCCTTACAGAAGAGCCGTCTTCCTTCTTCACTAAACGGAACGGGAATGAAGTACAAAGCCCTTGGTTCACCGATATAACAGACGATTCCGGAACAATTTCCCACAAACCACCAGACACAGACGAAGAACGTTCTATGGCATACAAGTCGTCCGAGCCGCATTTATGCCACAAATTAAAGGAATGCCGAGAATAATCGCTCGCCGAACTCAAACGCCCATCTTCTGATAAATGCTGTCCGCTGTTGGTACGGCTGATGAACATGTAACGCGAACCATAAGTAGAAGGAAGACGACGGATACGCCACAAATACTCTTCATCTGTATCCTCAGAATAGGTCATGAACTGCCCGTCCGTATTCCGCAGATAACGATTACCCGAAGCCTCTTGAATATAGTAGTTGTCTTCATCAGAAGGAGACAAAGCATTGGTCTCATATACAGGCACATCGAAATGGTACACCGTGCGAGCCTCTTTCCCTGTAGATGAAAAACGTTGGAACACCAAAGTAACACTAAAACTAGTGTCCATGGCTGATACATGCAGGGTATCATTCAGATCGGCCACCTGTACGCCCAAATCATCCAAATGGTAAGTCAACGTGTCGGCCTGGATGGTATCGTTGGCCACGGCCCATTTGTAAATGCGCGTTGAATTCACCGACTGGCTCAATATGGACGTAGGCTTAGCATAAAGGCTGAAAGAAGCCCCTTGCGGCAACACCAAGGATGTACCGGGATATTCTTCACCATTATAAATAATGAAAGGATCTATTTCGGAAACCTCCACGCGGAACACCTGCGACTTGAACACTCCCGACTTGTGTTCCATCGTCACACGGTAATAGGCACTGGAAGCCACACTGGCCAATTCAAAACGGTTGGTTGTCGCGTTGTTCAACTTCGACCAATTCTCCCCGTTCGTACTCTTTTCCCAACGCCATGACCTGACATGCCATCCACCGTAATCCATACCTAAAATCACGCTCTCGTTCTTCTTCACGTAAATCAAAGTGTCCTGGCTTTCCCGGTAAGCATATTTGCAATAAGGCGTGCAGTCACGCACGTATGCCTCGCCCGCCACCTGTATGGAAAACATCTGCGTACTTACCACTCCTGCCGAATTCGTATAACGTACACGGTACACGAAAGAGGTATCCATTTCCACCTCACGCTCGGCTGAAATACAAGAGGCATCATCATCCCACGCCCACTTACCGGTATCAGTCTCACCTTCCGGTAAAGCCACCTTCAGTGTCACTTTCGCCCCTCTCGGAACGGCATTCAACAAGGTACGGTCCAAAGCCTCACCGCCATACTCAATACTTCCTTTCAGAACGGTCGGTACAAGGGTTTCGTCTTCCAACGGATCCAAGGAACACATCAATGTTGTGAATCCCAAATGGTCGTATCCGCCACTGTTTCCGCCGTAAAATCCCCCACCGCCATCAATTCCATTCTCATGCATCATCATGATTTTATGCGAATAAGGCATATCCACGCCACGGATGTTCTCATAATAATTCACGATGCGTGGCCAACCACAACGATTTGTCCCGCGCCCACCGTATCCCATCTCCGGAAAAGTGCCATCGGAATTAGTGTAGGGAGAATTGGGCAAACCTTCCTCACCTGTATTATACGCCGCTACATATTCAAAACCGGTTGCGATACGGTCGTCCATATAGGCATAAAGATCATCACCTTGGTTCAAACCCGCCCCACACACATCTGCCGCCAAAACCACAGCCATGGAAGCGTGCCCTTGGTCACGGTTGGATTCCTGCATTTGGCCAAAATAACCGAAGGGGCCACGGTCGTCCTTATGGAGTTTCCATACCAGATTGCGAAGAGTCTCCGCATAACGGTGCTCCTCCATATACTTATAATACTCCATACCGGCATTATACACATAAATGTCGTCGCACAAAATACCCACACTGATTTCGCACAACACATTACACAACCCCCAATTCGACCAGTAATGGTCATCTGCACAGCCATGACGCTCCTGTAGGAAACCGAAACTCTGATCGCTGAACACCCTCAACATCCACTGCTGGTAACGTTTGAAATCCTCACGGTTCCACCCTTCATAGTCGCGCATTAATTCTCCAGCGTTGGCAAACTCGTATCCATAAAGCCCAGAGGCAAGACTGCCGTTGGAATTACCGGACACTTTCTTGCAGGTCCTGGCCCACGCATTCATGATTTCAACAGACTTTTCCGCATAGCGCTCATCTCCGGTAATCCTCCAAACCAATGCACACTGGTAAGCCGTAGCCGCATCATTCATGGCGGCTCCATAATTGTCACCTTCCGGTTCCCAGACATTCCATCCTCCACGGATAATCTTGACTGTGGGATTGGGTTTCCAATTCAAATCCACATGCTTGCTGGTCATCAACTTGTTGTAGGCCGCCGTCCAAGGTTCCTGCCCTGTGGCCAACTTTTCCTTCACCCTGTCGAAATCCGCCTGCGTGTGCAATATGCCGGGATGTATGAATCCCTGCGCCATCCCAGACAAAGACATACAGACAAACAGCAACGACAATACGCTCTTTTTGTTCATAGCATTCATTTTTTTAATACAACGATTCAAAATTATATGATTCATTCCATACAATATGGGACAAAAAATAACAAATGATTAGGCAATTTGTAACACCACATGTAAAACACTCATATCCATATATATAAGGATAAAAAAAGAAGTCATGTATCCCTTGAATCAATCTCAGCCGAATGAAAAATCATTTGGCTGAGATTGATTTTCCATTCGGCTGAGATTAAAATTCCGCTTGGCTCAGACTGAAAATCCACTCCATTCACAAAGGCGCTCATACGACAATAAAACAAGACATTTTCAAGTCTTAGGGCTTTTATTTACCTTTTTGTTCGCTTCACGATACTGCGTAGGTGTCATGCCGAACTCTTCCTTAAAATAACGGTTGAAGTATTTGATGGTGTTAAACCCGACTTTATCCGCAATCTCCACCACATTGTACTGGCTGCCCACCAACAATTGGGCGGCACGTTTCAAACGGATGGACCGGATAAATTGGAGGGGTTTCATATTCAGAATGACAGTCAACTTCCGGTTCAGATGCGTCTTGCTCAAACCGAGGTCACTACTTAAATCTTCCAATGAATATTCCGAATCATCCATATTTTTTTCTACGAAAGCTACTGCTTTCTTTACGAATTCCTCATCCAAGGAAGTCGTAGTAATCTCACTCGGGGTTATTTCGATGTTCTTCTTAAACGTTTCCTTCCTTGTTTCTCGTTGTTCGATAAGTTTTTGCACGCGAACCTGCAACATCTCAAAATTAAAAGGTTTTGAGATATACGAATCGGCACCGGCTTTGTAACTCTCTATGCGTGCGTCATCCGACATTTTGGCCGTCAACAAAATGAAAGGAATATGCGATGTATGTATGTCGTTCTTCATCCGTTGACAAAAAGCTATGCCGTCCCGCTTGGGCATCATCAGGTCTGAAATGACGAGGTCGGGCCATTCCTCACGCACCATTTCCTCTCCTTCGGCACCGTCCCCCGCCTCTACCACATCGAAATCCGAGCTGAACTCATGGACCAAATAAGCCCTGAAATCCGCATTATCTTCTACTATCAACAGCTTTTTCCTCTCTCCGGATGGTTCACTGCCATCTTCTGCTGCCGATGGAACGGAAACACCAACTGTTTCCTTGTCCTCTCCATGCGCTATAGTTACTTTTTCGTCATGCTGTAAGTCTATCGGCAAAAAAAACGTAAACACGCTGCCCTCTCCGGGCCGACTGTCCACAGTGATTTCTCCCCCATGCAAATCCACATACCCCTTGACCAAGTGTAAACCTATTCCGCTGCCCGACTGGCTCTTATGGCTACTCTCCACCTGATAGAAACGGGTAAATATACGCTCTTTGTCCTTCTCTTCCATGCCGCATCCTGTATCCCGGACTGACACTGCTACGTACTCACGACCGTTGCGAACCGAATTTTCCACCCGTACGGCAATTCGACCACCTGAGGGGGTAAATTTCACTGCGTTGGACAACAAATTGTTCACCACCTTATATACTTTATCATGGTCATAATTCATATACAGATGCCCAATCTTACTTTCAAAAGCCAACGTAACACCTTTTTCCTTCACCAATTCGCAGAACGCCTCAACCGCATCCCGAACAAACACGACAATATCCCCCATACTGACCGACAATCTTTCGCCTTGCATCTCCAATTTCCTGAAATCCAACAACTGGTTCACTAATTGGAGTAACTTTTCCGCATTACGGTAAATCACGACCAGCCTCTGTTTCAAATCCACGTCGCTCTGCTGTTTGATAAGCGATCCGAGCGGAGTCAGAATCAACGTGAGAGGCGTACGGAACTCATGGCTTATATTGGTGAAAAAACGCAATTTCATTTCTTCCAGATGTTCCTGTTGCCTCCTCGCATTTGCCCTACGTTCCTCCATCATCTTTTCCTTTTCCCGATGTACATACATCCTGGAAATCCAGTAAACCATCCCGACTACCATGAGAACATATACCGCCATGGCATAATACGTAGCCCAAAAAGGAGGATGCACAACAATAGAAAGTCGGGCCGGCTCCTTGCTCCAAACTTTGTCCCCATTGGCCGCATACACCTCAAATTCATACTCACCGGGACGTAAACCTGTATACACCGCACGCCCCTGAGCAGTAGCATGAGACTCCACCCATCCCTCTTCATAATTTTTCAACCTATATTTATAATAGGTATGGTCTGGATTGGCGTAATTCAAACCTGAAAATTCTATGGAAATGAAATTCTCATCATAGCGCAGTTCAATCTTGTCCGTACGGTTCATGGGCGCCGACAAAATAACATGCCCCTCATACTCTTTCCCCACCCTAACGGGCGTGTTAAAAATACTAAGTCCCGTTAGAATAGGCTGGCTGGCAGCTTCTTCATATACCATGTGCCCGGGATTGAAATAATTAAACCCGTGCGCACCTCCGAAATAAAGCGTCCCGTTTTTTGCTTTCAGTGCCGCATGGTCATAAAACATTCCGCTTTGCAATCCATCCGCCACACCAAATGCCACCAAGGAAAAACAATAACCGCCTTTTTCTTCCTCACGAGGAATAATCTTACATATACCATTCAAAGTTGAAGCCCACACAACTCCGTCGCGGTCCTCCAAAATGGAGGAAACGGCATTGTTCGGCAATCCTTCAGCCGTTGTAAGTAAATAAAGACGTCCCGACTTTTTATCCCAAATACGGATACCATCCTCTGTAGCAAACCACTGCAAGCCACGCACATCAGTCAGCAAACCAAAATATTTGATGCCGGGCTTATAATATTTATCTTTACATACATCAGGAATCTGCACTTCATCTTTTCCGGCATCATAATAAAATAACCCGTTATCTCCCATTGCAGCAAAACAATCTTTTCCTATAGGACAAAGCGAATGAATCAGCTTAAAGTTCTTCAGCTCGGGATGTCGCTCATGCAACATAAATTCTATTGTTCCATCGTTTGGATTCAGCAAGCCGACCCCACCGTTCACACTGGTCCAATAATTCCCACGGGAATCTTCATACAATGCCCGCGACACATTCTGCGCCACCTCCTGCTCGGAATCGCCTCGGTTTCTTAAAAAATGCTTACATCCCCCCCCCCCGCAAATTTGGTAAAAACCTTTTAAAAAAGTTCCCACCCATATATTTCCATGACGGTCACGGGAAAGCGACAAAACCAATTCGTTAATCTCATCTTTGAAAATCTGCTCCACCTTATGGGTTTCCGGATGAAAACGGAACAATCCCTTTCCGCTTCCCACCAAAATAGTCCCATCCTTATCCTCTAAAAAACATCGCACGGATTCGTTGGTAATATAAGAACTTCCCGGAGAAGTCTGTGCCAATTGGAATTTCTGCATGCTGGGATGATAGTAGCAAAGCCCCTGAAACAACGTACCAACCCAAAGCCCACCGCGCGAATCCGACATCACGGTATAAATATCATTATGGAGCATCCCTCCGTTTGTCAAAGGCAAATCCGGCATCTCGGACACCGCAAACGTTCTCCCGTCCACATGCCGCAAGCCGCTCCGGGAAGTCCCCGCCCAAATATCCCCGTTACGATCCATATCCATACAAGTAAAGAAGTTAGATATACCAAAGATACTGGTCACATCTCTCCATTCCCGAAGTGTCCGGTTATAAAAACAAATACCATTGTTGTACATCAACCATAGATTACCCACCGAATCAGGATGCAGATAAAGCCGGTCAGTATATTCATTAATAATACCCTCAAAACGGGAATCCTGAAAAAGAAAATCGGAAGAAGTATAATCCCAACACCGAATCAAGCCGCTACTATACACAATCCAGCAGAAATTCTTATATTGAGCTAGTTCCAAAGGAACGCCGTATCTCTGCGTAAATTCACTGTCCCCGCGGTCTATCACTTGTTTTTTATGTTTGCCGACATCGTAAAAAGAAAAAGTATTATCCTCTGTCAGGAACCAATAATTCTTGGCATCATCGATAAAAAGGTTTTTCAACCTTTTATCAATCCCCATAGTCTCCAACTCCCCTTGAATATCATAATTGAAAGCATTTGTCTTTAAATCTAAAAGCAACAAATAACGTAGTTCCTTCATCCACACTCGGTCTTTTCCGTCATAATACTCTTTCGGCGGACGGGAGTATGTCCACACATATTTCCGGTCTTTGTCATAAGGAAAATACTCAAAAGATGCGCCATCGTAAATGTTCAATATAGAGGCAGTCCTTATTCCGACACGCCCATCCGGAACCATACTCAGTCCACGAATCTGATTATCGGACAATCCGTCTGGCACATCAATCAAACGAAATTTATACTGTTCTACAGACTTGCACGGAAATACAAGACAAACAAAAGAAATTAATGCCCAAAACATTTTCGCCATGTTCTTCATAATCTTTCCACGTTCTTTATGCGACGTTATTTTTCGTTAGTATTAATACATGCAAATATACTTCAAAAGAAAGGCTTAGTATATCAAAAAAAAAGAAAAAAGAATCCCCATTAGAAAAAATGAGGATTCAAGACTTCTAAAAACATTCCTACCTTTAATCTATCGAGATGTGATCTAAAACCACGTAATTCCCCCCTTTACCTTCACGGAAACTTCCGATCATCCCTACATAAATTTCCACAGGCATATCCATTCGGGTAGAATGCACATAAAACCAATTCACTCCATCAGTCGACTCATAAGCATAAAACACTCTTCCCACACGAACCAATTTAAACCAGGCAGGTACCCAAGTATATGTGTTCCCAATAGCAAAATGTCTTTTCTTCTCGCCTTTTACAGACCATCCCATTCGCGCAAACCGTCGACCAAAGTGGCCAAGCGTCATCGTCACAGCATTTCCTCCACCGGCCAACGTTTCCTTCGCCATCAACCCACATTCACTCACATAGCCCTTTATCGCGTTGACACGGCAAGAAAAAGAAAAATCACCTTTGATTTTCCGATATATAAACGGAGTATTTTCCACCCCGTTTCCCATAAAGCCCTCACGACACTCCAAACGAAAAGTCCCTTCCTGCACATCGGCATAGGCAACCTTTCCGCCCACAACATCCCCGATTTCACCGTAAGCCCATTCTTGCGGCCATTCCCCCTCCGAAATGGCAGTAGCCCTCACGCACTCCGAAAAACGGCTCGTTCCGGTCTTATTCACCGCCGCCACCCGATACTCATACGTTTTACCTGCTTCTATATGGGTATCGATAAACCAATTGGTCACCTTTTCTTTGTATACAGCTATATCTTTGAATTCACTCCGTCCTGCCTCCGAACGTTGAACGATATAACCATTAGCAAAATATCCGGCTGACGGTTCCCAATCCACTCTGATCTGCCCGATAGAAATTTCGGTTCTCAGTCCGACAGGTACTTCCGGAGTAGGCAAAAGAGGATAATTGGAAGGACGCAATGAAAAGGTCAATGACCCATAGCCGAAATGATCCTTACTACCATGTTCCGGACGCAACAGCTCGGCCATCCGTTTAGAATAAGGAGCTGGTATACCTTTCAACACTTCGTAATGGTTGTATATCATCTCCCAGACCGGACGGTCTTCCAATCGCCCAAGCCCGTTTATGGAAGGCCAACGGTTATTCAAACCTTGGCTATTATTATAATAAGTAAAAGGAACACCACGCATCTGATTATGACGGGCCACGTATTCTGCTCCCGCTAATAAACGGTTATGGTCGTAAGCAAACAGACCATCCCCCTGATTCCAAGCTATCTGACAAAATGTACCCAAAAAACCTACCCCTAACATTGCATGTTCCTGGTCGCGGCCGCTTTCCTGCCATTGACCGAGTACTGTACCATCTTCCATTCGGTGCAGGTAAGGCACCGCGTTTCCTATACTTCCATTACCCAAACCATGCTTGAAATATTCAATCCCTTCACGATAAATATCCGGACGGTCACATAACACACCGATAGCGACCAAGGCCACCATATTACATGCATCCCAGTTTGTCCAACAATAATCCACATTACCACCTCCATGAGTTTGAAGAAACTCATGGCTCACGGGGTACAAATACTCCACCATCATGTCCTTGAAGCGTTCAAAATCGTCCTTTTTCCACAAAGGACAAACCCTCAACACCTCGGCAGCCATGGCAAACTCGCTGATGGGTATGCCTAATAAACCCTGGTCTTGCCTTGCTTTCGGAATCTGGTTCACAGTTTCCGACCAGGCATTACAAATATTAACGGCACAACGCGCGTATGCCTCATCACCGGATACATACCAACGGATAGCATTCAAATAGGCGGCATGGGCATCTGCCGAAGCCTTTTGACGGCTGTTGCCCATATTCATCATAGGCCGAGGCTCAAACGTAGATTGTGCCCATGGGTCTTTTTGCAATTCAACCCAACTTTCTGCCCAAGGATGCTGTCCTTGAGCTACCATCATTTTCATCCGTTCTAAGTCGGCAAGGGTATGCAACCCACCCGGATGGACAAATTTGCGTCCTACCGCCCCTTCGTTAAACAAAAGGGTTCCAAAACCGGGTTGGTCCCGATCGTACCCTTCCGGCCTGAGTTGCTCCAACACCTGCTTCGTGAACGGCATGGGCAACCCCATCCGGTTCACATAATGATTGTAAGCGATTTCGAACACATACATATATCTTCCACGGGCCTTATCCGACACTTCATTCCAATCGCAATACTTTCCTGTAATGTCCGTCCACTTCACAAAAGGAACATCATAACCCAAATTATAACGCGCCACATACTCGTAACCTTTCAACAAACGGTTGTTTTTAGCGGAATATAAATCATCTCCTTGTTGCCAAGCCAATTCACAAACAGTAGCCATAGCCCCGATTCCCAACATACAATGGCTTTGGTCACGACCACTTTCTTGTATCTGTCCGGTCTCCCCGTCAATATAATGAGCCAATGTCCCGTTGTCACGTCCGTCAAGGTAGAAAGCGCGTGCCTTTTCATACATATTCCGGTCATCCAAATGGATAGCGGCAGCCATATAAGTCTTGGTCACGATAGTCCCCCAATTTCCGTTCGTATAAGGATTACGATCATAAAAAGTATCCAGCACGGGAAGAAATATCTTCGTAAACATGCGCAAAGCATCCTTATAATCATCCTCCGGCATCTTACGCCAGGTATGTTTCAACAGTTCCAAGGCATATACGATTTTAAAGCCTTCCAACCCAGCCAACAGCGGTGCGTCATTCGTGTTGGGAATACGTTTTAGCACACGGGCATAGGCAGCCAACACTTCGGCCGACTTACGGGCATGAGCCTCATTCCCCGTAATACCCCACATCAGAGCATTCAAATAAACCGCACTGAAATCCCGTTCCATCTTCGATTTCGTATAAGCAAACTTCCCGTCACGCGAAATGGTGTCGAACGGTCCTTCCATCTTATAATCAGCTTGTGCACAAGGATGTTTCTCCAATAAAAGATAAGAAGCATAAGCATCCTCATTTTTTTCCTTCACCAACGCCCGAATTTGCTTCATCCGCTCTTTCGTATGCAATACGCCCGGATGGATAAAATTACGGGAAAGTACCGGACACATCACCAACAGGCATCCCAACCAGACACACAACCGTTTCACCGCAGAAGTTCTACATTTCATGGCATTTTATTTTGTGTTAAATTTATCACTAAATGCAAAGATAGGCATTTTATATATATCCTTTACACTATTCAGGTATCCCGATATAGAACATCCTACTCTTTCGTTTCCACAAACTGCACGTTTTCTACATGTGGACCCACATAAATCCGGCACATGTCTCCGGTGTTATACCATCCGGGCTTACCGGACATGTCGTCCGTTATCAACTGCCCGTTGACGCGGAGGTTCTCGAAACGGATGTCTTTTATCTTCCGTTCCTCGTTATATCCCTCAATCACCGAGACCTCCGCACGGTCTCCGGTATAGGAAATATCCTTGAATAGCACATTCTCTATACCGCGTCCCGGTGCCGTACAATACTTCTTATTATAGAAGATACGCAGGTTGACCAACTGCCCCTGCCGGAAATCCTCCACACGGATATTTTCGAAACGGACGTTACGAATCAAGTTGTTATCTCCTGCATTGATAGCCATACATCCCTGATAATTCAACTGTTTTTCTTTATGGTCCAGGATGTCTATATTGACATAGTTCAAGTCTTCCAGTATCTCCTGTTCTTTCGAGTTACCGTGAATACCGATAAATATCGGATGAGCCACATCCGCCCACAAGGTAGAATTCTGCATCGTGATGTTCCTGCAACCGCCTTCGAATCCCAGACGTGTGCCATACACCGTCGTACAATCGTCCGAATTACGGCAGAACACGCCATCGAACAACACATTATTGCTGGCAAAGACATTCATCCCGTCTCCCCATCCGTAATAGCTGATGCTCTTTACGTTGCGGATCGTCACACCATCCGATCCCCCCGTAGCGCACTGGGTCGTGACAACGCCTTCGACCAGTACGTTACGGGAGTTGGCTATACGGATGCCTCCTTTTACCTTATAATCAATAATACCTCTTCCTCTCAAATTCACATCGTGTACGCCTTCCATAATGACACGCCCGGCCAATACAGCTCCACCGGCCAGATAGACGGTCTTTCCCGAAGGAACTTTCAGTTCCCCGTTCTCCGGCGTATGCAAGCCCGGGCCATAATATAATACATCCGGGTCATTTTTATCCGGTACATCCGTCTCCAACGGATTGGCAAACAAATGTAAGTTGTGGAAAATATCTCCATTCACTTCGACCGAAACATTGCAGGGACGCGTCAATTCGAAACAAACGGCATTCCCCTCCACCCTGCACGGTATGTCGTAAGAAAGCGGACGGACACGAGCCGTGTTCACCTTACCTTTATTATATACGGCTTTCACGTCAACCTTTCCGGAAAAGTCGAAAATGGCCATCGAAGCGTCCTCCACGCAGTGTTTGGTATCCCTCACCTCATCCACCTTCACCAAGTAGGACGGCAAGGTTTTCCATTCTCCCCCGTCTTGACGTACCTGTACCGTAAAATCATCATTCAAATCCACACCCTCAGGAGCCGGATAAGTCACCAAAGAAGACGAGGCCATACAAACCGCGTGTCCCGTCCCAACCAATAGCATAAGCAAAAGCCAGTGTTTTATTTTCATCTTGATTTCATTATTGAATTCCGAATGCAAAAATAATGCAACCGAAAAGAATAGAATGGGACAAATTGAAACAAAAATAGGGCTTAAAATCCCCAAATGGAGATTTAAGCCCTTAGATTGTCATAAAAAACGTCCCTTACGACATTTTATCAATGAAACCATCCCACGAAACCTCCCCCGGCACGCAAGTGGACTTTCAATGTTTCTTTTTTAGACACTTTCCTATCTTCACGCGCAACGGAAGCCAAAATCTTATCATCATCATGCAGTAAGACTGCATCCATACTCTTTTTCAAGAAATCCAAAGGTATCTCAATTTCCCGTTCCTTATCTCCATTCATCACTCCTACCCACCAATCATTCCCTTTACGGCGGGCATAAGCCACGACTTCGCCCATCTCTGTACAGGATAACACTCGGGTCTCGTCCCAAACCGTCGGCACTGCTTTAAGCAAATCCAAGAAAGGACTTTCCAAATAATAAGAATAATGATCGGAAAAATGAGTAATGGGCGAAAGAAAAACAATAGACTGGGCAAACTCATGTGTCCAAGTATAACCTCCAGTCTCTATTTCACGCGGGTTCAACGTCACGGGAGTCACATCCGCAGCTCCGGCCATCAAACGTGTGAACGGCAAAGCCACATAGTGAGATTGAGGCAATACACGCCCGTATCGTAAAATATGCCACTCGTTTCCTCGAACGGCTTCCCGCGTAACATCGTTCGGATAAGTACGGGAAAGCCCTGTAGGTTTTACGCTTCCATGAAAATTCAACAACAGTCCCAATTCCGCACAATCCTGCATGGCTCCCATATACCATTGCATGATTTCTGCCGTGGCCGCCGGAATGAAGTCAATTTTAATGCCTGAAGCTCCCACTGCTTTTATTTTCTCCAAATAAGCCCTGCGCGGACCCGCCGTACGCATTTCATTAGAGTTGACCCAAACAATGGATTTTACTCCCACACTACGCCCGTATGCTATGACTTCCTCCAACAGTTCCCATTGGTCTTTCCCGTCTTTACGCCAATTTCGCCAACCGTCATCTATCAGATAATATTCCCATGTAAGTTTGGCGGCGGCATCGAACCATTCCTTTTGTTCCTCATATCTCGGTGCTCCCACACTCCACCATTGCCACAGACATCTTCCGGGTTGCACCCATGAGAAATCACGCCCTTCTTCCGGAGAAGGGCACAAGTTCGTCAACATATCCGAGTTGACCAAAGCTGTCAAATCCCCGGCTATTATCACACACCTCCAAGGAGAAACATCCTTTCCCTTATACCTTCCGGCCAGAATCTTTTCCGACTCATCGGGCAAGCGCCGGATATCCCATCCTTTTTCCGAAGCGGGGAAACCAGCCTGAAACGTATTCCCCGAACGGGTAAAGGCCATGTCTGGAAAAGATTCGCAATCAGCCTCGGTAAGTGTCACGTAACAGTTGCCCAGATCGACTGTAAGCGGACCTCCCACATATCCTTTATCCGGCATGGCCTCCAACGCCGTGACATGCACATATCCTTCATAACCTGGCTCATATTCAGCCCACGCCACCTTCTTTACCCTCTGTGGCAGGGCCCAAGCTGTCCTTTCATTTCCTATATGTTTCGCGCCTTCTGGCAAAATGTAACGTATGGCAACTCCGTCATTATACACTCGCACCACCAAGCCGAAACGCACCCCGGAAGCCTGCATCGGCAATACCGCCTCTACCCCTCTCCCCGATGCTTCGGCATGATTCCCGAATATAGGATATTTTTCTTGTATTTTTTCTATTTCCGGCTCAGCCACCAACGACGCACCTTTTCCCAAGTCATTCCCGTCTACAGTTATTCCCAACGGAGATTTCTGCAAAACATCCACCTTCCCCCGCTTGACGGAATAAAGGAGCCAGCCTCCGTCCTCTTCCACACAAACTTCTATGTTTTTATCGGGACTGCCCAACCGTAACAAGTCCCCACGGCTTCCGGCCGCATGCACCGACATCGAAAACAACGACCACAGAAGCCCGGCACTTATAAACAAGTGATTTTTCATATCTGTCTTCTCTTAAAACAAAAACACAAGTCCACACCTATTACTTCACTACAGCTACAAATCCGCCCCGCGGCAGACATGTTACTTGCACAACTTTTCCGTTCTCCGGCAAAGACACACTCTCTTCCGTCACGAAACTCTTGCCGTCGCTCCCGTCTTTGAACCATGTCACCTTACAGCTTTTCTCCAAGCCCAAGTTTTCCAACGGCACGCCAATCACACGGGGTTCATCCGTTCCGTTAATCCCCGCTATGTACCATACATCCCCCTTACGGCGTGCCATGACGACTTCCGTCCCGGGATAACCGGCCAAAAGCTTCGTATCATCCCACGCCGTAGGCAACACCGACAAGAATTGTTTTACCTGCTCCGGCAAACCGTAATATACCGACGGCCTGTCGGGCATGTGCTGCAAAGCCGATTCAAAAATCACAGGCAATGCCAACTCATGGGCATACGTTGTGATATGCGGATGCTGGGAATCGGAGAAAGTTCCGGGAGTATAATCCATCGGCCCCACTACATTCCTCGTAAAAGGCAAGGTTGCATTATGTGCCGCAGCCTGATTGGTCAGCACGCCGTTATTGTTATACCACTCTGCCCCGTAAACGGCTTCCACTGACATCAAATTAGGATAAGTCCGCTGCCATCCCCTCGGAATAGTCGCACCATGGAAATTCACCATCAAATTATACTTAGCCGCATCCTCCAACAAGTCGATGTAATAATCCATAGAAGAAATGCTGTCTCCTAAAAAGAAGTCCACTTTTATACCGAAAACGCCTAACTTGTTCAACCATTCGAATTCTTTCGCACGGTCTTCCGGCTTATTCAGACGATACAAAGGAGTTGGGCCTAACCAGTTTGTGCTTGAGTTGTACCACAACAAAGGTTTCACGCCACGCTCGTGTGCATACTTCACGGCATCTTCCAAGTTTCCGCCGTTGCCCATCTGATCCCATTCCCAATCTATCAGACTGTAAGGCCACTTCATTTCGGCCGCCAAATCAAAATATTCTTTCAGAAGCTGATAATCTCTCGTTCCGTGATTGTACGCCCAATATATCCACGAAGCCGAACCGGATTTGATCCACGATGTATCTTCCACCGTTGAAGGGTCGGAGACATCGGTCACCAACGTAGATTCCACGACGTCCGACAACGTCCCTATGATAAGCACCCTCCAAGGCGACTCCCAAGTCTCTCCCATGGGCTGCTGCTTGTCGAACAGACGCACACGGTAAAGGTCGGCACTGTCGGCATTACACAAGAAAGAGCCTCCATGTCCCCGCCGGATATTCGCCTCCGTCATCAACATAAATACGGAATCCCGTAATTCCACAAGTCCGGGATAGCCCCAAAGATTCGCATCCGGCTGCCCTTCCAACCTGCCATTAGTGGACAAAGGATAAAAACCTTCATATCCCAACGTATACTGCTGCATCCAACGTTTCACCCCCTGGGGAACATCGTATGCCGTATGTTCATCCACGACAAACTCTTCCGGCGCAACAGACTTCACCCCGTATTTAAAGGCCACGCCGTCATCATACGCCCTGATGGTCACGTCCAATATGTTGCCGTCCTCATTCTCAAAAGAATAAACCCTTTCAGTACCGTGGTTCACGCAATGACTGCGTTTTCCGGTAAGCATCCGGTAATCATCCGTTATCGGTTTAGCCTCCGACACGCTTTTAAATTTCAAGTTGCCGGCATATTTCTGCCGGTTCGTTTCCATTCCCAGACGGACCAATGGCAACGCACGCTCCCCGTTATAATACACCGCGAAAGACACATCGCCATACTCACCCTTGTCAAGTTCTGTCATGCCCACAACCAAGTGCCTGTCCGGAGAAACCACTTCCTGTTCTTCTACTCCACTACAGGAAGGAAGCCCCACGGCCAGTCCTAAGCACCACACCCATTTCAAAACTCCTGTCTTCATTCTTTTTCTTTTTTAATTATTTCACATTAAAATACATACTATATTCAGATCACAGTCGCGCAGCCCCTCAATAATTCCGTATCGTAGCATATACCCCATAGGATTCCTTGTCCACATCAAACAAGGGGCGAAGCCGAAACTCGCGTTCTCCGTTCTTCAGGACAAAACGTCCGGACTCACTATCCGCAAACGACAATCCTGCAAGTATCTCATCTTTGTTGCCTTTCAATATCACCTCGTCACGGGTCTCGAAAGCCAACAGCATCGGGCCATAAAACACAGCCAACATATTTTCCTTATCCGGCATGGACTGCAAACGGAATGCGTAACGAAACTCTATCCGTACCCTGTCACCATCTGCCCAACGCCTTGAAAGCTTCAGGAAGGAAGACGGACGTACCGGCATTTCCTGCTTCTCGCCGTTCACATATACCACTGCACCATCCGTCCAGGCGGGTATGAACAAATTCAACACGAAATCCACCGGACGGCGCACCGACACGGTGAAATCCACTATCGGTTCCACCGGAAATCCCCCGGCTTGTTCCAAACCGACCTTTTTATCAGCCCAATGCACTTTGGAAGGCACGTATAAATTCACATACACGGCCGAGTCGTCATGATAATAAATGCCGTTGTTCAATTTGGCAAACGCTTCGGCACAAGACCCGCTGCAACACTTGAAGTCGTTGTCCGCCATGTACGCCTTATGACGAGGTGACCCCAACGGCAAATGGTAAACATAAGCTCCCGTGGAACGGCTCTGCACGGGAAGCACCGCATTATAGAACATGTTCATGTAAACATCCGCATAACATGGATTACCCGTCCACGAAAAAAGACTGGCATTCAACCGCTGCGTGTTATGGGTCACGCAACTCTCCGCAATGCCTTTGGTCAAAGTATTGCACAGATGGCAAGGTTCGCCCCAATGCTCTGCCGTCAACGAAGTCTCGGTCGTGACGTTCGGGCGCGGACCGCTGCTTGTGCCGTTGACATACGCATGGAAATGCATGAGCATATTCCAAAAGTTCGCAACGGACTTCCCGTAACATTCCTCCCCCGTGGACTCATACCGCCGGGCAAAACCGTTCACCAAAGCAATGTGCGTATTGGCATGCAATCCGGAAAGAATGTCCTCGTTCCGCACCAAGGGTTCCAAAAACCATGAGGGGTCAAATAAGGAAGCCAGTTCCAAATACCGGGGTTTTCCGGATACACAGTAAAGTTGGTACAACACTTCGTTCATGCCCCCCATCTCATTCTGGGGATTGGCATCTGCCGTGTACATCATGCGTGCGACAGTCGCCGGATCCAGTTTCGACATGCGCCTGTCCACATAACCGGCCAAGCCCTCCACCATGGCGTATGCCTTTTCATTGCCGGTGCGGAGATACACGTCCAACAGTCCCTGCATGATTTTGTGAAGCGTATAATACGGTGCCCACACACCTGTAAAACGCGTCTCCAACACCTCTATGTCCGTTTCGGGAAAAGCGCTTAAATAACCGTTTCCGTGTGCTTGCTGGCAGGCATACATGCCCTCGACGACCTTCTCCAAGTTCCGTGCCAACCCGGCGTCTTCATATCTCTCCACCAAGGCTGATACAGCCGAAAGATAATGTCCCACGAAATGTCCCCGCAAGCCTACGCCGGGCGACTCCCAGCCTTCCAAGGGCTTTGCCACGGAAGGCAAGCCTGCGTTCACCCTGAAATTATGCAATAACCTGTCCGGTTCCAACGACCTAAGGAAAGCGGTATTCAGGTCTTCCCGCTGCTTAACCCACGAAGAAGCCAATTCCACGTCATGGCTTGGAAACGGCAACAACATCTCCGTCGCAGAAGGGCTGACGGCCATCTTGCCGCCTGCTTCCATCCGAACGGCTACCCAAAGGAAAAGTATAAACCAATAATGTGCCTTCATACACCCGTATCATTTATTCCTACCGCAAAGATACGCCCTTTCCACCCATCATAATAGGACAAAACCACCAAAAAGATAGGATAAAAAACTTTTTTATCACGATTCTCTTTCCATGCCATGCAAAAACAACTTGGCGTGACATTTCCATCCCTCCGTACGCATTGGCTTTCGCAAAGGCGAGAGAGCCCCCGGAAAACTACCTTTCACCCAACACGAACAAACGAATATAGACATTCTTTTTGAACAGCAGCACCAAACGGTAACAAACCACCAGTTCGACCAAGGCCAGACATGGCGGCAGGACAAACGTCCAAATCATGGGTACATAAAATCCCAGACTGTTGAACAGGTATTCCAACAAAAAAGTCTGCAACCAATAAATGCCCAAAGTAGACCGTCCTATGCCATTCAATGCCGTTGCGATTCCTTTACCCTCAATAAGGCGATAAACGTAGGGAGACAACAGGAAAAACGACATGCTACCTGCAATGCCTATCGCCAGACGATAGAGCACCACAGAAAGGTTCTGCACGTCCCACGTGAACGTCCCCCAGTCCAACACTTGAGTGGGAACCATATACACCGTAAGCCTCCCGGACCAAAATGGCAGCATAACACCAAAAGCCACAAGGGAAATCCCTAAAAACCATTTGCGGTGGCGGTCCAAAAGGGATTGGTTCAGCTTACAAGCATATCCCACCCAAAACATGGGAAGCATAAAGTTGAAGTTCGCCACACCGCCATAGGGCAAAATGCCGGACAACACGACAGTCACGAGGGCTGCCAGCCAAACATTCCGGAACAAGCGGATGGACAAGAATCCCACCAAATAACACAAAAACACACATTTCAAGAACCACACCGTGTTCATAAACCCCATCCAATCGGGAGTGAACAGGGCTGGCCACGGGTTATGCCCCATGACGGACACCGCCGTCCACACTATGACAAAAGCCGTCACCGAGGGCAAGAGCAACTGCACGAACTTCTTTTTCAACAGTCCCCCGAAGGTGAGCTTCAGCGAAGAGCCGAAGAAATAACCGCACAGCAACATGAAGAGCGGCATGTGGTAAGTATAAATAAAACTCCAAATAGGGTTGTCCCAATAGTCGTTCCCCGTGAGCTGTTCCACAGAATGCCCCAGCAAGACGCTGCCAATGGCAAAAAACTTCAAGAAATCAAGATAGGGGATACGTGCTTTTGATTTTTCCATCAGAATGATATGATTAATGTGTTGGATAATCGCTTTCCGCCATTCCACCAGCCTCACAAGCGGCATTCCGTGGCTGTTCCGTCGTAACGGACTTCCACGCCCGCCCCTTCACGGAACACCTCGTCCGCGCTGCCGCCCAAGACCACGCGGAACTTTCGGGACTCCTCCATGCCGGGGAACGAGCCTTCGCGCCGGGCGATAGACAGCACGCCCCGGCTATCGTCCCATTCCATCCGGATGGTCGAGAAACGCCCCTGTTCGTAACCGTAATTGTCGCCTTCGTCCTCATACAGGGTGAAAATGGCATCCCGTCCGGGATAGACCACGATGGTAAGTTCTTTTCCCGACAACTCTCCCGTATGCTGCACAACCGGCCCCATCGGAACGATGGAACCCTGGCGCACGAACAAGGGAATCTTGTCGATTGGCGCATCCGCCTTGACATCCCGGCCGCCCCGGTACTTTTTCCCACTCCAGAAATCCACCCAGTCCGTACCTTCCGGCAAATATACGGTCCGTGTCTTTTCCACACCCTGCAAAGCCACGGAACCTTTATCATAGTACATCGGACGGGTCACGGGACACACCAGAAAAGCCGGACCAAACATGAATTCGTCCTTGATGTCGTGCACACGGGCGTCGTCCGCAAAATCGAAAGCCAACAACCGGCTCATGGTATAGCTTTCTTGCGTGACCTTCCCGGCCAAAGAATATATATAAGGTATCAGGCGGTAACGTAAACGAATCATGCGCAGGATACTGTCATAAAAAGGCTCGCCCGGCCGGCCGAACCGCCAAATCTCACGCGGAGTGTCCGTGCCATGGCTGCGGAACAGAGGCAAAAATGCCCCGTATTGCAGCATCCGCACGTAATATTCCCGGTAACCCATATCGTCCACGCCGGCATCGAAATCTCCCGCACGAAACCATTCGCGCCCTTTCCGCGTGAAAAACGAACCGATATCCACCGTCCAATAAGGGCAGCCCGTAGCCATGAAATTCAACCCCTGCGGAATCTGCTGGGCGAACGACTTCCACGAAGCATGCGTATCACCGTTCCACGTGATGGTAGAATAACGCTGTTGTCCCGCATAACTGGAACGCGTCAGGTTCACCACTCGCTTGCGGTCGGTCGTGGCACGCTGGTTCTCATACAGCCCCTTGGAATGATACAACGAGAAAAGGCTGCTCCGCTCAGCCCCCAACACACCGTCCAGCAAAGCCAGATTCCCTTTCCACCGTTCTTCATGGCTGTCCCAACCGTATCCTTCGGGCATCGGTCTCCAATCCGCATCCAACGGTTCCGTGCAGTCGCACCACCAAGCATCGAAACCGTTGCCGAAGAATTCCCCGTCGGCATATTCCCAATAGCGCGCCCGGGCCAGGGGATTGAAAACGTCATACACAGAACGGGGCAACATAAAGCCACGCCTCTCAAAGTCTTTCGTCTGGGGGCAGTTCGTCGGGTTGGGCCAAATGGACACCATCAGCTTGGCATCCCACGCATGTATGGAATCTGCCAACGCACGCGGGTCGGGATAGTTTTCACGGTTCATCTTCATGTACCCCCACTGTCCGCCAGGCCAATAGTTCCAATCCTGCACGATGACATCCAAAGGCACCTGCCGCCGACGGTATTCCTGCACGACGTCCACAAGCTCCTTCGAATGGGTATAGCGTTCCTTAGACTGAATGTAACCGAAAATATACCGGGGCATCATCGGAGATTGTCCCGTCAACTTGCGGTACTGGGCCACGACGCGATCCATCGTAGATCCTTTCATGAAATAATAATCCACCTCCTTGGCGGCTTCCAATTCCATGAAACCGCCTTCCGCCCCGTCTTGGAACTTCATCCCGCAACCCGCATCGAACAACAGGCCGTAACCGGCCGTGGAGTTCAACACCGGTACCATCTCTTTCAGGTTATGCTGGCACAGGTACATCGTCTTGCCCCGCAAGTCGAGGAAATCTTCCATGTGGCATCCCAAACCATAAAGCGCCTCGCCTTCCGACCAGCGGAAATGATTCCTGAACGTCCAAGTCCACCCCACCGTGTCGCGGCGAAGCACGTCCATCACTTCCTTCTCTCCGTCGGCCGTTTTCTCGATTCGCCTGCTATCCGGGTCGTAAACGACGTTTTCCATATACGTCTTCTCCGCCTCGCGCGGCATGTCCTGACGCTCGGAAAGCAAAACCTTTCCCGTGCGGGCATCCTTATAAGTAAGGGCACAAGTGTTCAAATCCACCCGCACTTCCAGGCTGTCCGACTGCAAAGAAAGCCCCCCTGACACCGAAGCTACCTGAAAAGGAACCTTGTTTTCCGTCCGCTCCACGCATACTATAGTACCGTTCCCCAAAAAATCGGCTTCACGCGTATAACGTACCCTCACGATGTCCGGACTCACGAACTCCACACGCATTCGCCCGTCCGCCGTACGGCAATACACTCCGTTCTCCAACATGACATACCCGTCGTCCGCCGCCGCGACCATAGCCACAGAGCCGACAGAAATAAAAAAACACAATGCTGCACTAAACTTGGAAAAGCCCGACTTCCAAAAACTCGGCCTCGGGTTTGCAGATACCTCTATATCCATATATCTTTCGCTTGTTGTCATGCGGCAAAGATACGGTTTTCCATTTTTCCTTTATAGGACAAAACCACACAAAAGATAGGACTATATGTACAAGACTTCCGTCGACAATGATTCACCTTGCCATTTTACGTAGGATTTTCGGGAACTGCCAAACAAAAATCAAGGTGCAACAAACGGCTGCGGCGGCATCGGAAACACCCTCGGCGGCGTACACGCCCATAACCCCCATCCAGCGCGGCAACAGTAGAGCCAACGGCACCAACAATATCACCTTACGCAACAAGGCGATGAAAACGGACACCTTGGCCTGGCCAAGCGCGACAAACATGTTCTGGCAAGCCCGTTGCAGGCCGAAAATCGTCATACCGGCCAGGAACACGGGTAAGGTATACTCCACGGTGGCTATCAGCCGTTCGTCGGACGTAAAAGCCGAAGCGACCAATCCGGGAAACAGAATCATGAAAAGGACAAGCAGCAGGTTGAAAGAAAACATCACCCGGACCACGATTTTAAAGCAGTCCTTCACCCGCTCACGGTTCCCGTGGCCGTAGTTGTAACTCACGATAGGAATAAAACCTTGTGCGAACCCTGTCAACGGTACACTGACGGCCAACATCGCACTTTGCATGATGGCCAATGCGCTGATATAGATGTCGCCATACACTTTCAAGCCGCTGTTCAGCACAAAACCCACCAGACTTTCCGTACTGGCCATGATGAACGGGGACACGCCCAAGGCCAACGTGGCACCAATGATTCTCCTGTCGGGACGCATATACCTCCGCTCGATTCTCAACGTGGCCTTGCGCGAGGTCAGGAAATGCAACACCCACCAGGCACTGCAAGCCTGCGAGAGGATGGTGGCCAAAGCCGCCCCTTTCACCCCCATGCCGAACACAAAAATGAACAGCGGATCGAGACCGATGTTCAGCAGCGCACCGATGACGACCGAGCACATGGCTATGCCCGGCCTTCCCTGCGTATTGATGAAAGTGTTCAGCCCCACCGAGACCTCCACGAACAACGTCCCCAACAAATACACCGACAAATAATCCATCGCATAGCCTATCGTATGTTCCGATGCCCCGATAGCCATCAGCAGGGGACGCATGGACAGGTAAGCCATGGCCGATGTAAGGACGGTGAAAAGCAGGAGCAATACCAGTCCGTTCCCCAATATCTTGCCGGCCCGCTCCCGGTCGCCCTGCCCCAACGCGATGGCAGCCAAAGGTGCACCTCCCGCCCCCACGATAGAGGAGAAAGCGGAAATCAGGATGATGACCGAACTGGTCACTCCGATACCGGCCAACGCGTCGGTACCGATACCGGGAATATGGCCGATGTAAATACGGTCCACGATGTTATAAAGCAAGTTGACGATTTGTGCGGCCACAGCCGGAAGGGCCATCCGGAACACCAACGGCAGCATGCGGTCCGTACCCAACCGCTCTTCGTATAGATTATTCATGTGTCTGCTCTCTCATATAACTTCGTGCAAAGTTACGAATTTTAAATGGAAGACAGGAGCAATGACAAAATGTTCCTTCTGACTTTTTGTATTCCGTAATGCCCCGAGAATCGGATATTCCGTCCCGAATCCGGTCGGGACGGAAAATATCGCAGCCATGCCGGTTCCCGTAAAATCAAAAAGTCGGTCCGGTGCGCTCATTCCCGTCATTTTGCCACCGTCCGCCTCATTTGCTCCGCACGGTTCGCCGTCCGTGTTTCTTAAAAGCCCGTTTCTGCTTGCGCTTTGCACGATTCTTCATGTCATCGGAAAATCTCCAAATAAATCCGCGAACGCCCCTTTCTGCACATTCCACTCCCGTTGAAGGCCGATTTTCCACACGGAAAAAAGGAACCGCCGCCACGACATGCGGACAATATGCCAATGACATGCTCGTATAAAAATCCCGTTCTCATGAGATTGATTTTCTATTCGGCTGTGAACGGTACGCCGATATGCAGCGTTTATGCAAAAAAAACACTTGATATACGTATATTTATGCAAACCATCCTCACAGATTCGGGCTGAAGCTTCAACCCGGATGTCAGCCCGAAAGCTTATCCGGCTACTTTTTAACAGCAAAAGAAGTGATTATCCCTATTTTTGTTACTCACCACATCCTATACATCTATGTAAGAGCGTAAAGGGAAGTAAAGAAGGAAATCAAGCCCCAAAACAAAAGACTGCTTGAAAATGTCCCATGATTTGTTACGAAACGTCCCATACTGTTCTTCAAATCTTTTATTACTTTGCTTAAACATACTAAGAACATGAAAAGAATTACCTTATTTTATGCACTTGTTTGCACCGTATGGAACATCTCAGCGCAAAGCCATAAAGATATTGCATCCGTGGATTCCCTCGCCGCCCGCGTGGAACGTTTCGGCACCGGCCTACCGCAAGAGAAAGTGTACCTCCATATTGATAACACCTGCTACTTCGTGGGCGATACGATATGGTACAAAGCATACGTCACACGGAGTGACAAGGGATGGCTCACCGACCTGAGCAAAATCATGTACGTGGAACTTCTCACGCCGGACGGCTATCTCGTGGAACGGCAGCAACTGAAGATGGAGGACGGAACGGCACACGGGGCGTTCACCCTGACCGACTCGCTCTATGCCGGATACTACGAACTGCGGGCATACACCCGGTGGATGCTCAACTTCGGACGACACGAGCATCCGCATTCAAAATATACGGAGGATATGTTCTACAACAAACAGATGGCCAAAGATTTCTTCCGGGATTATGACAAGTTGTATTCGCGCGTATTCCCCGTATTCGACCATCCCAAGGAAGCCGGGCGTTATGCCAAAGACATGACACTACGCCCCATGCGAAGGTACTACAAGGCGCGGAAAGGGAAGCCCGAAATAGACCTGCGTTTCTATCCCGAGGGAGGGCATCTGATTGAAGGTACAGACGGACATGTGGCATTCGAAATCAACGATGAGGAAGGAAAACATTTAGATGCAGAATTTTCCATCATCGATAGCGATGGAAAGGAAGTAGCCCAGACACGGACATTGAACCGGGGAAGAGGCGTGTTCACCCTAACAGACATGAAACCGGACGATAAATACAAAGCCAGACTGCATTACCAAGACTACGACTATGAAGTGAAGTTACCGGAAGTGGAAAAGGAAGGATATGCCCTGCATGTGGAGAGGAAAGACAGCGTACTGAGGATGATTATACAAGGTACTACCGAAAGCAAGGAGGAATTAGGGATACAGATACAGTGCAATGGCGTAAGCAAGGCCGTCAGAAAACTCTCGACCAACGCCACGGGAAAGGACACCGTAGACATATATTGGGCTTCGCTCCCCACGGGCGTGAACCAAATCACAGTCTTCAATGGCGAAGGACGGATTTATGCCGACCGCCTCTTTTTCGTCAACCACCACGATTATAACCAACCGCTCATCACCGTAGAAGGCATAAAACAGGAATATGCCCCGTTCGAGCCTATCGAACTGCGGATGAAACTGCTTCGGCATCATGATGCGGACGTATCCCTCGCCATACGCGACCATGCCACGGACGAAACGACTTACGACAACGGTACGATGCTCACTGAAATGCTGTTGGCTAGCGAGATTAAAGGTTTCGTGGAAAACCCCGGATGGTATTTCGAGACGGACGACAGCCTGCACAGGAAAGCCCTCGACCTGCTCATGATGGTACAGGGATGGAGAAGGCATGACTGGAAAATGATGGCCGGACAGGAGCACACACAGTTTGAGTTCCTGCCGGAAAAGATTCAGACACTCAGCGGAAGTGTGCACCAGACTTATCCGCTCTTGGAGGAAACAAACTACGGTGAGTCCGTGTACATACCCCTCATAGCTGACACTGCACCTATTTATACCACGGCACCCGACTACCATAAAAAGGGAATAAAACCACCCCTCGCCAAAGTCCTGACCCTGCAAGACCTCTATGGCCCGCTCATTAAAAAGATGAAAAAGGAAGCGAACGTGTCCGCCTCGTTCATACAAGACCGAGACATCGTAGATGTTTCACAAACCACACAAAACGGAAAGTTCTACATGCCTTCGGCTGTCGTCAACGACAACTACGTCTTATTCCTAAGCGCTTCGGACAGTACAAAAAGTGAGAAATATAAAAGAAGAAGAAAAAGGAAAGGATTCATGGACGAACAAGCCTACCCGGAGTTCTACGTCAAACTCGACCCGTTCTTCCCGGTATTTCCCAAACCATACAGTTACTATCAGGATGCTGCTTTCGAGGAAAAATTTGCCTTGCAGGATTCCGCAAGCTGGGAAAGCTTCACCGAACGGAAACTGAATACTGTCACAGTAAGGAGCAAACGGGGAGGATTGAGAAGATTAGACCACAGCAAGCCGGCCTTGGTCGTGGATGCTTACGAAGCCTTCAACCTTGCCGCCGACTATGGGTTGAACTGCGGCATGCACGACTGGAGGGCATTCTCGAGGCAAGTGGCCACGGCGTTTTTCGGAGACATGGGTATGGACAGGCATTTCTATCTGCAAGAACAATACGATGGAAAGATATTAGATTTTATGCCTGAGCAAAAGAGGGAGTCCGAAGCGGGCATGTCCATGTCCAACGCACAAATGGAAAAGTACCGTCGCCTCCGCCATCTGGACAAACTATACATCTATACCGATTACGTCCCACGGGAACAAGGAAGTTGGAAATACAGCCAGACCAACCAACCGGAGGTGGTCATAGACTACCGGCTTCTGCCCAACGACGGAGTACGACCCACCTACCGGGACAGACGGTATGCTGCAACAGGATACTCCGTTTGTACGGAATTCTACTGTCCCGATTACAGCAAGAAGCCGATGCCCGATGTCAAAGACTACCGACGCACGCTTTACTGGACACCCAAAGTGAAATTCAACGACAAGGGAGAAGCCGTCATCCAACTATATAATAATAGTAAAAAGACGGTGATAACCGTGGAGGCCGAAGGCATTACAACCGACGGGAAACCCGTTGTGTGGAAATCGGAAACAGATAAAACATACTCACGTTGATTTGTCCCATCATTTGGAAAAAAATGTCCTATACACTTCCAAAATAAGTCCATACCTTTGCAGCGGAAACATGAAAGAGTCAGTGAATAACAGATATTTAAAAATATGAAGAAAGTCATGATTAGAAAGAAAACGGTAAACATCATGTGGATGATATTTCTGCTTATACTCACAGGTCAAACCATCAGTGCAAAACCCAAAAGTATAAAGGTTCATCCATACGTACCCTTTACCATCCCTGAAACAGGACCTGGAGGAGAAGCATATCCTTCGCATGTAAGAAACGATGTAGCCTCTGCACGCTTTAATGTAAAAGTGGCAGATATCAGAGTTGCTGCAATCCGCTATGACAATACAGGTTTTGGCAACCAAGGGCACAACATGGATGTCGCTCGCTTCGCCTCAAACAGCCGGTCCCCCGAAATTGAAATCAATGTGACGGGAGATGACGAAATCAACAGTGTAACCATTCATCCTGTACGTTTCTATCCACAAGAAAAACTGAAAATCAGTCCCGACAAAAAGACTGTCATATTCGAAATGGCCGAAGAACTACCCTACGCCATTGTCATCATCAACGGAGACGACCCACAGGATGCCTCTACCTCCAACCCACAGCTTACACTGATAAACGATCCCTTGGAAGACTTGGCGGAACGTCCTTCATTGGAAAGTCCTAATGTTCTTAATTTTAAAGCATTTGCAGAAAATTACTTAAAGAACAATCCAATCACAGACATTGCCGGACAAGCATGCCGTCCTGCGGGAAGTATCGCAGATGCCAGCCTGAACGACGAGAAAACGTTCACGTGGAATTACGAAAAGGGAGTATTCGTCCCCTACACCAACCGAATTGTAGCATTCCCGGACATGAGGGCAAGAAACCGAAATGACGTCTCTGATGCCCTGCAAGCCGCATTGGAGGCAATCAGGAACACACCGGAACTCAATACACTCTACATACCGGCCGGAACTTATATATGGTCGGGACTTCGTATCGTCAACTGGAACGGAGACCATAAAAAGGGAGGAAAGCCCCTTTTCGTTTACACTGATGAAAATGCGCTCATGATTAACCGTTTGAAAGAATGCCGGGAAGCCAACGAACCTGCCATATACATTGCGAACTCTTGTTTTGTGACCATTTCCGGACGCGGCATGCATGACGGACAAGGTTGCTTTACTTTCGCAATGGACAGGAAGGACGCACGAAACACTCCACACCAGGGAGGAGCCGTAATAAAGAAATCAAGCCATATCACATTCAACGACACATATATACGTGACAGCCAGCAATGGAATTGGGAAACACATGATGCCACCGACATAAAACTAAACAACATTAAGGGGTTGTCGCCCTATAACCATGGATGGATAGACGGCCTCAACCTATCAAGCGGAAAAGACATCACTGTTAATGGTGCCATTACGTTGGGCAATGATGATACTTTCGCAACCGGCCACTATAACCCTTCGAACGAATTCCCAATACGTACTTATAGGGAGAATCCATCCATCAACCTCACAAACACAGACGACAATCCGGCAGAAATACGTAATACGTTTGCAGCAGCAGGTGTTTACAACAAAGACCGGATGGAATGGAGCCGCGACGGAGCTTCGGAGAATATCCGCGTCAACAATGCCATCGGATGGACACGTACGGCACATTGCATACGCATCGGAGGAAACGTCTTGGTCGGCAAACCTCAGGGCGGTTCCAACAGCAGGACTATAAAAGGGTATTACTTTGATAATTTTCATTCCATAACAGGAAGAAAAGCGGGCGGAGACATCAGGGTCCAATTCTATGAGAACTCCGATTTGCCGGCAAACGGGGAGCTTGTCGTCAAGAACAGTTCCTTTTGGACTCCTGCAAAGAAATGGGCACTTATCCCTGCCACAAAAGACAATCGGCACACGATACGAAAAGTAATGTTACAGAATCTTTATTTCGTAAAACCCACAACAAAGCCTTCAGCCGTCTTCTCCGACATCGAAGAATTGACCATAAAGCAACTGCATATCGGAGGACGAACGATTGAAAAATACAGCTCTTCGGGTATTCCGGAGAAATTGGAAAATGTCACTCACTTCAAAAGCGATTTCAAAGATAAATAATAGAAGAAACCATGTCTGAAAAAGAACCGATAAGGCTTCGAAAAAATGAAAGATGATTTAAAAGACTATCAGAGAAGGTTGGTAAACCTCCTCTGATTTCACACGGTAATCTCTATTTGATTGTGTTCGGAATCCAGAACACAACTTTCATAGAACCCATCGCCGGTAAGACGTGGTCCACTGATAACCTCGTACCCGGCTGATTGTAATTTAGCAGTCAGACTATTCACCTGTTCCTCACTCCCCACGCTGAACGACAAATGAATATATCCCGTACAATAAATATCTTTTCCTAGGTCCGACAAATCCGGACGTGTCATGATTTCCAACTTGGCTCCATTGCCGAAACTTAAAAAATAGGACTTCAAGCCTGTCCGGGGATTATGATACATTTCATTAGAAACGGCATCGAAAAAACGCACAAAGAAATCCTTTACCGCCTCCAAATCCCTCACATACATAGCCACATGATCGATCTTCATCTTTTCACAAAACCTATCTTTAAGTTCAACTTCAAATAGTAAGCACGGTTTTCACGCTCCAGATAACCATACTTGTCTTTTTCCGGATGTCCTTTCTCCAAACGGGTATGCTTGAACAGAAAATCGGCAAAGACCTGACGCTCCGTCTTACGATAGGCCACCATACGTCCCTCCGTATCCACCATTACGAAACCAGCCACGGCCGAATCAGTCCCGTCGTACTGCTTGGCCGGACGCATGCCTAAGGCCAAAGCCAACAGGAACTCTTTCATCTTGTAACGGTAATACCCGTGTTTGCGAATCAGTTCTTCCTTTATTTTCAACGGGTTCCGCTCTTCTATGAGCGCCGTCAGTTCGTCCACCCGGCTCACGTTGTCCAAATGCATCAAACGCACCATCTCGGCCAACACGCGGGGGAAGTTGAGGTCTATCATGCAAAGGTTACTGCGGAACACTTTGTCGGCCACGTCATTGTATTTCAACACGCCGCCCATGCTCTCGATGTAAAGCATGCGGCGCGCCACCTCGTTCGGATTGTCCGGGTCGTCCGTATAATTGATTTTGTTGACCGCCGGTTGGGAGAAACGGATACCTCCCTGCTCGAATTTCAGATTGGCCGTCCGTCCGCCATCCAACAAGGGCATCATGGCGCAAAGACGGGAATAGATGCGGAATCCCACGGGTGGGAAACTGCTGTCATGAAAAGTAATGTAGAAATCGGTACGGTCATCCGTCCGGGCTTCCATGTCATAAATCTTCAGTGCATCGAGAAAGCCCTCCACCCCTTCGGGTGCCTCCACCTCTTCGTTCCGTTCCCGTTTCAGCGTATCAAGAATCATAGCCGCCACTGTGCCGAAGTCTTCACGCGGAAAACGTTCGTCCATCTGTTCCCCTTCGACATGGATGTCGGCCTCTTCTACCGTGTAACGACGCTCTCCGTCATGCTCCTGCCGCGTCACCTGAAAAATAGGCAACACACGACCGGAAGGTAGCCCCTCTTCGTTGCCCAAGACTATCCTTCCTTGAGCCAAGAGGTTGAAAAACACATATAATTCGTTCCATTCCCTACGTGTAGCTGTCAACATATCCATTCCATTTTAAAATACAGGCAAAAGTAATAAATAATATGGGATTTTCCCTACCTTTGCAGACAAAAACAACGCTTACAATGATAACTCTGAAAGAACTATACCGTATCGGCTACGGCCCGTCGAGCAGTCATACCATGGCTCCGCGCAAAGCTGCCACCCTCTTTTTGGAACGCAATCCGAAGGCCGTACGTTTTGAAGTAACCCTTTACGGCAGTCTGGCCGCTACAGGAAAAGGACACATGACAGACAAAGCGATTCTCGACGTATTGGACGAACCACGTACCACAATCATTTGGAAACCTAAGACTTTCCTTCCCTACCATCCGAACGGCATGAAGTTTCAAGGATTCGACGCAGAAAGACACATCACAGAGAATTGGACTGTGTTCAGTATCGGCGGAGGAGCACTGGGTGAAGAGGGAAAACAGAACCTGACGTTTGAAGAAATATACCCTATGAACTCTGCCACAGAAATCCTGGCTTGGTGCATGCATACCGGAAAGAGTTATTGGGAATACGTAGAAGAATGCGAAGGAAAAGACACCTGGGACTATCTGGAAGAAGTGTGGAACACCATGCAACAGGCCGTACGGAACGGACTGGAACATGAAGGCGTGTTACCCGGCCCATTGGGATTGAGAAGGAAGGCCACGTCTTATTACGTCCGTGCCGACGGCTACCAACATTCCATGCGTACGCGCGGATTGCTTTTCGCATACGCCCTTGCCGTCAGCGAAGAGAATGCCGGAGGCGGAAAAATCGTCACGGCCCCCACTTGCGGCTCCTGCGGCGTACTGCCGTCTGTGTTATACCATCTCTCCGTATCGCGGCATATCAGCGACCAACGTATCCTCAGAGCTTTGGCCACAGCCGGCCTTTTCGGAAACATCGTGAAGAAAAACGCATCCATATCCGGTGCTGAAGTAGGATGCCAAGGAGAAGTGGGTGTAGCTTGTGCCATGGCGGCCGCTGCCGCAGCCCAGTTGTTCGGAGGCACACCGGCACAAATCGAATATGCAGCCGAAATGGGATTGGAACACCATTTGGGACTGACTTGCGACCCTGTTTGCGGTTTGGTGCAAATCCCCTGCATCGAGCGCAATGCCTATGCTGCCGCCCGTGCCATGGATGCCAATTCGTATGCCATGCTGACTGACGGAGCACACCAAGTATCGTTCGACAAAGTGGTGGAGGTAATGAAAAAGACTGGCCACGACCTACCGTCCCTATATAAAGAAACGGGAGAAGGAGGACTGGCCGAAGATTACAAACGGATGTGGGACACGTTGCATACCCGTTAACGGACACCACGCAACGTATCCAACAAACCGGCACAAGCATCTTCCAGTATGTCGAGAACATTCTCGAATCCGCTGTCGCCTCCATAGTAAGGGTCGGGCACATGGTCTACTACCTTCAGCCGACAATAGTCCGTCATGCGTACGACTTTCTGTTCTTCCTCCAATCCGGGCGCCAAAGACTTCAACTTACTGATGTTACGGTCGTCCATTCCTACAATCCAATCGAAATCAAAGAAATCATCATACCGCACCGGACGTGAAATGTGAGTAATGTGGTACCCTCGGCGTGCCGCATGTGCCCGCATACGGGCATCGGCGGGTTCTCCTTCATGATAGTCTATCAAACCGGCGGAATCCAAGAAGAACTCATGCTCCAAACCGGCATCATTCACCAACCTCCGCATGACTTCTTCGGCAGCCGGAGACCGGCAAATATTTCCGAGGCAAACAAATAAAATCCTTTCCATCGCTATCTAAAATCAAATCCTCTCCACAGACTGTTACCAAGAAAGAGTATATGAACCACGCCCCGTCCCATAAAGCTGGCTGGCTGCCGTAGTCGTAATACTACCGTAAATACCCGATTGTCCGCTATTGGAGCCACTCGGTGCCGATTGCGGAGCCGTAGCCGAATAACTATACTGAACGCTGAAGTTTATTTTGGCCATTCTACCGCGAAAATCGTCCGGAAGCCGGATACCGATGTATGGATTGGATTTATCCGCATCATACACCACATTATAATCTTTAGTGAAAGTCGTATCCGTACATTCCACACTCCAATGGTATTCAGCCTTATACAATAAATCCCCCAGACTTTGCTGTACTGCCGTAATCGTAACCGAATCTCCCGCATTCCATACCGTAGGTTCAATACGGAAACCGGCAAACGACGGTAAAGTACAAATATGCTTGTCTTCTTCGCAAGCTACAAAGGCCATAGCCACCGCACCCAAACATGCCAGACGCATCAAAGATTTCATTTCCATTCGTCTCTTTATCTTTTTTATAATGTTTTTAATTCCTTATATAAACGTTGCACCGGCAATCCCATGACATTGAAATAAGAACCGCTGAGGGAAGATACTCCCACATAGCCTATCCACTCCTGAATGCCGTATGCCCCGGCTTTATCCAACGGACGGTAGTGCGCCACATAATACGCTATCTCTTCATCCGACAACTCGTCGAAAGTCACTTCACTGACCGTCGCAAAAGTCTTTTTCTTTCCGGCTGTTACCAGTGTCACTCCGGTTATCACCTGATGCGTACGTCCGGACAGGCGGCGCAACATATCCTTGGCTTCGGCCTCGTCTTTCGGCTTGCCCAGAACCTTCCCATCCGTCCAGACTATCGTGTCAGCCGTGATAATCAACTCGTCCGGCTGCATAATGGCTTCATACGCTTCCGCTTTCTTGCGGGAAATGTACTTCGGAATTTCTTCCCCTGACAACCCGTCCGGATAAGACTCGTCGATGCCCGGCAACACTCTCACTTCATAATCCACATCCAACCCCGCCAAAAGTTCTTTCCGACGCGGGGAATTGCTGGCCAAGACCAGACGGAATTTCTTCAAGTTCTCCAACATATTTTCCATTGTTTTACTACCAACCAAAAGCCTTTTCATCCTTCAACCACAAGCCTTGCGCCTTCAACACCTGTTCTATCACGTCGCGCCCGCATCCATATCCCCCTTTCAAATGGGAAATATAAACCGCCAAAGCCTTGATTTCCGGAGCCGCGTCGGCCGGTGCACAAGGACAGCCGCAACGCTGCATGACCTCATAATCAGGTATGTCGTCGCCCATGTAAAGCACTTCCTCGTCCCGCAATCCATAACGTTCCAAAAAGGCTTCGTATGTCTTTATCTTCACAGCACATCCCAAATGCACGTCCGGAATGCCCAATCCCTCATACCGTTTACGTACCGATTCGGTACGTCCCCCGGTAATAATGGCCACATGCAAGCCCGACTTGACAGCCAGTTGCAAGGCATATCCATCTTTGATATTAACTGAACGCATCGGTTCCCCTCCGGGATGCAACGTAATGGTCTCGGCACTCAGCACACCGTCCACGTCGAAAGCCAACGCCTTTATCTTCCTTAAATCGTAATTAATCATTTGTTTCTTTCCTTTCCGCTTCATTCCTCAAAGCCAAAGCATGGATGCTCCGGCTCATCATTTCATAGAGTGCTTTCCGCTCCGGTTCGCCGTCCAGCATGGCGCACTGGCGAACCATCACATTCCGATCGTAACGCACAGCCGGTCCCGTCTGTGCCTCCACGGGCGGAAGGCGATGGACCTTCCGTGCCGTCTCGTCTATCAAAGGCCACATCACATCGAACGGTATGCCGTCCCTGCCCAATACATCCGCAGCCAAAGCATAACAATGGTTCACAAAATTGCAAGCAAATACCGCTGCCAGATGGAGACGGCGGCGTCTCTCCGTACTCATCTCCTTCACCCTGTCCGAGACAGAACGTGCCAACTGCTCCGTCTGTGCGAACACATCAGGGGCAGACGCTTCCACAAAGACCGGAATCTCCTTGAAATCCACCGGACAATCTTTAGAGAACGTCTGCATAGGATACAACACACCATAACGCCGGGCGTGACCACGGAAAACATCCATCGGAATGCTCCCTGCCGTATGCAGGCACAAGGCATCTCCTGTCCGGGGAGCGATACGGGACACCAAGCCCTCTAACACTCCATCTTTCACGGAGAAGATATACACATCCGCACCCGATACCACGGCATCAAGGTCATCCGTTGCCGGACATCCCAAACGTCCGGCCAAAGCTTCGGCGGAAGCCATCGTACGGCTGAACACCTGCAACGTTTCATGGCCTGCACGGTGCAGAGCCTCTCCCAACTGCGTGGCCAAATTACCGGCACCGATCCAGACAATTTTCATTCTTCCGGTGCGTCAAAGGTATTGATATGCACTTTCTCCCACTGCAACCGGTCTTCATTGAACGGCTTGCGTTCCATTCCCTTATGGCCCACAGCCACGATGGAAAGCACCCTTAGATGCGCCGGAATATGCAGAATGGCCCGCACCATCTCCTCCGCAGGTTTTCCATCCGCCATTGTACGGTTCCGGATTTGTACCCAACAAGCACCCAGACCCAAATCCTCAGCCTGCAACAGCATCATGGTCGTAGCCACCGAAGCGTCTTCCACCCACACGTCGCTCTGCGTCGGGTCGGCCAAGACGACTACCGCCAAGGGAGCACCTTCCACCAGTTCGGCTCCGTGCTCCTTGCAATGCGCCAGTTGTTGCAACAATTCCTTATTGTCCACGACCACGAACTCCCAAGGACGCACTCCCTTGGAAGAAGGGGATATCAGCGCCGCACGCAACAAAGCCACCACTTCGTCTTGGTTCAACTCTTCTTCCGTAAACTTCCGCATGCTACGACGGATGCGAATCAGCTCGCTAAACTTTTCCATTTCCTTATCCTTATATTTATTGTCACATTGCGCAAAGATACATGATTTCCCTATTACGGAGAAAAGAAATCCGGACGGAATCGACAGTTTCACCAAATAAATCGACGGTTCTTTATACAAAAAAGCGTATTTTTGCGTTATTTAAAAAGCGTAAGTAGACAAACAACGAAGTGAAGACAAGACTTTTCAAATCCATATTCTGCCTTTTCCTGCTGACCCTTATGGCCTTGCACGTCGCCGCCCAAGACAAAGTAAAACTGTCGGGAAGGGTCATCGACGATGAACAAAACCCGGTACTTTTTGCTGTAGTAAAAGTCGATGGCCAGGCCGCAGGTACTACCACAGACCTGCAAGGGCGTTACCAACTGGAATTCTCCACTGCCGATACCGTGACCGTGTCGTTCAGCATGATAGGTTACGTAACCAAGAAAAAAACACTGGTCCGTCCCAAAGGCAGCTTGCGGCTCAACATCACCCTGCAAACCCAAAGCATCGACATGGGTGAAGTAACGGTAAAGGAAGTACGGCGGCAAATGAATTCCACGCAACATCTGAATGCCGAAAACCTGAAACGGCTGCCCTCCACTACCGGAAATGCCGTAGAGGAACTGGTGGCCACACAAGCGGGAGTCAGCACACACAATGAGTTGAGTTCGCAATATAACGTAAGGGGCGGAAGCTTCGATGAAAACAGTGTGTATATCAACGGAGTGGAAGTTTACCGCCCCATGCTTATCAGTTCCGGACAACAGGAAGGGCTGAGCGTCATCAACAGCGACATGGTGGAAAGCATCAACTTCTCGGCCGGAGGTTTCGACGCCAAATACGGGGACAAAATGTCGTCCGTATTGGACATTACTTACAAGAAGCCCAAGAAATTCGAGGCTTCGGTTTCGGCCAGCCTTCTGGGAGCCGGCCTCTATGTAGGTTATGCCAAAAAGAACTTCAGCATGACCCACGGTGTACGTTACAAGACCAACCAGTATATGTTGGGGTCGTTAGAAACCAAAGGAGAATACAGCCCACGTTTCCTCGACTACCAGACTTATATCAGTTGGTCGCCCAACAAACGTTGGAGCCTGGATTTCATCGGGAACATCTCCCAGAACCAATATGACTTCCTGCCGACGAACCGGCAAACCAATTTCGGCACGATGCAGGATGTCAAGTCGTTCCGTGTATATTTCGACGGAAAGGAAGAGGACCTCTTCCGTACGCTGTTCGGCACATTGAGCCTGTCGCACAGCTTCACCGACCGCACGAAGCTTTCCCTTTTGGCTTCGGCATTCGCCACCAAGGAACGGGAAACATACGACATCCAAGGACAATATTGGCTCGACGAGACCAACACGACCGAACAATTAGGCGTAGGCACCTACATGGAGCATGCCCGCAACTATTTGGATGCCAACATGAAGAGCCTGAAGGTCTTGTTCTCCCACAAACCGAAGGGGCACGACATACAGACCGGACTCACGTGGAAACACGAAATCATCGACGAGAACTCACGCGAATGGGAAATGCGCGACTCTGCCGGATATTCCATTCCCCACACGGGCAACCGTCTGGACCTGATTTATAACCTGAAGTCTTCCAACCGCATCAGCAGCGACCGCCTCGAACTTTTCGGACAGGACACTTGGCGGTTTACCAACAGCCACGGTATCTTTTCCCTGAATTACGGGGCACGGTTGAGCTATTGGAGCTGGAACAAGGAATGGCTGTTCAGTCCGCGTGTTTCGCTCGGCATCATCCCTTCTTTCAACGAAGATTTCACATTCCGCATTGCCACGGGACTGTATTACCAGGCTCCTTTCTACAAGGAGTTACGAGACACCGTGACAACCGGAGTCTCCACCAAAGTACACCTGAACCGGAACATCAGGTCACAGCGTTCGTTCCAAGTCGTATTGGGTGGCGACTACAAATTCAAGCTCATGAACCGTCCGTTCAAATTCACCACGGAAATCTATTACAAAGCCTTGAGCAACCTGATTCCCTACAATGTGGACAACGTGAAAATCGTATACTACGGAGGTAACATCGCCTCGGGATACACCACAGGCATCGACTTCAAAATCTTCGGGGAGTTTGTAGAGGGTACGGACTCCTGGATCAGCTTCAGCCTGATGAAAGCCCAGCAGAAAGTAGACGGTAAGAGTTTCCCGCAAGCCACCGACCAACGCTACAACCTGAACTTCTTCTTCAGCGACTTCTTCCCCGGTACGACGCGGTGGAAGATGACACTGAAAGCCAGCATTGCCGACGGACTTCCCTTCGGTCCGCCCCATACGGGATTGGAACGCATGGTATTCCGCGCCCCGGCCTACAAACGCGTGGACATCGGCATGAGCTACCGGCTGTTGGACAACGAGGACGGACGCAACCAAAAGAAGTTCATCCGCCACCTGCGTAACGTATGGCTGGGTGTGGACTGCTTCAACCTGTTCGACATCAGCAACGTAAGCTCATACTATTGGGTAACGGACGTGACCAACCAACAATACGCCGTACCCAATTACCTGACCGGACGGCAAATCAACGCACGTATCCTGATTGAATTGTAACCACGGGAACGGCTACTGCCAAAAAAACATGAATTTATTTCCTGTTTCACCGCAAAATGCGTACTTTTGCATCATGATAAAAGCACGCCTGCGTGCAAACAACTAAAATTTATATGTCATGAAGATATCACATATCGAACATTTGGGTATCGCAGTGGAAAGCATCGAAGCCGCACTGCCTTATTATGAAAACGTATTGGGTCTGAAGTGCTACAACATCGAGGAGGTGGCCGACCAAAAGGTGAAGACCGCTTTCTTGAAAGTAGGCGAAGTGAAAATCGAACTCTTGGAGCCGACAAGCCCGGACAGTCCCATCGCCAAATTCCTCGAAAAAGGAGGCCGTGGCGTACATCATGTGGCATTCTGCATCGAAGACGGTGTGGCCAATGCTTTGGCTGAATGTGAAGAAAAAGGCATCCGCCTGATAGACAAGGCTCCGCGTCTCGGAGCAGAGAAGTTGCAAATCGCATTCCTGCATCCCAAATCGACTTGCGGCGTACTGACCGAACTTTGTGAACATTAACACAACTCCAAGTGAATTTCAATCCAATCTTTGAACTTCATATAAAGGCTCGTCCTTGAACCTGATACCACCGGCGGAACCGCTTTCCACGAAAGCCTTCCGCTGGTGGCTTGTTTTTTAGGGGATAGGAAAATCAAAGCCTTCTTTTTGAAACAGAAAATAAAACAGATTATGAGTGTCCAAACAGAAAAAATCAAGGAATTAGTAGAACTGCGCGCCAAAGCCCGTATGGGAGGCGGCGAAAAAGCCATTGAGAAACAGCATGCCAAAGGCAAGTACACGGCCCGCGAACGTATCGACATGCTGCTCGACCCGGGCAGCTTCGAGGAAATGGATATGTTCAAACTGCACCGTTGCACGAACTTCGGCATGGAGAAGAAACAGTACTTGGGCGACGGCGTGGTAACCGGCAGCGGCACGATAGACGGCCGTCTGGTTTATGTCTTCGCACAAGACTTCACCGTGAACGGCGGTTCGCTGTCGGAAACGATGGCTGAAAAAATCTGCAAGGTCATGGACCAGGCCATGAAAATGGGCGCACCCTGCATCGGCCTGAACGACTCCGGCGGCGCACGTATCCAGGAAGGCATCAATGCTTTGGGCGGATTCGCCGAGATATTCCAACGTAACATCATGGCCTCCGGCGTAGTGCCCCAAATTTCGGGCATCTTCGGCCCGTGCGCCGGCGGTGCGGTCTATTCTCCCGCCCTGACGGACTTCACGTTGATGATGGAGGGCACTTCTTATATGTTCCTCACCGGTCCGAAAGTGGTGAAGACGGTGACGGGCGAAGACGTGTCGCAAGAAGACTTGGGCGGTGCAAGCGTACATTCCACCAAGTCCGGCGTGACGCATTTCACGGCCCAGACGGAAGAAGAGGGCTTGGCCACCATCCGCACGCTGTTGAGCTACATCCCGCAGAACAACATGGAAGAAGCTCCGCGCATGGAATGCACCGACCCCATCGACCGCATGGAAGACGCGTTGAACGAAATCATCCCGGACAATCCGAACAAGGCATACGACATGTATGAAGTCATCGGAGCCATCGTGGACAACGGCGAGTTCTTTGAAGTGCAAAAAGACTATGCCCGCAACATCATCGTAGGCTTTGCCCGTTTCAACGGCCAGAGCGTGGGCATCGTGGCCAACCAACCGAACTGCTATGCAGGCGTGCTCGACTGCAATGCCAGCCGCAAGGGCGCACGTTTCGTACGTTTCTGCGACGCGTTCAACATACCTTTGGTCACGTTGGTAGACGTGCCGGGCTTCTTGCCGGGTACAGGACAAGAGTACAACGCCGTCATCCTGCACGGTGCCAAGCTGCTGTATGCTTACGGCGAAGCCACCGTACCCAAAGTGACGGTAACCTTGCGCAAGAGCTACGGCGGTTCGCACATTGTCATGAGCTGCAAACAGTTGCGCGGCGACTTGAACTACGCTTGGCCGTCAGCCGAGATTGCCGTGATGGGAGCAGAAGGTGCCGTGGCCGTGCTTTATGCCAAAGGCGCGAAGGAAGCTGAAGACCCGAAAGCTTTCCTGGCCGAAAAAGAAGCCGAATACAACAAGCTCTTCACGAACCCGTACCAGGCTGCCAAATACGGCTATATCGACGACGTAATCGAACCGCGCAACACGCGTTTCCGTGTCATCCGCGCCTTGGCCCAACTGAAGACCAAGAGTTTGACCAACCCGGCCAAAAAGCATGGTAATATTCCTTTGTAATCCCTGTCATCCGAAACATCATGGAACAGAATCAGAATAAAAACAATGAAGTGTTGGCCGCCATCACGTTGGCTCTGCACGAATATCAGGGCTACACGATGCATGTGTCGGAAAGCGGCGTCCTGACTTTGGGAAACGCGGATACGGAGTGGAACTCCAAGTTACGCACGCAACGCCAACAGCCTGAACATAAATTTTAAAGCAAACAAGCAGATGAAGACTTACAAATACAATATCAACGGCAACGATTATGAGGTGGCCGTGGAAGGGATAGAAAATTACGTGGCTACCGTGACGGTAAACGGTGAGAGCTATACCGTGAAGATGCCCGAACCGGAAAAGCCGGCACATCATCCCGTAGTAGTAAAACCTGCCGGAGTGCCCGCCGTAATCGACAAACCCAAGAAGTATGGAGTGAAAGCTCCGCTTCCGGGCGTGATCGTGGACGTGAAAGTGAAACCGGGCGACGAAATCAAGCGTGGCGATACGGTGGTCATCTTGGATGCCATGAAGATGGAAAACAACATCACGTCCGACCGCGCCGGAAAGATTGCGGAAATCTGCGTCGTACCGGGCGAATCGGTCATGGAAGGCAAGGACTTGGTGATTCTGGAATAATCCGAATACCAAGAAAGTGCTTCCATCCCATTAGCACTTAAACGAACATATAAGTAATGAGCTCCGCAGCCCTTGTTCTTTATTCATTGAGTACGGTCAGCATTCGTACTTTGGGAACAAGTGGATGCGGAGCTCGTATTTATAGGGCATGGTGAAACTTTCGGGTCATATAGCTTTGCGTTTCAGGGAAATATTGTATATTTGCCATCAGAAATAAAAATGAAAGGAAGTACAATCTATGAAAGTAGGAGACAAGGTATGGATATCTCCCGACTTGACGTTACTCAAAAGATGGATATCAGGGACGGTCATTCAAGTAGAAAACAATCCGTTTGTAGGTACCGTCATATCTGCGGAAACTGAAGACCTCAACGTGTTTTTCGGGAGAGAGGAAATGTTCAAACTTACGAAGGAGGAGATATGTTTGCCATAAGTTTCGATATGACGGTTTCGTTATTCATATTGTATGATTGAAGTGGCGGATGCCTTTTGCCCGCTTCGCGCCCTGTCTTCCATAATGGCATCCATTTGTTCCTTGGCCCAATCAATCAGCGCGTTCAACCGGGGCAACAAAGACTGCCCACGCGATGTCAACGAATACTCCACCTTCGGAGGAATCTGGGCATAGACCCGGCGGTTTACAATACCATCTTGCTCCAACGTCCTCAAAGTCACCGTCAACATCTTTTGCGAAATATCGGGAATAGCCCTTTGGAGTTCGCCAAATCTCATGACCGCCGTCTGCTCCAACGTAAATATCACCAATATCGACCATTTGTCGCTAATACGGGACAGGATGTTCCTTATCGGGCAATCCCGGACAAAGATTTCATCTTTCTGCTTATCTGCTTCCATAACCCATTATGTTTGAATCACGCTACAAAAGTAACTAAAAACCCATAATGGTACAAACAGTCTTATTCTTCCGCGTTAAAACAAGTTAAACCACCCAAAGATAATCCCCTCATACACAACATTGGTTTCCGACCGGTAAGTATCTGAGAATTCGGTGCCTACTTGTATATACGGCTGTAAAGGACGAACTTTGCAGCATCAACCGAACAAACAGTATAAACCCTAAAAAAGAACAAGTCATGAAACATGTAACATTGATTGGTGCAAGCGGATTTGTAGGAAGCGCCATTTTGGAAGAACTCTTGAATCGTGGGCATCATGTCACGGCCATCGTACGTACACCCAACAAACTTACGCAGTCCCACACGAATCTGAAGGTTGAAGTCATGGACGTGGAAGACCGGAATGCCCTCGTCCAAGTATGCCACGGACAGGATGCCGTGATAAGCGCGTATAATCCGGGATGGGGCAACCCGGAAATATACGAAGACACCTTACGCGTCTATCCCCTGATATTGGAAGCCGTGAAAGCCTCCGGCGTGAAACGCTTTCTGGTCGTGGGCGGCGCAGGTAGCTTGTTCGTCAAACCGGGGTTGCGTCTGGTGGATACCGGCACCCTGCCGGAAGCATGGCTCCCGGGCGTGAAATCCCTGTCCAAGTTCTTTTTGGAAACATTAACCGCAGAGCAAGAACTCGATTGGGTGTTCTTCTCCCCTGCCGCCAACCTCGGCAATTTGCAGAAAGGCGTGCGCACGGGCAAGTTCCGCCTCGGGAAGGACGACCTGATTGTGGACGAGAAGGGGGACAGTTTCATCTCCGTAGAAGACTATGCCATGGCCATGGTGGATGAATTGGAACAGGAAAACCACCATCGGGAACGCTTCACGATAGGATATTGAAAAGCTATGTCCGAAATCATCCGGAGGGCATAAAACGTAAAATATCCGGAACAGCTATTCAAATTCTATAAACTATTAAAATTCAAATACTTATCATTTTAAAATCGTTCTGCGCCAAACGAAAAATCATTTGCCGCAGAACGATTTTCCGTTGTGCTGAGAACGATTTTCCAATCTCAGCACAACGATTTCAGGCTTTCTGCCGTAAATAACATTTACCTACCGAAAGCCTCATCCCACTCAGAAGAGCACCCATTTACAACGGTCTGAAAACTCCTGTCCGCCCCGCTGCCCGAAAGCCTCCACTTGGTTCTCCCCGTGCTTCAAACCTACCTTCCTCCAGATGCAAATGCTTCCGTTGCGCTCCGGACTGCCGCAATCTTTTCCGTTCACTTTCAGGCGGACGGTCTCGCAATTCGTATATACCTTGACATCCGTCAATGAATCCCGGCGGGCCACATCCCTCCGGCTGGCGATATGAACCACCGGCTCTTCCGACCATTCCGACTGATAAAAGTAGAAAGCATCCTTCCGTATCTTACGGTCGTAAGAGACCAACCCCTTGTCGTTCATCCCCGGCATATCCCCCTCGTTGCGCGACGCGCTGGCAAAATCGAACATGTTCCAGACGAAAGAGCCCCACGCGAAACCGCTGCGCTTGATGGCATCGTAAGTCTGTTCGTGCACCGTGGCCTGCCATTCTTCGGGATGGAACACCCCGTCGGCCTTCGGCGTCTTCTTTCCCGTCTGCCAATGGTGCCACACGTTTGCGCCGGCTCCATACTCGCTCACGGCGATACCCTTGTTTCCACACTGGCGGTTCCACCGCTCCAAAGTGGATTTCATTTCCGAAGGCATCGCCCAATACCATCCGGGATAGGTGTTGAACGCCATGATGTCGGGCACGGCGTTTTCCGGACGTTTCTCCACATTTGCGGCCAACACCGTCAGCCGTCCCGGGTCTTCGCGGTGCGACACGTCATTGAGTTCCGAAATCAATTCTTTCACATCCCCTTTGGACAACTCGTTGCACAGGCTCCAACAGAAAATGGAAGGGTGATTGAAATTCTGCCGGATGAGTTCCGTCAATTCCGTTTTCATGTTCTCCGTGAATTCCGGGGTATCCAAGGCTTTGCCGACCAAAGGAATCTCGGCCCAGACCAACATGCCCTCGCGGTCGCACAAGGTGTAAAACTCGTCCGAATGCGGATAATGTGCCAACCGGATGCCGTTGGCACCGATTTCCTTGATGAGTGACATGTCCTCCCGGTGGTCGGCCGAAGAGATGGCCCACCCCTTGTCCGGACGATCCTGATGGCGGTTCACTCCTTTTATCTTATAAGGCTTCCCGTTCAGGATGAAACCTTTTTCAGCGTCCACATGGAAAGATCTCAGGCCGACATACTGCGACAGGGTGTCCAACACTTCCTTGCCCCGTTTCAGCTCCACGAAAACACGGTACAGGTAAGGCGATTTACGCCCGTCCCACAACATGGGGTTGTCCACCGTCAACCGGTTCGTAAAATCGAGCCGTGCCTGTCCTTCTGTGGCTTGGGAGGTCGTGGCCGTCGCCACCAGTTTACCGGCGGCGTCGAACACGTCCGTCTTCACGGACAATTCTTTCACCCGTTTCAGTCCGTTGTCCACTTTGGTGACTACCGACAAGTCCGCACGTCGCTCGCCGACCTGTTGGCTGACATATACCCCGGAAGAAGCATAATCCAAAGGCGTGATGCAAGCCTTGGGCAACAGCAGGAGCGAGACAGGCCGGTAGATGCCGCCAAAGACGGTGAAGTCCCCCTCCAACGGAGCGATGTTCAACTCCTTACGGTTGGACACGGCTACCTCCAACAGGTTCTCGCCGGAATGCACGTAGGGCGTGATTTCAAAACAAAAGGCATTGAAACCTCCCACATGTTCTCCTACCTCCTGTCCGTTGAGTTTCACTTCCGCCTTTTGGCTCGCCGCCTCGAAACGCAAAAAGATACGTTTTTTCATCATCGCGGGCGAAACGGACAAGGTGTAACGGTACGTGCCGTCGCCCCTGTAATAATCGGGCGACGTACCATCTGTCGCATTCCACGTGTGAGGCACGTCCACTTGCTCCCATACGTCTTCCGCCTCATCCCTATCCAGACGGAAATCCCATTTCTCACTCAAAAAACTTTGCTGTCTGAGCTGCCCGGCCACAGGAACGGACAGGCACGCGCAAAACATCGCCAAGGCCACGGGCCTTACTTTTAATACATTCATCGGTTCTAAAAGGTTAAGTTGTATCTACAAAATGATGCCAAAGATAAGAGGCATCATCCTACCAGACATCACACATTCCCACAATAAAATACGATTTTTGCGGCAAAAGGACTTTTGAAGCCGTCTTCTTCCCTCTTTTCGGAAGTTTTTCTTAGTTTTGCAAAAGGAATGAACGGCCATAGCCTTACTTTTATGAAACAAAATACATCCTTCAAAATCGCCTGCGGATACTTTTTATTAATCTGTCTCCTGTTAGGTTCCATCTACTATATTTACCACCAGACCACTTCACTGACCCGGATGTCCGGCAATGAACAAACGCTGGCCGAACGCCGGAAAGTGACTCATCAGCTTGTCAGTCGGCTCTTTGAAACGGAAAATATCGGGCAAGCCATCCATTTCGGCCGATGGGAGGCCTACCGCAAATACGTGCAATCCATGTCCGACGTACAACAGACCATATCCGCGTTGGACACTTTATTCACCGATTCTTTGCAAAAAGCCCGGCTCGACACACTGTCTTCCTTACTGGCCGACAAACAGGAAAACATGAAACGATTGGTATTGGCTTTGGAGCACAACTCCGCCCCGCAAATTTACCAGCACCAAATCAGCCTGCTTGTCAAAAGCCAAGACACCGTCATCCAAAAGCCGCATATCACCCGGCAAATCATACAAAAAGACAAATCCTACACGGTGAAAGAACCGAAAAAGAATTTCTTCCAACGACTGGCTTCCGCTTTCCATAAACCGGAAGCAGACACCACTTCTGTGAAACAAACCGTGCAAATCTTAGAAACGGACACGATTCATCAGGAGTTCAACGCAAGAGACACCCTTGCACACATCCTGGACAGCATAGAAAGCAGCATGAAACTGTATAACAGCCGACGGCAACAACGCATCAACGCGCAAGCGGAACGGCTTTGGTACACGAGCCTCGAACTCAACAACCGCGTCACGCAACTCCTGGAAAGCATCGAGAAGGAAGAACAGCAACGATTGGAAGAAGAAAGCCGGAAAGCCTATCTGGTACGGAAACAGGCAGCCCTCACGACCGGCCTCATTGCTACGGCTGCCATCCTTTTGGCCATTGTCTTCTTCGTCATCGTATGGCGCGACATCACTAAAAGCAATCATTACCGCCGCGAGTTGGAGAAAGCCAAGAAAAGAGCCGAAGACCTCTTGGTTTCGCGTGAGAAATTGATGTTGACCGTGACCCACGACATCAAGGCACCGGTAGGTTCCATCATGGGATACACGGAACTCCTGGCCCCCCACGTCTGGGAAAACCGTCCCAAAAACTACTTGGACAACATCCGCAGCTCATCCGAACATCTGCTCAGCCTCGTCGGTTCACTGTTGGATTACCATAAGTTGGAAGCCCATAAAATGGATTTGCATCCGGTCAGCTTCAATCCGGACGAACTGCTTCATACCATTGCCCAAAGCTTCTTACCTATAGCGGAAAAGAAGGGATTGGAGCTGCAATGTGAGACCTCTCCCGAAACCCGACGGACCTATACCGGCGATGCCTTCCGCATTCGGCAGATTGTGGACAACCTGTTAAGCAATGCCCTGAAATTCACACAGCAGGGCCATATCCTCCTTCGCGCCAAAATGCACGGCCGCCTGCTTTGCATCACCGTGCGCGATACGGGATGCGGAATGACTGCGGAAGAACAGCAAATGATTTTCAAGGAATTTACCCGCCTGAGCAGCGCGCAAGGAGAAGAAGGAGTCGGTTTAGGATTATCCATCACGCTGAAACTGGTACAGCTCCTTCAAGGAGAAATCCATTTGGAAAGTACTCCCGGAAAAGGCAGTTCTTTCCTTATCACGCTTCCCTTACAACCTACACAGAATAGTCAGGCTCCTGCGGAGGACTTTCCTGTGCCCCTTGAATCTCCGGAGCGTCCTCTCCATATATTGCTGATTGACGACGACCGTATCCAAATGCAACTGACTCAAGCGATGTTACAACAAATCCAACCGGAAAAAACAGCTTGGGAGATTGTTTCCTGCCGTACGCCGGAAGAAGTATTCCGCCGGATAGAACAACACCGTTTCGATTTGTTGTTCACAGACATACAAATGCCGTCCATGAACGGTTTCGACGTATTGAAAAACATACGGAGCCTGAATCCTCACGCCCATGCACAACTCCCAGTGGTGGCCATCACGGCACGCTACGACATGCAGGAAGCGTTTTTCAGGAAACATGGCTTCGCCACCTGCCTTTACAAGCCGTTCAACCAAAAAGATCTAGCTCAAGCCATCCGGAAAGCACTCGGAGACGTCCGGCCGGAAGTAAAAGAAGAACCCGGGAAAGCTGAAGCTGAGCCATCCTCGGCATCTCCCGTCATCGACCTTGCCCCATTGACCGAATTCGCAGGAGACGACCGGAACGCCGCACGGGAAATCCTGAATACCTTCCTGCAAGAAACCCTCCTGCATGCCGAAGCGTTCAAAAAGGCTTACGAACAAAAGGAAAAGGTCGAAATATGCAGGATTGCCCATAAATTGCTTCCCACCTTCACCCTTGTGGGCGCTCCCTGCATCAAAGCATTGCAGACTTTGGAACAACGACGGGATGAACAGGAATGGAACGACGCGGACAACGTCCCGGCACAAGAAGTCATCGAGTCTTTCCACCTCGTCGTCCGTGCCCTGAAAGAAAAGAATGGCAGTGAACCGACACGTAAGCGTGAATATTAAAACATTTAAAAAGCCGCTCCGCATATACTTTCGTACTGCAAAAGGCATTATCTTTGTGTCAACTTAATCCGATAAAGACCACATGGCAGCCATTCTCATAGTAGAAGACGACTTGACGTTTGCCACCATGCTTAAAACGTGGTTGGGCAAACAAGGATTCCAAATCAGTACGGCCGGAGACTTATCCAAAGCACACAAGTTATTGGAACATCAGTCGTATGACCTCATCCTGTCGGACCTTAGGTTACCGGAAGGCGACGGCCTGTCTCTGCTTGACTGGATGCAAAAACACGGCCTCGTTGTTCCTTTAATCGTCATGACCAGTTATGCCGACGTCCAAAATGCCGTAAACGCCATGAAACAAGGGGCATGCGACTACATTGCCAAACCGGTGCAACCGGCTATGCTTCTGGAAAAGATAGAAGATGCCTTGTCCGCTTCTTCTCCGCCCCTCTCCAAAAGGAATACGGATTCCGAAGAGACTCAAACAAGTACCGAAACCCACCCGACATTTCTGGAGGGAAAGAGCGAGGCGGCACGCCAACTTTACAATTACGTGGCTTTGGTGGCCCCGACACCGCTTTCGGTACTCATCAACGGTGCCAGCGGAACCGGAAAAGAATATGTGGCCCACCGCATACACCAATTAAGCAAGAGGGCTGACAAACCCTTTGTAGCCATCGACTGCGGAGCCATGCTCAAAGAACTGGCGGCTTCTGAATTCTTCGGCCACGTGAAAGGTTCGTTTACAGGCGCCGTGGCCGACAAAACGGGAGCTTTCGTAGAAGCCAACGGCGGCACGCTGTTTCTCGACGAAGTGGGAAACCTGAGTTATGACGTGCAAGTACAACTCTTACGGGCCATCCAAGAACGGAAAATACGTCCGGTGGGTTCCAACCAGGAAATAGAAGTGGATGTCCGGCTCGTCTGTGCCACCAACGAGAACCTGCAACAGGCCATCGCCCGTGGAGAATTCCGCGAAGACCTCTACCACCGCCTGAATGAATTCACCCTGCACATGCCTTCTCTGAAAGACCGTGGCGAGGACATCCTTCTATTTGCCAACTTCTTTCTGGACCAAGCCAACAAGGAACTGGAAAGGCATATCGTAGGTTTCGACGCCCCGGCTTCGGAAGCGTTGCTCAATTACGCATGGCCCGGTAATTTGCGCGAATTGAAAAACCGGGTGAAACGCGCTACTTTACTGGCACAAGACCGCCTGATCCATAAGACCGATTTGGGAGAGTTCAATATCATAAACCGTGGCGAAGAAGAACTCCCTGCAGCAACTCCTTTCGCCTTACACGATAAAAATACCGAGAAAGAACGTATCCTGCAGGCCCTGCAAACGGCACACCACAATAAAGCGCGTGCCGCACGTCTTTTAGGCATAGACCGCAAAACCCTCTACAACAAAATCAAGCTCTACGATATTCCACAATAAAAGTGTGGAATTCTTCCCCACTCATCCCCACATTCCACACGTTCGTTTTTTAGCCTCATGCAATCTTAAATGCAAAGAATCCACTTATAATCAACACCTTACAACCTTCTTTCTTTTTCTGGCACACCTCTTGTCCATTAGTTTGGCAGATGACAAGATAAAACAGTCAAACAATTAAATAAAACAGAAAGCATTATGAAAAAGTTATTTGCAACAGCCTTAATGGCTATGAGTATGGGAAGCGCTTTTGCACAGGGTAACATCGTCGCAAACGATACTGTAAAAACGGATACTACAAAGAACTGTCCTGCACAAGGTTGCCAGAAATCATTGGCTGCCCTCATTTCTAACGATACTGTAACCACAGACAGCACCAAAGCTAAATTAACCGCCATGTTGGCGTGCGTAGCTATGAATGATACGGTAACCACAGACTCCACAAAATCCGCTCCGGCTGCATTAGTGGCGCTGAACGACACAGTTACGACAGACAGTGCAAAAGCACAACCGGCAGCCTTGGTTGCAGCCAACGATACGGTCGTAACCGACAGCACGAAAGCTCAACCGGCCAAACCGACAGCTTTAGTAGCCATGATTGAGGAAAAGGATACGACTCAAACCAAAGATGCAAAAACGACTCCTTCTACTTGCGACAAAAAAGCAGGAGAGAAAGCGATCCAAGCATTAAACGCCATGAGAAAAATCACCGCCTAACCACACTGATTTTTCTCATTTTAAAAGAGGAGAACGTGCCCGCGTTCTCCTCTTATTTTTCTTGTTCCCCAATTTGCTTTTCGGTCAGATACTTCCAGTAACGTACCGGCATGTCTTTCCGGTGTTTACGGGGATTCAAGCGTTCCTTGATACAAATGGCTTTAAAATACGTCCGCCACATCTCCTGATACCACATTTCATCCTCGTCCCGCATCGCTTCGCTCAAACGTCCGTCCGGCAGTCGGAAAACCTCTGCTCCATCTTCAAAAGTAACACGTACGGACTTATGCCCAGCATAATAGTAGCCATACCGGCGACGCCGGTCGTAAATCAGCCAACATTCTTCCGAAAAACGGTCGCTAAAATGCGGAACGATTAAAGGCAACACGTCATAGTCCGGCTCTATCATGGCAAAATAAGTTCCGTCGGCAGTTTTCTGGAAGCGCACGAATTGCATCATGCGAAGACGTTCATAACGCACCTTACGATAGGTATTCGTCACAAAAAGCACATCCGGGTCGGCAAAATTCGTTTCAATGCTCTGCCCGGCCTTCACGGCTTTGCATACATACCGGAACAAAGGCAAGTCCAAATCCGGCAGTTCGGAGAAAAGACTGGTCGTCAGACAAGCCAGTGCCGACGTCGAGAGTTTCCTTTGCAATGCCCGAAACACTCTTCCGGCTTTTTCTTCATCCGTTGTCACCCGATGTACGACTGCAAAAAGAGGAGGCGTGTCCTTTTCTCCGATAATCGCCACAGGAAACTGGTGACGATAGAATGCATCGAACACCGCTGTCAGCAAACCATCCCATGTACGGTCGTACACGAAAACACTATCCTCTGTCATACTCCTCATGCAGGCTCCTCCTTAAACAGCAACGTCAACTGCCCGTCATTCTGCTTCTTCCGGCTTTTCGACTGCACCAATAAAGAACGGACACGTTCGGGATAAAGCTCATTCACTCCCTTGGCTTCCAACTCCCCACAGGTTATGAAATATTGGGCACGCTTCATCACACATCCCATTTTCTTCAAATCAAAACTCGTCAAACGGCCGAAACGGCGCGAACAAACAATCAGACGGGCCGACTTTACCCCAATACCGGGCACCCGTAAAATCCGTTCATACTCCGCACGGTTCACATCCACGGGAAATTGTTCGGGATGCCGAAGAGCCCAGGCCAGCTTCGGATCCACTTCCAAATCCAAATCAGGATGCGTTTCATCCACAATCTCTTCCACTTTGAACTGATAGAACCTCATCAACCAGTCTGCCTGATACAAACGGTTTTCCCTGACCAACGGCGGTTGTTTCAGAGACGGAAGTCGAGGGTCGTACGTATTCACGGCCACATAACCGGAATAATACACACGCCGCATGGTAGGCCGACCGTACAATGCGGACGAGAGGTACAAAATATCCCGGTCGGACTCCCCGGTTGCTCCCACAATCATTTGCGTGCTCTGCCCTGCCGGAACGAAACGGGGAGCATGCCGGTGTTTTTTCCGTTCTTCCGCACTCTCCAGTACACCTTGCTGTATATATCCCATAGGGCGGTAGACACTCTCATGATCTTTCTCCGGTGCCAACAACTTTAGCGAAGCCTCATTGGGAATCTCTATGTTCACACTCATACGGTCTGCATACAAACCCGCCTCGTCCACCAACTCACGACTGGCTCCCGGAATACTTTTCAAATGGATATACCCATTAAAACGGTGCACCGTACGCAGGTCTTTCACCACACGTACCAAACGTTCCATCGTATAATCGGGGTTCCTCACCACACCGGAACTCAGGAACAATCCTTCGATATAATTCCTTTTGTAGAACTCCATCGTCAGGTCTACCAATTCCGATACGGAGAGTGTGGCACGGGGAATATCATTCGTGCGACGGTTGATACAATAAGCACAATCGTAAATACAATAGTTCGTCAGCATGACTTTCAGCAAGGAGATGCAACGTCCGTCCTCAGCAAAACTATGGCAAATACCGATGCCTCCCACGGTATTCCCCACTCCGCCTTTCACGTTACGCCTCACCGTACCGCTCGAAGAGCAGGACACATCATATTTGGCCGACTCTGCCAATATCTTCAACTTCCTGAGCGTATCGTCTTTCATGCCGCAAACCACTTTTGTTTTTGCAAAGATAACCCTTTTCAACAGATTAGGAAAAAGCCGCTCCGGGTTTTCATCCGAAGCGGCTTTGCCGTATCACGTTCAAAAGTGTACCAAAGTATTAATACTCGTTACCCCATATATCGGTAAAACCTTGATTCATATTGGTCCGACCTTCCATTCCATCCTGTGGCGTGTTATCGACTCCTATCATAGAACGACTTAACAGCAATGAATCTTGAATCTCAAATTCTGCCACTTCGCAAACCGGTTTTATATATATTTTCTTGTCCATATTTCAACTTGTTAATACTATTTTACTACTACTTTTTTACCATTCACAATGTAAATGCCCTGCGGCAAGCCTTGAGTGGCCTCTGATTTGTCGACCTGATGGCGAACTTCCACACCGCTAAGTGTGTACACATCTGCCAAACCGCCCTCAACCATTGTTTCGGAGATACCGGTCGCATCTTCAAATGAAATCAGGCGTTGGTTCACACCAACTTCTCCACTGTATTCCGGAACTTCATTCATATCGATATAGGCACGGTTTCCCGAAATCTTACAACTCTTACCGCAAAGCTGCACTTTATTTTGAGCACTAATCAGGTACATGCCTTCAGCCACATCTTGCCCCTCAAAGGAACCGATCAAACCGTTTGCCTCTTCAGCCACAGCCACAGCCTTTCCACTGTATGCAGCTATAAGCTTGTCGGAAGTTGCACTGAATATATAAGGTACTCCAGCCTCAAGGGTAGTCACTTGATTCAAGACTATGGATTGCGGCTCTCCGTCCTTCATGATCTTTCCGGCAATGCTGAAGAACTCTGCACCAGCCATATCTTCTGCGGCCACCGCATAGGGAAGACAGATAGTACCGTAATCGCCGGAAGTCACATTCCTATGGTACCCCTCGGTTATAGGCATTACGACAGGGGCAGGATATTTGGCAGCTATCTCATTCACCAAATATGTTCCAAAGAAATATTTGGTTACATCATCATTGGTTGAAGAATTCAATCCTATGGCTCTTTGTTTATTCTTTTCATCAACACACGTCCACATTTCATCAGAATATTCCCATTTAAAACCATTGGATTGCAACACCAAATCCGTATTACCAGAACCGTGGGCTACAAACATATTATCATTGAAATCTTTAATATATCCAGCACTTTGATCTACTACCCAACCACACAAATCCATTCTATCTGTAATAACTTTCCCATTAAGAATAGTAGCTTCACTCGCATTCAACTTATTTTTTGAGTTACCCGTGGTATTTAACATCGCATAATATATACCATCTTTTTCCGAAACCAAGGCTACAACATCAGGTACAATACCCGGATCTACCACTTTCACGGTACAAGTTGCAGTTGCACCGGTATATTTATCATTTTCGGTTACAGTGGCCGTAATCGTTACCGTCCCGGCCTTGTTACCGGCTTGGACCTCTCCCGTATTCTCGTCCACCGTAGCTATCGTTTTATCCGAAGAAGAATAAACCACCGAAGCCGAAGAATTTGTAGTAGCCTTGACCGTTAAGGACTCGCCCACATTCACAGAATAAGCATCCGAATCAAAAGTCAACGTAGCCTGCGTCTTGCCTGCAGTCTTTACAGCAATATCCTCTTGCAAGATTACATTCAATTGCTTTGTGGAATTATACAAACCGGGATACCCTGTTACATCAACCGTGGCCTGCACATCCGCCGTAATGCTTTCGTCAGCCGCCCTGAGTGCTATCTTTTCGCCGTTTTGCTCGATTTCTCCATTCTTATCGTTAAAGCTTGATGTTACCGTCGCATCTACCACTTTTACACGCATGGATTCATACTGGGCAAAGTTTTGGTTCAATTCAGCCACAGTCACCTCTTGTACCGGAATCTCAACGTCGTTAGTAACCGCAACATTGTCGAACTCCCCTCCGTCTACTTTCAATTCATACAGGCCAAAGTACAATGCCAATTGGGCAGCTACCACACCGTTCAACTTCGTTCCGGCCTTCAATTTATTTGAGCCAAAAACATACAACCCTGCTGTTTCATCTTGAATATAAGCCTTTCGGGAGTCGGCATACGTCACCACAGCATCTGTCAATTTCATTATACAAGGTACACCAGCAGCGGTTGCCCCACCTTTTTCTTTCAATTCAGCCAAAGAAGCAAAAGGTTCCACCTTAGTATAAGTAGCTGTTACCACACTACTGTTATCTAATCCCTCCTTTACAGCAATAGCCTTAACGGCAGTAGTTTCAGTAATGGTGATCCCCGCTTCCGTAAGAACATCAGAATCAACTGTCGGTTCATCACCGTTTGTCGTGTAATGGATGGATGCTCCCTCTGTTGCACAGGTCGCTTTTACAATTAGGCTTTCATCAAATGTTGTTCCGTCTATTGGTTCGAACGTAGGAGTCGCAACCTTATTTGTAGCAACCGCCTTCGTTATTTCGTACGTAGACATTCGTATGGTTTTAGAATTAGAACTTGGCACAGCTACTAACACTATATCTTTTATACTCTGAGGTTGAGCAAATTCGTATGAAATACTTCCTGCAACAGTCGGACCGCTACCTGAAGTTAATGTGTTTTTCAAAACTAATCCGTCTCCCTCATCCACAAGCAGATACATCCTCATTGCATCATTGCTACCAGCCCAATCAAACTGAATGTGACCAACATCACTCAAAGAAGTTCCATTTAATTGTAAGCGCATAGCATAAGCATGGTCCGTGTTTTCCTTAAAAGAAGCATCTTGGTTCTTTATTGCAGCAATAACATCAGCCCATTTATCACTTAAAAGCCCTTTTGCAGCGTTTTTACTATTACATCCCAAATAAAAAACACTCGCATTATATTGGGAAGTACTAACCAACCAGGTATCATTACCTACAACAACTTCCTTATCCGCTGTATAAGAATACGCCGATAATTTTCTGAAATCACCGCTCTTTAAAACTTCTTGTCCCCAAACACTACCGGAGACCAACGCGAGAAGTAGTAATGTCAAAATTACCCCCCCGATTTAACATTTGTAAACCTTTTCATACGCTTAAGTTTTATATGAATAATAAATTGAAAAGTTTTCTCATGTTATGACATGGCAAATATATACAAAAGAAATTAGGCTGCCATATAAAAAACGGATTATTATTCATATTTTCCACATAAAAATTAAACTGTATTACAATAAAATGACACGACATCAAAAATAAGAAGTCTTTCAAACATTCATGGTCTGTTAGAATCAGATTGTTAAATTCAGCCTCCAGAAAGGAAAGAGTCCGGCAAAACTCCATTTCCCAACCCTTATCTCACTATTTCCCCATACTTTTTTGAAACTTTTCGCTCGCGTATCACAAAAAAGTTGTAACTTTGCCCACCGAACAAGGAAAGATGCCGGAGTGGTCGATCGGGCCGCACTCGAAATGCGGTGAACGGGCAACTGTTCCCAGGGTTCGAATCCCTGTCTTTCCGCCAAAACAAAAAACTGCCGACCAAATTCCACCCATATAATTGGGGACTTTTAAAAGGTTTGTAAGGCTCACTAAACAAAACTCCCGACTTCACTATCTCCCCCAACGGAATGGTAAAGTCGGGAAATTCATTTTCCAAGTATCCGGAAGAACTGTATCTTCAGAAGAAAGCATTCACGTGCAGTCCTGACGGCAAAAGACTAAAAGGGAACAAAAGAACACTAAAAATGGGAAACGAATCATCTGAAAGAATTCAAACCTCCATTTTAAACAAGATGGAGAAGAAGTTGCTGATATGGCTGGCACAGAGACAACCGGCATGGATCACATCCGACTTCCTGACTTTCATTGGCGTGATAGGAGCCGTACTTTTCGCCATCGGAGGCATATTGGCCCATATCGACACAAAATTCCTATGGTTGGCTTCATTGGGGTTAGTCATTAATTGGTACGGAGACAGTCTGGACGGTACATTGGCGCGCGTCCGCCACACGCAAAGGCCCGTATACGGCTTTTTCATCGACCACACTTTAGACGCTTTGACCACATGTCTTATCTGTTTGGGACTGGGATTATCCCCCATGATGAGGATGGACGTGGCATTTCTGATTTTGGCCGGATATTTGTGCTTGTCCATCTATACTTACGTCTGCACTATCATTATCAACGAATTCCGGCTGACATACGGCAAACTGGGGCCAACGGAGGTACGATTGCTGCTCATTGCTGTCAACACCTTATATATATACACTCCGTGGTCGGCCATACATTATAATATATATGGCAGGAATTGGGGGCTGTTCGACATCATAGGATGCACTGTGGCCGCCATCCTTTTCATGCTCTACATCAGTCAATTCACAAAGGACAGGCGGGCTCTTGCCTTGAAAGACCCGGCCAAACCTTGGCATCCGTAAATACACCTTACAAACGTAATACCCTCGGAAGTTTCCGGTTGAACTTCCGAGGGTATTACGTTTAAAACCACAAGAGCGTATAACGTTATTCTTTCAAAGTTATGCGGCATCCCTCCAAACTTTCGATTACCGCCAACGATTCCACATGAATGCCTTGTGCACGCAAATAATCACCGCCATGCTGGAAGGCCTTCTCGATGAGGAAACCCATGCCGGCAAGTTCGGCTCCAGACTGACGCACCAAATCCATCACGCCCTTAGCCGCATTGCCATTGGCCAGAAAATCATCTATGAAAAGCACCTTGTCGCCCGGCTGCAAATAATCCTTGCACACGCATACATCGTACGTATTGTTTTTAGTAAACGAAAAGACTTTCGTCACCAGCATGTTTTCCATCGTGCTCGGTTTCTTCTTCTTGGCAAAGACCACCGGAAGTTCCAAGAGGTAGCCCACCATGATGGCCGGAGCTATGCCACTGGCTTCTATCGTCAGTATCTTGTTGATGTCGCGCGACGCGAAACGGCGCACGAACTCCACGGCCATGGACTTCATCAGTATGGGATCCATCTGATGGTTGATGAAATTGTCCACTTTCAGTATTCCTCCCTCGAAACATTTTCCATCGCGCAAAATGCGCTCCTTGAGTTGTTGCATATCTTTTTCCTCTTTATATCCCGTCTGAGTGTTTTCCTTTCCGGCATGGCCGAAATGTGGGGCAAAGATAACACAAAAAAAGTAAACAACACGGCTTCTGCAACAGAAAATAAGAGGACGAGCAACGTCCTGCATCGGAAAATAAGGTCATCCTACACGCCACATAGGGAAGGTTCCCGGAAACACTTCCCTTCATTCAGGCCGAAAACCACTGTTCTTTCCTAAAAGCATTCAACCAATTCAAAATCAATCCACTAAACCATCATCCCGGACCTTCAGGAAAGCCCCTAAAATTTGTGCGCCAAACGAAAAATCAATCTCAGCCGAACGAAAAATCAATCTCAGGAGATTGAAAACACTCTTTAAGCCGAGCAATCTGAAGACCTCCACGGACCGGTTTCCAATCCCCCTATTCCGGCACCGCCACCTTGTCCAAGATACCGGTCAAAGCCGCTATGGCTACTCCATAATTGGTCACAGGCACACCGCAGGCACGTGCCCGCCTCAAGCGGTTCAGCACATGGCGGCGCGTAAACATGCACGCCCCACAATGGATGACCAAATCGTAAGCGGACAAGTCTTCGGGAAAGTCATTACCAGACACAATGTCGATGTGCAAAGCCTCGCCGAACTTACAGCGCAACAAACGAGGAAGCTTCACGCGTCCAATATCTTCATGTTGCGGCACGTGGGTACAAGCCTCCGCTATCAGCACGCGGGCATCGGGACGCAAAGCGCACAACGCCTCCGCCCCTTGCAGGAATTGCCGGATGTCCCCCTTCTGGCGGGCAAACAAAACGGAAAAAGAAGTCAGCCGCGTTTGCGGCGGGCAAAGGGCCTCCACCGTAGGAAATACTTGCGAGTCCGTGATAATCAGGGACGGGGGCGACGACAAGACGGACAACGTGGCCGACAAACGGTCGGCCGTACAGCACAAAGCCGTACAACGTTTGTCCAACAAGTTGCGCAAGGTCTGCACCTGTGGCAGGATTAACCGTCCCTTGGGTGCCTGGATGTCTTGCGGCATGACCAACACTACGGTATCGCCCTCGCCCGCCAAGTTTCCCGTCAAATCCTCCACCTCATCCGTACGGCGATACACCTCGGCCATCGCAGACAGCAAACGGTCACGGCCTTCGCCCGTACGCGCCGAAACCGATACCACCTCCGTCGCCCCCAACGTCATGCACCAAGCATCGGCATGGCTTCCGCCATCTTCGTCCACCTTATTATATATATACAGAACGGGAATGTCGTCCGCCCGGAAACGTTCCGCCCAAGCCTTTTCCTTCTCAGCCCCGTCCGGCAAACCCGACACGATGATCAAAGCCAAATCCACCCTGCGGGCAGCATTGACGGTCTGCCTCACACGCAGTCCGCCCAATTCCCCTTCGTCGTCATAACCGGCCGTGTCGACCAAAACGGAAGCCCCGACACCCGGCAATTCAATGTTCTTCAATACCACATCCGTCGTCGTGCCCGGCACATCGGACACTACGGCAACCTGCTGCCCCGTCAGCATATTCACCAACGAAGACTTGCCGCTGTTGCGGCGACCGAACAATCCGATATGGAAACGGTTGGCGCGTGGAGTTTCTTCTTTCATCATAACGTATCTTACCTACACTTTAAAAACGGAAATCACGTCCGCCATCCTCTATGGCTTTCAAATAGCAGCGAGCGTTCTCCCGAACCCGTCCGCCGGGCACGGTTTCCAACAAACGGGCAATCATGGCCTCTCCTTTCGCACGGGTGGCAGGCGACGCATAATCATTCAAATACTCTTTCAGGGTCAGCAAGGCATTGGGCAGGCAACAGTTGGCAATCTGTCCCTTCTTCACCAACGACATGAAACGGTCGCCCGTACGCCCCTCACGGTAGCAGGCCGTGCAAAAACTGGGCAGGTAGCCCAAATCGAGCAGCCATCCCACCACCTCGTCCAACGAACGGCGGTCGGACACGTCGAACTGGGCGGAGTTCTCCTCCGTCTCTTCTTGCACATATCCTCCCACGCTGGTACGGGAACCGCCGCTCAACTGCGACACGCCCAATTCCAATACCTTCTCCCGACTGGCAGGCGTCTCTCGCGTGGACACGATCATTCCCGTATAAGGCACGGCAATACGGAGCACCGCCACAATCTTATGGAAAATCTCGTCCGGCACACAGTTCTTGAAATCCGCCGTGTCTATGTCGTCGGCCGGACACAGGCGTGGCACGCTGATGGTGTGCGGCCCGACCCCGAAACGGGCCTCCAGATGCTCGGCATGCATCAGCAAACCGATGAAGTCGTAACGATAAGTCTCCAACCCGAACAACACGCCGATACCCACATCGTCGATACCGCCCGTCATGGCACGGTCCATGGCCTCGGTGTGGTAGGCATAGTCGCTCTTCGGTCCCGTAGGATGAAGTAACTCATAATTCGTCCGGTTATACGTCTCCTGAAAAAGAATATACGTACCGATGCCCGCGTCTTTCAAGCGGCGGTAGTTCTCCACCGTCGTGGCGGCAATGTTCACATTCACGCGCCGGATGGCCCCGTTCTTATGCTTGATGCCGTAAATCGTACGGATGCTCTCCAACACATATTCGATAGGGTTGTTACGCGGGTCCTCGCCGGTCTCCAAAGCCAACCGCTTGTGTCCCATGTCCTGCAAGGCGATGACTTCCCTGCGGATTTCTTCCTGCGTCAGCTTACGGCGGCGTATCGTCTTGTTCTTGGCATGGTACGGGCAATACACACAACCGTTCACACAATAATTGGAAAGGTACAACGGGGCGAACATCACGATGCGGTTGCCATAAAAACGCTGCTTGATGTCGCGTGCCAAGGCAAACATCTCTTCCGTCAGGTCCTGCTGCCCGGAAGCCAACAGCACGGCCGCCTCGCGATGGGTAAGCCCTTTGCAAAGGCGTGCTTTCTCCAATATGGACACGATGAGCGGACGGTCGTCCTTATGCGCCTCGGCGTATGCCATTGTCTCACGTATCTCCGCGTCGGAGATAAACTCTTCGGCGCGTTCCGATTTCACATCATACATTATCTTCATATCTAATCGTTCTACAGCTACTTTCCTCCCCCATGTCCCAGACTGTCTCCGCGACCGTATGAGATGTGGTAGCCTATTTTTTTCAAATCCTGCTCCAGACGGTGCAACCCTTCGGCTGCCTCGCTCCCTCCGGACGCTTTATGGTCGTAAATACTGTATTGCCCCCTCACGGTCAAAGGGGATAAGTTAGGCATCACCACGTTTGCCCCCGCCAAGATACCGGCCTCACGCCCGTGTGCGTCTAACGTAGCCAAAGCCGTGGTGGCCGGAATCAATGCCTCCGGAAAACGCAGCCTCATCAATGCAATCAAGCGGAGCGTCAAAGACACCGACCCGGCCGGATGACGGGCAAAAGGCGTATGGGCAGCCGGAACGAAAGGACCCATGCCTATCATTTCCGGTTCCAATTCTTCCAAAAAAGCAATGTCGTCCAACAAGCAATCCCATGTCTGACCGGGCGACCCCACCATCATGCCGGCTCCAGTCTGATACCCCAAAGCTTTCAGCGTCCGCAAGCATTCCCGACGCCGTGCACCGTCCATCTCACGTGGATGCAAAAGGGCATAATGCGCCTCATTCCGTGTTTCGTGGCGAAGCAGGTAACGATCCGCCCCTGCATCACGCCACCGGCGGTACACCTCCCCGTCTCGTTCCCCCACAGACAGCGTGATGGCATGTCCGGGGAACTCCGCGCGGAGCTTGCCCACCAATTCTTCAATCCAATCCTCATCTTGTTCCCCGTCTTCTCCGCCCTGCAAGACAAAAGTCCCGAAGCCGAGCCGTGCCCCCTCCCGGCAACAATCGAGTATTTGCTCCTGAGACAAACGGTAGCGCGAGGCGAAACGGTTGGAACGGCGAAGCCCGCAATAATAACAGTTGTTGCGACACCACGAAGAGATTTCAACGAGTCCGCGAATGAATATCCCGTTCCCGAAACGCTTCCGGGCAGCCTCTGCCGCAAGGGCACGAAGAGACTCATCCTGCCCGTCGTCCAAACCGGCAAGTAACAATCTCCAACCTTCCCTACCGGGACTTTTTCCAGCCAAAAGTACATCCAACAGGGTAGAAAAACCGCTTTCTGAAATATTATTGAAACATTCTGTCATAAAATTAACACAAAGATACAAAAGATTGCCTTTTTTTTCGTAGATTTGTCCAATAATCAAAACTAAATAATCCTAAACGATGGCATATAACAACAACATCATGTTCATCCGCTACCAATTATTGGCGCGTTTGGTGAAAATGTGGAAAGAAAACGAGTTATTAGAAAAAGTAGACCGGCTGCCTGTGGAACTGCATCCACGCAAGCAAAAACCGTTGGGACGCTGCTGCGTGTATAAAGAACGTGCAGTGACAAAATACAAGACCATGGCCATGATGGGCTTCGACATGACGGATGAAACCGACGAAACCGAACGTCTGTCTACCTACGCCGCCCGCATGATGGAACGAAAAGAAATCGATTCGGAGAAAAGTATCCTCAGCGTAATGGACGAAGCGTGCTCTTCGTGCGTGAAAATCAACTACGAGGTGACGAACCTGTGCCGTGGCTGTGCCGCGCGGCCTTGCTACAACAACTGTCCGAAAGATGCCATTCACTACGACAGCGAAGGAAAAGCCTACATCGACCACGAAAAATGTATCAGTTGCGGCCGGTGCCATCAGGTATGCCCTTACCACGCTATCGTGTACATTCCTGTGCCGTGCGAAGAGGCTTGTCCCGTGAAAGCCATTTCCAAAGACGAATACGGCGTAGAGCATATCGACCCGGAAAAATGTATCTATTGCGGCAAATGCCTGAACGCTTGTCCGTTCGGTGCCATATTCGACCAATGTGCCGTATTCGATGTGCTGAACCGCATCAAGGAAGGACGACAAGTAGTGGCTATGGTGGCCCCCTCCGTGTTGGCCCAATTCAAACAGCCTGTAGAGAAAGTATTCGGTGCATTGAAAGCCATCGGTTTCAGCGACGTACTCGAAGTGGCATACGGCGCCGAAGAAACCATACGGCGGGAAGCGGAAGAATTCAAAGAGAAATTGGAAAGCGGAGCTGCGTTCATGACCACCAGTTGCTGCTCGGCTTACGTACAGTTGGCGCGGAAGCACATCCCCGAAATCATGCCTTACGTGTCTTCTACGGGTTCTCCCATGTACTACGTAGCGGAATATGCCCGCAAAAAACATCCGGAAGCCCTGACGGTGTTCATCGCCCCCTGCGCCTCCAAAAAGGCGGAAGGACGCGAGAATCCCAACGTAGACTTCGTATGGACGTTCCGTGAACTGGATGCCGTCATTGAAGGTATGGAAATAGACATGGCGGCATGTGAGGACTTTACGCCCGAAGAACATGCCGGACATGACGCACACGGCTTTGCCAAGACCGGCGGTGTATTCACGGCCGTAAAAAACATGGTAGGCGACCCGGAACTGCAAGGTACACTGATAGCTGACCTGAACAAGAAAAACATTGCCGCGCTGAAAGCGTACGCCAAAACGGGCAAATGCCCCACGCGCATGATTGAGGTGATGGCTTGCCCGGGCGGTTGCATCAGCGGTCCGTGCGCCTGCAACGAGGGTATGGCCGCCATCCGGCAGTTTGACGCGGAACTGAAGAAAAAGGAATAGTATTTACTTCAAAAATAAAAACCATGAAAAAATTATGGACGCTGTGTACCTGCTGTTTGTCTGTCGGCATGATGTGGGCACAAACCGGAAACTGGACGGACGAAGGCAATTACGACACATCATGGTGGGACGGTAACAATAGCCAGGAATACCACATTTCCACAGTGCAACAGTTGGCAGGGTTGGCCTATTTGTCCCAACAAGGCACCACGTTCCTGCAAAGCAGAATCGTGTTGGACAACGATTTGGACATGGGGGCGCATTATTGGACACCCGTCAAAAAATTCGGTGGATTTTTCGATGGTAACGGGCATACCTTATCCGGAGTACAGGTACAAGCCGGTGTGGGGAATTCCGGATTTATCGCCACTTTACAAGGCTATTATGGCAATCCCGAATATGGAGTGGTGTATGACCTGATTTTGGACGAGACATGTAAAATCACTTCCTCTAACCAACTTCCAGATGCCACAGTGGGCGGCATCGTAGGCGAAGCCATGGCGTACACGACTATAGCCGCCTGCCGTTTCGCCGGGAGCATCACCTTTGAAAAATACCGTGGCGAACTCACCGTGGGGGGCATTGCAGGCAGCACCGACGGCACCGTGAACGGTTGCCTGAACGAAGGAGGAATCACAGTGGAAGTCACCGAAAGCGGCAGCGTGTCTGGCGGAGGCATCACGGGCGACTGCAACGGAAAGAACATACGCATCACCGGATGCGTAAACCGGGGCAAACTGTCGGGCAACAGCTCGTCTTACAAGACGGAAGGCATCAGTCTGGCGGGCATTGTGGGTACGAACTTTTCCGGTTCCACCATCAACAACTGCCTGAACGAAGGAGAGATAAACATACGGTTCAGTTCGTCACAAACGGTATACAGCCCGTTCTCGGCTGCCGGCATTACCACCAGTAATTACGGCCTCGTCATCAACAGCGGCAATACAGGACGCATTGCCGTACAAAGCGACATGAAAGCCACCGTAGGCGGCATCAGTTCTCACAATTCAGGAAGTATTGTAAACAGCTACAACATCGGTGCCATCGCATGCAACGGCCGGAAAGGACAAACGTTCTACAATAACGGAGGCGGTATCACCGGCGTATTCCAATACAGTACAATAGGTATCACGCCCTTGATTTACGGATGTTACAATTCGGGGACGGTAAGTTCCACCGGATCGGAAGAACAGATAGGTAGCATCGCAGGGGATGCCAGTTACCTGATAGACAAATACAACGTACCGACCCGCATTCGGAATACTTATTACAGCACGGAAACGGGAAAGTCCATCGGCAATGACTATTACCAACAGTCACAGTACATCTTAGGCGTATTCGACATGAAAGGCAAGGATTTCCGGCAGGACTTAAACGAGGCTGCCCAAGCCTATAACGACACGGCCACTGCGGACAAAGGCCACGCCTGGACGGGGGACAACTACACCCTTCCACATTTCCGCACGGCGGATGTCTTTTCTACCGGAACGAACTATTACACCGCGCATCTGGAGCGAATCACCCCGAATCCGGACAACGTTCCAAGCAACATGGTATTGAAATACAAGAAAACCACAGAAACGGACTACACGGAAATTCCATGGAGCGGCACGGAAACAGACATTGAAGTATCTCCTGACACGGAATACGAATACTTGTTGGCATGGGAAGAAAACGGTATGGAAAACCTCATGCCGTCCAAAAAGTTCAAGACCGGTAACTTATTCGAGGAACTGAGCGCACAACCCACACGTACTACAGCCGACCTGCTTGCCCTCATCAAGGGTGAACCGGCAAAAGTAAAGAAAGTGAGCTTCGAGGTGGGCATCGGCCATCCGCTGGAAGAAGGATACAAGATTATAGCTGTTGTGGACGGCAGCCCCATGGACGAAACAGGATTCGTACGCGCTACCGTAACGGGACTGCAAGGCAACACGTCCTATTGCATGCGAGCTATCGTGAAAACCGAACACGAGACCATTTACAGCAGCACACGGTTCTTCACCACTAAAAACACGGGAGTACTCTGCCATACCATAGAACTTAACGCCACGCAAACCCGCATAACCGCCTTGCATACATTGGACACGGACAAAATAGAAGGTACGCTAAAGGAAAGCGGCTGCTACTACGTGCCTCTCGACACATTAGAGAAACACAACTGGGCATGGAACGACATGACTCTATGGACGAAAGTGAAAGGAGATCCTTCTACCCATGGAATTGACAAAAATGTATTCAAGACTACCATCTCCGGACTGATAGAGGGCACGAAATACTCCATCAGGCATTACGCCATCGTAAACATCCCAAATGAAGGCGACATTGAGGAAACGTTCTACAACAACCTCGGGGATTATTATCCTACCCTTCCCGTCGCGGTTTCCTGGGCTTTGAAAGAAGCCACACAGACTACGGCGACCCTCGTTTGCCGTTTCGACACGGGAGATGCCACTGTGATAGAAAAAGGATTGGATTTGAACGGGGAGCACTATGTGCTCAACGGGAAAGACTCTCTCGTAACACTGACGGGACTATATCCCGGCGGATACTATTCCCCGACAGCTTACGTGAAAACTCCGCACGGGACTTATACCAGTGGATGGAACTCGTTCTCCACCCTTCAGGTCACCGTCGGCGGCAATGTCGTGGAAGCCTTGCAAACCTCTGCACTGGTCACGGTGTCGTCCGACTTGGCCGAACCCTCCGCCATTACCGCTTCGGGCGTAGAATGGAAAGTGGGAAACGAAACGTTCCGGAAAGAAGGTACCTCCTGCCGGTTGACAGACCTGCCGACTCACGCCACTGTATCTTACCGTACCTTTATCCAAATCGGTACGAACAGTACTTATTCCGAATGGAACACGTTTACGACACAACCTATCAGCGCCACCATAGAAGCTGCCGATGCATGCTCACACACTTCGGCCACATTACATGCCCTCACGGCGTGTGACACTTACAGCGACGCACAATTCGGTTTCGAGTGGCGGAAATATGACGCACCGGATTTGGTTCCGTCGAACACCGTGCTCGCACAACCTCCCGTAGACGGCAAACTGGCTTTCAGCCTGCGCAGCCTAACGCCAAGTACTTACTATAAATACCGCGCTTTTGTGAAATACCAAGAAAAAGAGTATTTCAGCGAATGGATAGGATTCGGGACAGCCGATGCTTTCGTACTCTTCCCGCCCACCGTGCAAACCATCACCATCACATCGCCGGACGGTACGTCCGTCACATTGATGGGCTACATCATCAGCGGTTCGGAAGAAATCCTGCAAAAGGGATTTGAATACTGGACAGAGGATATTGCCAGAAGCTACGCCGACAAGCAAACGGTTATCGTGGACGGCGAGAAAATGAAAGCAGAGCTGCATGACTTGAAACCTTACACCACATATAAATACAGGAGTTTCGCTAAAACCGCGTCCGGAACGACCTACGGAGAAGAACAAACGTTCACTACTGGTGGGGCAAGCAGCATCGCCGCAAGTGAAGCCGGAAAATTCTCCGTGCACCTGACACCCAACCCTGTCAGGGAGAGTGCCACATTGGTCGTCGACCACACGCAAGACGGAACTGTGGTTTACCGGATTTATTCTTTAAGAGGCAACCTCATAAAGCATGAAGAAATCGCAGCCCAAAACGGGAAAACCGAAATTCCGGTTTACGCACACGACTATCCCCCTGGTACTTACTTGATACAAGTAATCTACAAGGATTATAAGGAAACCATAAAAATGCTCGTAAAATAAAAGACATTCGCAACAATAAGAAAGGGAACGACCAAAATGCTGTCGTTCCCTCTTTATTGTTGTGAAATTACCCTCAAATTTCTTCATCTTCTCTTTCAATCAATACTTGTTCCTTTTGCTGTTGCATCCGGCTATATTTACGCCAACGCACGCCGTTAATCAATTCCGACACACCATAAAGCATGAAACTCACTCCCAATAGAATGAACGGGACGGAAGCGGATTCCAACGGATTGAAAAGCACAAATACGCCTAAAGCCGTAATCAATAATGTGAAAAACAGAACATACCAACGGAAAGGTATCAAACGACGCAAGCGAAACATATTCCACAACTGATTGATGCCGGCCACCACCATCAGAAAACCGAAAATATACATCAGATAAGTAATGAACAGCCCCGGGAAAAAACCAAGAAATACTCCAAACAGCAAACTGCCCAACCCCACCATAGGAAATACGGGCTTGACCGGTACTTTATCCGAATAACTGATAATGAAATAATTAATGAGCGAGACTAATCCGGAAATCAGAAACAATCCACCGATTACCTGCACCAACAATCCGGTCATCCTCTCTGGATTGGATACTAACAAAAGGCCGATAAGCAAAGCGCATACGGCACGAAAAATATAACTGTTCACTATCTTCATAAGTGTAAATGTTTAATGTTTATACACAGCTAAGGTACGATATTATCATTGAAAAAACGAAAGAAACCCTGAAAAATCGGCAAAAAAGCCGATTAAACGGATTTATTTTACTTACTTTACCTCTTATTACACGACAATCTTATCTTTTATGACAGAACTTTATCTGGTGAGACACGGACAAACGGAAGAAAATGCAGCCCACATCCTGCAAGGACACATGCCGGGACATTTGTCGCGCGAAGGAATCGCACAAGCACAAGCCCTACGGGATGAATTGAAAAATATCCGTTTCGATGCTTTATTGTGCAGCGACTTGAAACGCTGTATGGACACCGCTATGATACTGAATGAACCGCACGGCCTGCCTCTTGAATCCACACCTCTCCTTCGCGAACGGGATTGGGGGCCGTTTACGGGTATGGATATCCTGAAGGCACGTACAAAGATAGACCACCGGGCCGAACCCGTAGAATCTATGTTTCGCCGGGCGGAAACATTCCTGCTCGATACAGTGTCCCGTTACAAAGATAAACGTGTATTAGCAGTAAGTCACGGACTTTTCTGTCGTGTCATCCAAGCAGCCTGTTCGGGTAAGACCATTCGCGACATTCCACGTATGGACAATGCGGAGGTGCGCCGCCTCATCCTCACACCGCCGTTCTCCTTCTCCTGCCAGCGAGAAGAAACCGGTGCCACGGCCAACTAAAGTTTTATTCGTCTACACTAGAAATAATTCGTGCCCAAAAGGGAATATCCGTTACGTACTTCTTAAAAAGCAGGCCATCTTTCATCCTATACAAAAGCCTTGCTTCTACCCCATCCATAGAATTGTCATACACGTAAGTACGATCCACAAAAGAAGAAACTATACGACAATTAGAAATAGATTTCTGATATCGCGAAATAATCTTAGAGATAGGAACATCATGCCCACCCTCCATAACTCTAGCTGCTATACGGGACGCATTTATCTTAGGCGAACTTGTAGAAATAAAAAAGACACGAACAAAAAAACCGGCATCTTTTGCCCGGCGAATAAAATCAACCTTATCAGGGGCAGACATCACAGTCTCAAAAATCATACTTTTGCGCTCTGCTAAAAGCCTTTCCCGTAAACGTGCAGCGTATAACGCAGCTTTATAAACAGCATCCATGGAATTCCACCCACCGAATCGCTCTTCGGCTATATTGTCCGGGTTGATATAATAACTGTCTTCCATCCATTCATGATGTAAGACCTTCGCGGTAATAGTTGTTTTACCGGAACCATTGGGTCCGGCTACAACAATCAATAGCGGTTTACGTTCTCCCATAACGAGTTTTATATTCAGCCATATACTGACGCGCCATATTTTCCAACTCTGCTTCAAACTTAACATCAGCTTCCCGTGCCCGTTCTACAGCATCCGAACAGGCTTCTCGCATTAACTGAGCAAGCTGGGCATCAGTCGGCTCTTTACCGCTAAAGAAGCTGTAATTCATATCCACCTTTTCCATACCGTCCTTCTTTTAAAACCACATCTATCAAACTTTACGGACAAATATAGTTCATTTTACTCAAGCTACAAAACAAAATCTTTGTTTTTCAATGGCATAATACAAGGATGGAATGTCCTGTCGCCGTCGGATGTCCGGATTCAATTATGAATCCGAACTTTCTGAACGTACTCCCCGATTCGTACCACATAGATGCCGGACGGCAAACGGAACGTCTGTTCCCCTGCTTCGTAACGACCGGACAGTATCCGGCGGCCATCCCAAGCATAGACGGACAAGACAGACGGAACGGACAAAGACACCCACAAACATCCCTCCCTCGCGCCGATTTGGCAACCGGCCGGTTTGCTTGCAACTTCAAGCGCGTCGCCCTTTCTTGGCTTCAATATAGATACATCATCTACAAACGCCCCACAAGCTCCTTCCGTTTTGGCCAAGAATATGACTTGAAGGCGTTCCGTGCTCACGGGCAAATCCACTTCCTGTTTCGTCCACGTACCGGTTATTGCATCCAAAACCTGCAAAGGAATCCATTCCTTCGAGGTTTCCTTTTTACAATACACTTCCAACGTAACCTGTCCTCCGCTTCGTGCCTTGTTCTGGTAAAAAAAACGCAATTTGGCATTACCGTCGGGATTGTCCGTCACGGGCGGTGACACCATCACACCTCCCAAACTTCCCAACATAAACCGCTGTACCAACCCCATATAATATGAGCCATCTGCCGCATCGGTTATGTAGTCCCACGAAGCGATTTCCCCTATTCCTCCGGAACTGTCAGCCATCATACGTTCCCATTCCGTTGTATAGCCCCATTGGCTCGACACCAACCATGATGAAGCGGAAGAGGGATTCTCAAAACTTTCGTTCCATTCCGTCTTCCATTCCGAAGACGAAACCGTACCATCCACCGTAAAACGGAAAGAAACCTGTCCGTCCGCAGTGCGGTTTATATCGGACAGTTCGAAGCCTACGTCACTCCCGTCCCATGCAAACGCCGCCGGAACGGTCTGCCCGCCGAACTCCGTTTTACCAGACGAACCGGGGAAAGGGCAACCTGCCGAATTAATCTCACCGTATGAATAAGAAGAAGATGAGGGAACGGACACAGACGAAGAAGCACACACCGGATACATCATTTGCGGTGCCGAAGCGTTTATCGTATTGCCATACGCCCCTTCCTTAATCCGGGGATGCACGTGATACACCATCAGCCCTTCACCGGGCAATACCGTATCGAACCCGTCACGAACACGGCTCTCCAACAAATAAAAATCCCCCTCGGAACCTGTATCGACCCGGTACACGCCGTCTTTCTCCCAAATGGAAGGATGGAGCGAATAATCTCCTGTATGCGTTAACGTAGTCACACCCACCCAACCGAAATCATAGGCTTTCACGTAAGGGTTGAAATGTGCCGGGGTGATACCGTCGTTGTTCCAACTGCCTTGCGCCATGACATCCCATACGCCCGTGCCCTCGAAACTACCGCCCGTGGTATAATCGGTATCGTAATAGTCCATCGCTCCCAAAGCATGCCCCATTTCGTGGCAGCAAGGTCCGATACGTGATATACCTCCTCCACGGTTTCCCCGTAGCTCCGGCGTACAGGAATAACGGTCTATCTTCATGCCTTGCATGGTGATTTCCGGGAACATGGCCTCATGCGACCAGATGGCGGAGGGAGAAGCCCCGGCTTCTTCACCATATCCGGCAAACACGATATGCACGTTGTCCACATAACCGTCTCCGTCGGCATCATAATCCTGCAAGTCGATTTCCCGCACGGCATGTTCCATGGCTTCGAGAAACAAAACATACGGGTTCACATCCGAACCGCCATAACCGTTCGAGCCATAATAAGCCATAGGATACACGGCCCTGTAAGGCCCTAATACGTCGCAATGAAACGAAAGCTGCCCGTAGGAAACCTCTCGGAAGTAATCATAGACGCTTCCCTGAGCCCCATCCACGGCATAACCAGGCTCATTGAAAAGTGCATCGAAATCCGCCTCGGTCTTAGTGAAGCTTACATCGGCAAATGACATCAGGATTACTAAGGCACGATGTTCTCCAACGACTGCCGCATGCCTTCCTCGTTTTTCAACAGCCTTATTTCTGTACGATAGCCTCCTCTTTTGAGCTTCATCCACCATAGGACACAACCCTTTCGGCTGTTGCGCCAGAAAACGACGCAAACTTTCCGGGCGTTCGGCATCGGCACACAATTTATAACCAGAACGGACAGCATTCCCCATGCTGTCCGCCTTAGCAAAATACCATTCATTTCCCGAAGGTAGTAAGGTATAATTGTCTGTGGTCAAAGCCCATTTGTTGTATTCGTCGCCTTTAAGACGAATTGACACTTCCGTACTGTCCCCAAACTTATAAAGGACTTTATGAGGATAGGCAGGAACTGAATACATCTTTATAGAAAACAAAGAAAACACAGCTAACCAACATCCCCTTCTTCTCTTATTCATTCTACAAATAAAAGCTACTTTTTATATAATATAGAGATTTCCTCTCCATTTGAAGTATTAGTCAATACCATTTTAACGCCTTCACTAACAACGCCTTCAAGATTTGCCTTTCCCGTTTGTTGGGGTCTAAATACAATCAAAGTTCCAGAATATGTATAAGAATAAGGACTTGACGTATTGTCAACAATCGTACCTCCTGCATTTCTTTGTTCTACTTCATAATAAGCTTTTGTTTCATCCGCAAAGCGAATACGCGTTGTTATAGTACCAGACTCATAAATATCTTCATATTCCCAAACTGTTCCCGCATAGGGATGTCCTTCATCATCATCACTACAACTAGAAAAGGACAAAACCGATAATACGGCCACAAACATCCAACTCAAAAATTTTAAAGTCTTCTTCATAACATTTCTTTTTAATTATTAATATGAAATTAAACTGATGCAAAGTTAAGGAGGAAAATGCGTTAAGACATATAGAATTTGTAGACGTAACGGCTACAAACCGTAGACAAAACCGCTACGGTTTGTTATCGGAAACAAAGTCGTCGGTATAGTACTTAAAGAAATCATGGGACAAAACACAAGAAATACGATAGAGCAACAACGTGTCTATGCTCTCCTTACGAAATAGTTTGTACACATTGGTACGGTCGCAATAGAGTTCCTTTGCGAACCATGACACGGAACGTCGCTGGCGGCGCAGTTCCTGTTCGATGAGCTGACCAATGTGTACCATAAAAACAAAAGCGTAAACCATCCAGTGCTTATTGCCTGCCTGAGGTACCGCCAAGTAACCTGAAGATCGCATATAAGCACAGACGGTTCACGCCCGTTAGGACGCGAACCTCTCGTAGCTTATCCTCTGATCTTCAAATTTTGGCGGTTTTCAGACAGTGAGAATGTAAGCTAAAAGCTCGTTTTCTTAAAAGCTGAATGGAATCGCTATTCCACTATTTATATGTTTATCTTTATTGTCGTCTGACTACTTTTGTTCTTATAAAGCCCCCAAAGGTACGAAGATTCCGGCAAAAGTACAAACGGGTAAAAGAAACACGCCTTCAAGCATGTGTTCACACCGCCTGCAACTCCGAAATCTGCCGGAGTATCCCGACGGCATCTTTCACCGAACGCACTTCCTGAATCACCATCGAACGGCGGCCGTTAGCCTCACGCAGGTTGCTGCGATGGGCATTCATGGCAGCGTATGCGATGCACTGCCCAAAAGCCTTGCTCTCGAAATAAGCACTCTTCTCGTTCTGCACGAAATAAAGCACCATGCGCCCGGCCTTGAGGAATATCTTTTCTGCACCGAGGCACTTGCCGAGACGACGGAGCGTCACTACACGAATCAATTCCTCGCCCTCCTCCGGAATCTCTCCGAAACGGTCTTTCATGCGCAAACGGAATGCTTCCACGTCTTCGTCGCGCTCCAGACCGTCCAATTCGCGGTAGAGGAGCATGCGCTCGCTGCTGCTGGGCACATAATCATCGGGAAAAGACATCTGCAAGTCGCTCTCCAACGCGCACTCGTCCACAAAGTTCTCACCGCCCAAGTCGTTCCCCTTCCTGATTTCCTCGGCATAGAGGTCGCCGAACTCATCGTTCTTCAGTTCCTTCACGGCCTCGGACAAGATTTTCTGATAGGTCTCATATCCCAGGTCGGCGATGAAACCGCTCTGCTCGGCTCCCAACAGGTTACCCGCCCCACGGATATCCAAGTCCTGCATGGCGATGTGGATACCCGAACCGAGGTCGCTGAAATTCTCGATGGCCTGCAGGCGGCGGCGCGCTTCCGGTGTCAAGGCAGCCAAAGGAGGCGCCAAAAGATAACAGAAAGCTTTCTTGTTGCTGCGCCCTACGCGGCCTCGCATCTGATGCAAGTCGCTCAGACCAAAGTTCTGCGCCCCGTTGATGATAATCGTATTGGCATTGGGGATGTCTATACCGCTCTCGATGATGGTGGTGGACACCAACACGTCGTAATCATAATGTACGAAACCGAAGATGATGTTCTCCAGTTCTTCCGGCGGCATCTGCCCGTGCCCCACGCAAACGCGGGCATCCGGCACATGCTTGTGCAACAGAGCCTCCAAATCGTAAAGACTGGAAATACGGTTGTTCACGATGAACACCTGCCCGTTGCGGCTCATCTCGAAGTTGACCGCCTCGGCTATCAGCTCCGCACTGAACGTATGCACCTCGGTCTGCACGGGATAACGGTTGGGCGGCGGGGTCTGTATGACCGACAAATCGCGTGCCCCCATCAGGGAGAACTGCAACGTACGCGGAATCGGCGTGGCGGTAAGCGTCAGCGTGTCCACGTTGACCTTCATCTGCCGCAGCTTTTCTTTGGTAGCCACCCCGAACTTCTGCTCTTCGTCGATAATCAACAGGCCGAGGTCCTTAAACTTCACCGACTTGCCTATCAGTTTGTGCGTCCCCACAATGATATTGATCTTCCCGTCGGCCAAATCCCTCAATATTTCTTTGGTCTTGGCTGCACTACGGGCACGGCTCAGGTAATCCACCCGAACGGGCATCCCTTTCAGACGCGACGAAAAAGTCTGGAAATGCTGATAGGCCAACACGGTGGTAGGCACCAACACCGCCACCTGCTTATTGTCCGCACAAGCCTTGAAGGCAGCGCGGATGGCCACCTCGGTCTTGCCGAATCCCACATCCCCACACACCAGACGGTCCATCGGACGGTCGCGCTCCATGTCGGCCTTTACGGCCTGCGTGGCCTTCAACTGGTCGGGCGTGTCCTCGTAGAGGAAGCTTGCCTCGAGCTCGTGCTGCATGAAACTGTCGGGACTGAAGGCGAAACCTTTCTCCTGACGGCGCAGGGAATACAACTTGATGAGGTCGCGTGCGATATCCTTGATTTTGGTCTTCGTCCGCTCTTTCAGGCGTTCCCATGCCCCCGTGCCCAACTTGTTCAACCGGGGAGGCTCGCCCTCCTTGCCACGGTATTTGCTCACCTTGTGCAGGGAGTGAATGGAGACGAACACCACATCGTCGTTCTGGTAGATAATCTTGATGACTTCCTGCATGGTGTCGCCATTGGGAATGCGCACCAAACCGCCAAACTTTCCGACCCCATGGTCTACGTGGACCACGTAATCGCCGATGTTGAACTCCTGAAGCTCTTTCAACGAAAGAGCCACTTTGCCGCTCCGCGCCTTGTCGCTGCGAAGGTTATATTTATGGAAACGGTCGAAAATCTGATGGTCGGTGAAAAAGCACGCCTTGAGGTCGTCGTCGGCAAACCCGGCATGCAAAGTACGGTTCACGGGAGTAAAACCGATACCCGAAGCCTGTTCCGTGAAAATGGAAGCCAACCGGTCGGTCTGTTTGGCAGAATCGGCCAATATATATAAGGTGTATCCCTTTTCCAGATACTCATGGAAAGTACGGGTCACCAATTCAAAATTCTTATGGAATATAGGTTGTGCCGTCAGGTGGAAACGCACGGTGGCCTGCGGTGTGGCGGACGGCTTGTTCCCCACCTCTACCCTGCGGAAATCGAGCATTCCCTTCATCAAGGCCGACCCGTCGACAAGCATCAGGTCGGCACGAAGTTTCTCGTGCCGCTCCGCCTCTTCCATCTCCGTCCGGGCCTGCTCGTCCATCAGAGCCTGCGCCGAAAAGCCGTCGGCATATACCCGGTCGGCCACGTCGCGCAAGAAAAACAAATCCTTCATCACCAAGACGGTCTCCGGAGGCAGGAAGTCCGTGAACGGCACCTTTCCCTGCACGTAACCGGCCAGTTCGGGCACGATGACGATTTCTTCCTGTTTGTCGCGCGAGAGTTGTGTCTGCACCTCAAACGTACGGATGCTGTCCACTTCATCGCCGAAAAAGTCTACCCGGTAAGGCCATTCCGAGGAGAATGAAAAGACATCGAGAATACTGCCACGCACGGCAAACTGCCCCGGTTCGTAAACATAATCCACACGCCGGAAACCGAACGCACGCAAAGTCTCCTCCACGAACGTGATGTCCACCCGCTCGCCGGCATGCAGCCTCAGCGTCTGCTCATCCAGTTTCTGCCGCGACACGACTTTTTCCATCACCGCCTCGGGATAAGTGACCACGAAAAGCGGACGATGCCCTGCCGACAAACGGCTGATAACCTCCGTGCGGAGTATCTCGTTGGCTGCGTCCCGCTGCCCGAACTTCACCGCCCGGCGGAACGAAGAAGGAAAATAGAACACTTCCTGCTCACCCAAAATCTGCGTCAGGTCGTGATAAAAATACCCGGCCTCTTCCGCATCATCCAGCACGAAAACATACGGACAAGCCATCACCTGCGGACAAGCTGCGGCCACACTGCTGAACAGCAAAGGAGCGGCCGACGCGCACAGTCCTTCCGCGAAAATCGTCCGCGCGGAACCGTCCTGCAAAGCCTTTGCCAAAGCCTTTACCGACTTATGCCCTGCATAGAGGGCCTGTAAACCTTGTATCTCCATGATTCAATCCGGTGCAAAATTACAAAGAATCACTAAAAAAACACCTCCGCCGGAAGAAATATTTCCACTCTGTTACCTGTATTCGTGATTTATGTCTATATTTGTTTCACGAATACAAACGAAGTCATTCACTTTTAAAGCTGACAGAAATATGCGTTCAGACAGTGTAGTTATCATTCCTACGTACAACGAAAAGGAAAACATAGAAAACATCATCCGGGCCGTATTCGGACTGGAACAACCGTTCGACATGCTGATCATAGACGACGGCTCGCCCGACGGCACGGCGGCCATCGTGAAACGCCTCATGGCGGACGAGTTCAAAGACCGCCTGCATCTCATCGAACGTACGGGGAAATTAGGCCTCGGCACAGCTTACATTGCAGGATTCAAATGGGCTGTGGCGCAGAAATACGACTATATCTTCGAGATGGACGCCGACTTCAGCCACAACCCGAACGACCTTCCGCGACTGTACGCCGCTTGCGCCCAAGAGGGGTACGACGTGGCCATCGGGTCGCGCTACGTGAACGGGGTGAACGTGGTGAACTGGCCCATGGGGCGCATCCTGATGTCCTACTACGCCTCTAAATACGTGCGCATCATCACGGGGCTGAAGATAAACGACACCACGGCCGGCTTTAAATGTTACCGCCGCCGCGTGTTGGAGACCATCGAACTGGACAAGGTGCGCTTCAAAGGATATGCCTTCCAAATAGAAATGAAGTTCACCGCCAAGCAGTGCGGTTTCAAGATAAAGGAAGTACCGGTCATCTTCGTCAACCGCGAGTTGGGCACGAGCAAGATGAGCGGCGGCATCTTCAGCGAAGCCGTGTTCGGGGTCATCCGCCTGCGGCTCGACGGGTGGTTCAGACACTACCCGAAGCCGTCTTGAAATCAAGCACTTACGAAAGCAAAAATATTTGCCGCAGATTAACATTTTTTTCTCATGAGATTGAAAAATCGTTCGGCTGAGATTGATTTTTCAATCTCAGCCGAACGATTTTCGGTTCTCTACCGAATGTTTTCACACGTGCCCAAAGGCCGTTTTCAGTCTTCAAACATCCTCTTTGCGTCCACCCCCAAAAGCCCGCAAAGTTGAAGCACCATTTCTTGTGGAAGCCCCATGCGCGGGTCGTCCGTCGCAGGCCAAAGGGATGCCAGGAAGTGAGGCCACTCCTCACGATAAACTCCGGCCATGCGATGATTGTAATCCGAAGTCTGCCGCAAGGAGAAACGTACGTTGGCCATGCGGTCGGCCAACTTGACCATGGGGGCGTAAGGTGTGGCACGGATACCCTCATAATATTTCACGCCCGCACGCTCGGCACGTGTACGCCCTTTTTCGTTCGTCAACGCGTACACAATCTCCGCCGCCATGAACGCCTGTGCCTCGTCCAGCCCCAAAGACCGGGCGCGTTTCCGCACGTCGTTGTACGTCAGACGGGCATCCTCTATACTGTCGTGGAACCAGGCCCCGAACATCACGGCCGGAACGTCTTCCGCCCGCGTGCATACCTCGCCTCCATAACGGGCCACCAGTTCCGCTACACCGTCCAAATGGTAAGAATAAGGCAAGTCTACGCCATAAAATTGGTTGACGGCCGCATGCGCCTCATGCGCGGCATGGCGGATACGTTCCAACAGGTCCGACTGCCGTTCCAGTATTTCAGAAAATAAAGTCTTGTTTTCCATATTCCTTTGATTTTGATTTACAAAGGAAACAAAAATCCATATACCGGACAAGATTCCGCCCGACAAGATACCACCAATAAGAAGTATTTATTAAATTTGCAGGAGATGCGGATACAAAACCATTGATGGAGGCACATGAAGACAGAAGAAATCATAGAACTTTTCCGGCAATTCGAATCGATAGCCAACGAATATGAAGGTGTCGAATGTTGGAGCGCAAGGGAACTTGCCAAATTACTTGGATACGCCCAATGGCGCAATTTTGAAAACATAGTAAACAAAGCCAAAGCGGCATGTGAACATGCAGAACAAGAGGTTTCATACCATTTTGCTGAAGTCGGCAAAATGGTTTCCCTCGGTTCCGGTTCGGAACGCGAAGTTTCCGATTATATGCTCACCCGCTATGCCTGTTACCTCGTCGCCCAGAACGGTGACCCGAGAAAACCGCAAGTGGCATTTGCCCAAAATTATTTCGCCGTGCAGACGAGACGGGCCGAACTGGTACAACAACGTATCCTCGACTACGAACGGATACAAGCGCGCACCAAACTTGCAGAAACAGAAAAACGCCTGTCCGGCATCCTTTATGAACGTGGCGTGGACAGCAAAGGCTTTGCCCTTATCCGTTCAAAAGGAGACAAGGCTTTGTTTCGTATCGACACGGCATTGCTCAAAAGGAAATTAGGAGCACCAGAAAGCCGTCCATTGGCCGACTTTTTGCCTACAATCAGTATTAAAGCCAAAGACTTCGCGGCAGAAATGACCTCTGTCAACGTACAACAAAAGGACTTGTACGGACAACAAGAAATCGGGAAAGAACACGTAGACAACAATGCCGCCGTACGAGACATGCTCCTGCAACGAGGTATTGTTCCTGAACAACTTCCACCCGGTGAGGATGTGAAAAAAGTGGAACGAAGGCTTAAATCAGAAGAGAAACGGCTGACCGGAAAAGCGAAAAAGAAATAACCGAATACGCCCATCATCTTCTCCGAAAATAAAATATTATAAAAACAGGAGCTGAAAAAGACCCTATAAAGAAAACCATTATGAGAACCAGAATACAAAATGCCACCATCGTCAACGAAGGAAAACGCTTCGTAGGTACGGTCACACTGGAAGACGACAAGATTCTGAGCATCGTCCCGTCCGACGATACCATACACACCCTTCCGCCGACCGACCGCGTGATAGATGCCGAAGGGTTGTACCTGATACCGGGCGTGATAGACGACCATGTGCATTTCCGCGAACCGGGACTGACCCACAAGGCCGACATCGCCACCGAAAGCCGGGCGGCGGCGGCCGGAGGCGTGACGTCGTACATGGACATGCCGAACGTCGTGCCGCAGACCACCACTCTCGAAGCCTTGGACGACAAGTTCCGGTTGGCAGCGGAAAAGAGTCTCGTCAATTATTCTTTCTTCTTCGGGGCCACCCATACGAACACTGACATGCTGGAACAACTGGACCCGCACAAGGTATGTGGCGTCAAACTGTTCATGGGAAGCAGCACGGGCAATATGCTCGTCGACCGCGAAGACGCGCTACGTGCCATATTCAGCCGCTCCCCCCTGCTCATCATGACCCATTGCGAAGACTCGTCCATCATATCGGCCAACCTGAAATCGTTCCGGGAACGGTATGGAGACGACCCGGACGTGAAATACCATCCTGCCATCCGCAACGAAGAAGCTTGTTTCCGTTCTACGGAACTGGCCGTCAAACTGGCACGGGAAACCGGTGCGCGACTCCATGTGGCCCATGTCAGCACCGCACGTGAACTCTCTCTTTTCCGCCGGGATCCGCTGTGGGATGAAACCACGGGACGCATGAAACCTGTCACAGCCGAAGCCTGCATCGCCCATCTGTTTTACACGGATGCCGACTATGCCCGCCTCGGAACACGTATCAAATGCAATCCGGCCATCAAGAGCGGCGCCGACCGGGCGGCTTTGCGACAGGCACTGACCGACGGGCGTATCGACGTGATAGGCACGGACCACGCTCCTCACCTGCCTGTTGAAAAAGAAGGAGGTTGCGTGAAAGCGGCCTCCGGTATGCCCATGGTGCAGTTCTCACTCGTCAGCATGCTCCGCCTGTCTGATGAAGGCGTGCTGCCCCTCGAACGTGTCGTGGACCTGATGTGCCATGCCCCGGCCCGGCTGTTCCAAATCAAAGGCCGCGGTTTCCTCCGCGAAGGCGCACAAGCCGACCTCGTACTGCTCCGTCCGTCCAGCCCGTGGACCTTACGGAGAGAGGACATCTTAAGCCGCTGCGGTTGGAGTCCGTTGGAAGGAGAAACGTTCAACTGGTCGGTGGAACAGACCTACTGTAACGGGCATTTAGTATATAATCACGGCCATATAGACACGGACGTCTGCGGCCGGCAACTTACTTTCGACCGATGACCCATACATTGACTTATCGCATACACGAGGTCGCTCCCTACATCAACTGGATATACTTTTTCCACGCCTGGGGATTCCCGCCGCGCTTTGCCGCCATCAGCCGCATACACGGCTGCGATGCCTGTCGTGCCGGTTGGTTGGCTGAATTTCCGGAAGAGGAAAGGGCGCGGGCGGCCGAGGCCATGCAGCTATTCAAGGATGCCAACCGCATGTTGGCACAGTTGGACGGAGATTTCCACACCCACGTACGTTTCGGGTTATATCCGGCCTGTTCGGACGGCGACGACCTGCTTCTTACCGACCCCGAACAGGAGGGGCGCACGCTTCGCCTCGCCTTGCTGCGCCAACAACACACCACGAAACCGGACGAGCCTTATCTTTGCCTTTCGGATTTCGTACGTCCGCTGTCGCAAGGCATATCCGACACCGTAGGTGTTTTCGCGGCTACGGTAGATGCGGACATGGAACATCTCTACGAAACCGGCGCATACGCCGATGACTTCAAGCACCTGTTGGCCCAAACGCTATCCGACCGTTTGGCCGAAGCCTCTACGGAAAAAATGCACCAAGAAGTGCGTACGACCTATTGGGGATATGCAAAAGACGAACAGTGGTCCATCGAAGACTTATTGGTGGAGAAGTTCGCCGGCATCCGGCCGGCCGTAGGCTATCCTTCCCTACCGGACCAGTCTGTCAACTTCGTGCTGTCGGAATGGTTGGGTTTTCCGGAAATCGGTATCCGGCTGACCGAAAACGGTGCCATGGTGCCGCATGCTTCGGTAAGCGGACTCATGCTATCCCATCCCTCTGCACGCTACTTCGCCGTAGGAAAAATCGGGGAAGACCAGTTAGAAGACTATGCCCGACGACGCGGTCTGCCCGTGGAAACGATGCGTAAATTCTTAGCCGCTAACCTTTAACCGTCAAAACAAAAACATGGTATTACGAATACTTCCCGTCTTATTGCTGACGTTGATATTGTCCGATGTCTACCTGTACTTCAAGTTCATGTACGGACGCAGGCACCCTCTTTGGGCCTATTTTCTCTTTTTCCTGCCCAACGCATTGTTGCTGATTGCCGCCCTCATATTGACTTGGACGGAAAACCATACGCCGGAGAACATGACCCAAATGGTCATCTTCTTCAGTCTCTACATGCTCATTGCGCTGCCCAAGATGCTGTTCCTTATCGTGGATTTGATAGGAAAAGGCATCTGCCTGTTTTTCCCCCGTGCCAAAAAGGCATGTACGATGGTAAGTTCCGCCGCGTCTCTCTTTTTGTTCTGTATCATGGGAGCAGGGTTGAGTTTCGGCCCAACCCTCTTGCAAGTCCGCCACACGAACTTCTCTTCGGCCGACCTTCCGCCTGCCTTCGACGGCTACCGCATTGTGCAGTTCAGCGACTTGCACCTCACAAGTTTCAGGAACCGGCCGGAAATGGTGGAGAAGGTCGTGGAACGCATCATGGAGCAATGTCCCGACATGATCGTGTTTACCGGTGATTTGGTCAGCACGGAAGCAAACGAATTAGACGGGTTCGACGGGATACTTTCCCGTCTGCACGCACCGGACGGGGTGTATTCCATCTTAGGCAACCACGACTACCTGACATACGCCCATTACCTCTCTACCGAAGAGCAAGCCGCCCAACGGGAAGAGTTGAAGGAAAGGCAACGTGACATGAACTGGGACCTGCTGCTGAACGAACACCGCATCATACGTCAAGGCCGGGACAGCATCGCGCTCGTCGGCGTAGAGAATGACGGGAAACCGCCCTTTCCCGAACGTGGCGACCTGAAAAAGGCTTTGGCCGGAATCCCCGGGTACGGGCAAGGCAACGACTCGACGCATATGTTTAAAGTGTTGCTCAGCCACGACCCGACCCACTGGCGTCGCAAGGTATTGCCGCAAACCGACATCCAGCTCACGTTGTCGGGACATACCCACGGCATGCAGTTCATGCTTTTCGGCTGGTCGCCCTCCAAATTCTTCTATCCTGAATGGAAATACATGTACCGCGAAGGCGAGCGCGGATTGTATGTCAGTCTGGGTATCGGCGGGGCACTCATTCCCTTCCGCTTCGGAGCATGGCCCGAAATTAACGTCATAACCTTGCACAATAAATAGGTATTACTTAACTTTGTATAGTCAAACTGTCATAGAAAACATGATGTTACTCTATCGAATCTACCAACTCTGTATCGCGCTGCCCATCCTGTTGGTCTGCACCATGTTGACGGCTATCGTCACCATCATCGGTTCGTGGATAGGCAACGCTCATTTCTGGGGATACTATCCCGGAAAAATCTGGTCTATCATCATCTGCCGCGTGCTCTTCATCCCGGTTATCGTACGCGGTCATGAAAACGTGGACAAGAAAACCTCATACGTATTCGTGGCCAACCACCAAGGGGCATTCGACATTTTTTTGATTTACGGCTTCTTGGGACGCAATTTCAAATGGATGATGAAAAAATCGTTGAGGAAAATCTTCCTGGTCGGAAAAGCATGCGAGAGCGCACGTCACATCTTCGTAGACAAGTCGGGACCGAAAAAGATTCAAGAAACTTATGCCAAAGCCCGTGAAATCCTGAAGGAAGGAACCTCGTTGGTAGTATTTCCCGAAGGTGCCCGCTCGTTCACCGGACACATGGGAGTGTTCAAGAAAGGAGCATTCCAACTGGCGGACGAACTGCAACTGCCCGTAGTCCCCGTAACGATCAACGGCTCGTTCGACATCCTTCCACGTACGAAAGGTTTCGGCTTCGTCAGACGCAGTAAACTGACTCTCACCATCCACCACCCCATCCTGCCTAAGGGAAAAGGACCGGAGAATATCAAAGAAACGATGGAGGAAGCATACCAAGCCGTCATGGCAGGCCTCCCGTCCGAACGACAGGGCTTTATAAAAAATGAAGACCAGTAAATCCTTATTCAAACGCATACGGCTCGCCCAAAAGGCGAGCCGTAATTCTATCCGGACAAAAGTTTTATTTTAAAGAATCAGTTCCCGAAAATTCCGGTAACTCTGCTAAAGAATCCTCCGGCAAGACGTCGTCATAACCATACCCCATTTGCGTCATATTCTCCTTGGCCGCCTTGATGTAATTTTTCACATATACATCATTCTTAAAATAAGGGGTGGCCTTGGCCATGATCTCTTCTATTTGAGGGGTCATCACCGGATAAGGATAACTGCTTGTCAGAATCATAAAAACGCCTGCTCCCAAGACATTATCGAAATTGGACGTAATGAAATTGGTAATCAAACGGTCGTTCTGCAATGCCAGACGGTTGGCTTCGTCATTCAAACGCACCATAATGACATCCTCATCCACCCCATCCATAATCATTTGGCTTTCCTTATGCGGCAATTCTGCTATCTGATTGTCCAACCGCGTCTTGCGACGGATAAAACTATATAAGGTATCGTTCAGAGCACTTCCTGTCACGTATTGACGTGCCGTACTGATATGTATGGACAGTTCTTCCGGCCCCAAGACAAACGGCATCAGGCATTCATCATCTATAAAAAGGCTCACCATCATGACGGAATCCAGTGCACCGATAAAATTAAACTTCCCATGCACCACATCGCTGGAGTCAATATCCACCAGATCATCATCCTTATAGGCTTTCAAATACAGTTTTTTCCCATCCATGGTCTGTATCGTAGAGTTTCCTTCCACCATGTATTCTGTCTGGTGGCAAGAAGCCAACACCATAAGGCTCACCAATATCCATAAAAAATTTTTCATTCTTCTTATATTATTCCGGACTTATAGGGGTACAAAGATAAGCGCTTATCACCAGAGGATAAAGCGTTTTATCACTATTTAAGCTTGTCTTTTCCGTTTTAAAACTTATTGTTGTTTTTTCGTGACTCTTCTTTCTCCAATTCGGCCGGAATACGAAAAGCGGTGTACAATTCCAGCACGCAAGCGACTGCCAGGCATACCACCCATTCCTGTCCGCGGGCAAAACCGAAATCAAAAATACGCATAGCCATAAAAAAGGCTGTACAAACCAACAAAAGCGCACCGATGACTTGTTGTCCCCGCAACCGGCGGATAACGAAATTATCCCCTTCGTACCCGGCACGCAACTGCATCGCAGCAAAAGCGCAAGCCCCCACCGTATAAAGATAAAAGGCATAAAGCCAACCGGTAAAAAAAGTGGCTGCCCCAATCAACAACAGCACAGCTCCGGTTATGAATACTATATTTTGAATCTTATTCAGTCTCTTCATCCGTAGTTTTTTCTTGTATGACAAAAATATCTTCGTCGTCTGTCTTCATGTAATATCGCTCACGTGCAATCTCGATTAACACGTCGGGGTCGGTGTTCATTTCCTCCAAATAACGCGTGTCATGCTCGTACATCTCCGTGTACTTCCGGATTTCAAAGCGCAATTCAGCCAACTCAGCCTTATGACGATAGCGGCTCCACAAACTGTTTTCGTCTACCACTCCCATCAACAAGACGAAAAGCCCGATGACAAAACCATATTTATGCCGGCGAAAGACATTCCAGAAAGTATGAAGCTTACCCATAACTTGACTTGTTTATAGGGGCAAAGATACGACAAAATCAACGAAAACGGAGGATGCACCCGTTTTTTTTGCTAAATTTGCTTTGCGAATAACTAATTCATCAATCCATCATGGGAGAATACATCGTATCGGCACGAAAATACCGCCCCTCGGCATTCGATGCCGTGGTGGGGCAGGAGGCGCTCACCACGACTCTGAAAAACGCCATTGCAGCCGGTAAACTGGCACATGCTTACCTGTTCTGCGGACCACGCGGAGTGGGAAAAACGACTTGTGCCCGCATTTTTGCCAAAACCATCAACTGCCTACACCCGTCCGACAACAGGGAGGCTTGCGATGAATGCGAATCATGCAAGGCTTTCAACGAACAGCGTTCGCTCAACATCCATGAGCTGGACGCAGCCTCAAACAACTCGGTGGAGGAAATACGTGCCTTAATAGAAAAAGTGCGCATACCGCCGCAGGTGGGACGCTATAAGGTGTTCATCATCGACGAGGTGCACATGTTGTCCACGGCTGCATTCAATGCTTTCCTCAAGACGCTGGAAGAGCCGCCTTCGTATGTCATCTTTATCCTGGCCACTACGGAAAAGCATAAAATCCTGCCTACCATATTGAGCCGTTGCCAAGTGTACGATTTCAACCGCATGAGCGTACAGACCATTGTCAACCACCTGAAGTTCGTGGCAGACAAAGAGGGATATGCATACGAGCCGGAGGCACTGAACATCATTGCCCAAAAGGCAGACGGCGGCATGCGTGACGCACTTTCCATTTTCGACCAGACGGTAAGCTTCACGGGAGGAACCCTGACGTATAAAAAGGTTATAGAAAACCTGAACGTACTGGACTATGAATACTACTTCCGCCTGACGGACCATTTCCTGAAAAACGAGGCAGTGCAGTGCATGCTGGTCTTCAACGAGATTTTAGAGAAAGGTTTTGAAGGCAGCCATTTCATTACCGGATTGGCCGCACACCTGCGCGACCTGTTGGTCAGCCGCGACGCAATGACCCTCCCGTTACTGGAAGTAAGCGACAGCATCAGGGCACGTTATCAGGAACAGTCGCAACGGTGCACGCCCAAATTCCTATACCGTGCCATCAAGTTGTGCAGCGACTGCGACTTGAATTACCGGGCCAGTAAGAACAAACGGCTGTTGGTGGAAATCACCTTGATACAACTGTCTCAACTGACCTTGGAAGATGACAGCGTCGGCTCGGGGCGTAGCCCTGAGAAGACATTAAAACCCCTATTCGACCAACCTGCCGGGACGGTACAACAGACTGCCGCTCCGGTCAATCCGCAGAAGCCTCAGGCTCCCGTGGAAAAGGTTGCCTCCGCCGTTCAGGACAGAACGGCACCGTATGAAACGCGCAAATCCCCGCTTCCGGACACTGAAACCACGGAACGCAGGCTTCCCAAAGTCAAACTCGGCTCTTTCGGCCCATCCATCAGCCGACTTAAACAAGGAATAGGAAATCCGGCCGAGACTTCCCAACCGGCTACAACTCCGGCTACGACAACCATAGCCTCACAGACACCGAAAGAAGAAGAAAATTATCCTGTCACGGAAGATAACATCCGTTTCTGTTGGCATGAGTTCATCAACCTCCTGCCACAAGAAGAAACCGCCATCGCACAACGGATGAAAGTCATCCAGCCCAAGCTACAGAAAGATGCCACGTTTGAAGTATTGGTGGACAACGAACAGGTGAAATTCTACATGGAACAAATCGCCCGGCGTATAGAAACCCACATGCGCAAGCAGCTCCATAACCGGAACATCACCATGACCGTACGTGTGGCCGAACCGTCAGAGGTCACCCGCATCACCAGCAAACCCCAACAATACCAAGCGATGAGCAAACGGAATCCGGCCTTGCAAAAACTAAAAGAAACGTTCGGACTGGAATTGGCGTAACCTCTCATCCGAACGTTTCTCCATTTTTCTCTTATTTCAAATCATGATTCATCATGCGGAACTCCGCCATCTGCTCGAACTTCGTACCTTTGCGGCCGTAGTTGGCATACGGATAGATGGAAATCCCGCCACGCGGAGTAAAGATACCGGTGACTTCGATGTATTTCGGATCCATCAGACGAATGAGATCCTTCATGATTTTGTTCACGCAATCTTCGTGGAAGTCGCCGTGGTTACGGAAGCTGAACAAATATAGTTTCAGACTCTTGCTTTCCACCATGCGGCGGTCGGGAATATAACTGATACGGATTTCGGCAAAATCGGGTTGCCCCGTAATGGGACACAAACTCGTGAATTCCGGACAGTTGAAACGTACCCAATAATCATTGTCGGGATGCTTGTTTTCAAAAGCTTCCAGCACCTCAGGAGCATAATCCTGGCGATACTCCGTCTTTTTACCCAACGACTGCAATCCTTCTTTTTCTCTTTCGCTGCTCATGGTTCTATATTTTCCTCTACATGTGACTTACATTCTTTCTCTGCCAAATACTTATGCAGACCCTCATTCCGCAATTTACAAGCCGGACAATGGCCGCAACCGTCGCCCTGCACACCGTTGTAGCAGGTCAGCGTGTCGTGGCGCACCAAGTCGAGCACGCCCAGTTCGTCGGCCAAAGCCCACGTCTGGCATTTGTCGATCCACATCAACGGCGTATGCAAGACGAATTGCTCGTCCATGGCCAGGTTCAAGGTCACATTCAGACTTTTGATAAACGCGTCCCGACAATCGGGATAACCGCTGAAGTCCGTCTGCGACACCCCGGTCACAATATGGTTGATGCCCCGTTCACGGGCATACACGGCAGCAATGCTGATGAAGAACAAGTTACGCCCGGGAACGAACGTATTCGGACAATGCCCCTCGGGCTTCTCCTCATCCATCTGCATGGTGGCGTCGGTCAACGAGTTCCTCCCCAATGAACCGACGAAAGAAACATCCATACAGTCCCAGTCCACATCGGCCCGTGAAGCTATGGCCTTGGCCAACTCTACCTCCTTCACATGCTTCTGCCCGTACACAAAACTCAAGGCCACGACTTTCTTGAAATGCTTTTTGGCCCAAAACAAACAGGTGGTGGAATCCTGACCGCCACTGAACACCACCAAGGCGGTTTCCTTATTCATGGTCATAATTGAGACACCTTTAATATATTATAAGAAATATTTTTGTCATACACATCTACGCCTTCCACACGTTTCACCCAGCGAACCACACGAATCGTGACGGGAAGTATGACGACCTCATAAAGCGTCTTCAGCAAAATCTGCCAGAACATCATGAGCAACAGATTATCCCAAGGCACAAGGCCGCCCAAAGCTATCGGAAAGAAGATCAGGGAATCGGCTGTTTCTCCTGCCACAGAAGACAAGACGGCGCGCAACGAAAAGCGACGCCCACCGGAAGCCACCTTCATCACGCTCATCACATAGGCATTGAGGAAAGAGCCGGAAAGGAAAGCCAAAAACGAAGCTGCCGCCACGCGGGGAGCCAGACCGAACAGATTGTGAAAGCCTTCCTCGTTGTTCCAATACGGCGCACCGGGAATAAGGTCGGCCACATAACCGAAGAAGACAAACAGGAAGTTCATCAGGAAACCCGTCCATATCAAGAATTTGGCTTTGTTGAACCCCCAAACCTCGACGATACAGTCGTTCACGATATAAGAAATGGGAAAGACCAAAATCCCGGCCGTAATATTAAACGGACCGAACATGATTTGCTTCGTGGCCAAAAGATTGGCCGAAATGAGACACACACAAAACAGTATCCCCATCAACATGAAGGATACACTGACTGTTTTTTCTTTCATATAATCTTGTTTTTTAAGAGGTTACCAAGCACTCATCGCGCATTCCTTCCGGAAACGCGGGGACAAAGATACGATAAAGACAGGAGACAGCAAAAAGATTGCATAAAAAAAGTTTTTCCCTGCACGGGAGCGAAAAGATTTCGTACCTTTACATTCAAATATCAATGATAAAAATATGAAAATGAAAAAACAAATCATGTGCCTGTCACTGGCAGCATGTTGCGGTGCGGCTTTCGCACAAACGGATTACAAGGTGACATTCACCACAGACCGGACCGACATCACTACAATCTATCTTTACTCGGAAGAGGACGGCACCGTATTGGACAGTGCTTCGTGCCACAACGGCAAAGCCGTGATGGACGGACAGACCAGATTGCCCCAAATAGCCGTCGTTGCCCAAGACAAAAAGTCCAAAAGCCCAATCTCTTCATTCATACTGGACAGCACGCCCACTACAATAAACCAGACGAAAACGGGAATTGAAGTGAAAGGTTCGCCTCTCAACCAAAAATATGCAGAGGTAAAAAAGAGCGTAAATGTCCACAATGAAAAAATGAGGGCTCTACAGGAAGAAGCAAAAGCCATCGCACAAAAAAACAACGGCAAAATACCAGATGAACAGTTGAAACGCCTGCAAGACGAGTTCGACAAAGCCCTGCACAGTCAGACCGAAGCCATTCGGACAGCCCTTCAGGAAAATAAGGATAACCTGATTCCGGCTTCCATGATTGCATTCTACAGCGAGAATATCGGCATGGACAAGGTTGAAGAATACCTGAAAGAATATGCTTATAAAGACAACGGCATACTGAAGAATGTAAACAATTACATTCAAGCTTTGAAGCGTAAGGCTGTAGGGGCCATGTTCACGGATTTCACGATGAACGACATGCAGGGCACGCCCAGAAAACTATCCGACTACGTAGGTAAAGGAAACTATGTCTTGGTAGACTTTTGGGCCAGTTGGTGCGGCCCTTGCCGTGCGGAAATGCCGAACGTAAAGAAAGCCTACGAACAATTCCACCCGAAAGGGTTTGAAATCGTAGGCATCTCGTTCGACGCACAAAAGGACGCATGGCAAAAGGCGACTACCCAATTAGGCATCACATGGCCTCAAATGTCGGATCTGAAAGCCTGGAACTGCGAAGCCGGTGCCATTTACGGTATACGGAGCATCCCGGCCACCATACTTTTCGGTCCTGACGGTAAAATCGTGGCTACGGACCTGCGCGGAGAAGAACTCCAGAAAAAGTTGGAAGAAATTTACCCGTAAGCCACAGGCAGAACGGTTCTCCGTTCCCATTCACAAAAGATGGCATCTCCGGATATCCCGAAGATGCCATCTTTCGCTTTATTATCTTACTAAATTCAAAACTGCGCGCCCACTTAGAAACTGAAATCTATTCCCAGACCAAAAACCTTATTGGTACGGGTGAAAGAGTCGCTGCCCTTCAACATACCGGAAGCAACCAAAGCGTCGGCCGTAGCCTGTCCGGCCGCCGTGGCCACCGTCGCGCTGATGCCGTTGTAATCGTTCGTAGCGCGGTTGTAGTCTTTATAGAAAGTATGGAAATAAGCCACATTCACCTTGATGCGTTTCGTAGCCTGTATCCCCAAGCCCACACCTAAGGAGTTGGAGCTTACGTTGAAACTCATATCTTTCATGTACTCGTCCGTCAGGCCGAAATAGGTGTTCTGCCATCCGGCACTGGCCTGCACACGGTCGGTGATGTCGTATTCCACACCGGCCAGAAATTCCCTCGAACCGCTCTTCAGCAATTTTTGCGAACCACCTTCCTGCGAAGCTTGTTTGTCGAAGTAATGATGATACCCTGCCATGATACGCAACGAAGGGAGGATTTCGTATTGCGCACCAAGGGTCAACAGTGCCGGGATGTCTTCTTTCACAGTCCGTCCGTCGCGGAACTTATCCAACATGGCCAAGCGTTCAGCCGACTCACTGTTGGCCGCACGGTTGTCCAAACGGATTTTCGTCTTAAACTCATACTTGGCTCCGAAGTTGAACTTGCCTATTTTATAGTCCAAGCCGATAATGGGCGTAAAGCCCCACCCCGTCTGGTCACAGTTGAGTGTCACGTCTTCCGTAGCTACAGCCAAAGTACCCATTTGCTGGGCAGCCGCACCGGCCTTTTGGGCCAATTCGGCATACTGTTGCGCCAAATCCTGATTTCCGGCAGCGGCAGCCTGTTCGGCAGCAGCCGTCAACTGTCCGGCCTGCTCTAAATAAGAAGCCATTTGTCCGGCAAACAAAGCCGAAGCCCCCACCATCTCTCCGCCTACAGGATTGTTCACCGAGATATTTTTCACATAACCGTAGTAGTTCGTGGTGGCATACACCAGCCGTCCGCCGACAAAAGCCGACAGATTGTCGGTGATTTTATAGGACGCACCGATTTGGAAACCGTAATAATACTGGCGGCCACGCATATAACTGTCGAGAGAATAGCTGTTGATGCCCATCTCGCTCCCCAACAACGGCAGCAACGCCGCCTGGCTCTCGAACGAGCCTAAACCATCTTCAAATGCGCACTTTCCGCCCCCGCCGCCAATGGCGAAGTTGAAAGAATACGACCAACGGCCACGATTGTAAGCCGCCTGTAAAGAAGGAACAACCGGAGCTTTGGCATCTCCTTTAAACAGTTTGGAAGATTCTCCACGATTGCCTGCACCGTATGCGAAGGGACCAAACACAGAGGTAATCTCACGCGTCTGGTAAGCACTCTGGAAATTCAGGGACAAATGCAATCCGTCCGGCAAAAAAGCCACACCCGCCGGGTTACTGTACACTCCGTCGATACCGATGGCACCATCTCTCGCGGGATTACGCAGGAATGCCGCATTTTGATTTGTGTTCGTAAGCAATCCTCCGGCAAAAGTTAAACTTGAAACCATCAAGCCAAAGGAAGCTACAAGAGTTTTTTTCTTCATTTCTATGAATTTTGCTAAAAATCAGGTGCAAAATTAACAATTAAAACTTATATTCACAAAGAATTCCTCATTTTATTCTATTTTCAATCGTTACACATACAACAAAACACTTCGTTCCAAAGTACACGTCTCACGACATCTCCTCTCCATTACACATCCGTGCAAAAATCCTCCTTTGCTTTTCTGAAAAACATACACTTATACACCTGAAATCAATCTCAGGAGAATGAAAAATCAATCGACTGAGAACGAAAAACGAATCTCAGCCAAACGATTTTTCATTCTCCTGAGATTGATTTTCCATTCTACCGAGATACCTCCAGCACTCTCTTAAATTCCACACCAACCACCTGTATATCAAAGAAATGAATCTCATTCAAGCTAACTTTTTTTCTACCCTTTTCGCTCTACCCTTCCCCATTCCGTTTTTTATACTTATATTTGCTGTCGCCTTTCGCCTTACTTGTTTTGATAAGAATTAAACCTACTTAAAAATGACGGATATGAAAAAAACGCTTTTTTTGTGGCTGGCATTGGGAGCCACCACAACCGCTTTCACCCAATCCCCCGATGGCATCACCGGAGCCTCGGCCGTACAAACGGGACAGACGAAAAACAAAGGAGAATCTATCATCTATAAGGGGAACACCCTACATACGACTGGAAAGATGGTAAAAACAGGACGCAAGGCACCGGACTTCCACCTGACACAGTCTGACCTGCAAGACGTAAAACTCTCTGACTTCAAAGGTAAGAAAGTCATTCTGAACGTATTCCCCAGTTTAGACACCCCCACTTGCGCCGTTTCCGTACGTGAATTCAACGAAAAGGCCTCGGGACTGGAAAACACGGTCGTGCTCTGCATATCCATGGATTTGCCCTTCGCACAATCACGGTTCTGTACCACCGAAGGGCTTACCCGCGTCATACCGCTTTCGGCCTTCCGAAGTCAGGATTTTACCCAAAACTACGGTTTACAGATTGCAGACGGCCCCATGAAAGGCTTGTTGGCTCGCGCCGTGATCGTGGTGGATGAAAAAGGAATCGTGCGGCACACCCAACTGGTCAAAGAGATTTCACAGGAACCGGACTATGAAGCGGCATTGGAAAGAGCCGCAACGGCAACTACGGAGTGAGGACGCAGACGCATACCCGCCTTCTGCCGCAAACTCCGAAAGGAAAAGGCTTATGAAGCAGATTTTATCCGCTGTCATCCCTCTCTCGACGGAAGTTTTTTCGTATCTTTGCCGCTTTAAGAATAATCACAAAAAAACAAACGATATATGTTCGACAATTTGAGTGAAAGACTGGAACGGTCTTTCAAAATCCTAAAAGGTGAAGGCAAAATCACCGAAATCAACGTGGCTGAAACCTTGAAAGACGTGCGCCGCGCATTGCTCGATGCCGACGTGAACTACAAGGTGGCCAAGACTTTTACCGACACGGTAAAGCAAAAGGCATTGGGGCAGAACGTGCTGACAGCCGTGAAACCCAGCCAGTTGATGGTGAAAATCGTACACGACGAACTGGCAACCCTGATGGGAGGCGAAACGGCCGAACTGAACCTGCAAGGCCATCCGTCCGTCATCCTGATGGCGGGATTGAACGGTGCAGGTAAAACGACCTTGTCCGGAAAACTGGCCCTGATGCTGAAAACAAAGAAACGTAAGAATCCTTTGCTGGCGGCTTGCGACATCTATCGTCCGGCGGCCATCGAACAGTTGAAAGTGCTGGGCGAACAAATCGGTATCCCCGTATATAGCGAACCGGACAACAAGGATGCCGTGCAGATTGCACAGAACGCCGTAAAGGAAGCCAAGGCCAAAGGCTACGACGTGGTCATCGTCGATACGGCCGGACGTCTGGCGGTGGACGAACAGATGATGCAGGAAATCGCCGCTATCAAGCACGGTATCAACCCCGACGAGACACTCTTCGTGGTAGATGCCATGACCGGACAGGATGCCGTGAACACGGCCAAGGAATTCAACGACCGTCTGGACTTCGACGGCGTGGTGCTCACCAAATTGGACGGCGACACCCGCGGCGGTGCGGCCTTGTCTATCCGTACGGTGGTGAACAAGCCCATCAAATTCGTCGGCACGGGAGAGAAAATGGAAGCCATCGACCAGTTCCATCCTTCGCGTATGGCCGACCGTATCTTGGGCATGGGCGACATCGTGTCGCTCGTGGAAAAGGCCCAGGAACAATATGACGAGGAAGAAGCGCGCCGCCTGCAAAAGAAAATCGCCAAGAACCAGTTCGACTTCAACGACTTCATGTCGCAAATCCAGCAAATCAAGAAGATGGGTAACCTGAAAGACTTGGCCAGCATGATTCCCGGCGTGGGCAAGGCGCTCAAAGACGTGGAAATCGACGACAATGCCTTCAAGGGTATCGAAGCCATCATCCAGAGCATGACTCCGCGTGAACGTACCAATCCGGAAATCCTGAACACCAGCCGCCGCCAACGCATCGCAAAAGGTTCGGGCACCAACATACAGGAAGTGAACCGCCTCATCAAACAGTTCGACCAGACGCGCAAAATGATGAAAATGGTGACGGGCAGCAAAATGGGCAAGATGATGGCCAACATGCCCAAGATTCCGGGTATGCCTAAAATGCCTAAACTATAATCGTAAACCAAAAGAGGAATAACCATGCAACTGATTGACGGAAAGGCCACCGCCGCACAAATCAAGGCGGAAATTGCCGAAGAGGTAAAACAAATCGTAGAAAGCGGAGGGAAACGCCCGCATTTGGCTGCCATCCTCGTGGGACATGACGGAGGCAGCGAGACTTACGTGCGCAACAAGGTATTGGCTTGCGAAGCCTGCGGTTTTAAATCGACCCTGCTCCGCTTCGAGGATACCATCAGCGAAGAGGAACTTCTGGCCGAAGTGGACAAGCTCAACAAAGACGAGGACGTGGACGGATTCATCGTGCAACTGCCCCTCCCCCGCCATATCTCCGAACAGAAAGTCATCGAGGCTATCGACTTCCGCAAGGATGTGGACGGTTTCCATCCCATCAACGTGGGAAGAATGGCCATCGGGCTTCCTTGTTACATCTCAGCCACCCCGAAAGGCATCCTGGAACTGCTCCGGCGTTACCATGTCGAGACGAGCGGCAAGAAATGCGTCATCCTGGGCCGCAGCAACATTGTAGGCAAACCCATGGCACAACTTATGATGCAAAAGCAGTATGGCGACGCTACGGTGACCGTATGCCACAGCCGGAGCCGCGACTTGAAGAAAGAATGCCGCGAGGCGGACATTATCATAGCCGCTATCGGCCAGCCCGATTTCGTCACGGCCGACATGGTGAAAGAGGGAGCCACGGTCATCGACGTGGGCACGACACGCGTCCCCGATGCTACGAAGAAAAACGGATTCCGCCTCAATGGCGATGTGAAATTCGACGAGGTAGCTCCCAAATGTGCTTACATCACCCCCGTACCCGGCGGAGTCGGCCCGATGACCATCTGCATGCTGATGAAAAATACACTGTCGGCGGGCAAAAAGGAATTCTATCGTTAACAGGGTATTGAACAGACATAAGGTGTACCGCCTGCTTGACGGTACACCTTATTATATATAAGCCTTCGCGGACTTCAAGGCTGTGGCTCAAAAAAAGTTTTAGTAAAAATCCGACGAAACATTTGCAGTTTCAAATAAAATGCGTACCTTTGCATCGCTTTAGGAAAGGAACATGATACTTTCCATACAAGCACACCAAAATGGTGACTATAGTTCAGTCGGTTAGAGCGTCAGATTGTGGTTCTGAATGTCGTGGGTTCGAATCCCACTAGTCACCCGAAGAAAAAGGATTTCCTCTCGGGAAATCCTTTTTTAATGCCTTTATATCGTACTCCCCGATACAAAAGAACAGACAGATGCTCCCTTGCGAAAACATCCGTCTATTACGAATCCGAGAAATCAGATGAGGGCTGCCTCAAAAAATATATTGGACACGTAATTGCCCCAAGAATAGGTTTTTCTTGTAAAATTCATTGCAATGTTCTCCTACAAGGACATAACTTCCGTTCAGCTTTACGGCCAAATATTCATTCAAATAGAAATTGGCTCCCAACGAAACGTCGCTTTCCCGTCCGCCCATGATGCCGGCTCTGCCATCGTTCAAGTTCGTATAATTGAAACGTGCCGTGAGTTCTATCGCCTGTTTACTGCCCGGCCTGCCGGGAATACCGTACAGGTCGTCATACGCAAACCCTCTTCCCCGAACCAGAAAGCCTGCCTGCACATATCCTCCCTGCGGACGGTAAGCCTCCCTTTCCGTACGATTGAGACGGTTCAGAAAGTATTCTCCCTGTACCATGAAACGCGGAGCGGTATAAAGTATCTCAAAAACGCCTTTGAGTTCTGTCTCTAAACGATCCACGGTGGCTTCCATCAATGGACACGGGAACATGGATGTCACGCCATCGTTCGATACAGTTTTTGTCGGCGATTCCACTGTATTCACAGGTTTGGTACGGAAAGAAAAAGCACCGCCCACATGCAACAGATTCCCTTTCCACCGCTTGCGCCAAACACCCCGCGAAGTGGAAACCAAAGCGTTAACCTGCCCGTCACCGATTTTATTGATGTCATTATGCGTATACAATCCCGTAGCCCAATATCCAAATGGTAGACTGGAATGATAGGTCAACCCGAGCTTGCGCCCGTCCGTAAAAGCCAATACGGATCCGGCCGACTGATGAAAGCGCATGTCTGCCGTACTGATGAGCATATCCATGGAATAAGGTTCATAAGCATTTCCTAACGAAAGGACACCATGTTTAAAGTGATAGTTCAACAACAAATCCTTGATGGCTACTTTGTTTCCTCCCAAACCAATGTCGGCTTTCATTTCATATTGTCTGTAAGTGGCTTTAAAGCCCACACGGAAATCTTCCAAGCGATAATACCCCTGCACACTTTCCTTGCCATAACCGGACACAGCGGCATCCAGCAATGCCCTCGAACGGAACTTCACGGTCAGAGGTTCGTCCGCCTGTGCCGTCATAAAGCAACTTCCCATGCCCAACCACACGCATGCCATCCATTTTCTCATACGCACCGGTTCAAAATGTTCATGAATTGCGGAAGTGCCTCTTCCACAGGTATTGCCCAACCATAATCCGCCACATTGAAGATCGGAGCCGTACGGTCTGGGTTAACGGCTATCACGCAACGCGCTCCGGTGATGGCCGCCGTATGCTGTATCTGTCCGCTGATACCGATGGCGATATACAAATCCGGAGCTATCGTATGCCCGGTCTGCCCCACTTGCACGGAAGCGTCCACCAACCCGGCTTCTACTGCCGCACGAGACCCGGCTACCGTCGCACCGATACGTTCGGCCCACTTCCGGATTTCATCGGCACATCTCCGCGTTTTCACGCCTCGTCCGATACCTATTATAATAGAACTGTCGTTCAGCGAAGTTCCGCCCACTTCTTCCGCCACGGTCTCCAACACGCGAACACGGCTGTCGGTTCTCCCGGCCTCATAAGCATGATAGACGATTTCCCTCCTCCTCGAAGTATCCTTCTGCCGGGCTTTCATCACCCCGGGACGTACGGAAGCCATTTGCGGCCTACAAACGGGGTTGACAATCGTAGCCATCAGATTTCCTCCGAAAGCCGGGCGTATTTGGCGCAACAGTCCGCTGTCCGTATCCATTTCCAACTCCGTACAATCTGCCGTCAATCCGGTGTGCAGTACGGCAGCCAATCGTGCGGACAAACCACGACCGCATGGCGTAGCCCCGATAAGCAAGATCGAAGGATGCTGTTTGCGCACCAAGCCGGCCAACACCTCCGTATAGTTTTCCTCCACAAAATCCGATAGAAGCGGAGACTCCACCACGTGCACGCGGTCTGCACCGGCGGCTATCAACTCATCCGCCCATGCAGACACCTCACCGCCTATCAGTACAGCCTCGACCGGTTGGGGACGGCAAGCCGCAAGTGCCACAGCCTTTCCCAAAAGTTCCCGGCTTACCGGTGCCAAAGCTCCGTCCATGACTTCCGCCCACACCCAAATGCCATTGGAATCATCCACAGGCTGTTCCTGCCTTTCGTCTTGACGCTGCATCACCCAAGCTCCAACCGGACAAGCCTGCACACAACCGCCGCACAAACGGCAATTCTCTTCGTCCACCTCCGGAAAGTCGCCCATACGGATAGCCCCATAGGCACAACTTTCGGCACATATTCCGCAGGATACACATTGCCCGGCCTGCAATTGAAGTATAAAATCCTTATCTTTATTCATTTTCATCTTGCTTTTTAAAAATTAATCCCGCGTCTCATGCTTTCACGGACGACTGCAAAAAACTTTTCCCCGTCGGGAAGCCATTCCACGTCTTTCTTCCGTCGAGGCACCATGGTAGACACTACTTGAGTAGGAGATGCCTGCAATCCAACTTGCGAAGGTTCCAGTCCCAAGTCGCATTCATCCCAATGAAGGATGGTCTGCCGCTGAGCCCACCGCCAACCGGTCAGTGTGGGACAATCCAGTTCCCCCGTCTCCCGGCCAACCGTCACGACACAAGGTAAATCCACCTCCATACGTTGGAGTAAACGACCGGCCTTCTTCCTCACACACATACAAGTATCCGATATGTCCGAAACCTCCATCAAATGCGTCACTTGGGGAATGTCCAACTGTCCGGCTACCTCAGGCCCCACTTGTGCCGTATCGCCATCCACCGCCATTTTCCCGAAAAGCAACAAGTCGTATTCACCCAACTTGCGCACGGCTGCCGCCAGTACCAGGCTCGTACACCACGTATCGCTTCCGGCAAATGCCTTGGAGGACAACAAAACCGCCTTATCCGCCCCTCTTTGCAAAGCCTCCCGGAGCACTTCTTCCGCCGAAGCGGGTCCCATGCTTACTGCCACTATCTCAGCCTCTGTCTGCCTTTTCAATTTTACTGCCAACTGCAAGGCATACAAGTCATCAGGATTTGTCCGGGTCATGGCCGACGAACGCTTCAGCGTCCGGGTTACAGGGTCCATCTCTACCTTTGTAGACAAAGGCACTTGCTTTAAGAATACAATATACCGCTTCATATCTTTCGTTTTTTTATCTTCCATATATCCGAACCCTATCCACCTTTTTTGTTGGAACGGGCATCCGCACACCTTTTTTGAAACTCAACCGAAAACGGATCCACTGCCCCGAAACGGTCCGGTGCAAACCCGGCCGGATCCACAAACGGCTCTTCCCGCAAAATCAATTCTGCGGCCAAGCGTCCCATGCCTCCACCGGCAGCCACGCCTCCTCCACAGCATCCGGCTACGGCATACAACCCGTCGTATGGACGCACCTGCCCGATAATGAATTTGGCATCCGGCACGTAACATGAGGGCCCGGCCATATAATGCGCGATACCCAATGTTTCTATGTCCGGAAGATAACGCTGTAGCAACGGGGCACACTCGTCGAGCACTTTCCATTCGGCCGCCTTATTGAAATCGAAATCCTCCAGCTTATCCGTCAATGTGTCGGGATTGAAGGCCTGGCATTCACTTTCGCGCAAGCCGATAATCAACGCCCCCACATCCGAACGGGTGAAAGCACGGGCATCGGGAATCACCGTAAAAGGATGGTTTGCCGGAAAACGCCCGAGGTTTGTTCCCGTAATCCAAAAATGACTCCGCACCGGAGTAAAAGGAAGCCCTACCCCTAAAGGACGCATCAACAGGTTGGCCCACGAGCCTGCGGCATTCACGACAACCGGCGCCAGTACTTTTTCCCCGTCCGCCAACTCCACTTCTGTCGCCTTGTCTCCAACAGCCACAATGGCTTTTACTTTCGTATTCGAACGCAATTCCGCCCCGAGACTTCGTGCAGCACGTGCATAACCGGAACATAACAAAGCACAATCTATAAACGCATCCGTAGGCATGTAAAGCGCCTCTTCTACCGCCGAAACCTCCATCCAAGGAAGAAGTTCTTTCAAACGCCTCCGGTCGATACGTTCATTCGGTATTCCGAAACGTACGGCCGCTTCTTCCAATGCTTCGAGTTCTTTCAGCGATGCGTCGGACGAAGAGATGGTCACACTGCCGCACTGCTGCAGTTCGAGCGATTCCCCCAAAAGGTGCTCTATTTCATCAATGCAATCATACGTTTCCTGCACCATTTCCATCAAAGCCGGTTTGGTACGCGCCCGTGTCAACAGGCAGGCTGCACGGGACGAAGCCTGCGACGCTATCTCGTTGGCATCCAACAACAACACCTTCCCCGCCTTACGTTTGGCCAACTGGTAAGCCGTGGCGCATCCCAACAAACCGCCACCGATAATTATCACATCATAATCCTGTTTCATCGTCAAATCGCATTATATTGAGGATTCATATACAAAGTCGTACGCTCCGTCTGTTCTTTTCTACGCCCTTGAGCGGAATACCGTTTATAAATCAATACGGCAGCCACCGTGAACAAGACCGCACAAACCGCGCCGACCGCACATGCCATGTGGTTGTAAAGCGCAAACCACTCCATGTCGAAGTTCAAAAACTCCTTGGTGGAAAGCAGAGTCACCGTACCCATGTAGCCGATGAAATCGATAATGGCGATGAAGAAACCCACGTTTCCTCTGATGCGGAAACAAGCGATGAAGCGATCGAAGAAAATCGTCTGAAAAGTCAGATAGGCAATGTAAAGGCACAGGCTCTGCACAAACAACCACACTACCGGCTGCCAATCCAATGCCTCATAATTCAGCGACACGTATGTCATGACCAAACAACCGGCAATGACCAGTCCCATCAAGCACATCAAAGCCCGAATATTGCTGCGGAAGAAGATGAAAGCGGCAAATATCCCGAGGATGACCAACGTAACAATCGTATCCACCTGGGCGAAAAGCCAAGAAGACTGATTACTCATATCCAGGATATTGACCAGAAAATCTTCCTTGATGTCGCGCAGCACCAGCAACATGAAGTTGCCCACGAACAACAAGGTAAGAATCGGAGCGTAACTTCGGAACAAGAGCTTACGTCCGTTTCCGTCCAATGTCACACGTTCGTTACGCAGCGCAATATCCTCTTCCGTAGGCTGTGGCAGACGCTTCAACATATACCCCATAAAAACGAGAAGAGGCAAAGCAAAAGCCCCAATCACGGCAGGCATCCAAAACTGTCCCACGTGCATCTCGTTCATGGCAAACAAGCCGAAACTCTTGGCCACACCGGAACTGAACACCATGCTTACCCCCAACAGACTGGCCAACATATCCGTCACCTTGCGTCCCTCGATAAAGCTGAATATCACGCCCCACATACAACCGAGCGACAAGCCGTTCAAAAACATGGCCGCCACATTGAACGGAGGAGCCAACAGGCCGAAGCCTACCAAAGCAGCCTCGGCTGCTACCGCCGAACAGACGAAAAACTTGAAACGACGCTCCTTCTTCAACTCCGAAATCAACTTGATGCCAAAGAACTTGGCTATCACATAACCTAAAATCTGAATCGTCGTCACCGCGACCTTGTAGTCCGTGCCGAAAAAATCAAACCCCTCGAACGAAGCCGCCGTATAAGGTTTGCGCAAGGCATACACCAAAGAGTAGGAAAGCAAGGCCGCACCGCCCGCCCACAGGATGAGCAACGCATCCGAAAATCTTTTGTTCTTTACGATTTGTTCCATAACCATAGTTTTGTTTTCGGCTGCAAAACTATCCCAAACTGCCATCTGAAAAAATTAATTCATTATATATCATACGTCCGTCCAAACCCGTATTTATAATGTAACATTCATCTCACGGTAATGAAGCACGAAAGCAACAGGTTTGTAACATGGAAAACGTACCTTTGCCCAAAAGAACATACGTATGGACAAATTGGTATCACTCTACGAACGGATGAAGAAACTACGCGAAGCCGGTGTACGGATGAAGGACATCTCCGAAGAGACGGGCATAGCATCCAGCGTACTCTCCTCGCTCTATTCTTCCGTGCTCCCCACCTACATCAATCTGCTCTCCGGAGGATGCGGTACGGAAAGTGCGTTAGACCAAGGGCTACAACAAGTCAACAACGTGTCGAAACGCAAACTGCAAGGTTGCCTCGATGAATTGTACGACAAAGTGAGCCACATCGAGCCACGTTTCGTTTCCAACAAAAACGGCGGACGACCTTTTCTGGACGACATCGAGAAAGAAGCCATCAAATATCTGCCCAATGCCGGCATCTATACCGGACTTTACCAGTCTTACAGTTCTTCGTCCTACTCCGACGGACTGAAAGTGGAGCCTTATATGATATCCTCTATCGTAGACGGCGACACCATGCCCAAAGTCTATTGCCAGAACCTGTCGGGCGACTATTATATCGGCGTGGGGCTGTTCTCGCCGTTTCAAATCGGTTATCTGATGTTCAACGAACAAAAACGCCTGCAACTTGCCCTGAAGGTGGTCTACCTGCAACTACCCATCATCGAGTATCCCCAAATCATGAAAGGAATCTATCTGACACACGACTATAACCGCAATCCGATCGCCCGGCGCATTCTCTTTGTCCGGCAAGGCGACGAAATCCCACTGGAAGAGTTTGCCGACTTGCGCACAGAGGTGATACCCAAAGCACGACTGACCGGGGAACTGTTGGAATACTACAATTACACTTGCTGCAACGAGGATATCATACGGAGCATGATGCTGATATCACCGGACAAGGATACCAAAGAACTCCAACGCGAAAAGCAGCTCCTGAAAATCCTCAGTACACAAGAGGCTCCCTGAAGAAAGGTCACCCGCCATGCGAAAGGCCGCAGAAGGATATTTCCTTCTGCGGCCTTTCGCATAAAACCTTACTTTCATTCTTCCGTCAGACGAATCGCAAAGCCGCCTCCACGAGCCATATCCAACGTCAGTTTCGTATTCCGATCCACATTCATCGTCTCGCAGGCGTACGTTGTCGGATGGTCGCCCGACTCCGGTTTATCCTTGAAAACCACGGCGCGGTAGGTCTTCCCGCGTTTCAGGAAACCGAAGTCCACCGTCACGCTGCGCGGTGTCCAGTTCGTCATGCCGCCCACGTACCAATCCTTACCGGTTTGTTTGGCCATCACGATGTACTCGCCCAAACGGGCATCGAGCGGAAGGGTCTTGTCCCACACCGAAGGAACTTTCGACAGATAATCCAAGATGTCGGGATATTTGTTATATTCCGAAGGCGCGTCGCACAGGTAACCGATCCAATGGTCGAATATGACGTACATGGACAAGACATGCGAACGCGTCCCCATATTCATCGGAGGGATGCTGTCCCGGTCACGCGGTTGGAACTCTTCGGGCGTCACGTTGCGCATGCCGCCCGGCGTGTAATCTTCCGGTCCGGCCAATGAACGGATGAAGGGGAAACGTGTATGGTATTCGGGCGTGATGGTCTTTTCCCAGAAATTGCATTCAGCCCCTCTCACGGCCTCATAATTCATCACGTTGGGGTAAGTACGGTTCAAGCCCACCGGTACGGGACAACCGTGGAAGATGGCCACCATCCGGTACTGCGCCAACCGTTCGGCAAATTCGCGCCCCCAACGCATGGCAATCTGGTCGTTGCGTTCGAAGAAATCAATTTTGGCACCCGCCACCCCGCACTCGTGCATCTGCTTGATCCAATCGTTCGGATTCTCCAACGGACAACTGGCCCAAGTCCAAACCAATATCTTCACGTTCTTCCCCCGGGCATAGTCGCACAATTCCTTGATGTACTCCATTTTCCATCCGGCATCGAGCGTCATGTATTCTATACCGTTCTCCGAAGCCCAGTCTACATAGTATTTATAAAGTTGCAACGAGAGATGTTTGTTCCCCACCGGGAAGTCCACGCCTTCCACCACGGCTTTGTGCCACCATTCCCAAGCACTCTTTCCGGGTTGTATCCACGAGGTATCCTCAATCTTGCAAGGTTCGGCCAGCATGTAGACCAGCTCATTGTTCAACAACGTCTTGTCGTCGTCGGACACGATCATGACGCGCCACGGGAACGTGCGGTCGCCTCCCGTCCTTGCAATGTAATCCTCACGTGAAATCACCAGATGGTTGGAATACCAACGGTAAGGGTTCGACGGGTCTCCGTCCATCACTTCTTTAGGGTAAGCCGCCCACTTTCCGCGCATGGAATTCTGCCCGGCGGCTTCCATATACAAGCCGGGATAATCGTAAGTGTCCGATTCCGTCACCACCACCTTGTAGGGCTTGCCGGGATACTCGAAGAGCACCGGAGAAACGGAAAAACGGCCGGCCGGAATCTCACCCGGCGAACGATACACCTTGTAAAGCCGCTCGAAATTACGGTAGCCCTGATGAATCTGGTGCACCTTGCCCGACTGTTCACGCTCGGGTGCGGTATTGCTGTCGCACTCCGGGAAATACACCGTAGGGGTAAAAGCGAAATTGAACACGGCATCTTCGCTGTCGATAATGATTTCCTTGTCCCAGTGCGTCACGAAACGGTAAGCCCACCCTTCGTTGTAGGCTCTCACGACCAGGTCGTAGTCCGTGCCGTAAGACAGCACGATTTCATTGTACGCCTCTTTCAGGGTCTTGTTTTTCCCCGCCACGACATCTATCTTGCGGTTCACACGGTCTTTCTTCACAGAGGTCACGGGGTCGCCTCCCACGTGACGCCCGTCGGACAGGTTCATCCCTATCACCGAAGGTTCCACCAACTTCACCTTATCGTACCACACTTCAAATTCCGTACGCCCCTCCACACGGAGCTTCACCTCCAGTCTCTTGTCGGGCGAAGACAATTTGTACTCTTCCGCTTTCAGGGCAAACGTCCAGCAAAAGAATACCGCCAAAGATAACATGATTTTTTGAGCCATATCGCCATATAGATTTAAGAATGATTATTCGTCTGCAAAGTAAGTCCGTTTCACTAAAAGCCGAAATGGAGAGAATCACTTATCACATGGACAATTTTGCGATTCTCTCCATTCCTATATGACTTGCCATACGGCCGCTCATTCCACACCCCACTGCTTGTTCGGCGTGCGCCCCAACACGAAGTGCAACTCACCGCCACGGACGATATCCTCGTGGTCGATATAGCAACGGTTGTAAGGCTTGCCGTTCAGCGTGGCCGACTGGATGTAACAGGCATCGGGCGCATTCCCCTCCGTAGTGACTACAAACTTACGGCCTTTGGCATAACGGCGGTCGAGCGCGATCTCCACACGGTCGAACACAGGGGCTGTCAATTCATAACGCGTCTCGCCCGGACAAAGCGGATGGAACCCCGCAGAAGCCAGGATATACCAGGCCGACATCTGCCCCACATCCTCATTGCCGCACAGCCCGGCCAGACTGTTCTTGTAAGCGTCGGCACAAATCACACGCGTCCAGTACTGCGTGAGCCACGGCGCCCCCAAGCGGTTGAAGAGGAAAGGCACGTGGTGCACGGGTTCATTGGCATGATTATAATAGGGATTCCAATAGAATTCGCGCGGCGTGTTTTCAAAAAAGGATTCCAGATCGGCCAGCACTTTGTCGCGACCGCCCATGATTTCCACCATGCCGGACACGTCGTGCGGCACGAACCAACCCTGTTGGTAGGGATTGCACTCCATGCAACCGTACCACTCCTGCAAGCGTCCTTTTTCCGGCCAGTCCGCCCACGAGCCGTCGGCGTTGCGCACGCGGAACCATCCCTTTTCCTTGTCGAAGATTTTACGGTATGCCTGTCCGCGCCGGTGATAGATGCCGGCATCCTCCGTCTTGTCTAAAGCCTCGGCCCATTCGCCCACACACCAATCGAAGTATCCGTATTCCAACGTTTCCGATATGCCGCTGCCGCCGGGCGAATATCCCAGTTCCGGATGGTGCCCGATGCGGTCGGCGGTCTGACGGGCAAAGCGGTAAGCTTTCTCCACGTCGTATCCGCGTATGCCTTTCATATAGGCATCGACGATGACGGCTATGGCCGGATTACCCAACATGCAGCCGCTGTAAGCGTTCAGGAACTCCCAACGTTCGTACACGCCCGTACCGTTTTCCTCGGCCAGAGTGACAAACGAGTTGATCATGTCGTTCACCACTTCCGGATTGATAAGGTTTTGCAGGGGGAACTGGCTGCGGAACACATCCCAACCGCTGAACACCGTACGCTTCTTGAATGCGTCGGTCTTGTGCACCTTCCGGTCTCCTCCCACGTATTCACCCGTCACATCGCGATAGTCGCGCGGGTCTATCATCGTGTGGTACAGCGAAGTATAAAAAATCGTGCGCTCATCTTCTGTCCCCCCGGAGATTTTGATTTTCGACAAGGCCTCGTCCCACAGCGCAGCCGCCTTTTCGCAATACCGTTCGAAGTCCTTTCCCTTCAATTCGGCTTTGAAGTTCGCCTCCGCTCCTTCCAGACTGACAAAGGAGATGGCCGTGCGCATCAGCACCTGTTCGCCTTCGCGCGTGGGGAACTCCGTATAAAATCCCAAATGGTCTCCCTCCATGCGGTCGGGACGTTCCGTCACCTTCGCCCGGCGCACCGCCTCGGCAAATTCCGGCGAGGTCACGTTTTCCAACTTGCGCCCCATACCCTCAGGAAACTCGGCCGACCATACGCCGTAACGCTCCAACGGCTTGCTGAAACGGGTGTAAAAGTAGACCGTATAATCGGCCTTCCCTCCCCCGTTGCCCCAACCGCCTCCGTCGGGCGTGCAACGCATCCATCCGCGGATAGCATAGTCATCCACACACTCCACGTACTGCCGGACAGACGTACCGCCCACACGGCGGGCCAAGTCGATTTGAATGCGCGAACATTCGTTTTCCGGATAAGTGAAACGCATGACCCCACCGTGAGGCGTGGCCGTCAGTTCCGCCCGGATGTCATAATCGGTCAGGCGGACAGCGTAATATCCTGCACGTGCCGTCTCGCTCTCCTTATCGTAACGCGAACGGTAGCCCTCCTCCGGACGTTCCGCCTCGCCGCGATACGTATGCAAAGGTCCTGTGGTGGGCATCACTAAATAATTCCCCAAATCGCCATACCATCCGATGCCGCTCATCTGGGTCAAGGCAAAGCCCTCGATGGTCGTATGTTCATAACTGTACCCCGAACCGTTGTCGCCTCCGGTAATGGTATTGGGGCTGACCTGCGTCATGCCCCACGGCGTGGCCACACCGGGAAAGGTCTTTCCCAACCCATGTTCGGCCTTGGCCATTTGTGTGTTCGTCGTAGCCCCAATAAACGGGTTCACATACTCCGACAAGCGTTTTCCTCCACGAGCCTGCACGCTCAAAGCCGCCGTGGCCGCTATGGCCAGTACTCCGGCCTGCTTCAAATTCAACTTTATTTCCATGATATTTTGTATGATATTCAAGTAGTATAACTCAGCATACAAAAGTACGAAAAGAAAACCTTGCCTCTGTCCGAAATTCTCGTCAAAAACAAACAAATTCGCTCCAAAGTCAATATTTTTTAGAGTAGAAGCCCAATAGGATCTCCATCAATAACACACTATGATACAACGATTTATGATTTACAAAATTTTCTCCTGAGAACGATTCGCCGTTCTGCGCCAAACGATTTTCCGTTCTCAAGAGATTGATTTTCCGTTCTGCGCCAAACGATTCGCCGTTCTCCCTTTGTCAAAATAAGCCACTGCGTCGCCCATACCCCGAACCGTCGCCCGGCCGCACAAAAACACCCCACCGCAAAATTGTCCATATCATAAGTGATTCTATCCATTTCCGGAACCGCAAAAACCGCGTTACTTTGCACCCAGAAAATATTTCTTAAACCATTTCTACAATCATGAAGACAAAAACAAATCTTTACCTGTTTCTGATTGCGCTGATTTCCGCCATGGGCGGTTTCCTTTTCGGTTACGACTGGGTCGTAATTGGTGGCGCCAAACCTTTTTATGAACAATACTTCCAGATTGCCGACAGCCCTTCGCTTCAAGGGTGGGCCATGAGTAGTGCGTTGATCGGCTGCCTCATCGGCGCGTTGAGCGCGGGCAAGCTGAGCGACAAATTAGGCCGTAAACCCATATTGATACTGGCCGCCGGACTATTCATCTGTACGGCCGTGGGCACGGGTGCCGCCGACACGTTCGGACTGTTCAACGTGTTTCGCCTCATCGGCGGATTCGCCATCGGCATCGCTTCGAGCCTTTCTCCTATGTATATAGCGGAAATCGCCCCGGCCCACTTGCGCGGACGTTTCGTGTCCATCAACCAGTTGACGGTAGTACTGGGAATCCTTAGCGCACAAATCGTCAACTGGCAGATTGCCGAACCGGTGGCCGACCACGCCACAGCCGAGATGATACGCCTGTCGTGGAACGGACAAATGGGATGGCGGTGGATGTTCTGGGCCATGGTCGTACCCGCAGCCCTTTTCTTCGTCTTCAGTTTCGTCCTGCCCGAAAGCCCGCGCTGGCTGGCCTCATCGGGGTACAAGGAGAAAGCCTTCGGCATCTTCGCGAAGATAGGCGGCGAGGCCCATGCCCGTGAAGAACTGGCAGCCATAGAAGCCGCCGCAGGAGAGAAAACCGTGGAAGGCGGATTCAAACAACTGCTCCACCCCTCGATGCGCAAAATCCTGCTCATCGGCGTGGTGATGGCCGTGTTGCAACAGTGGTGCGGCATCAACGTCATCTTCAACTATGCCCAGGAAATCTTCATGGCAGCCGGTTACGGCGTGTCCGACGTGCTGATGAACATCGTGGTGACGGGAGTGACCAACGTGATTTTCACAGTATTGGCCATGTGCGTGGTAGACCGTTGGGGACGCAAAGCCCTGACTCTCTTCGGGGCGTTCGGCCTGACACTGATTTATGCCTTCATGGGTGCAGCCTACTGGTTCCATATCAGCGGAGTCATGCTGCTCGTCATCGTGGTGGCCGCTATCGCCTGCTACGCCATGACGCTGGCTACGACCATGTGGGTCATCATCTCCGAAATATTCCCCAACCGCATACGGGGCGTAGCCATGTCGGTATGTACCTTCGCCCTTTGGGCCGCCTGCTTCATCCTGACGTACACCTTCCCGGTGCTGAACAGCGGATTGGGCGCAGCCGGGACGTTCTGGCTCTATGGCATCATCTGCCTCGCCGGTGGCATCTTCGTATGGCGCCGCCTGCCTGAAACGAAAGGCAAGAGTCTGGAAGAAATCGAACACGAACTTATCCAATAACTTCATACATCATGGAAAAAATCACATCCTATTTGATTCAAAGCACGGTGAACACCTCCGAGGTGCGTGCATGGGAAGAGGACATCCTGCTCCCCACCTACGAAATCGGCAAGGAAGAAAAGAATCCGATTTTCTTGGAGAAACGTGTCTACCAAGGCAGCAGCGGCGTGGTCTATCCTTATCCCGTGGTAGAGAAAATCTCCGACGAGAAGAAAGACAAGCTTTACCATGCGCTCTTCATCGAGAACGAATATATCAAGGTGATGATACTCCCGGAACTGGGCGGACGCATCCACATGGCCTACGATAAGGTGAAGCAACGCCACTTCGTGTACTACAACCAAGTGGTGAAGCCCGCACTCGTCGGCCTGACCGGCCCGTGGATTTCGGGCGGTATCGAGTTCAACTGGCCGCAACACCACCGCCCGTCCACGTTCCTGCCCACGGACTTCTCCATCGAGGAGCATGCCGACGGCAGCAAGACGGTATGGTGCAACGAAGTGGAACGCATGTTCCGCACCAAAGGGATGCAGGGCTTTACGCTCTATCCGGGCAAGTCGTACATCGAAATCAACGTGAAGATTTACAACCGTACGTCTTTCCCGCAGACGTTCCTGTGGTGGGCCAACCCGGCCGTGGTGGTCAACGACCACTACCACTCGGTGTTCCCGCCCGACGTGAACGCCGTGTTCGACCATGGCAAGCGTGACGTGTCGTCGTTCCCCATCGCCACGGGCACTTACTACAAACAAGACTATTCCGCCGGTGTGGACATCTCGAAATACAAGAATATCCCCGTGCCGACATCCTACATGGCCATTCAATCGAAATTCGACTTCGTGGGCGGATATGAAGAGGACGTGAAAGGCGGATTGCTCCACGTAGCCGACCACCATGTGTCGCCGGGAAAGAAGCAATGGACATGGGGCAACGGCGACTTCGGACGCGCATGGGACCGTAACCTGACGGACGAGGACGGCCCGTACATCGAACTGATGACAGGCATGTACACCGACAACCAGCCGGACTTCACGTGGTTGCAACCCTACGAGGAAAAGTCGTGGAAACAATACTTCATGCCCTACGCTGAGGTGGGCTACGTGAAGAATGCTACCAAGGACGCGTTGCTGAACATGGAAGTCAAGGAGGGAAAAGGCAAAGTCATCCTGTATACCACCGGAGTGAACAAGGACGTGCATGTGTTCGTCAAGGACAACGTGAACGGCGGCACCCTTTTCGACAAAGTCATCTCCATCTCTCCGGCAGAACCGTTCCAAGCTGAATTTGCCGCCGAGGGCTTGAAAGACGAAGACATCCTGGTTGAAATCCGCAACCACGAGGGCCGCATCCTGGTAAGCTATCAGGCCGACAAACCGGAAATCAAGCCCGTACCGGATCCGGCCAAGGCCGCCAAAGACCCGAAGGACATCGCGTCCATCGAACAGCTCTACCTCACGGGACTCCATTTGGAGCAATACCGCCACGCGACTTACAACCCGATGGACTACTATGAAGAAGCACTGAGCCGCGAACCGGGCGACGTGCGTTGCAACAACGCCATGGGGTTGCTCCTGATGCGCAAGGGACAATTCGCCAAGGCCGAAGGTTATTTCCGCAAAGCCGTCGAGACCCTGACGGAACGCAATCCGAACCCTTACGACGGTGAACCGTATTATAATCTGGGTTGGAGCTGTCTGATGCAGGACAAAACGGACGAGGCATACGACGCGTTCTTCAAATCGGCCTGGAATGCCGCTTGGCAGGATGCCGCCTATTACAACTTGGCCGCCATCGACTGCCGCCGGGGCAACTTCGAGAAAGCCCTCGACCTGATAGACCGCTCGCTCGTACGCAACTGGCACCACCATAAGGCACGCCAACTGAAAGTCTCCATCCTACGCCACTTGGGACGTAAGGAAGAAGCCCTCGAACTGATAGCGGAATCGCTCAAGATAGACCGCTTCAACATGGGATGCCGCTTCGAGCAATATCTCCTCACGGACGACGACAACGTACTGAAGGAAATGCAGCAACTGATGCGAGGCGCAGCCCACGTCTACATAGAATACGCACTCGACTTCGCACAGGCCGGGCTTTACGACGAGGCCATCAACCTGTTGGAGGGTTACGCCGCCACACAAAGCTCAGTTTACCCGATGGTACATTACGCGTTGGGTTACTGCCACTCGCGTAAAGGCGACACGGTCAAGGCGCTCGAATATTACAAAAAGGCCGAACAGGACGACCATTCTTACTGCTTCCCCAACCGCATCGAAGAAGTATTGGTGTTGCAGGATGCCATGAAAGAGAACCACGAAGCCTGTGCCAAAGCGGCCTACGCCCTCGGCAATTTCTGGTATGCCGCACGGCAATACGACAACGCCATCGCATGCTGGGAAGCATCGGCCGCTATCGACCCGGCGTTCCCTACCGTATGGCGCAACCTCTCGTTGGCTTACTACAACAAACGCAACGATTCGCAGAAGGCGGTGGAAACACTGGAGAAGGCTTACCGCCTCGACGAAAGCGACGCCCGCATCCTGATGGAATTGGACCAGCTCTACAAACGGCTCGGACGTCCGCAAGCGGAACGTCTCGCATTCCTCGAAGCCCATCCGGCCGAAACGGAAAGCCGCGACGACCTGTCCATCGAGCGCATCACGCTCTACAACCAATTAGGACGCTATGAAGAGGCCAAGGCACTGATTGCCGCCCGCAAATTCCATCCGTGGGAAGGCGGTGAAGGAAAAATCACGGGGCAATACACCATCTGCCATGTGGAACTGGCCAAAATCGCCCTGCGCGAACACCGCTACGCCGACGCTTTGGCTTTGTTGCAGGCCACAGACCAATACCCGTACAACTTGGGCGAAGGCAAACTCATCAATGCAGAAGAAAACGACATCTGGTACTACAAAGGACTGGCTTACCGCGGACTGGGAGATGAAGAAAACGCCAAACTTTGGTTGCACAAGGCCACCCAAGGCTCTGCCGAACCGCAACAGGCGTTTTTCTACAACGATGCGCAACCAGACAAGATTTTCTATCAGGGACTGGCTTGGCGCGCATTGGGCGAGGAAAGCAAGGCACGCGGACGCTTCAACAAGCTCATCAAGCATGGTGAGAAACACTTGTTCGACCACTGCCGCATAGACTACTTTGCCGTATCGTTGCCCGACCTGGCCATCTGGGAGGACAATCTGGACAAACGCAACGCCATCCACTGCAACTATGTCATGGGATTGGGCTATTTAGGATTGGAAGACCGCGTACACGCCATCGAGTACTTGGACAAGGCACGCGCTTTGGACATCAACCACCAAGGTGCACAAATCCATCGTGAATTATGCGAATAAACACACAAGTGATCTGTAATATGCCGACGGGCGCCCCGGTCTACGGCTTCCGGTTGACAAACTCAACCGGAGCCGTGGTTGAACTGACCAACTGGGGTGCCCGTTGGCTTTCTGCCATCGTGCCGGACAAACACGGAGAGATGGCGAATGTGCTCGTCAGCCCGACCGACCTGTTGTCGGACGAGTTCTACATGGGAGCCATCGTGGGCCGTTTTGCCAACCGCATCGGAGGCGCACGCCTCTGCATCGACGGGCAAACCTACGAACTGGAAAAAAACGACGGGCAGAACACCAACCATGGCGGCTTCTCCGGCTTCGACCGCATGCTGTGGGACTGGGAAGTTTTGGATGAAGGCGTGCACTTCACGCGGCTTTCCCCCGATGGAGAAGGCGGTTATCCGGGCAACGTGCGTATCACGGTGGAATACCGTTGGAACGATGACAACGAGCTGTCCATCCGCTACTATGGAACAACAGACAGGGCGACCTACCTGAACCTGACGAACCATGCCTACTTCAATTTGGGTGACAAAGGAGAGAAAATCACGGGACATGTATTGCGCATCCCTTCACATACGATGCTGGACACCACCCCGCAGTTCATTCCCACGGGTAAACAGGTGAAGGTGGACGGCACGCCTTTCGATTTCACTTTTGCCAAACCCATCGGACAGGACTTATATGCCAACCATAAGCAACTGAAATGGAACAAAGGTTACAACCACTGTTACGTACTGAAAACGGAAAAGTCTCCCGACATGGTGGAGGCCGCCCGGTTGTCCGAGCCCACCACGGGCCGCAGCCTGACGGTAAAAACCAACCTGCCCTCCGTACTGCTCTACACAGCCGGTTATTACGTCCATCCCGACACCGCCGTCTGCCTCGAAGCGCAATACTATCCCGACACACCATCGCATCCCGATTTCCCCTCCTGCCTGTTGCGTCCTGGGGAGGAATATCGGCAAACTACGGTGTTCCGGTTCGATACGGAATAAGACTTCACATCACCAACACGCCCAAAAATGCGTGTTGGCTTTTTCCAAACGCTATAAAATCATCAGATATAAACAACCGACTTTCTGCCTTCATACAATATGCCCCGAACCTCATTCAACCTATACTTTACAGGTGTCAATGATTTGGGTTATCCACCTATTGAATCTCGGACATTTTTCAAGCATACTCATTATCCCCACCTCCAGTGCTATTAAGTTTCCCTCCAACACTTTATTATAATCAGATTTCAAGGCCAACAATCTTTTAGAAGGTGCTCCCTCTGGAGATGAATTTATATCTTCCGGATTTTCATACGAGGAAACAATATTATTTGTTTTTTTAGCACATTCTTCTGAGAAGTAGTACTCAAAACCATTATTATTAGAAAACAAAAGAGCCTCAAATTCATGTAACTGGATATAAGAAAAGAAACGTCTATCTCCGATATGTTCATTCATAGCGCTTTCCAGTGCTTTGACACGCTCTATTTTACTGGCTTTCGCCATACATTCTTCATACCTCGGCATGGTGTTAGGTATCCTGAAAAAGTCGATGAATGTAGTTACAACAAAATCATTCCTTGAAGATCCCAAAAGCGATTTGACGGTATTCCATAAATGCTGGTAATTCACCATTCCACCTCTCCCGTTCCTACTGGTCCGGATCAAAACCGGAGTAATATTGAATACGCCAAATTCTTGTAAATAAAGAGAAATAACAGTATTGACGAATTCCTGCTCAGTTTGTCCTTCCACAACAATATATACACGTCTCATAACTGTCCTCCTATCATATTCTTCTCCCACAAATCACTAATTGACAAATCGTATTCATCCATCCATGTCGCCAAATCCTCCTCTGACAAATGCCTAAAAACAGATTGGCTCTCAATCCTATCCACAACTATAATATCTTTCACATCAAAGCAATTCACTAAATTTGTAGATTGTGTGGATAAGATAATCTGACTCTTATTGGATGCACGTTTGACAAGTTCGGCAAACTTATTTATAGCAGCAGGATGCAAACCAAGCTCGGGCTCATCAATCACAATAACCTCGGGGGTTTTCGATTGCAACAGTAAAGTGGCTAAAGCAATAAAACGTAAAGTCCCATCCGAAAAACTGTATCCGTTAAGATACATATCTGTCTCCTTTTCTTCCCATTCCAAGCGTATTCTTTCCTTATCATTTACATCCGGACGTAACTTGAAACACTTAAAATAGGGCGCAATCGAACTTACCACTCCTTCTATCAACCGAAAATTAGTTTCATCATTTTGCATCATAGAATAGAGAAATGCCGCTAAATTAGAACCATTGTCACGAAGGCATTCGTTATCATTGATATTACAATCTCCACGCATAGGAGAACTTGCACTGGTATCATGAAAATGATATACCGTAAAGCTACTCAAATATTTCTTTAAATAACCGGCCCTCCATTTGAGATTTTGGATTAAAGAAGATTCTTCAACAGCGGAATCCCATAGCGTCTTATTCCATTCCGCATAATCCTTACCTTCTGTATGGAAATTATTGAAATAATCCCCCGTTTTTTCTATAAATCCCTTATTGGATTGCGCGGGTTTTATTTCAAAAAAGAAAGCATTATTATTATCGAAATCTAATAATCCATGGATGGAAGGAGATACCTTCCTTCCACGATACAACAAGCTGTCAATACCACCTTTTGACAAAGTATAACTTCCGAACCGTTGCTCATATATGGCTTTCGTCAATTCAAAAAATGAGATAAAATTACTTTTACCCACACCGTTTGAACCAATGAGCACATTCAATCGGTTTAAGGGTAAAGACAAATCCCTTATCGACTTATAATTATTTATTACAACCTGCTCTATCATATCATACTATTTTTATTTTTTCAATCAGTCCCGTAAACTATCTACACATCTCACAAAGCCATGAAACCTCTTCATCCCATTTTGATTTATCATCTATATCAAAAGAGCATACTTTTATCTTTCATTACTTGTACTCCACACAAATATACTATATTCACACAATTCCAACAATCATATTATGGATTAAAGATAAAGTATTAACGATATTTTATGGCACATATCAAGACTTTGCACGACTACATTGCATTAAACGTTATAACGGGGCTATCCGGGTAAATAGCATTTACCTCACGAATACAACAAAAAAGACCTGCTAAAAACAGCAAGTCTTACATGAGCGGAAAACGGGACTCAAACCCGCGACCCCCAGCTTGGAAGGCTAGTGCTCTATCGACTGAGCTATTTCCGCATGATTTCCTTGAAATCGAGTGCAAAGATAATGAAAAGAGCCATTATATGCAAGTTTATCGCGAAATTACAGTCATTTTTTCACCCCAAATAGTCTCTTCTTTTCACTGGCCCCCCGGACTCATCCGTTTCAAGACTTGTCCCGTCACTGTCCGGCCTTCGTCCATTCCATGTATCCACCGTCAAGCTCCACCACCTTATAATGAAGCTCACTCAGAATCCGTGCTGCTTTCTTGCTGCGCTTCCCACTCCGGCAATACAAGACTATGGTCTTGCCTTTCGGTAAAACGGCCTTGCTCTTCTGTTTGAAATCCGGTTGTAACACGTCTATATTCACCGCCCCGGCAATATGTCCCTCCGCATATTCTTCAGCCGTACGTACATCTAAACGCACGACCGCCGTATCGGCAATGTATTCTTTGAATTCCGCTACGGAAAGCGAACGGAAATCCCCGTCCGAAACATGGCAACCGAAAAGGCTGCTCAAAAATGCACTCATTCCCATGGCTACCCCCAGTATATAAAAACGTTTCATACTTCTCGTTCTTTAATCTCCAATCAACAAAAACCGCATCATTCAACCGTTCGGACCTTGTTCATATCACGAGGTTTGGGAGAAGGTTCTTCATCCGGATAACCGAAAGCTATGGCATAAAGTAATTTATGCGTTTCGGGAAAATCCAATTCATCAAGCAATTCACGACCTTCCGGTTCATTCAGGAAACGGCAAATACCACCCAAGCAACATGAACCAATCCCTAACGATTGTGCCGCAATCATCATGTTTCCGCCCAATAGTCCGCAATCCACCTGCGACAAATCATAAGTCGTATCGCATGCGATAAATACCAACACAGGTGCACCGTATGCCGCTCGAAGAGTGGTTTCCTCCTGTCCTTTCCCCATGAAACGGCTGTAAGCCGAATCTATCGAAGCCAACAAACGGGGATTGTCCACGACACGCACTTCCCACGATTCCAGTCCTTTCCCGTTGGGAGCATACACTCCACATTCCACTATCTGTGCCCACTTGTCCTTCTCTATCGGTTGCGGCTTGTATTTCCGGATGCTGCGACGCTGTAGAATCGTATTCACGACTTCATTTTTTACCACCACACTGTCTGCCGCCCCCGTTTCTCCTTCACGGGAAACAGGCGCTGTATGGCAACTGTAAAGCAGGGAAATGCCTGCTACTAAAGATAATAGAGCTTTCGTATTCATGTCTCGTTCCTCAAATATATAATTATTTAAAATCTTACCCTTTCTTCTTTGATTTATATTCCGACGGCGACATGCCCATGTATTTCGTGAACTGTCGGGAAAAGTAAAGCGAATCCTCATAACCGACCAACGGACTGATCTGACTGATTTTCAACTCTGTGAAATCCAAATAATGACAGGCTTCCTGAATGCGGAGGTATCCCAAATAACGCAAAGGGGGAGAACCGGTCTTGTCCTCAAAGACATTGGAGAAGTAAGACGGGGAAAGTTTCACTTCGCGGGCAATATCCGTCAGACGGATTTTCTTATTCAAGTTTTCCTGCATGAAATGAATGGCACGCTGCACCACGTCTCGTTTTTCCTGCACACCCGCAAAACGGCACTCACGGTATTCTCCAAGAAACTTCATGGAACCTAAGAAGTGGAAAAGGCTCGTCGTGGCATACAACATGTAGTTTTTGTTATACCCAGAACTGACCGAAGCATAAATTTCTTCAAACAGCATCAGACGTTCTTTGATACGGGAATGTTCTGCCGGTGAAATATCATGCGGCTTACTGAAACCCACACTGAAAAAGGCGGCTTTCGCGCCATCGAAATGAATCCAGTAAATCGTCCAAGGATTCTCAGCCTTACTGCCATAAGCATGCGCCTTATATTTGGGCAAAATGAAAAACTGGTTGGCCCCAACGTCATAACGCTTACCGTCCAGTTCGAACCATCCCTCCCCCTCTACACAATAAATCAGCACAAACTCATTGGAATCCTCCTCTTTCCGCTCACAATAATGAAAACCAGCATGCGGATAATAACCGATATCCGTGATGTAAAGCTCGCGGCCCAAAGGGTCGCGCTTCAACTCTTCTATCAAAAATCCCGGCAAGACAACTATCCGTTCTCCCTTGAACCCTTCCTTTATCCGTGGCATGGCCTTTAATTTTTAAGGTGCAAACAAAGTTAGGAAAAACAAAGATATGAAAAGCCATGCCTCCCTGTTTTTCTTGCAAAAAAAGAGTTGCATTCGGTAAAATATCTCCCGAAGCAACTCTTTTTTCATTCAATCACAATACGTAAAGTCTCACTTGATGCGCTTATAACCATACACAGCCAAATCCCCCAGTTCTTCCTCGATACGGAGCAACTGGTTGTATTTGGCCATACGGTCGGAACGGCTCAAAGAACCGGTCTTGATTTGGCCGCTGTTCGTAGCCACAGCGATATCGGCAATCGTAGCGTCCTCTGTCTCTCCCGAACGGTGGGAAGTAACCGTTGTATAACCATGACGATGAGCCATCTCGATGGCATCCAAAGTTTCGCTGAGCGAACCGATCTGGTTCACCTTGATTAAGATGGAATTGGCACACCCCATGGCTATACCCTTGGACAAGAAGTCCACGTTGGTCACAAACAAGTCGTCGCCCACCAACTGGCAACGTCCGCCGATACGCTCCGTCAACTTCTTCCAACCGTCCCAGTCATTCTCGCTCATACCGTCTTCAATAGAATCAATCGGATACTTCGTGATTAATTCTTCCAAGTAAGCGATCTGCTCGTCTGAAGTACGCTTCTTACCCTTTTCACCCTCGAAAATGGTATAATCGTACACTCCATTTTTATAGAACTCGGAGGAAGCGCAGTCCATACCGATCATCACATCCTTGCCCGGTACATAGCCGGCAGATTTAATGGCTGCGATTATGGATTCAAGAGCATCCTCGGTGCCATCCAACGAAGGAGCAAAACCGCCTTCATCGCCTACTGCCGTACTGAGTCCACGGTCGTGAAGCACTTTCTTCAAGGCATGGAACACTTCAGCCCCCATCCGCAAACCCTCACGGAAAGAAGGAGCACCCACCGGACGAATCATGAATTCCTGAAAAGCTATCGGCGCATCGCTATGCGAACCTCCGTTAATAATATTCATCATCGGGACGGGCATCACGTATGTGTTCACGCCGCCAATATAACGATATAAAGGAATGTCCAAATATTCCGCAGCAGCCTTAGCCACAGCCAACGACACCCCGAGAATGGCATTGGCACCTAAATTAGACTTTGTCTTCGTGCCGTCGAGTGCCAACATCTTGTGGTCGATGGCACGCTGTTCCAAAGCACTATAGCCCACCAAGGCCGGAGCAATTACCTTATTCACATTTTCCACAGCCTTCAACACGCCTTTACCTCCGTAACGTTTTTTATCTCCGTCACGCAATTCCAAGGCTTCGTGCTCGCCCGTAGAAGCTCCTGAAGGAACTGATGCACGGCCCACCACGCCGCATTCCAACTCCACCTCTACTTCTACTGTCGGATTACCACGGGAGTCCAATATCTCACGTCCTTTAATTGATTTGATTTTCATATTTACTTTTGTTTTTAATTAAACATCTTTTTCTATGGCAAAGTTCATCACTTTCCGCCATTCGTACAATACCTGAAAAAAGGGATTCTAACAAGACGCAAGATACTGACTTTTAAGTACGCCCGCAAATAGGAGAAGTTAAATATGCAGTTTTATACCGACAGCCAGACTTAAAATTTCTTTAAATTTGATACTGCGGTCACCAAAAAAGGTACAGAAATCGGTATCGCAAGCTCCTAATTCATAATACAAAGAAATGTCCTGTATCCACCAATTAGATACATCCGGCACATCGTACATCACACGCTGACCCAAAGAAAGATTGGCACGAATACGGGTAGAAAAACCGTAATATCCTTTAGGATAACGGTCTGGCTCATGCGTCCAAAACTTATCGCTCAATACGGAGGACAAGAACAAACTGCATGACAAAGGCTGAATCACCCACGCACTCTCTTTCACGCGTAACCGCCAAGGCAAATACGACTGTTTCAGAGTGAAAACGGCCTTATTATGTTCACTTTCAAATTTAGGCAAAAAGCCCAACATGATATCTGTCTCCCACTGCTGCTTCTTCCCGTAGGTCCATCCCGTACCGATTGAAACGACACCGATACTTCCCGCAAACTGTATCTTGTAATGGTCGGGAATCAAACGTTTCCACCCTTCCATACGGCGTGTCATCATTTTCTCATAGCGTGTCGGAACTGTATCCGATGCCGCTTCCGTCACACCCTGCCCCATTACCCAAGAAGGCATGCCAGCCGAAAGCCATATACTAAAAATCGCAACGTTCAATTTCATATCCTTCTTCTTTTATGGTAATGACGTAATACCCTCGCTTCCCGACTGTCGTACATCCGTAATATACGACTCCATCCTCAAAAAACTCTTCTTCAGCCCAACGGTGGATGTGGCCGAACAGACAAAACTGCATACGGGGAAAACTGGTCACATAGTGTTCAAAGGCACGCCCCACATTGTTGTTGAACTCCCCGTCGCCGGGTGGCACGTGCATGGCTACAATGGTTTTCTCTATGCCCGCCGGCATATTCCTCAATTCATCCTCCATAAAATTGAAATCGGGCACCGGATGACTGTAATCATATTCAAGCGCGTTGGTATTCAAACAGATAAAACGCACGTTGCCCACCGTAAAAGCAAAATTATCCTCTCCGAAAACTTTCAGATATACATCGAACCCCGTCCCCAGACAATCATGATTCCCCAACAGGCAAACATACGGCACCCGCAACTTATTCAAGAAATCCCGTGCCCATAAAAATTCTTTCGTCTCGCCGAAATCCGCCACGTCGCCGCCATGCAACACAAAATCAATGTCACCGCGGTTATTGATGATATTCACGACTTCTTTCGTCTCGTCATACCGACGTTGGGTGTCGCTGATCATGGCAAAGCGGAACTCACGCCTTCCCCGCATCTTGTCTTCAATCAAACGGATGTTCTTCTCCGTCAGCCCGACCTCTCCTTCTATACGCGTATCGTAGGGATGATATTCGATGATTTCGCAAGAAGACAATATCCCCATCCCGCAAAGTAGGCCAACGACGGAATTGTATATTCTGCTCATAAAAAACGCTTTTGAATATCAAAGATAGAAAAAGAAGCAATACGAAACACACAAAAAGTCCGTTTCAGACTATTTGGAAAAATAATCCCTACTTTTAGAACAACTGCCAAGGCATATACCACAAGAAAAAAGCACAACAGGGGACAGCCTCACAGAAGCCCTGAAATCAATCTCAGCCAAATGAAAAATCAATCACAGCCAAACGATTTTTCATTTGGCTGTGATTGATTTTTCATTTGGCGCAGAATGATTCGCCGCACTTACCAGCATGAATTACAACATGTTACGCAAAGGAGTATAAAAATAAAGAAATTATACATCACCATACGCACACATCAGCACGGGAAGATGCCCTCAAAACGTTTTTTAATGGCTTCTATCCTTTCCCGGGCAAGAGGAGGCACGTCGGCCAACGGGTAGTCCAACCCGAGTTCCTTATACTTAAATACCCCCATTGTATGATAAGGCAACCATTCTATTTTGCGCACAACCTTGTAATGTCGTACAAACTCGACCAGTTCATCCAGCAGCGTGTCGTCGTCCGTCAGACCGGGTACCACCACATGACGAATCCAAACCTCCGTACCCCTCCTTTCCAACTCGTCAAGCAACGCCCGGGCATTCCGTCCGTCACTTCCGCTGACTTTCCTGCAAAGTTCAGGGCGAAGCGCCTTAATGTCGAGAAGCACCAGATTCGTATAATCCAGCACAGCACATACGCGCTCATTGAACACGGCTCCTGAAGTGTCCAATGCCGTATGAAGACCTTCCTCACGGCAGAGACGAAAAAACTCACGACAGAAATCAGCCTGCAATAAAGGTTCGCCCCCCGTCAACGTCACCCCTCCACGGGCTATGAAACTGCGCACCTTGAGTACTTCGGCAAGCAATTCCTCCGGAGTCATTTGATAACGGGGAGGACGACCGGCATCCCAAGTGTCCGGATTATGGCAATACAGACAACGAAGCGGACAACCTTGCAGGAAAGTCACAAAACGAATTCCAGGACCGTCAACGGTCCCGAAACTCTCAAGTGAATGTATTTTACCCACTAATGGTTTTTCCATATCCTTTATATTACAAAGAGTGGTTGATGGTACGCGAAATGACATCCAACTGTTGTTCACGCGTCAGCTTCACAAAGTTCACGGCATAGCCGGACACGCGGATGGTCAACTGCGGATATTTCTCAGGATGTTCCATCGCATCCACCAACAGATCCTTGTCGAACACATTGACGTTGAGATGCTGGCCACCGTCCGGAGTGAAATAACCATCCAACAGTCCGACCAGATTGCTTACCTGAATGTCACGTTCCTTACCTAACGTAGCCGGAGAAATGGCAAAGGTATAAGAAATACCGTCATGTGCATGATGGAACGGAAGCTTGGCCACCGAAGCCAAAGCCGCAACGGCTCCTTTCACGTCACGCCCGTTCATCGGATTAGCCCCCGGTGCAAACGGAGTACCGCCCTGGCGGCCGTCGGGAGTCGTACCGGTTTTCTTTCCATACACCACATTGCTGGTAATCGTCAGGATGGACTGCGTGGCAACCGCATTGCGGTAAGTCTCGTGCTGACGGAGGTAATTCATGAATTTCTCCGTGATTTCCACTGCGATGGCATCCGTGCGGTCGTCATTGTTGCCGTAAGGAACATACTCGCCTTCACGCTCGAAGTCCACGGCCAGGCCGCGTTCGTCACGAATCACCTTCACCTTGCAATCGCGGATGGCAGCCAAAGAGTCGGCCACGATGGACAAACCGGCAATACCGGTAGCACGGATACGTTGCACATCGCCGTCGTGCAGAGCCATTTCGTATGCTTCATAGTCATACTTGTCGTGCATATAGTGGATAATCTTCAAGGCGTTCACGTACACCTTGGCCAACCAACGCATCATCTGCTCGTACTTCTCCATCACCTCGCCATAGTCGAGATATTCGCTCGTAATCGGCTCGAACTTGGGAGCCACCTGCACACCGGTACGCTCGTCGCGCCCGCCGTTGATGGCATAAAGCAAGCACTTGGCCAGATTGGCACGAGCACCGAAGAACTGCATTTGCTTGCCGATTTTCATCGGAGACACGCAGCAGGCAATGCCATAGTCGTCACCGTAATCCACACGCATCAGGTCGTCGTTCTCATACTGGATGGCCGAAGTGTCGATAGAAACCTTGGCACAGAACTTCTTCCAGTTCTCCGGCAATTTGTCCGCCCACAGCACCGTCAAGTTCGGCTCCGGAGCCGGCCCGAGGTTGTAGAGCGTATGCAGGTAACGGAAGCAAGTCTTCGTCACCAACGTGCGGCCGTCGATGCCCATTCCGCCCAACGATTCCGTCACCCATACCGGGTCGCCGGAAAACAAGTCGTTATATTCGGGCGTACGCAAGAACCGTACGATACGCAATTTGATGATCATCTGGTCCACCAGTTCCTGCGCTTCCTCCTCCGTCAGTTTCCCCTCGCGGATGTCTTTCTCTATATAAATGTCGAGGAAAGTAGAAGTACGCCCTATGGACATGGCCGCACCGTCCTGGTCCTTCACAGCGGCCAGATAAGCCAGATATACGAACTGCACGGCTTCGCGGGCATCCTTGGCCGGACGGGTCACATCGAACCCGTATGCGGCACACATCTTCTCAAAATCCTGTAAAGCATGAATCTGTTCCGTGACCTCTTCACGGTTACGGATGATTTCATCATTCAGTTCCTGAATGTCAAGGCGTTTTTGGAACTGCTTCTTGTCCTCAATCAAACGTGCAGTACCATACAAAGCCACACGACGATAGTCACCGATGATACGGCCACGACCGTACGCATCCGGCAAACCGGTGATGATAGCCGACCGACGGGCCGCCAACATCTCCTCCGTATAGGCTGAAAACACACCTTCGTTGTGCGTCTTACGGTATTTCGTGAAAATCTCCTTCGTCATCGGGTCGAGATGATAACCGTAAGCTTCCAAGCTGTTTTCCACCATACGGATACCGCCCTTCGGGAAAATACCACGCTTGAGCGGAGCATCCGTCTGCAATCCCACAACCACTTCGTTATCCTTATCTATATAACCCGGCCCGTAAGTCGTGATACTTTGAGGGAGTTTGGTTTCGGTGTCATACACGCCTTTTTCACGCTCCACCTTAAACATCTCGGTCAATTTGTTCCACACTTTGCGGGTCTTCTCCGACGACGGCTTCAGGAAAGAATCATCTCCCGTATAAGGAGTATAATTGTTCTGAATGAAATCACGCACGTTGATTTCCTTCTTCCACAGTTCGCCTTTGAAGCCGGCCCAGCTTTCGTTGTTACGTTCCATAATTTATCCGTTTTAGTTATTTATGTGCTAACCGGCTGCAAAGATACGGAGAAATAACGGAATCCCCTATACTAATTTGTAGGTATTTCAAATTTAAAACTATCCTTAGACTACTTTTGTATTCATTCCAATCAAAAACCCGGCCAATGATGAAATCGGATATACATCCGGTCAGGGGTACGGGTTACTGTTCCCGGATAAGGAGGCTTAAAGTCACAAAAACGATTTCCGGAATCCAATATTAGGCGGTACACATTCTGCCCGGGCAACTTTACCAGAATCATTCCTTTGCTGAATCCAAGAAATTCATACAGAAACTGTTCTTTTTTATCATTCACAATCAGATGCTTGCCGATAATAAAAACCTTTTCGGTGGCACAGACCTGCACATCTTCTTTCCGGAACGAGAAGTCCAGCCCACGCTCCCTGAAGCGGAACATGTATGCGGCATCCTGCTTGACTAGTTCAAACCGCCCGAGCCGCCCGAGTTCCGGCATCTTTTCGTAGAGCCTCCGCGTCTTGCTGTCCCAATAGACCTGCCTTCCCGCAAAGTCATACCCCTTAAAAAAATCCCCTTTGCATTCCACCTTTCCATAAAGTTCCGGCCTCAAATCACGCCCTTTTGCATCCACCACCGTCACCTTCCCCCGAAAGACAGCATCATACGGATAAAAACATAGGGCAAAATAAGGTTCCGGCAATCGCTCTATCCGCGTGAACTGCGGGGCACAGACCTCTTTTCCATCCAACGCTATGCCATATTTTCCGCCCTGCATAAACACTTCCATCCCCTCACGCTTCTCTTCTTTCCGTTTGATACGGACCATCTCCAGATTCACCAACTGTTTTTCCATGGCCTCCTCTCCTATATATATAGGATAAGTATTGCACGTTACGGAACGCCCGGCTTGCCTCCCCTCAAACATCCGCTGCCAGTCCCATCTTTGTATCGGCATGCCAAATGCCAGATATAGTCCCACTTGATCCAATATCATCACGTGACTTTTCTTGCTGGATACGCGCATCCCCCGCCCCACCTGCTGTAAATATTTGGCTAATGAAAGCGTGGGACGGGCAAGCTGAATGACCTCCACCTCCGGCACGTCCCATCCTTCTGAGAATATGTCGACGTTGACCATCAACGTAATACGGCCGTTCCGATAGTCTTCCACCAAACTCCGGCGTTCCTCCGGCGGCGTCTTCGCGTCAATCATGCAACAGCTTACCCCGCCCTTCCGATAATACTCCACGATATGACGCGCATGCTCCCGATTAATGGCATATACTATGCCTTTTTTCCCCGAAGCAAACGTTTGGTAAGTATCATACAAATGCCGGATGCTTTCAGGGCAATCCATCACCGTGGCCATCTCTTTCAACTGATAATCGCCATCCGCACCGCGCTTGGACAACAACCCCACCCGGCATACCGCCTTACTGTTCGGGTCGGCACTTATATATTCAAAATCAGCCAGCCATCCCTCGTCGATAAAGCGTTCCATACTCCACGCTTGGAGCAACACCCCGAACAAGTCCGTGAAAGGTTCGCCGCTCAACCGGCAAGGCGTAGCCGTCAGTCCCAAGAAAAGAGCCTCCGGCCACTTTTCCCACAATATGCGGTAAGTCTTCGCCAAGGCATGATGAGCCTCATCCACAACCACAACAGAAGGGCAAAAAGAAAGACTATCTATACATCGGCTCAACGTCTGTATGCTCGCCACCCGGACGTTCTCCGCCAACAACGCCTTCCGGCCACCGGCAATCACCCCGTGACGTACTCCGAAACGAGACAAGGTTTCCGAAATCTGCTCTACCAATTCTATCCGGTGCGTCACGACCAACACCCCGTCCGCAGCATTCTCGCGAACCACGGCAGCCATCAGGAACGTCTTTCCCGTCCCCGTAGGCATCTGCACCATCACGCTCCGGCTTCCGCCCCACCATTTTTCATACAGGCGGTGCTTCATCTCCCGCTGATAGCTGCGCAATTCCGTATAACCAACATCTACTTGCTCCATATCCTGCTATATGCAATAGCTGTACTATATGACAAAAGCAAACACAACACGAACACCACAGCAATCGGTGCATTATGCCCGATATAATAAAATATGATGTCAAAGACCAACATGTGTACTAAATACCATTCGTATGAAAAACGGTTGGTCCACTCCAACAACCGGTTAAGCGGCTTGATTCCCACCTTATAGATGATAAGCGCAAGAGACATATAACCCACCAAAGAGGGTATATCATTGTAAAGTTTCCATGGCCACCCCGCGAAACCCATTATGCCTGTCAACCCCACACCGGCCATACACAACGGCAACAAACATTTCCACCGGGGCACTTCCAGTGCTTTAGGATTGCCATGATATATTTCTGCCATCTTCATCCCTAAGCAAAACTCCCATAAATATTGCAGGAAGAAACTGTTCCAAACTCGCTCCTCTGCATACCCTAACAGGCCTACGGTCGTAGACCATAACAGGCTGATAATGAGCGCAAGCTTTACCCCCCCCCGAATGTTAAATAACTTAACAATAAGAGGCCAAGCAAGATAGAACTGAATGATAGTAGACACAAACCACATCTGCCCTCCCATAGAACTCTCCAGTTCGGGAACGAACATTTTGAAGAGCAGCAAATTGCCCCACAGCGGCATGAACCATTCACGCCCCATACAAGCCATCCAGACAGCCGTGGCCACGCACAAGACGGCCATCGGCATATAAATCCTCGTAAAACGTTTCTTCAGGAAAGCAATGTATCCTAAAGGCTTACGAAGGTAAGAAAGGTATAATCCAAATCCCGAGCAGAGGATAAAGACGTGCACTCCGGCACCACCAAAGGCCGCTGCTTTTTCCCATATTCCGGAAATCCCCAACATCCCTACAAGATGCATGATTACTATGGTAGAAATGGAATACCCGCGCAAAAAGTTTACCACATCAAGCTTTCTCATTTTCATTTCAACGTTTAAACGGGTTACGATAAATCCCAAGTAGTTGCCGACCGAAATACCAAAAGAATTTCACATCATCCACAAAGTATCTCCTGAACATTCGTTTGGGTTCCATCAGAAACCTGTAAAACCATTCCATCGCCAACATCTGCATCCATTTCGGTGCCCGCTTCACATTGCCGGCCTCAAAGTCGATCGTAGCACCCAAAGCCATCCATATATCAACTCCCGGCATGCGGCTTTTATGACGGAAAATCCATTTTTCCTGTTTGGGCGCCCCCACACCGACCAGTACCACATTGGCACCGGAAGCATTAATGGTACGGTAAATCAATTCATTTTCCTCTGGTTTGTTTTCAAAACCATACGAAGGAGACATCGCCCCCACCACGATTTCGCGCCCCACCGAGGCATTGATACGTTCCATGGCCTTTTGTGCCACACCTTCCATCGCACCCAAAAGAAATATCCGGCAATCCGGATTATCCTTATGATATTGATAGAAAGCCGTAAAGAAACTGCTACCCGGAATGGCTTCCGGTATTCTTTTCTTCAGCAAACGAGAGCACAAATACAAGATTTTACTGTCGCAAACCACCCACTCCGCCTTTTGATAAAGGTCATAAAACTCACGGTCATGCTGGAGTTTGACCAAATGATCAAGATTCGGAGTGACCAATACCCCGCGTTTTAAGCTTTGCAGCAGTTCAATCCGGGTAATGGACAAGAGGTTCGCATTCAAAATACGAACAGACATGAAATAAAAAAATTAATGTTATCGATTATAATCTATGCCTACAGTCCCATCTTATGTCCTGTAAGTTTCCATTGCACATGCTTTAAAAACACCTTTATAGCATGCGGTAAAAATCGGCTCCAACAATACAAACGTCCCACATTCAAGGTTCGATTCAACGCAAAACAGGATAACAACTCCGAATCCCGAACGAAACGGAAATCAAGACTCATTTTAACATCATTATCCACATTTCGCTCATGTACGACTTCGCCCCATAACGGCTCGTCATCCTTAGTATCCAACATAACGGAACGTACATTTTCCATCCGAGAGAGATAATAATGAGTACCAAACTCATACACCGTTTTCAAATGAGATCCAAGCGTAAAGTCTTCTACCCTTGAAACGAAATGATTGTTTGGGAAACTTATCCACAGCGCATAGTTTTGCTTTAGGAAATACTGTAAACCTCTTTTATAAAAGAAAAAAGTTCCGCCGCAGAGCCTTTGTGCATCATTTCGTACCGCAGCCATATAGTTGCAACCCAATACGTCATCGTTATCCAACCACGAAGTAATTACTTTTGTCGGCTGCACACACCCTTGTAAATCATTCTCTATCCAACGCGCGAAAACTTGCGGATAGAACCGGGCATATTCGGATTTCACGGGTACATACTTAAAATTTTCACATCTTTCCGCCCATCCTTTTACACGCTCACGATAAACCGGCGGAGTATCCCCATCGAAAAGTACAACCCACGTAAAATCCTTGCAACTTTGCTGCAAAACACTGGGCAAAGTATATTGTTCAAAAAGGCGGAACCTGTCTTCCAACCACACTTCATCCCGAGTCGCCAATCCACGCTTATCCTTGTTCCACAACGGAAGGTTGAAACGTGTCAACAAATAGTGCCGAACGGGAGTAGTGCTACACATAGTTAAAGCATGAGATACTTCGTTATAAAGTATCAATTGTTATTATACTCATAAAACCATATTTAAACCGATAATGCAAATGTACATAATAATCATCACGATTCAAAATGTAAGCATCTAATTTTGAGGTATCGCATAGGGAATTATGGAAGAGATTGTAGGGTACTTTGTTTTTCAAACAGAAGTTCTGTATGGACTCACCGTGTGGCATGGCTTCCGCCTTGTAGCGAATGAACAGCCTTTCAAAATCACTGCTGCTATACATAATGTTTTTAATTTTGGACTACAGCAGCGAAGGTCGTGTTTTTTATTCTTTGAAGCAATACGTCATTTTTGGACGCTTACTGTTATACATTTATAAGTGAGTTGTAAATCCCTTCCAAATCCCTGAAAACCCTTTCCGGGAAAAAGTCTTTTGCCCTCGCGAACGCATTGTCCCCCTGCACTTTTATCACTTCGGGATGTTCTATATAATGCCTTATCGCACCAGCTATCTCCACTGCATTGCCCGGTTGTACAAGCATTCCGTTCTCTCCGTCCTTTACCAATTCAGGTATTCCGCCCACCGGCGTCGATATTACGGGGTGACTGTAACTCATCGCCTCTAGTATGGCTATGGGCAGACCCTCATTATATGACGGCAGGACGTACACATCTTCCCACGCCAGACAATCGGTTTTCTTCTGTCCGGAAATCCATCCCTCGTAGCTTACAAACCTTTCCAGACCATGCTCTCGGATATACGTACGGACATTGCCGTCAACCTCGTTGCCGCCCATACGCAAAATGAGCTTGTCCTTGAAGTAATCCTTGTTGTCACTTACGGCCTTGAGCAGGTCGAACGCTCCCTTACGGTTACTTATTTCACCCATGTAAAGCAAGTGCAGCTTACCGTCATCGTGCCTGACGTTGGCGGCAACAGGCGGCAAAACGATATTGTTAAGCACACGAATCTTACCCTCTTCCACGCCAATGGACGAGAAGTAACGCCGCCACGACTCAGACAGAACAATCAGGCAGTCGCAGGCATTAATTGTACTGACAATGCCTGCCTTGTCGGTAGCCGCATCATAAAACTCGATGAAGTCGGCAGCGTGCTCATGCAGAATCACTTTCTTTCCGCATCTCTGTACAAGCCCTATGAACATGCGGCAACGGTAAAACGACGCGTTGGCCGCACCATGTATATGCACAATCCTGATGCCACGGTCAAACTGGCACAGCCACCATGTCCTTACCATAGCCTGTGCCGCATACCACGCTTTCACCACCTTGCCGCCCAACCGCCACGTGGGCACAAATTTCATTCCCTCAATATACTTCCCGTACGAAACGAGTACGGCGGTCATCCCCCCTTTAGTCTTCATGGACACGCCAAGGAAGAGAACTTTACGAGCTAAATCCTTATTAATCACCTTCTTTATATCATATTTTTAATTGATGCTCTTTTACATATTTGATTATCACTTTTTGCCATGTGAAAAACCAACTGTTGCATCGCATCCATCATCATTTAACTTATTGCCTTTCACTTACAAAGCTCAATGCTATTTATCAGTGGCAATAATAAAGCTTTTGCTTCTCAGGCGTGTTTACGGCTATCACTTTTGCCGGAATACCAACAGCAATGAATTGTCTGGAACGTCTTTCGTAACGACGGCATTTGCTCCAATGGTAACATTATTTCCGATAGTGATGCCACCTATTATCTTTGCACCGCTTGACAATATGACGTTATTACCGATACGCGGTATGCCCGATGTTCCCACACCAATTATTACACCTTGGAATATAAGACAATTCATTCCTATTATTGTCGCTTCATTTATCACGATACAAGAAAAGTGTTGAAATCTTAATCTTTCACCAACCTTTGTTTCTAACCGCAGTTGTATTCCCGTAAGGTATTGATTGTGCTTATGGATAAAAAAAACGATTGCATATAGCATCTTGAAAAAGATGTTTTTCTTTGTCCTCAAGTATGCTCCGAGCCTAAACCACACAGTAAATTTAAAAGATGCGTTGGATAGGAAATATTTTATCCCCCCATTTTTTCCGAGGAAACATTCTCAAATCCCCTCGTATTAAAGACAAGCACTCATGAAATTTCATCACTTACAAATTTTGAAAGCCTCATTAAACCGCCTTGTCCAAGTATGTTCCTTTTCAGCTCGTACCCTCGCTGCTTTTTTCATCAAATTAACAAGACTTTCATTTTTCTTATCCAGATAAAACTTTGCCTTATCTACCATTTCTTCTTTTGAATGATAAAGCACAATTTCTTTACCATCTTCAAAATATTCAGACAGTTCTTCTGTATAACTTGCCAATTGCAGCCCACCACACATTGGAATTTCAAAAGTGCGTAGATGCGTTTTGTTTACAGGCTTCTTCAAGATATAAGTATCCCGCAGTTCAGTTATATTCAAAGAAAGTGTTAAGTCTGAATACAAGCCAACCATTTCATCATCGCTGACCGACTTGTGCTTGGTCAAGAATTTGCTTTCGGAACATAAATCAGTCTTCTTCATCAGTTTATTCTTAATAGTAGAATAAAGCACCTTGCGCCCTATAGGAAAACGCATATATCTGATTGCCTTTACACATACGTCCAATGGATCAAATTGTTGCACTTTTCCCAGCGAAGTGTTATATCCTATATTGAACAAGGAATCAGAAAAGACATCGCAATATATTCCACTTGCCAACAAATCATTTAATTTGTTTACCCGGCTACCATAAGGTGAGCCGATAAAGCCAACCTTACTTATCGTTTTTCCCCAACATGGTTTGAACACATAAGGGTTTGCAGCAAATGATTGGAATATAATGTTTTTGCATCCCCACCTCTCAAACAAATATTTTGTCTCTACAGAAGTTATCCAAACCATGTCAAACAAAGGAGCTATTGACTTGTGCTTGTATGGCAATTCCAAATTATCCCAACAAATAAGCAATGAAGGTATTCCCATTTTATTTATCTCTTTCATTGTCTCGGGATACAAGACAGAGGAATCGTCACAGTTCATAAACAGGTCAATATCCTCAGTATCTTTTATAGCAGAAATTAATTTTTCGTTAGCTTCATCTGTTGACGGATAATCCAAAGGATTGAATGTAATGATGTGATGTCCACCCCGTTCTAATTCATCAAAGAAATGTATCCTTTGCCATTGATACATTGGCGTTTGCAATTCCTTAAAGAAATAAAATATGTTCATGCTCTATTAGGCTTTATTTGTGTAAAATACTTTTTATAAACAAAATGATTTTCACATAAAATAATGCTGTCGCGTACATCCTATTTCTTTGCAAAAAACAAATCAGCCGGGAGTTTTTGTTTAGTGCAGAATATGGGTACGAGTCTACGGTTTTCCATATGTCTTTATCATTCAACTCTTTCATTAATCTTATTTTCTCATTATATGGTATGTCCATCGCTGATATGCCATATAAATGCGCCCTCATGTATGATATGAAAAATCTTTTCGCCCTAAGACATTCTTTATCAAAATCCCTTGTTTTGCTTGCCAACAAATTATATAACGCCATACTTCTTTCAAGCTTGTCATTAGAGTATTTACTTTGAGTTAATGAAGATGCGTTATTCATGCAATAATAATATAGTGTATCGGGGATATATGACGCTGAATTAGCCGCTTTGAGAAAATCAACTTGGAATGGAATATCTTCAGACAAATAATTTCTTTCTGAATAGAATTTAATATTATTCTCTTTTATGATTTCTCTTTTGTAAATGGAATGCCACACGGACATCTCATATTTCCAATCTTTTTTACACTTAGGTGACGATGAAATAAAATCCAATAATAGTTGGTTAACATCTTCCCCTTTATATATATGCTCAGAATTTACATTGGTATAATGTATGACCTTATTTTCAGAATAAAATCTGTTAAAACCACAATATACGACATCCGACTCTGTTCGGATAGCTGTAACATATAGCTTTTCATACATCTCCAAATCTACGTAGTCATCGGAGTCCACGAACGCGACGTATTCACCGGTTGCAACATCCAAGCCCGTGTTGCGTGCGTAACCAAGTCCGGCATTTTGCTTGTGTATTACTTTTACACGTGCATCCCGCCTTGCGTATTCGTCACATAAGGCAGGACAACCGTCAGGCGATCCGTCATCTACCATGATTATCTCGACGTCCTTCAGTGTCTGGCCGAGCAGCGACCGCATACAGCGGTCAAGGTACTTCTCGACGTTGTAAACCGGAACTATTATACTTACTTTCTGACGTTTATTCATTGTATATGGATATGATTATACTGATATATGGGCGTTTTATTTTCCAAATCTATTATAGAATTCGTTCATAAAATCTTCGAATGAATTGAATGGAGCTTTATGGGACTTCAGCCATTCGTTAAAAGCAAGATCTGAAGTAAATACATTTTTATAAGGGAAATAAGGATAATCTTTGATATTGTATTTATCTACGAAAATCGGATAATCATCTGCGAAATCTTTTGGGATAGGTTCTCTATGTTGGTGTGTTCTTATACACTCTGCGTATTCAAAAACTTCATTGATATATTCTTTTTTACGTTTCTGATAATATTCTTCCAATGAACATATTACTTTGGCCGGACAGCCAACGGCAACAGAATTTGCTGGAATGTCTTTTATGACGACACTACCATATCCAATAATGCAATTATCTCCGATTTTTACCCCTTTTAAGACGGTACATTTTTCTCCAAACCAAACATTATTTCCAATTGTGATTTTTCCATGAGATGGAATAAATTCATGGTAGAGGTTGACAAAGACACGGGAGGCATAATCATGAGACAGTATAGTTAGATTTTTATGTAATAGGACATTATTACCGATTTCCAATAAGTCTGGTCGCGAGGTATCTATTTCTATTGTTCTAGGATATTTGCAGATAGTTCCTTCGCCAATTGTGATTCCGCATCTACGCAGATATTGAATATATGCTTGGCTGTTTCTTCTTTGCCAGTAATATTTGATTTTATTTATAATATTCATATTGCAGTATATTGATTATAAGTAAGCACTCAATTTAGGGCATTCCCTCTTTGAAAGGGCACTTTTCAGTGCCCTAAACCGAGTTATGATAATTAATTAGTGAGTATCCTTAAACCACTTTTGGAAAATGTTATAAGGGACTTTGTTCTTGACACAAAACGACTGGAGGGATTCTCTATGAAGCAAAGCCTCGGTCTGGTACTGAAAGTAAAACCTTTTAAGATCTTCACTGCTATACATAATTCTATAAATTTGGTTGGCAGCGAAGGTATTCATTTCAATTAATAGCCATTTTTTGACTGCTTACACTCTTTATTTGTAGTATTATTCTGTAGGTAATTATTTTTAAAAGTATACAATGACATAACCAATATCGGTATAATGGGGCATGACGTTTGTAACGCATTATTTGTATTTAGTAATAAAAAACAAATAATTATTGTGGTATAAAAAGTAAAATTATTAGCTCCAATGCTTTTTAATTCTTTAAACATGAGAAACAAAAAGCAAATCGTAAAAATTAATCCAGATCCAAATATTAAGTTTACAATTGAGTTCTCAATAGCTATAAGTTCGTTGTTTTGCATTATAAAAAGAACCGTCTCGTCTCGAATACCAAATAGTATATCATTTAAATTCAAAGACATAAGTATGTCTATTAAAACAAACCTTGCATTTGAACTGCCATCATCTTTGGTCAACCCCGTTGATAGACGTGAACCTAATGAATGAGTTTCAATATATGACATACTAAAATATATTACTGTAATTATAAATGCAATAAGCATTGTTTTATGCCATACTTTCATCTTATTGCTCCTCATATCTCTTAGCAAATTAATTACAAATATTCCACCTAAGAAGTATATAGAACTTCTTGTATTGAAAGCAAATATTGCTATGTAACCAAGAAAAAACAAAGCATATCTATTTTGAATTTTCATTTTTGAACTTAATATTATTGTAGACAACATACTGACCAAAAATGCATTCTGAAGAGGATGTCCATGCAAACTATAAGCTCGCATATCCAAACTTGTCCCCATAACATCAATAGCATTAATGTCGGCAAAAAGAATAACTTTACTTACTGATTCAAAAATGGCCACTCCACATTCCAATATAAAGAATAATATCAACATCTTACGTATAAAAAGCACCTGTTTTTTTCTTGTTATACGTAATAGCGACAATAACAATATAGGCTCAATTATAAAATTCAAGAATCCTGACAGACCTGCAGATCTATCAAAAACGACAATATTTAACAACCCGAATACAGCAACAATAAGAAATAATTTCGTTTCAGAATTTGTTAATCTAACAAAAGATATATTCCTTATAAATACTAATAATAAAAACGGCAATGCAAGGTAGTGAGATAAAGCGATAATACCTTTTCCTTCTATCGTTAGATGTAAAAACTGCTGTATTGATAAGCCCAAAAATAAAGTTATGAATATGTATAATAAAAAGGATTCCTTACTTTTCATATTAAAAGACCTCTATATTTGATTACTGTCATCAATTCCTTTAACCTGAAACATATTCTTTTATAAAGGCTGTTTCTACTATCTATCCATAATCCAGCAAAGTCATGTATGGATAAGCTCTCTGATACATTGTAATATTCTTTTGTCCTGCAGTCTTTACAGCAAAATATATTTTGTGGATATATCACAATATCATTTAAATCTTGATATGTATTGTTTCTTTTTAATCCATGTTTCGCAAGAATATCCGTAAACAAATTAACATTGGGTATTAAACTATATCTGATTCCCTTGAAAAAATGCATATCATTATAACATTGCAAGAATTCTTTTATAATAGGATTGTTCTTTTCACTTCCCATTATACCTGTTCCGATATTAATTTCGTGTTCAAATCCTGCAAAAGCCTTATGTGAGCGTAACTTATCAGGAAAAGTCTTTAAAATAATAACATCCGTATCCAAATATATACCTCCTTCTGAATAAAGTGCATAAAGCCTACATACATCTGAAACGAAAGCATACTTTTTTGCAAAATAAGCTTCCCTTGTAAAGTTTAATTGATCAACATCAAAGTTGCCTTCATTCCATTCCTTAATCTCATAATCAGGAAAACATTTTTTCCATGTATCAATGTACCTCAACATACTTTGAGTCTTTTGATTATGTCCGAACCAACAATAATGTATTTTCTTGGGTATCATATTTTTGTTTTTATCAAACTTGCTATTTTAAACATGTGAAAATATGCAAAAACCAAACAAATCTTAATTTTTCTTCCATATTTATATGCAAGAATTGTACTTAACGGTGTTTTATAATAACCGTAAAATTCATCTTCGGATAATTTATTATGATTAAATGCTTCTAATTTTACTTGAAATGCCACTTCGCTTATTATCACATCATTTGGTATTGGTAATATCTTCTCTAATTCTGACACATATTTTTTTCTCATTAAATATGTTTGCTCTGTATAATTTCTTGTTATTGAATCATTTGAAAACTGTTCATAGTGATAAAATCCCTTGTGGATGAATGATATTCTTAAATCATTCAAAAGAAGTTGGCTTAACACTAATACATCCTCACAATAGTCCACTCCTTTTATAAACCTTACGTTATATTCCTTATATAAACTATGCCTTATCAACTTATTCCATAGAGAACCAAATAATTTATTTCTCAGTATATCTGTTAATATGTCAAACGAAGTCTTTGATTGCGTTTTCTGGCATTGATAAAATGATCCTTTTACGTTTTCTGTATAAAAATCAGATATTAAAATATCAGCTTCATCTTTTTCTATCTTATTATACATTTCATAGAGCATATCTGAAGAAACCCAATCATCAGAATCCACATGAATCGAATATATCCCATACGCATTATCAATACCGATTTGTCTTGCCGAACTTACTCCACCGTTTTCTTTATGTATCACGCGTATGCGTGTATCCCGTTTCGCGTATTCATCGCAGATACGACCGGAGCAGTCGGTACTACCGTCATCGACAAGCAGCAACTCGAAGCAGGTGAATGTCTGGACGAGTATACTGTCAATGCAGCGTGACAGGTATTTTTCCGCGTTGTAAACAGGGACGATGACTGATATTGTAGGATTATTGTTTTCCATCGGTTGTGTTCAAATTGCCAACAAGATAATTCATCGCTTCCCTTTTCTTTTCCGCCAACATGGCCATGATGTCTGCCCTGTCTGCATCCTTACATTCAGTATACGCATGACCATTGGTTACAAGCCTATCCTCAAGTCCGAACATGGAGAACAGTGAATTGAAACGTGACATGCCACGATCGGCGTTACCCACGGCTACGAAAGGCTTGCCAAAGAGAATGGAGAACACGCAGGCATGAAACGAGTCGGTAACAACGAACTCGGCATCATAGAAGCCGCGAAGCCATTGCTCCAATGGTGGCTGTATGCGCTCACCGATGGGCGAAGCTATGCTATCGCTCTGCGATTTCACGTTGAAAGGTGTCAGTCCCTTTTCGTCAGCTATGCGCCTTACCACCCCCCTTTTCTCTTCCGTCTCGTCCAACATATAGCATAAAAGGTTACCCTTGCTATTGGGCGTGCCAACCGTCTCAAACAATTTCACGTAATCATTCTTGTCAAGAAGCATCGTAGGGTCAAGCACATGCCGCGCGCCAACACCGAAACGCTCCCGGCACAGCCTTACGCCCGAATCCTCCCTTACAGACACCGCATCGAACATCCTTAACAGTCTGCCGCACTCTGATGTCTGCTTGGCAGTATATTCCCATTCGTCCGTGCCGAACGACGCGGCGTATGCTATGCGCTTGATGTTCCACCCCTCGGCAAATTTCAGATAGGCGTTCCCTATCTGTTTTATGCCGAAATACCTTGGCCGCCACACTTGGTCGCTGCCAACTATTACCGCATCATATTCTGATTCTTTAATATCTGAAAAATCATCGTATTCAACCAAATGAATATATTTCTTTATAAACTTGTCTGTATTCTGTCGTATTATGGATTGCTCCCTGTGACATTTCTGTTCGTACAAAACTGGGATTTTATGCCCTAGCAGATTCATCACCATTCTTTTGCCGTAAACGTATGGCATTTTATAAAAAGGCAAGCCGTAAGGTCTTTTCCACTCTACCACACGCACCTCGTGCCCCAAACGTTCCAACACAGTCTGCAACGCGTATGCCTGCAATATGCCTCCGTAATTTTGATTCAAAGGAAGCGTCAGTATCCCGATTCTCATAATATATGCAAGTCTTTTAATACGATTCTTGTAAACTTCCGTGCGCCCTCTTCACTCATGAAGAATGAATTACGGAAATATCTTTCATCGTCAAACCTCTCATCGTCCATATAGTTCAAGAACAGCACATTATGCGTGTTTGCCTTCCGGATAAACGGATAGATGTAATTATCACGAAAAGTCGGAGTGAACTTGTTTGAAAGACTTTTGTGCATGGGGGGAATGACAATGACCGGACGCAAACTCCTTTCCATGCAGAAAGACAAGATGTCGGTCAATAGGACTATACGTTTTCCCTGTCCTTTAAGATTTACCGGTGACAGTGGAGCATTTAGTTCGTCTATACCGAACTGGGACATCCAATTCTCAACCCATATCTTTGAATCGTCAATAAAGCATTTATCGGGCTGTGTTTTGCCTGCTTTCGTCTTCTGTTTCTGAACCTCTTTTATAATGCTTTTTATCGAGAGCTTAGGCAAATACAGTAAAGGGTACTTTCGCCTTCTTGATACTGCTTTATAATCATCTATTAATTCACAAGGAAGTGTGTAATAATATTTATCATTGACAGTCTTGTCCCATTTGCCTTCCACGTCCAAACCTGATAATGGACACAATGATATTATAACCGTCCCGTTTTCTTTAAGAATACTGAAATATGTTTTCAATACTTTAAAACCATTACTTAATAATTGCGGTTGCTCTCCCCAATTGAATGCTTTTACGGGTAATCCGGAATAATCAAAAGCATATTTCGCTGATGAACTGCCGATATTCACTACGTCAAAGTTACGTTCCAAATGTTCTCTATACCACTCATTCGTCGGATATAAAGACATGTCGGGAATCGTGCTTTTATACCATAAGGTCGTCTTGACAAACTTATTTGCGAACCAAAAAGTGACAAGAAGAATTAACAAGAACACCAACAAGCCAAACATGGCAATGGCAACGGAACCTTTTATCGCTGACATTAAAGCGCATATAGCCAAATACGCAAGAACCAGTATGTACAGTTTCTTTTTCATGTAAAATCTAATTTTCTATCCACAGACAAGATAATAAACAACACCATCGGTAAAATTATAGAGTCATCCTGCAAACAAACTCTTTCTCAATACGATTAATAACCGGGACAATTCACAGATTCAATATGATATTTATAGTCTTGATTCAACGAACTAATTCCAGCCAACTCATCCGTTGTCAGCTCAAAGTCGAAAATGTCTATGTTTTCCTTAAAACGTTCAGGCTTGTACGACTTGAACACGGGCATGACATCTCCCTGCTGTATATGCCACCTTAAAATTATCTGTCCTAACGACTTGTTGTATTTTTCTGCCAACGCTTTCAATATGTGGCTGTTCTTGAGCTGCGGAACGAGACGGCACAAAGGAGCATACGCCTGAATCTTTATGTTGCGTTCTCTAAGATATGCCGTCAGCTTTTCCGCAATCCTGAGTGGATGGTATTCCATTTGATTTACCATGGGCGTGGGAAGAATATTCCCAGATTTTCCTGCCAATAATGCCTCAAAATGGCGGACATCGTAATTCGCCACACCTATGGCACGCGCCTTGCCCAATTCATATACTCCAACCATCTTCTCCCATGTCTGTTTGTAATAACCAGGATACGGCCAGTGCATCAGCCATAAGTCAACATAATCGGTTTGGAGGTTTCCGAGTGATATGTCCATCTGCTCTTTTATATTGCCAAGCACCTGCTGGGCGTTACCTATTTTAGTCGTCACGAAAATGTCTTCCCTTTGAAGGCCGACATCTTTCAAGGCATCTCTCAATGCTTTACCCACAACAGGTTCATTGCCGTAATCACGTGCAGTATCAATGGCTCTGAATCCGGAACTAAACCCGGCAACAAGTATCCTCTTCAACTCTTTATAATTCATCCAGTTGGTACCAATGGCCATACATGGCATTTGGATACCGTTTGACAATGTGATTTTATCGTTCGAATAGTTCATCTTTTCAATTTATTTGTGATAATATTTTTCACCTTATCTCTTTCCGTTTTGTCCATTCCTAAAACATAAACAAAGAACATCGACGATGCTGTAGATAACACACAGGTCAGAACGAGATGCAAAAAACCCTGATTGTAAATATGCTGATAAAGGATGTGCGTTATAAAGAATGAAGTGATAACAACCAGCAGACAGCGTCCGTATACTTTTTTTATGTAATCGGAAATGGAATAATCGATATATTTTTTCAAGATTATCATACTTGCGGCTTCAGAAACCAACATGGTCGCGTTTGCTGCATAAAAAACACTTTCTGGGGAAAATCCGATTTTTAACAAAATATATGCTAACGGAAACGCGGCGCACAATATTCCTCCAACCACCATATTTACGAATTTCAAATGCCCTGTGGCATGAAACACTGTTGAGCGGGGAGTCTTTATTGTCTGAATAAGACAAAGTATCAAAACAAGATGCAAGAAACATACCGTATGCTCAGGATAATCTCCGAGCCAAAGTGTCAAGATGTAATCCGTCTCCAAGAATATTGGAAGAGAAATCACCCACATCAGATAGAACGAGAAACAACTGCTTTGTTTCACGAGACGCATCATTTCCTCCGGCCTACTTTCGGCATACAGTTTAATTATCTGCGGTCTGACGGCAGTCATAAAATTATTGCTGAACTGTGTTATTGCCCCTTGTACCTGATACGCTATTCCTCTCGCAGCATTTACCGTCGGGCCGAAAAACATATTCAAGAGAATGTTCAAACCTTGGCCTTGTGCCAATACGGCGATATTGCCTATAAGGTCAGAACCGGCATACGAAAACATTTCCTTGAAAAGCCTTCTATCCTTATATATATGTATCACACATGACGCAAAGTGTCTGTTGCAATAAATTCTATAAAAAAACATTATTCCTATTTGGATAAGGCACAACATTAATGCGTAGAAAACCAGTTTGTCAATAGGAGACACAAAAATAAGAAACACTACCGATAATTTAAGAAGGACCTCGACAATACCCACATAGGCATAGATTTTCATGTTTTCATACGCAATGATTGTTGCGTTATACGGCACTTGGGTGAGCGAGAAAAAACATGTTATTACTGAAATTTGGTACACCCATAATGCTGCCTCCAACCTTCCATGAGGTATCGTCATCTTTTCATAAAAAAACCACAATCCTACAGTTTCAGCCAACAGGATTATAAGTAAAGCGATAATAACGTGTATAATCAAGGCCGTATTGAAAACTTTGTTCAGACGCTCAAAGTCCCTTTTGCCAAGTTCGAACGTTATATAACGCGATGTGGCCGCCCCGAGAGAGCCGTTCAGAAACGTGAACATTGTCACGATTCCACCTACAACATTGTATAGTCCATAATTCTCAAAGCCGAGAACCTGCAATACGACACGTGACGTATACAAATTAACTCCCATTACAAGGAGCATCCTGAAATACAGGAACATCGTATTCTTAGCTATCTTCCGGTTATCTGCCATGACTTCAATACCACTCAATGTTTTCCTTTATCACCTTTGCCGGCGATCCTCCTACAAGGCTATGCGGTGGCACGTCTTTCGTCACTGTCGCATTAGCTGCCACCACACTGCCTTCTCCTACTGTCACACCGGGCATTATGGTACATCCCGTACAAAGCCAAACATGGTCTTCAATACGTACAGGAGCATGATTCCGATAATGGTCGTTTATGATAACATGAGATCCGTTCCAATCTCTTATTGACACGTTCCGCCCTATACGTACCCCGTTGCCTATTGTAACTTCCTTGGCACACATTATCGTCAGCCCCACGTTCGCCGCGCCTTGACCGATTGTCAGCCTGCCACCGTTCACTATTTCTATATATGCGCCATAACGAAGATTATACGGCATTGTACCATAACGCGTCAAAGGCCCATCGTGTATTTCAAGTGTCGTGTTGGCCTCCATTCTCAGACATGTCGGTATACGCATCCCTTTTACAGGATTCTTGCCATACAACAACGATGCCTTTATTATGATTTTTGCAGAAGGATGGATATCAAATGTCGAGCTTGGCATTGTATATATCACGTGTCCTGACATCCAGTCGCTTTCCGTGTTTTTCCTATAATTCAGCTTAAGGAAATTAATATATGCCTTTGGCGAAAAACCCAAATACTGGTACAAACCGTAATATGGTTTCAATATTCCCTTAAGTTTCTGCCTGAAAGACAAATCAGCATTTGTCTTTAGAGGAAAATATTTACTGACAACTTCATCAAACGTGCCTTTATCCAAGTCTTCAAAGAATTGCCTGCGGTCTATCTTTGCAGGCTCGATAGGTTTTGTCAGTGCGACATTTCCAGGCAAGATGCTTTCAAACGTTGTATATTCCCACTCTATTTTGTCTTTTACCTGCCCGAAAAAATTTTCGCCTTTCTTCGAGTTAAGCAGAATCATCGATGTTCCGATATTGTTGTCAAGATTCTTGTTTATTTTCTCAATTCCCCAATAATCCGCAATGGTTATGTCGGCAATGCGTGGAAATCCCTTATATTGGCACGTGTAGCAGGAGGGACGGCAAAAAACATTGGTATGATAACCACGACGGAAATTATCGTCCATCTTTACTCCGTAATATACTTTTCCGTTATCAAATACAACTTTACGAGTAAGGTTTCTCCATCCCAACTCCTTGTTCTTAGCCTTGACATAAACCACCTTGCCACCATACTTACGTTCCAAAGAGTCTAGATATTTCCTATAAACTTTCGGAGAATTTACCCCACGGCAAATGAAGTCGACAATAACGAGATTGTCATAATCCTTGTGCAAGAACAATCGCAGGGCTGCCATCTGGCACGGTGTACCACATGCCAATACCTTTTTCCCATTCCTTAACAACTCTCTAATCCTTACATAAAGCCCCTCGGCATTACTTTGCAGATATTTGGAACTTCTTAACCTTGACAGATCTTCAGGCTTGTCGGAGACAAAATTGTGTACCAAAAAATTCTCATCATACACAGCTCCGCTGACATAACCACCCTGTTCATACATAACTTCAGCCAAGGCCGAAAATGCTCCGCCGGAAGTGCTGTCCCAACGGACGGCCATATTCTTGTTTATCGCTGCTACCGTTACGGGCGGATTATTGTCATTCTTCTTTAATTCGCCAATATGCAATTCAGGACACACCCTTTCACAAAGCCTGCAATCCACGCATTTTGTTTCGTCAACGACAGGATACCAAAATCCTTCTATATCCGTCTTAAATGTGATTGCTCCATGCGCACACACGTCACCACATGCATTGCAACCGCAACAATCAATATTATTCTTTATTGAAATCATTTGCCTATCAGTTATTAGAAAATATATTTAAGATCTCATTAGCCCCTCACATGGATTATCCACTTCACGTAGAGCAGTTTTTGCCTTAATCAGTCAATTCGATTAACGGATTGGAAAATCCTCTCTTTGGGAAGAAGTTGTTTTAGGCATCGAATGTGTCCACTTACAAAGAGTTTTGTCGAAAAATGGCTTCGCATCTTTCATACCTACTGGAAAAAGACTGAGTTAAGGTGAGCCTTGTTGTAAAATGCATTCATCTGCCTTTCACATAGAGACAAGCGTTGGTAATTTAGTTATGATATGAAATTGCACACGGCAATAATTGTAAGATTTTATAGATGGGACATTTTTTCAATGGTTGCCTTTGGTTAATTTGATAACACTCTGCCTTCAAGAAAAAACAACCCATCCTTCGAGTTCATGGCCAACCAATCCACACGGTTGTATTTTCAACCTCGTTTTCCTGACTCCTTTCACTCTCCATGAGGTTGCGATTGGCTTTGTCGCGCAACAGGCGTTTCACAGCCCAGTCAAAACAGACATTCCTCAACCTTCCACTCTTCCACCCCTTTGGTATCAGACGAGAAGTTCACACCTACGAGGAACACCTTCCGGCCATCCTTACGGTAAGGCTCGGCATAACCTTTCTCATGAATCTGTCGCAAAGCCTCGTCGGCACTGCCGTCGAGTTTGATTTCCATCACATAGATGTAATCCGACGTTTTGATGACGATGTCGATACGGCCGCGATGGGTGGTGCGCTCCACTTCGGTATAAAAGCCCATCATCTTGAAGATGACATACATAGTGTTCTGAAAATGGTAACATATACCGTTCAACATATCCGAGGTTAGTTCTTCGTGCACCAGATTGTTCCATTCATATATTCTTCGGCTCAGGCACTTCCCTCAAAAAAGCCTTGGGGATATAGGCCGAAGCCAGAAAGCATATCGGCTGCAAATCCACGATGACACAAGTCTGGCGGTCTATACGGGCCACGCGCCCTACTACGCCTTTGAAATCCCCTTCGGTAATCACGACTTGCTGGTCTTTCTTGATCCGGAAATCAGCCGGTGAGACGGCACGGATAGACTCGCTCCCTCCAATGGTGAAACGAATAAAATTGACCATCTCCTTGTGGGGTATAACCACCACGTCATTCAGCCCGTTTTCATTCAAAGACGTATGGTCGTACATGAAATGGAGGCTTACGGGCATCTTGTCTTTGCGACGGGATTCAGATTTCAATGGGAATGCCACCAAACGGCGGGCCGTGCACTCGTCCGTAAACACGAAAACAAGATTGGGCAAGAGGGATTCCTCTACTTTCTTCTTCTCTCCTTTCACCATCTTCAACGTCTTCCGTTTCGGCACATACACCAAAACGCCCCGTTTCTTCAATAGGTCTTCAGCCTCCCGTTCACGTCCATACGTCGCTCTCAAAACATACCATCGGCATTCTTGCGGAAGGCCGTGCGTCGGATGCAGGACATACTCCAAGGACACCCCGGTCCCGCATCTTTGCGAACCGGCGGTTGTGACAGGAGGCAATCCCTCACTCGGAAGTCGGCTTTCGCTTTCTTCCGGAATACTGGCTACATTTATCAACGTATCCATCACACCTTGGCACGGAAGTCCTGTGTGACGACACAAAAAAAGCGTGAGACCGTCGTTACTCGTCCCACCCTAAGAGGCTCTGGTATGCCCATTGTCGTTGAACGAGCAACATCCAGAGCCCACGCCGATATGGATATAACTTCTCCCTTTACGACACAATATACCCGTATCGAAAAGGGATGCGCATATATACACATCCCGAGGACATCTACTGTTGCCTCATCCCTGACGACAATTGAAATTTACCAGATTCCTTAGAGTCAAGAACAAGACGTCACGTAAACGCCTTTAATATGTCGCGAATCTCCGTCCCCACCCTTCCCCCGCATACGCGGTTCGGCGCAGGCTTCCGTCCGTTTTCAGCATCCCTGACAAATTACTCCGTCAGGGCAAGCTTCGCACGAACCCGGAAATTCTGCGGCAAAGATAATTATTTTTTCATTCCGTTCAAAAAATTCACCTTTAATTAACTCATAAACTTCAGCGATGCCGTCTTGGTCCCATCGAAATGCGAAAACAGTCCAAAAACGTCAGGCAAACGACTTTCCGGTGTGCGGCAAACGTTCGATCAATCTACTGAGAACTTTTTACGGATGTCCTGCAGGCAATGTTCCTTCCCCACCCCTTTCATTATGTTTTCATTTAAAAAGGGTTCACATCCTTCATTCTATCTAAGAATCAAACAATTAAGGTGAACCCTTCACTCAAACAGTCTTCACAAGAGATTCACCGAAAAATTCCGTTCCGCACTGTGGTACAACACTTTACGGTGAACCTTCAGCCGTCATTCACAAAAAAGAAAAATCAAATGCCCTTTATGGTTCCCGTACGAAAAAACTTTGTGCCATTTCATCCATCTCTTTTCGGAAAGGTTCACTCGTGGTCCACTGCACGATGGTCATGCACCGTAAAGGATTATCCTTATAATATCCGTAAGTAGTACGCCTCGCCTCAATCCATTTCTTCCCTGTAAGGGAGATACGTTGGGGGCTACTGACTTTCACAAATTCAGTCCCGTTCAGGACGACCGTCTCGCAAGTGCAACCGTCAAGCAAACGGCCTTCTTCGTCACACACACTCCGCTTTAAAGCATCTTTCATTTTCCGGGCATCCGTATCTGCCGCAGCATCCGAATACTCCACGGTCATCCAATTCAACCCGTTTTCGATGCGGAAATCCGACCATCCATCCGGCTTTCTATGCCAATTGGACGGATAACGGAAACTGAAACCACTCGCTTCGTCGCTAAAAGGAATCCAGACATCCTGATCCGTCATGGTCCAACCCTCCACTACGGTATACTCCGTCTTCTGCCCCATACCGTTCTCTTCCGAATGAATCTCCGAATCTCCGTTTCTTATATAGTCTTCCAACAGGCCACTCCGCCAAACTTCGCACACGTCTTGGTAATCGGGAGGCATTCCGTGTGTCAAGGCGGAAAACCAACAGATAAACTCAGATAATAAGACGAATTCTGCCAGACAAGCCACAACCATCCGTTTGCTTTTCTCACGCACCTTATCCGACATCCCGTAAGCCAACCCCAACAAGAAACCACACCCCAATCCGCCGACGTGCGCCGCATTATCCACACTGTCATCTCTCATCCCAAACAACAGATTATACAAAATGAAAACCGCAATACTGATAAGCAAGGTCTTTCGCCTCTCCTCTCCGCCCCTGCGTAAAAGCAAATAAGCAAAAAAGAGACCATACAAGCCGAATATGGCTCCCGAAGCCCCGGCCGCAATCCATTCGGCATTGACCGACAGGCTCGCCAAGGATGCGTAAAGTCCGGACAAGACATAAGCCATAGCCATACGGCGAGAACCTGCCAACGGCTCCAAAAACAGACCAATGAACAATAAGGCATACATGTTCATGGCCAAGTGTATAAGACCTACATGCACATAATTGCAGGTCAGCACACGCCAATAATCGCCGGTCAGAGTCAATGGAGCAAAATCGGCGCCCCAATGCAACAAATCGACATTGTCCGGAAAAAATATCCCTACACCGGACAAGCACATGGCCAGAAAGACGAGAAAATTAAGATCCAACAACAAAGGGGTAACCCAAAATCCCCTGCGTGGCACGAAAAAAGAAAGGAAAAAGCCTTTTCCGGGTTCGGCCGCACTAGGCGGAATAGTCTCATCTGCTTTTTCCCGCCCCTCTTGTATTTCACCACCGGATGACGCAAAGTAAAACCGAGCGGACAACGCCTGTGAATCCTTACGAACGTTCATACCCCCTTCTTTCCTCAAAAAGGAAATCCGCCGTCATATCCAAGTCCTGCCACGGGACTTCCGGAAATATGAGACGACAGCGGATTTCCGAACAGAAGCGCCTTACACTTATTCTTTCACTATGATATGTTCGCCATCTTCGGCTACATGGTAAGTCTTACTCAACATATTGGAGGACTTGTGTCCCACCATGATGAACGCATCACCTTTTTCTATCTGGTAGCTTCTCACATAGCCGTCTTCGCCATATCCCGATGCTTCCAACGCCTCTTTGCAGAACACCGGCAGATTCTCCACCTGCTTGGCCACATCATCGTAAGTGAAAAGCATATCCTTGAAACCGTCATAGGTATCAATCACATTATCGTCATGATCCGAAATCACCATATCCTGTTTATCCAGTTTGTTACGGACATCCTTATTATCGTACCAACTATATTCCGCCATCTTGTTCTTATCCTCCGGCGTTACAATTTGTATCGTCACACTCGTAGAAGGATCACCCGGCTTATAATTGAAATAGGTATAAATCTCGGCAAACTCTGCCGTTTCCTTTTTTGCCTTGGCCAATTCCAACAATTCATCTATCTTCCCGTCCAACTCCCCGGCATTTGCTCCGATAATCGTGTCCGACGGCGTTGTAGTAGCATTCTCTTTCATCTTATTCACAAAATCACAAGATGCCATCGTAACGGCAACTACACATAAGGCCCAGACACCTTTCCAAACTTTTGCTTTCATAGTCCCAATTTTAAAAAGTTACCACTCTATTGATTTATTTGCGAAAGTTAGCATTTTTATACTGAGCAAAATTACCCTCCCCGAATATTTAACACAAAATTAACTATATAAGTCCGTCATTCCAAAGAAAACATGTTTTCACTGTCCTAAGCTCCATGCTAATAAACGGGTAAATCATTGGGACACTCAAAAAACTTTTGTAATTTTGCCCCAAATATCGAAATCAGAATAAAAATGAATGTTTTAGAGTTAAGTGAACAAGAAATCGTAAGAAGGAACAACCTGAACGAACTCCGTGCCTTGGGCATCGACCCTTATCCGGCTGACGAATACCCGACCGATGCTTTCTCGACCGACATCAAAGCCGAATACGACGATGCGGCGGAAGAGAAACGCCAAGTGTGCATCGCAGGCCGTATCATGAGCCGGCGCATCATGGGCAAAGCCTCTTTCCTCGAATTGCAGGATTCCAAAGGGCGCATTCAGGTGTATGTCACCCGCGATGATATTTGTCCCGGAGAAAACAAGGATTTATACAACACCGTATTCAAGAAATTGCTCGACTTGGGTGACTTTGTCGGCGTCAAAGGCTTTGTTTTCAAGACTCAAACAGGCGAAATCAGCGTGCACACGCAAGAACTGACGGTTTTGGCCAAGAGCCTCAAGCCCCTGCCCATCGTCAAGATGAAAGACGGCGAGGTATATGACTCTTTCGACGACCCGGAACTGCGTTACCGCCAGCGTTACGTGGACTTGATTGTCAACAGCGGAGTGAAGGAAACGTTCCTGAAGCGTTCGGCCATCCTGAAAACGTTGCGTGCCGCCCTGGACGAAGCAGGCTACACGGAGGTGGAGACACCTATCCTGCAATCCATCCCGGGAGGAGCCAGCGCGCGCCCGTTCATTACCCACCACAACTCGCTCGACATCGACCTGTATCTTCGTATCGCCACGGAACTCTACCTGAAACGCCTCATCGTAGGCGGTTTCGAAGGCGTGTACGAAATCGGCAAGAACTTCCGCAACGAGGGTATGGACAAGAGCCACAATCCGGAGTTCACTTGCATGGAACTTTATGTACAATATAAGGATTACAACTGGATGATGGCGTTTACCGAAAAGTTGCTCGAGCGCATCTGCATCGCTGTGAACGGCAGCACGGAGAGCGTGGTGGACGGAAAGACCATCAGCTTCAAGGCACCCTATCGCCGTCTGCCCATCTTGGAGGCCATCAAGGAAAAAACGGGTTATGACCTGAACGGGAAGAGCGAAGAGGAAATCCGCGAGATATGCAAGGCCCTGAATCTGGAAATCGATGACACGATGGGTAAAGGCAAGCTTATCGACGAGATTTTCGGCGAGTTCTGCGAGGGTACTTATATCCAACCTACCTTTATCACCGACTATCCGGTGGAAATGTCGCCGCTCACCAAGAAACACCGCAGTAATCCGGCATTGACCGAGCGTTTCGAGTTGATGGTCAACGGTAAGGAACTGGCCAATGCCTATTCGGAGTTGAACGACCCGATAGATCAGGAAGAGCGTTTCATCGAACAGATGCGCCTGAGCGAGAAGGGCGACGACGAAGCGATGTTCATCGACCAGGATTTCCTGCGTGCCTTGCAATATGGCATGCCCCCCACCAGCGGTATCGGTATCGGCATCGACCGTCTGGTCATGCTCATGACGGGCCAGACCACGATTCAAGAGGTTCTCTTCTTCCCGCAAATGCGTCCTGAAAAGAAAATACCCAAGGACAGTGCCGACAAATACGCTGCCATCGGCGTGGCCGAAGCACTCGTGCCCGTGCTGCAAAAAGCCGGATATAATCTGGTAAGCGACATGAAGGAAGTCAATCCGCAAAAGCTACAGCAACAGGTGGGAGAGGTCATCAAGAAATACAAACTCGACATCGAAAAGCCATCCGTCAACGACGTGGCCGAGTGGATTGCCAAAATCGCGAGTGAGCGAGCGCAGACCGAGCCTGGCTCGAGTATGCCGAACGTGAGCGATTTATCCAAAATATAACAACCGGAAAACATGGGAAATTGTGGAACCATAGCCATCATGGGGGGCGGTAGCTGGGCTACCGCCATCGCCAAGATGATGTTGGAGCGAAACGATTCCATCCATTGGTACATGCGACGGGAAGACCGCATCGAGGAATTCCGCCGCCTGGGACATAATCCGGCTTACCTGACCAGCGTACATTTCGACGTGAACCGCATCCACTTCTCTGCCGACATCAATAAAATAGTGGAAGAAGCGGATACTTTGATTTTCGTCACCCCCTCACCTTATTTAAAGAGTCATCTGAAGAAACTCAAGACGCGCCTGCGCGATAAATTCATCGTCACGGCCATCAAGGGTATCGTGCCCGACGAAAACCTGGTCTGCTCGGAATATTTTCATCAGGTGTATAGCGTGCCCGACGAGAATCTGGCCGTTCTGGGGGGACCGAGCCATGCGGAAGAAGTGGCTTTGGGACGGCTTACTTATCTGACCGTAGGATGCGCCGACTTGGAAAAGGCGCAAAACTTTGCCGACATGATCAGCAGCGAATATGTCAAGACCAAAATCAGCGACGACGTCATCGGCATCGAATACGCTTCGGTGTTGAAGAACGTCTATGCCATCGCGGCGGGTATCTGCAACGGCCTGAAGTATGGAGATAACTTCCAATCGGTCATCATGTCCAACGCAGCGCAGGAAATGAACCGTTTTCTCAAGATTGTACACCCCATTGAACGGAATATCATCGATTCGGTCTATCTGGGCGACCTTCTCGTCACGGGATATTCCAACTTCAGTCGCAACCGGGTGTTCGGTTCCATGATAGGCAAGGGGTACAGTGTGAAAAGCGCACAAATAGAAATGGAAATGATAGCCGAGGGGTATTACGGCACCAAATGTATGAAGGACATCAACAAGTGCCTCCATGTCAACATGCCGATTCTGGACGCCGTATATAATATCCTCTACGAACGTATCTCGCCGAGCATCGAGATAAAACTGCTCACCGATTCATTCCGATAACTCATTATTGTTTTTTAATAGCGTAAAAAGATGAAGAATATTCAATTAGACATCACAAAAGCAACTCAGTTCCTTCAGGCCGATGCCATCGCGGCATACGAACCGAAGGTGAAGGCCGCACAGGAAGCGTTGGAAAACGGCACTTGTCCGGGTAACGACTTTTTAGGTTGGCTGCACTTGCCGTCTTCCATTACTCCCGATTTCATCGGTGAACTGAACGCCACGGCACAGGTGCTCCGCGAGAACTGCGAAGTGGTCGTAGTAGCCGGCATCGGCGGAAGCTACCTTGGCGCACGCACCGTCATCGAAGCCCTGAGCAACAGCTTCCAATGGTTGCTGAACGATAAGAAGAACCCGGTCATCCTGTTTGCCGGAAACAACATCGGCGAAGACTATCTGGCCGAAATGTGCGCTTACCTGGCCGACAAGAAATTCGGTGTCATCAATATTTCCAAGAGCGGCACGACCACCGAAACGGCTTTGGCTTTCCGCCTGCTGAAAAAGCAATGCGAAGACCAACGCGGCAAGGACATGGCTCGCAAAGTCATCGTGGCCGTAACCGATGCCCAAAAAGGTGCCGCCCGTACCACGGCTGATAAGGAAGGATACAAGAGCTTCATCATCCCCGACAATGTGGGCGGACGTTTCTCCGTACTCACTCCCGTAGGCTTGCTGCCTATTGCCGTAGCCGGTTTCGACATCGCACAACTCGTGGCCGGTGCCGCCGACATGGAAAAAGCAACAGCCGTGGACGTACCTTTCATGGAAAACCCCTCGGCCGTATATGCAGCCTGCCGCAACGCTTTATATGCCGAAGGCAAGAAAATAGAAATTCTGGTAAACTACCAGCCTAAGCTGCACTACCTGAACGAATGGTGGAAACAGTTGTACGGAGAATCGGAAGGAAAGGATCAAAAAGGTATTTTCCCGGCTGCCGTAGATTTTACCACCGACCTTCATTCCATGGGACAATGGATTCAGGACGGCGAACGTACCATCTTCGAGACCGTCATCAGTATCGAGCAGCCCAACCACAAGGTGCTCTTCCCTTCGGACGACGAAAATCTGGACGGCCTGAACTTCCTGGCCGGAAAGCGTGTGGACGAAGTGAACAAGATGGCCGAACTGGGTACGCAACTGGCTCACGTGGACGGCGGTGTGCCCAACATGCGCCTGAGTGTCCCTGTGTTGAATGAGTACTATTTGGGACAAATCATCTATTTCTTCGAGAAGGCCTGCAGCATCAGCGGTAACCTCTTGGGGGTAAATACCTTCAACCAGCCGGGCGTGGAAGCCTACAAGAAGAACATGTTCGCCCTGCTGAACAAACCGGGTTACGAAAAAGAAAGTGAAGCCATCCGCGCACGCTTAAACAAATAAGCCCATGTTCGAAGCAGAAAAAGACAAATATTTAATGAAGCACGGCTTTGGGGCGACGCGCCTTAAAGCCGTGCTCTTTGATATGGACGGGGTCCTCTTCGACTCCATGCCCAACCATGCCTATTCCTGGAGCCATGCCATGACGCAGTTCGGCCTGCACATCACGCCCGAAGAAGCCTACATGCACGAAGGACGTACGGGCGGCGGAACCATCGATCTGCTGGCACAACGTGATTGGGGACGCCGGGCTACCGAAGAGGAGAAGCAAACCATCTATAAAGCCAAGTCCGACGTGTTCAGCCGTTGTCCGGAAGCCCCACGGATGCCGGGCGCTTACGAGTTGCTGAAAAAGGTAAAGGCCGATGGCTTCACCCCCATGGTCGTCACCGGGTCGGGGCAGGTCAGCCTCATCGACCGGCTGAATCATAATTTTCCGAGCGTATTCCGGCGCGACCTGATGGTGACCAGTTTTGATGTGAAATACGGCAAGCCCAACCCCGAGCCCTACCTCATGGGACTGCAAAAAGCCGGTATACAACCGTGGGAAGGCCTTGTGGTGGAAAATGCTCCCTTGGGGGTACAAGCCGGAGTATCTGCCGGAATCTTCACCATCGCCGTCAATACGGGACCGCTGCCCGACGAAGTGCTGATTGATGCCGGTGCCGACTTGTTGTTCCCTTCCATGCAATCGCTTTGCGAACACTGGGAAGAAATACGAAAAACTTTCGCCTGACATTTTTATCCAACTATAGTATGACATTATCCGAATTATTACAGAACGACCGGTTTGCCCGGGCGGCCGGTGTCGAGATACTCGACATCTGTCCGGGATATGCCAAAGCCCGAATGGAAGTCACCCCTGCCCACCTCAATGCCGCCGGGGTCTGCCAAGGCGGTGCCCTTTTCACGTTGGCCGACTTGGCTTTTGCCGCCGTAGCCAACAGCTATGCACAGGTAACATTGTCTTTAAGCGCCAATATCAACTTCCTGAAAGCCGTGTCTGCCGGATGGCTTTACGCAGAGGCCCGTGAGATACACCACCACCCGCGCATTCCTTATATAGAGGTAAGAATCTGCCAAGAAAACGGTGACTTGGTGGCCATCCTCAACAGCACAGGTTACCGGAAGAAAGACAGATTACCCATCGACAATCCATCCGATACGGAACAGTCATGAAGATCCTGCTGATTGAAGACGAAGAGGAGTTGCGGAATACCGTCAGGGAGTACCTCACGCGCGAAAAGTTCATCGTGGAGTGTGCGGAAGACTATGCCTCTGCCATGGAAAAGGTCAACGATTACGATTACGACTGTATCTTGCTGGACATCATGCTGCCCGGCGGAAGCGGACTTTCCGTCCTGGCCCATCTCAAACGGATGCGTAAACAGGAAAGCGTCATCATCATCTCGGCCAAAGACTCCATTGAGGACAAGGTGGAGGGGCTTAATCTCGGGGCCGACGATTATTTGGCCAAACCATTCCATCTGGCCGAGCTTAACGCACGGGTAAAATCCCTGTTGCGCAGGAAAAAAGCCGGAGGAGACACCAGTATCGTACTGGGCAACCTGACTTTAGTCCCTGACACACGCAAAGTGACCGTAGATGGGAACGAACTGAACCTCAACCGTAAGGAGTTCGACCTGCTGTATTATTTCATCAGCAATCCCAACCGCCTCATCAACCGTATGGCATTGGCAGAGTCTGTATGGGGCGACCACATCGACCAGGCTGATAGCCTCGACTTCATTTATTCCCAGGTGAAGAATTTGAGGAAAAAGATGAAAGCTGCCGGCACACAAGCAGAAATAAAAGCCGTTTACGGTTTCGGCTACAAACTGGCATTCGACATGCCGTAAACTCCCCATACCCCGACCATGAAGTTATTACGCTATACCCACTTCAACCTCTCTTTCCTCCTGTTCTTGTTGCTGGGCGGATGGGGTACCTTTTTCTATTACACCGTCATCGACGAAGTGATGGACGAGACCGACGATGCCCTGGCCAATTACCGGGATATTATTGTGGGGAAAATCCTGGCGGACTCTACTCTTTTAGATACCGAGGACAAAATCATACACAGTTACAGCATCCGTCCGCTTACCACGGAAGAGGTCGAGCACTATCGCGACCGGTACTACGACGGTACGGTATATATCGAGACTGAAGATGAATATGAACCCGTACGTATCATGAAGTCCTGCTTCATGGCCACCGACCTGAAATATTATGAACTGGAACTCCGACTCTCCACTTTGGAACGGGACGATTTGATAGCCGCCATATTCAAATATCTCGTCGCACTCTACATCGCATTGCTTTGTTGCATCATCTTCAGCACACGCCTTATCCTGAAGTCCGTGTTCCGCCCGCTCGACCGTTTATTGGAATGGCTTGAAAACGTATCACCCGGACACCCGGCACCTTATCTGAATCCGGATTGCCGTATTCGGGAGTTCCGTACCCTGAACCGTGCTGCCCTTGAAATGCACGAACGGGCAGAAAAAGCATACCGGGAACAAAAGGAATTCATCGAAAACGCCTCTCATGAACTGCAAACCCCGTTGGCCGTCATCAACGGTAAGCTGGAATTGTTGGCCGAACATGAGAATCTCGATGAAGAGGAACTGAAAAATATCGATGACATGTTCCGTAGCCTGCACCGTGCCATACAGCTCAATAAATCCCTGCTCCTGCTTTCGCGTATCCAAAACCGGCAATTCGAGGAAGTAACTGAAGTGGATATGAACCCACACGTCCGAAAGATTCTCGAACTGTTATCGGACTTATACGAAGAAAAAGAACTGGACTATCACTTGTCAGACACGGAAGACTGCCGTATCAGGATGAACGAATCGCTGGCTCATACTTTACTGACCAATCTCATCAAAAATGCCATCATACATAGCCCCGAACACGGACGTGTGGACATACTCATCCATTCCACCCGGATTGAAATCGTCAACGACGGGAACCAAGCCCTCGACGAACGACAAATGTTCAAACGCTTCTACAAGGGGCATAGCGGACAAAAAGAATCGACCGGACTGGGACTGTCTATCGCCCAATCCATTGCCGACCTGTACCATCTCTCCCTCACATACTATCATGACGGACGACATCATTTCGTGTTAAAAGTTGCAAAGCCCTAAAACGAAAAGCACAAATCCCAAATCTTTCCAGAATCAGGTATTTACTTTGCGGTTACAATAGCATTACTAACCATTAAAAGGAATTACCATTATGAGAAAGATTTTTGCCATATTGATTTTAGGGATTGTCATCGTAACGACCGCTTGCGCCGACAATGATGTCATCACCCGCAATTTAAACGAACTGCCCGCCCCGGCACGTACGATTTTAAAGCAGCAATTTGCCCATACCAAAGTCTCGTATATCAAAATAGACAAAGACTGGTTCAAATCTACCACTTACGACGTACAGCTTGTCAATGGTACGGAAGTCTCCTTCGACAGCAAAGGGGATTGGACGGAAGTAGACGGCAAAAGGTCTGAAGTCCCGGCTTTTTTCATACCGAAGGAAATCAAGAAACAAGTGAACGAGATGTTCCCCGGAGAGAAAATCACCAAAATAGAAAAAGACAGTCGTAAGTACGAAGTGGAGCTCACCAACGATGTAGAACTCAAATTCGACCGTAAATTCAATATCCGTGAGATTGACTGAAAGATGAGATTTTCACAAGAATATAAACCTTTTACAAAAACCAAAACAAAATGAGAAAGAATATATGGAAATGGGGGCTTTTCATCTTATTGCTCGCCCCGGTTATGACCGCATGTAAAGACGACGATGAGGACGACTACAACTTTCGGAATGACCCACACATCACCCAAACGGTAGAAAGCCGTTATCCGGGAGCACAAATCGTGGAAGTCGAACGTACCTACCAAGGATATGAAGTACAAATGTGGCTGAACAATGCAGAGGCAGACATGCACGTGGACACGAATTACCAATGGTTGTTCACTGAATTCGAGGATATGGCATGGACATCCGTTCCGGAAGCCGTAGTCAACAGCTTCACGCAGGAAGGTTACACGTTCAACCCACGTGAGGACGATGTAGACCGCATTGAATATCCCAACGGGGCGGAAACAGGCGTCTACTACCGCATCGAATTGGATCGCGAACCGATAGATCTCATTCTGGTTTACAATCCCGATGGCAGCAAACGTTCATAAAAATCCCTTCTTGAAAAGGAACACTCCCTGTCGGCACAAGCAGACCGACAGGGAGTAATTTCATAATCCACCCACTCACCAATACACTTGTTTACCGTCTTTATACTCAAACAACCGTTCCGCTTCTCCCCGACTCAAGTCGCGAAGTAACAAAAGCGCATGTTTCGGCACTCCCTGGAAAAGTAAAGAATCAGCCGTAGCTATTTGCCGGGCAAACGGAACCCACGTTCCCTCACGGCAAACTAAAAGCTCATACAAATCTCCTTTACGGACAAAATTATCCCGATTACGGGGCGTATAGACAATTTTCCCTATATGCTTTCGCTCGCCCAAATCAAGTCCGGCCCATCCTCCGTCAGCGAAAGGATAATCATACGATGTATCCGTATGCCCGTCGAACACATTGAAATAAGAATGGTCGCCTGTTGCACCGTCTTCCGGCCCCAATATTTTTCCGGCCAACGGCATTGTGTCATTCACAGACGAATAGAATCCGGCCTCAGAGATATTCCCGTAACCACCAGCCGGACCGTAATACCTTACATAACGATATGCTTTGGAAGAACCTGTTTTTACCACTGTGCAAAGTCTGTCCGGAGTCGCACGAATCAGGAACAACGTATCTTTTTGTTTGAAAGAAGGCGAATTGCTGCCCTCAAATACCCCATTGACCATCCGTCCTAAAAAGAACTCCCCAAGCATTCCGAATTTACTCAGCAGAACGACATCTTCCGTTTCTTCCTGCACATCATAAAACTCCATTTTCCCGTTCTCCTGACCAACGCTGAAAGGTGAAGACACCGGAGCCAACTTGTCATTAGCCGCGTCATAAACCGCCAAACAGTAAATGGTACCTCCGTGACAATCCTTAAAGACAGCATTGGAACCGTCATATCTTGTCCATCCCACAGGTTTCCAAGCATAACGGTCAGACATACAAATATAAACTACTTCTCCTGCCCTTATATCTCTGGCAAGATGCTGTTTCCCTACGGATAAAGTAAAAGCCTTGTCCGTAGCATACAGACGGGTGACATCCTCAAAAAAAGGATAGCGGAATACAGGATGCACACTGTCCAACGGCATCCGCAATGAATCCATCATATCTCTGTTCAGGCTGAACCGTTGCCTGAACACTTTTCCATAGACATCTGCATACACTTCGGCTTTCAGCAGGCGATGCCACCAATAAAACATAGAAAAATACCAAGTCTGCCCATGCTGGTCAACAAGGAAATTCCAAAAATGCGGTGCGTTGTTGTTCCCACGCATCGGAAGTTCCTCTATGCCACAAGGGATTCCCAACGCCCTGTAAATGTATACCAACATGTCGCACAAATCCAGACAACTTCCACCTCGCCAGTCCGCAATCCTCGGTCCGATACGTACGCTCGTCGCCATCTCGCCCGTAAAATAGAAAGGTGCCCGGAGCAAACTGTCCAAAACAATGTGGGCGGCAAATGTGGGGTTCTCTATTTGAGGGTCATTCTTGTACTTCTCGATAATAGGCATGAACTGGTAATATAATTTTTCCCGCCATGGAATCAATTCTTCGTTTCCAATACGGTAAGGCAGTATATACTCACAGAATTGTTCGAATGAAACGTTTTTCCCCCATGGTTGTTCCCTCCATACTTTGAAAGCCCACTCTATATTGGATACCAAAAATCCGGGATCCATATCCACATCTGCCTTCCATACGATGTCTTTCACATTCTTGGGCTTTCCGCAAAGCTTCGCGGCCGAATCCAATGCTTGCCGATAAGTATAGCGTCCCGTGCTGAATATTTCGTATGCTTTGTACATGGAGTTCAGTTCGCCACTGTCTGCCCCTTGGTAATATCCCATATTGTCTATCAGAAACAAAGCGGCCTCATATTTCAAAGAATCTTCTTGGTATAATTCCAATATGCCTTTTAACCCGGGATTTTCAGCTAAAACCATATCACGGACATGTTCCTTATCCGTGTGTTCCGAACAACTGACGGCTGAAAACACTGCAACAATCGTGGCAACAGCTACGACCACTATCATTAAAACAACTGTATTTTTCATTTTCATGAGTTTCATACCTTTTTCATCTATTCCGTCTCACGGCACCATCTTTTCACCGTGCCGCATATCCTCCAATATTTCCTTTTTAATCCGTTGGACATCCCGGGAATCCACCTTTATCTTCTTCCGGAAAATTACGTTAGCTACCGAATCTGCCATAAGCGATCGGTTCCCTGATTTATAAGCATAATACAAACCTTCCAAGGGAGCAAACCTCACCGGACACATCCAATGAGCCTGTACATAATATTGCACGGCTTCGCCATACTTTCCGGCAGCCCGACAGATGTCTCCGGTCAGAAGGGACAAATTATAAGACGGCCATAACGCCCTGCATTCTTTAGCTGTCTTCAGTGCCTCCTCATACTGCCCGGCATAGAACTGTTCTGCCGTATAGTTATACAAGAAAGAAGCATCGCGATGGTAATGCCTATACAAATCCGCATACCGTGGCATCATTTCACGGGAATGCCCGTGCAAGGCACAGCGAGCCACCCGGCTCCATTCATATTCATAGGAATAGGCAACGGACACCTTTATCAACGCCACAACCGACACCACGACTCCGGCCATGCCTACCCAACGCCAACCCCACTCATTCATCTTTATCCGTCCTGACATACCGGCACACACGCGCCACATAGCCACTATGCCTATTACCGAAGCCAACGGATATTTCAACGGATAGGAAAACATGGCAAAAATAACGCTTGCACATAAAGAAACGGCCAGCATACGGGAAAAGATGTCGCGCCTCCGGAACAATCCGGCCAAAAGCCAAGCCAAAGCCCCCAATAACAATAATATTCCCGGCAAACCGAACTCAATCCATACCCATACGAATTCGTTCAGCGGATGATACACCTCGCCGGCCAACCACGCATATCCGCTATCAGCGTGCCGTCTGAAGTAATCGGCCTGCCGGGGCATATACTCACGCAGGAAGCCACCGGAGCCGTATCCGGCAAAAGGACGTGCCTGCACCAATTCCCATGAACGTTCCAATATGAAACGGCGACCGCAGGTAGAATCCGTCTTGACAACCGAAATACTCCAGGCCAAACCAGCGGCCAATACCGCCAGAATCGTCAGTTTCATCGTACGATGACCTTTCCACTGTTTTTGCAACCACAAAGCGGCATACAACGCCAAGCAAATCCATCCGGTGCGGGACTCTGTGCACAATATGGCAACCCAAACGGCCAGACCACTCACAGCAAGGACAACACGATAACCAATCCTCCTCGTCCACCTTTGCCATAAACAGACATGGAAAGGCAAGGCGGCACAAAGACAGAAAGCCAATCCGGCAGGGTTATCGAACGTGCCGGATGCCGGCATTCCTTGCCCGTCCCGATACATCCGGCCTATTGCGTACACTGCTTCCATAAAGGCCACGGCCACCAAAGCTTCACAAAACGCGTCCTCTACACGTCCCCACCGCAAAAGAACCCGCCATCCGGGATTCCGATGCTTGCAGGCCACAAGCACCTGTATTCCTAATGTCAAAAGCACCAACAGCCCTGTTGTTTCGGCCAAGACCCATTTCGGCCTTAGCCATTCCTCTGAAAAGCCTCTCACCGGAGGAAAAAAACAGGCGGCAAACAAGCACAGGAACAAGTAAAAGTAAATGCCTGTCCCGTCTGCCATCTGCTTTCCTTTGGAAACGCATTTCCCAACACGGTCACTGTTTTCCTCCATTGCCATCATTGCATCTCTTTTTCCGCTTTCAATATACGACGGAACCGGTCACGGAACATCGTTTCGTTTTTCATGTCAAGCGGTTGTTTGAAAACCAACCCGTTGCGGTCGAAAGTCATCTGCTTGCCACTGCTGTAGAAATGGAATAACTCCTGTAGTTTGAGGTAACTTTCGCCATCCCTGAAATAAACCACCGGAAAAGACAGCTCCCTCATCATCCGGTCAGCCACTTCATCATCCGAATATGCTTTTCCGTTAAGTATCGCGATGATTTGCAAGTCCGGAAAACTTTCATGATCTGCCATGATGTTCTTCACGGACGAATTGCCATTGAAGCTAAAATCTTTATTAGGATCTGAAAGCCAAACCACCTGCACATACCGGCCTTTATAACTATTTAAAATAGACTTCATGTCCCGGTAGCCCTCCCCTTCCGGTATTTCATAAACCCATGAGGTAGAGTTTCCGGACAAACGGTTCAATTCCTTTATTTTCTCCTTGAAGTAGGGGTAAGTCAGATAGGAAGATGACAAGAAGTCTGCCAACTTTTCGCGTTGGCCTATGCTCCATTCCCCTTGCAAACCAGTCATTTTTTGGGTGAGATAGGCTTGCACAGCCCAAGGAGTCCCCTTTGTACCGGTCAGTTCACGCAACGTTTTCACTTGAAGACTGTCTTTTTCGATTTCTACTTTCGCATAGTCCAAAGGTTCTGTTTCAGAAGAATTATCCCAAAAAGCATACATATCAAGAAAAGCCATCATATATGTCATACTGATGGACGGAGGATATCCTAAACTATAAGGCAAGAAAGAAAGCGACGGATCATCCAAAGAAAGAATGTTTAACACCTTATAGGCAGAATAATCATAACCTACATAGTCTTCTTTTTCCACAGGATATTTTCTCGGACGTTCTACCTTTTCTTCGAACAACCGACTGGCCATAAACAAATAACGGTCTGTCAATTCAAACCTTTGACGGTTCTTCAAAAGGTGCGTCTCCCATGGAGAAAGCTTGTACTTCCATGCCACATAGTCGCAAAGCCGCATGTTTTCCGCTACACTCTCGTCCACATTCTTCAGAAAATATTCAGTGTCCAAGTTCCGTCCATAATCCGACAAACGTTCCCATCCGTAATAGATGACCGGCACGTCCTGATGCTTCAACAAGTCCTCATAACAGCCTTTCGGATGGCTGCTGGAGTAGTCCACGGTCACATTCTTCTCCAATATCCCTTTCACGGTAATGTCAAGCGTATCACCAGGACGGACATAAAAAGGAACTGGCGCGTTTCCACCTCCCATCTTCATCTCCGCCCACACCGGATGCTCCAAAGATAGTTCTGCATAGAATGTCCCGTCCGGTTTCAAAGCCGTACAAGGCCGACTTATGGGATAAGGAGCAATCTCCCTATGTCCCAAGAAACTGACATCAAAGAACAAAATAACCCCATTCCAATCTTGGGAATATCCCTCTATCTTGCCGCGCACCACGGCCTTTCCTTTTCGGAACATCTTCTCGGAGGTCTCTTCCGCGTCTATCTCTTCTTTGGCCTCCGGAATCTTTATCTTGGCCTTGGCATCGTGGATGCCATAGATGCGGAACATATCCTTGTCCGTCCCTTCTATCAGGTCGAATATCTTCGTGTCTTTCGGCATCGGTTTGAAGAGCAAACGGAACGCCAACTGCCCGGCTTTCGGAATATAGCATTTCTCGCCCAAGGTCAGCCCCACAGCCCCCTTCACGGGATAACGCGCATCCTCTTCATCGCTCAGGTACGTGGATGACGCGAATTGAAACCAAGAGTTGATTTTCCCTTTCGCCGTGCAATACATGACCGTGGCCGTATCGGACAGCACCACCTTGTCTATGGCCACCATCCCCGCATTGGAATAGAAGGACTGCAAACGGGTGTAGACGACCTCACCTTTTCCAAATAAAAAGGCAGGCAACATGCAAGCAAGAAAAAAAGCCTGCATTTTAATGAATGTTGAATTCCTCATATTGTTCTCTTTTTGATACTCATACCACTTCGTTTGTTTACCGCACACTGTTATATTGCATATACCGCCCGCTGTCCGTAACGCCCATGGCCTCGACACTGACAGCCGTCCGCTTGCTGTTGTTGTAAAGGCGGACTGTGGCACTTCCCTCTGCATCAAACTCCACTTCGGGCATCCATAGGAGCGTACGGCGGTAATCTTTCGTTTCGGGCAAAGGACGATGACTGTAGTCGGGACTGTAGAAATCATCGCACACGGCATAACCATGTAAGAGGTAACGGCGGTCACGGCAAGAAGGGAAATATTCCCCGTCGGGACGGAGCTGCATACCCACGATGACTTCCGGCTGGTTGTCCTGCCGGTATTTCCAACTGCCCATTTCACGGGGCACATAGTCCGTATAAATATAAAACTTGTCCAACAGGCTCAGCGACCGGTATTTCTCAAATTCCCCGCGCGACAACCAATCGGGGACGGGATAGGTCGGCGTGCTCGGCATGACAGGCTTGTCCCACAGACGGTTGGGCCAAGCGTTGAAGGTTGTCCGAAGAAAATAATCACGGTATTTGTTCATGTCGCCCACAAATAAGAACGAAATAAGCGTGGACACGGCCGGACTGCTCAAATAATAGAAAGGCACATCGGCCAAACCGTAATCGGCCATCATGTTATATGCGTCGTACGCGTCGATAACGACTGCAGGCTTCGTCGGGTCGTAGCGGCGTAACCCGTTCCTCCGCGTCCGCACCGTCACGGAAGGCAACACGCGACCCTCGAACGAACCGCGCACGAGGCTGTCCTCATGAGCAAACGGTTCGAGGTCACGCGGCGACACGTCCTGGTAAAAGCTGTAGGGATGTGCGAAATGGGGATGGAACAAGTCCAGTTTCACATAATAGTCCGGCCAAGCCTCCTCGTCGGTGAAGCCCTTCCGACGCCTTTTGCTGACATACTCTGCCCCCTTACTCAGTTTCGCCGCGCTGAGGAACATCATGCAATCACCGTAAATCTCAGGCATGGCCATATAGAATGCACCGTCTTTCGTCTGTTGCTTCAATTCAAAAGTCTCCGGTCCCTGCGTGAACATGGCCCAGACGTTCACCTCCTTTTTCAAGTTGCTGATCTTTTTAAAATCAATGTTTTGCCTTTCCGAACGGTTGACACACCCTCCGATGGTCTGGAACTTCTCGGGCAACCAAGGCAGCGCGAGGGGTTCTACGTCCGCCATCTCACGCCACTTGTAACGTCGCCACCCCTGCACCATCATGAGCCGGTCGAGGGCTTGGCGGCGAAGACTGTCGTCTGACTCGAAATAATAACCCGGATTCTCCACAAACCCCTTGATTTCACTGGCAAGGAGCATTTCGGTGAGTATCGTGCCATTGTCATACGTGTCTTCTTCCGTATCCCGGTCGCGAACGGCAAGGGAAAGACTCGACAAGGAATCCGCCGGGTCGGTCAGTTGCAGGTGTAAGGTGATGGAATCGAAAGGTTCGTAGGACTGACGTACACCGGAAACGGCCAGTTTCGGGGCATCGTAGTCGTGATGGTTGACGAAAAAGAGCCGGTCGGCATAGATACGTCCTTCCCCGTCGAAGACCGTAAGTTGGTTGACACCGGTGGGAAGACTGTCCAACGGGATAGCCATCCGGCAGACCCGGAGGCCGGAGGCCGGTTCGTCCGCCGTGTCCGCCATCCCGTTTGAAAAGAGCGACACAGGCAAGGGACGGTAGAAACGGGACACTCCGCCACTCATGACGTGCAAGGCAACGGGGCGCTTCAGTCCGACGGCCTGTATCACGGCCTCCACCACACTGTCGCCCACCGTGACAGTCAAGGCACAACCTTCTTTCTCCACTTCGGGAAGTTCTTCTTCATACTCATATCCTTTGTAAGTGAAAGTCGCACGGAAATCCGCCTGTTCCGACACATCCGGCAGGCGGAATGTCGTCCGGCCGCGCTCGTCCGTCCGGCAGACAACCGCCACCTTTCCCTCCTTATCCCGGACGGTAAGCTTCATTCCGCCAAGATGTTGCCCGTCCTCGCCGTTCAATTCAAGAGCCACCCGGCAAGCCGCACCGGCCACAAGGTTACCTCCTTCGGGATAGAAACGCAAGTCCACTTTGGGTTTCTTTTTCTTCGGGGTTTTATAGTAGCGGCGCATGGGGCGCAACGTCATGTCTTTTGCAAAATCCCCGGCTTTCTTAGGCTTGTCATACACAGGAAACACCCGTGAATAAAGCTTCTCATAGTCTCGGAAAAATTCCTTGGCCATCTTCTTGCTGTAGAACAAATCCTCTGAAATACGCACATGGGGATATTCACACTGTCCGAAGTTGAGCATCCAACGCGTATAGGCCCTCAATTCGTAGTAACCGGCATAAAGCGTATCCTTCAGCACGAACATGCCATGGGCCGTGCCGTCTTCCATCTCCAACTGCTGCCGTTCCACGGAATAACCGTCCGGCGTGAGAAGCTCCACGTAGAGAATCTTGCTCAGGTCGGTCAACGTGCCCCGGTCGGAGCGCGTGACATAGCCTTTGTACCAAATGGTATCGCCGAGGAAATAGCAGGTGTTGTCCAAATGGAGATACGCCTTTTCCTGCGGCAAGCCCACCCCGAAGCCCTCCACTTTACGGTAAAGCGAATCTGTACCTTCAAAACTGGCTATTCCTTGCCCATACGTGGGAAGCGGCCACCCCAACCCATACATCAGCCCCCATACCCAAAATACATATTTCATAGTCCTACTTTTTTATTTTTATTAAACTCTCCTCCCCACAACACTCAAAAGAGGGAAGTGACATAGGCACTACCCTCTAAACAGCCTCATTTCATCAATTCTTTTTTTTATCATCTTCCTCTTCTACAAACTTGATAGGATTACTCAAATGAAAGACATACTTATTATTGTAATAAACATTCTTTTGGAGTTTCTTATTTCCTTTCCAGTCTGTTACATACTCCCACTTTACATAATCATAGGTCAATTCTCCTCCTATATGATAAGCACCTTCCCAATCCAAATCGGAAATCCGAGGATTTATTACTATAGTATCAGATGAATAAACACTTCCTGAAATCGTTGCCATATCGCTGTTATTATGAACACCAGAAGTATACCCCCTCGTCCACGAAACACTTACTTCCACTTCACCATGGGGACATTTAACATCTTCTTTCCAACTACCAGCTTCGACTTTACTTGTCCCCGTGCTTGGGCTAAGCCCTTCTCCGGAAGGATACATAGCTCTCTTCGCTAACGAACGTACATCTTCCTCTTCCTCAAAAATACCATCCCCGGAACAGCTATAAGCCAACATACCAACACCGACTAACAACAAGGCCAAGCCTCTTACTCCAAAAATTCTTTTCATTCTCATGTTCTTGAAATTAAATTAATACTTAAAATAAATCTATTGTCTTCTTTACCACCATGGTTTAAGACGACGATACAAAGTAAAACAATAGAGATTTCAAATACAACTTTTCGTTATCAAATCTTATCAAATCCGGTATCAAATAATATCAGAAAATATCAAGCCTCTCATATTCAGCATAAAGAAAATTTTTAAAATACGCCTTTTTCTTTCATTTTTTCTGAACAGGAAAACATAACCATGATATATTCACAAAAAAATCCAAGTATTATTTGCCTTTCAATACTGGAATATTTAATTTTGTGTCATATTAACTTAATCAACAATGCAAAAACATGAAGCACAAATTTACTTTAATCATTTCAGTAGTCACTGCACTCCTCTTGACCACCATCATCGGAGCTACCATTAGTCTGTACCACTGTATGAAATGGGTATCTTACTGCAACGATGAGACTTTACCTTTGATGGCCGTGAAGTTTACGCAAAACCTGATTTTCCACGCCTATTACTGGATGGGGATAGCCTTCATCTGCTTATGCCTGGTTGTCGCCATGCTGGTATGGTATTTCCGCCATCAGCAGAAACTCCATCCGGAACTGAGCGACATGATAGCCGACACATCGGAATGCGAATTCAAAAAAATACGGGTGAACCGTTATACCAACGAAATCACCATAGACGGCACGACCCGCCCAAGCCGCCGCCAAGTGGCGACCTTACTGGATTATCTCCTTAAAGCTCCCACACACGAAATCTCATTCACGGAACTCAATACCGTATTCAATGAGAATTTCTTCGACGGTTCGCCGGCATCCAAACGGAAAATAAGTAACCTTAAATATGAAATCAACGACCTTTTGAAAAACTTAGGATTCGAACTGGTCAAGACTTCTTCCGACCAATTCGCTTTAACCGCAAAGAGGAAAGAAGTCATTTAATCCTGTCAAAAAGTCAAACCGACCTCCGCGAGAATCCGTTATTTACGCCCCGATACGGAAGTCTACGGAAATACGGGATTCTCACGGGGGTACGGAAAGGCAATCTGACAGCCCATAAGGCTTTCGGGCTACATCTTGCACCGCCGGAAAGCAAGACGTAACGCAAACGGCCGGAGGGCGAGGAAGCGCAAAGCGAATTTACATGCCATTTTGACAGCCGTTTTTTGCGAACGGAAGCACTTCAAATAGAATAAAAACGAACTGGAAAAGCTTGCCCACGCTTCGTTTTCCGGCATATTCCGGCCCAACATGAGGACAGCTTTCAAACGACATGCGGAGAAAAAATATGTTTTCTCAGCCGAACGGAAAATCATTCGCTTGAGATTGAAACGCATTTAGACTTAAAAAGATAAAAAAATCTACCGGAAACGCTAAAAATTGTATTCAAAAACGACCTAAACTCCCTCTAAAACCTGCATGTTTTCAAGGCATGCACAAAACAAAAAACGTGGTTTTACTATCAAAAAGACAGCAAAACCACGAAAGACCTATCTTAAATCAAAGTCGCAAAAAGAGTCATCCCGGGAGGTTGGCACCCATCTCCGCCGTCCCTTCCACTCCGTGCAACGGTTCGTTCTCCTCGGGAATCACCTTCTTGGCACTGGCCTTGGCACCCAACTTGATAAGTTTGTTGGCAGCTCCCACCACGCTCAACCGTCCGTCCTTCAGCTTGTCGGCAGCCTTGGTAAAGGAGGACGAAGCATCTTGCAACTTCTGTCCCACCGTCTCGAAATGGCCGATAAAATCGGCCACACGGTCGAGCAACATCCGGGCCGTATCGTAGATGGCCTCCTGATTCTGCGCCTGTTGCATTTGGGTCCAGGCTATCTGGATAATGCGGAGCGCCGCCGTGAGATTCTGCTCACCGGTGATGAACACCCCTTTGGAGAATGCCTCACGCCACAACTCCGGTGCTTCTGCCAACGCCAACTGGAGCGCCCCTTCGTTGGGTACGAACATGATGACGTAATTCAAAGCCTGACGCGGCAACTTGATGTACGCACTGTAATCCTTGCGGGCCAATTCGGCCACATGCTGCCGCACGCTCCTGACATGCCGCTGCAAGGATTCGGCACGCGCATCGTCCGTCTCGGCGTTCTGATAGTCCACAAAAGCCGTAAGCGACACCTTGGAGTCGATTACCGCATCTTTTCCGTCGGGGTAATGCAGGATGGTATCGGGAATCATCCGCTTCCCGGACTCTTCGTTCAGGATGGCTTTACCTGCACGGTCGCGCAGGGTCACCTGCTTCTCGTAATGTATGCCTTCCTTCAGCCCCTGGCTTTCCAACAACTCGTCCAGAATCAACTCGCCCCAATTCCCTTGCACCTTGTTCTCGTTGCGCAACGCCGAAGCCAGCTTGTCGGCCTCAGCCCCGATTTCACGCGTACGCCTCATCACTTCCTCGATGGCTTTCTCCAGCGAAGCCGTATTCTTATTATGCGTGTCGCGGCTGCTGTCCATGGCCGTACGCATTTCCCGGATGGTCTCTTTCAGCGGGTCTATGATAGCCGTCATCTGCACCGTGTTCTGCTGCGAAAGTTCACGGGTGCGCTGTCCCAATATTTCACGGGTAGCGTTCTGCAACTGCTCTTGCATGAGATTCAGTTGTTCCTTGAAACGGCGGTTGCGCTCTTCGCCCTCGCGCACCATCTGCTCGCGCACCAACACCAATTCTTTTTCCAACGTCTGCTTGTCGGCAGCCAGCCCCTTGTTCTCGCGATTCAGTGCCTCGCACCGTTCCTGCAACGCTGCCAAATGGTTCTCCATGCGTTCTTCGCGCTCCTTGAAATCCTGCGACTGCCGTTCACCCGATTCTTCCATCTCGCTCCGGCGTTTTTCCATCTCTTCCTCACGGACCTGCAACAGGGTTTGCAGGGAAGACATACGCGCCTTCGTCCACAAAAAAACAACACCGGCACCACATGCCCCTCCGGCGAACAGCCATAAAAGTTCCGTCATTTCTTCTTTTTCCTTACGTTTTATAACAAAATTACGTTTTTTTGTGGATAAAACAAAACGATCTTTGTATTTTTGTGACCTATAATCTAAAAAACAAACAGAATGGAACTTATACCCGTAAAAACGACAGACCCGTATTATGCTGAAGCCGAACGGCTCATGACGGACGCTTTCCCGCCCGAAGAACGACGCCCCCTGGACCGACAACGTCAATACACCGACCACAATCCGCTTTTCCACCCTCAGGTCGTTGTGGAAAACGGGACGTTTGCCGGACTGTTCAACTATTGGACTTTGGACGGATTCCTCTACGGAGAGCATCTGGCCACCTGCCCCTCCCTGCGCGGCGGCGGACTGGGACGACGCATCCTCGACACTTTCATCCGGCACGCCGGACAACCCATCGTGCTGGAAGTGGAGCCGCCCACTACCGACATAGCCGCACGGCGCATCGGCTTTTACCGCCGTTGCGGTTTCCGGTTGTGGGAACATCGCACCTATATACAGCCTCCTTACGCTGCCGACCTCCCGCCGCTCCCCCTGCTCCTTATGGTGCACGGCGATTTGGACGAAGAGAAAGACTTTGAACATATCTGCCACGAAATCCATACGAAAGTGTACGGATGGCAGGGAGGTAAACTGACCAACGACTGAAGATAATCCATATGGCAGAAACACTTAGCGCATTCATCAAGTCGTGCAGCGACTGGCTCTGGGGATGGCCCATGGTGATTATCCTGTTAGGCACCCACTTGTTTTTAACCGTACGGCTGCGCTTTCCGCAACGCAAACTGTTCAAAGCCATCCGGCTCTCGGTACAGTCGGACAAGTCAGGTCAGGGAGACGTCAGCCAGTTCGGCGCGTTGGCCACAGCGTTGGCAGCCACCATCGGCACGGGGAATATCGTAGGCGTAGCCACGGCCATCACGTTAGGAGGACCGGGCGCCGTATTCTGGTGCTGGCTGACCGGCGTGTTGGGCATCTCGACCAAGTATGCCGAAGGACTGCTGGCCGTCAAATACCGCATCCGTACCCCGCAAGGCAAAATGCTGGGAGGCCCCATGTATGCCTTGGAACGGGGAATGGGCATGAAATGGCTCGCTGTCTTGTTCTGCATCTTCACGGTGTGCGCCTCGTTCGGAATCGGCAATCTGGTGCAAAGCAACGCCATATCCATGCTGTGCTACGAGACATACCGTGTGCCGCAGGCACTTACCGGAACGGCAGTAGCCGTATGCGTGGCTTTGGTTGTCATTTTCGGCGTGAAAGGTATCGCACGTGTCTGTAGCGCGTTTGTCCCCCTGATGGCCGCACTTTATTTCTTAGGATGCTGCTACATTCTGTGGGTCAATGGCGGCTATGTGTGGGAAGCGGTAAAACTGATCGTGGAATCGGCCTTTCATCCCGAAGCGGCCGGAGGAGGTTTTGTGGGTGGTTCCGTCATCATGACCGCCCGTTACGGCATCGCCCGCGGACTTTTCAGCAACGAAAGCGGCATGGGTTCCGCCCCGATTGTGGCGGCTGCCGCGCAGACCCGCAATCCCGTGCGCCAGGCATTGGTGTCGTCCACCGGCACATTCTGGGATACGGTGGTCATCTGCGCCCTTACCGGCCTGGTTCTGGTATCCAGCATTCTGGCCTATCCCGACATCTCATACGCCGACGGACCGGCTCTGACCAAAGTGGCTTTCGACAAGATTCCCTATCTGGGCGCTCCCCTGCTCACGTTCGGCATCGTCACTTTTGCTTTCTCCACTATCTTAGGATGGTGTTACTACGGCGAAAAGGCCATGGAATACCTGAGCGGCAAACGGTGGACCTTAGTCTACCGGGGCGTCTTTATCGTCGGCGTATTTTTCGGTGCCATTACGCAGTTGGCCGTGGTGTGGAACTTTGCCGACCTGACCAATGCCCTCATGGCTCTGCCGAACATCGTATCCCTGATCGGACTTTCGGGCATTGCTGCCGCCGAGACCCGAAAATACCTGTGGGAAGACCGTCTGGACGAAGAAGCCGATCCGGAAGACAACCCGATGTAGAAAGGCCAGGCACCCGTACCTTACAAATAAATCCGGTGCGGCGGAAAGCTTCCGCCGCACCGGATTTTCTTACCGGCATCCCGTATTCCCGGGTCAATCCGTCTCGATACTGTTCAACAAGTCTGCCTTTCCCTCGTTGATCAGTTTCAATATCAATTCGCCGAACAACGTGTTTTGCCAGGCAAACCATGCACGGGTAAAGTTCTTCGGGTCGTTCTTATGAAAAGACTCGTGCATGAATCCCGTACCGGCATCCGTATTCACCAGCATTTCCACACAGGCTTTGATTTCCTTGTCGTCACGGCTCGTAAAAGCTTTCATCATGATGCTCATCGGCCAAATCATATCGTAACCGACATGTGGCCCGCCGATACCTTCGCCCGCCGTCCCCTTAAAGAAATAAGGATTGTCCTCGCTCCATATCAGCTTGCGGGTATTCTGATACACCGGATCGTCCGCAGGCACGTCACCCAGATAGGGCATGGCCAACAGACTGGGCACATTGGCATCGTCCATGAGCAAACGGTTGCCGAAACCGTCCACCTCGAAAGCATACACTTTTCCGTAACGGGGATGATCGTATACGGCGTATTTCTTCAAGGCGGTCTCCACTTCATCCGCCAATTCACGACATTCTTTAGCCAACGTCTTTTCATGATTCACCTCGGTCAATATCTCGGCCGCCTTACGCAAGGAAGTCACGGCAAAGAAATTGGAAGGCACCAGAAACTGAAACGTGGTGGCATCGTCGGAAGGACGGAAAGCCGAGGCTATCAACCCTACAGGCTTCACCGGATTGCCCCATCCGTTATTGGTCACGGTGTCGAGCGCACGCTCCGTCTTGCGTTGGAAGTGATAGGGGCCGTTCCCCTCCTTACGCTGCTGTTCCCGGAACGTCTGTAGAATGTATGCCACGGCTTGCAGCCACTCGTCGGAGAAGACACTGGCATCTCCCGTCACCTTCCAATAATGGTAGGCCAGACGAATGGGATAACACAGCGAGTCGATTTCCCATTTCCGCTCATACACTTCGGGCTTCATATCCGTCATGTCGGACGCCCAATAGCTTCCCGTCGCCTCCTTATTGAAGGCATTGGCGTATGGGTCGATGTTGATACACTTGAACTGACGGCGAATCACTCCGGCCAACATTTTCTTCAGTTCAGGATCCTCATTGGCCAACTGTACGTAGGGCCACACTTGCGCACCGGAATCCCGCAGCCACATGGCATGGATATCACCCGTGTACACGAAGGTGTCGTCCGCCCCGTCGAAGTGGACGGTCGTATCCAGCGTATTCGGGAAGCAATTCTCAAACATCCATGCCAATTTTGTATTCGTCAACAGTTTCTTGGCACGTTGTATCTGCTCCTCTACGGCTTTGGAAGTGAACAAACGTTTTTCGGGCCGATGGCTCTTCCACACACTGACCTGAGTGTTGTCCCGTTCGGCTACATACTCCTGCATTTCAGCCGCCCGGGTCTCTACCGTCATTCCGGCAACCCCCACGGCCACTCCTACAATTTTAATAAGATTTAAGTTCATAGCATTTATTGTGAATTAGTATTAAGTTGGGTTATCTTATAAAATAGATTTCCACCGCATGGAAACCCAAAGCACGGAACAAGGCCGTGAACTGATTGCGTGCATTGGCTTCTGCCCGACGCATATTCGACGGCGTCAGGCATTGGCGCAACATCTTCCCGTAAGCACGGTCGTACAAATCGCGGCGTGCGCCGTTCGGCCATTTTCCACTCTCATAGAACACCTTCGTACGGGCTTCGTCGATAAAATTCTTGTCCAACAAATGCACGGCAGGCAAACGGAGAGTCACGGTATCGCCATGCGCCTGCGCCCATTCTCCTGTCACCCGGTTCATGTCGATCCCGATGCGGGGAACTCCGGTGTACACAGCCACCAAGCGGTCGTCGGTAAAGAACCCTTTGCGTAACGTATCGGCCACGACTTCAGACTGAACCGACAAAAATTCCCATTGTCCGATTTGTTCGATACGGCGTATCTCCTGAGAGGTCAGCTCGATACGGTCATCAAAACCGGCCTCCACCGATATGCCTCCTTTACGATTCCATTTTATCAGCAGCCCGATAAAAACAGCCAATACGACGGCCACGACCAGCCACTTCAGTGCACTCAACCATTTTCCCATTTCATTTCAGTTTTTCAGTCCGGCCTTCACGTTCCAACAGCAACGGCATATCCGCCGTCGTAAAATCCTTACGGAAGGAAATCACTATATTCCGCTCGTCATAGCCTAACCTCGTCAACATCGGCACCAACACATGAGCCGCATTCTCACGAGCCATCTCCAAAATGCCCAACTGCGGTACGGAAGCCAGAATCTCGTCTTCCCCCTGACGCGTAAAATCGGCCAACTCCGCAGAAGTGTAGTCCGAACGTGTCAAAGACACAAATTGCTTCACTTCATCGTGATTGATGCGCGAGGAGGTCACGACCACCCGTGGGTCGGGCAAAGTGACCACAATACGGTCGCCCGAACGCAACACATTCTTCTCGCCGAAGCCCGTGAAGTCAATATAAGCTTTCAGGGTTACATCGAGAGGTATCATGACCTTGCGTTCGCCGATAGGAACTTTTACGTCGAACGCCCGCTGAAAGAGATTTCCTTTCACCCGCAAAGGGTCGTCCTTCAACACTAATTTATGGACTTCATATTCGGCCGTATAAAGACGGGCACACTCCTTTACCTGCATAACCAAAGAGAGCGTATCGACCCGGACGGCTTCTGCTTTCGTCTCTTCCCCGCGACAAGCCGACAAAAGAGACAGGCACAAAACTATGACAAAGTAAAACGTTGTTTTCATTGCAAATGCTTGGGGACTTCAAAGATAGACATTTATGGACTAACAGGCAACAAAAGAAGACCTAAAAATATAATAAACCGGCTTGTCCAACTCACCTTTTTTTTGTTCCTTTGTGAAACTGTTGAGAAAAAGAAGAAAATGCAGACACATTTCAAATTCCTATGTATGGCATGCACCGTATTGCTGTGCTACAGTTGCGGCGGAAATAACCCGCAAACCACCAGCGGATACAGTGAATATGAAAAACCGGACACGACAAATTCCGTGCAGGAAATGAAAGACTATCATTACAGTGCAGAAGTCAAAGTCGGACAAACGCGATATACGTACGACATCGTACGGGAGGTAAACGATACGCTTCCGTTAGTGACGGGGGACGACGGCGAACGCTATGCCGACAACTATATCCGGCTGCGCGTGAACCGCGAAGGAAAAGAAATCTTCAATAAAGTCTTTACCAAAAACCACTTCAGAAGCTATATGGAAAAAGGATTCATATCCCACGCCATTTTGGAGGGAATGGCCTTCGATAAAGCGGACGGCAACAACCTGCGTTTTGCCACCAGTGTCAGCTACCCGGCTTCGGACATCTACATCCCGTTGTCCATCACCATCTCGCCCGACGGCAGTTATCAAATTACAAAAGATGAAGTCCTGGACACGGTGGTAGCCACAGACTCTACGGAAACGGAAGAATAATCCGACAAACCACGATGCCCGGTCCAAGTAAGCTTAGGCCGGGCATCGTGGCTGTTCCCTCTCAACAAGAGAAGGGAACGTTATTTCATCAACTTTTCCAACTGTAATTTCAACTTCGGATCGGAAGGTCGTTTCGCATAGGCATCCACGATACGTCCATCCTTATCCACCAATACCACGCGAGGAACAGAACGGATGTTCATTCTTGCCGTAAAATCGGAACGGAAACCTCCGGGCAGATTCAAATTCAATACAGGTGATTTCCCGCCTTTCTCCGACACCATCTTTTTCCACAGTGCCATCAATTGGTCGCCGGTATCCAACGAAACGGACAGGAATTGAACCGGACGGTCTTTGAATGTTTCTGCCAGACGGTCGAAGTAAGGCATTTCCGCACGGCAAGGAATACAACCGGTGAACCAAAAATCTATGACTACCACCTTGCCTTTCATGTCGGATAAGGTATAAGCTTTCCCGTCTTGGGTATAAGCCGTAAAGTCCGGCATTTCCATCCCCCTGAGCAAATCTTTGTTTTTTTCGCGCAAGGTAAGGTACTGTTTTTCTATTTCCGCCAAATCCTCCAAAGCTTTCCTGTCGGTTATCAACGGACGCACATCATCTACATATACATTGAAATCGTCAGAGAATCCCTTACGTAAAGTGAATCTCAGCATCTCCACCAGAAATCTCGAGCGTAGCTTCTCGTCTGTAATGCGCTCCGCATAAATCGGAAGATAATGGGTGGCGGAAACCGTCAAAAAGCCTTGTTTCTCCATCTCTTCCATAGCGTCTTTCATTACGGAGAACCATTTGGGCAGGCAAAGAATAAGGGAATCTCCGAAGGTAAGCGTTCTCAAAAAGTCATAATAATCCCGACCTGCATCGGCTCCATGTCCGAACATTTGCATGGTACGGGCATTCAATCTGAGATTCAGAAACACAAAACGAAGATATTCTTTGTGAACCGCCACAAAGTTTGCAGGCAAACCGGAGCGGTCCAATAGGCCGTATAGCTCTCCCAGCTTCTCTTCATTATAATGCACCCACTCTTGAGAATAAGTTTTTATAGGTTCCGGAGCACGGCCTATATAACGATGTTCGTCCAGAAAAGTCTGTACCCGGGCTTTCGTACCGCTCCAAGAAAGTTTTTTCCCGTCATACAGTAATTCCAATGTGTCTCCCGGTTCCACGTATAAAGAGTAGAAATTGGAATTGGCATCCACAAAGCGATAATAACAAGCACCGTCCACGACCGGTTTCATTACGGTGGTTCCGGGAAGAACCTTACGATACCCCGTCGTATCTTCCGGTTGCAGAAACACGTCTTCCGTACTTTTATTCTCGACCGTTATATACACTTCTTGTGCCTTGGCCCCTACGGTCCCTATCACCGTCAGGCATAAACCGCCGACTAAGCTTATCAATCTTTTTCTTTCCATCGTCATTTACTATTTTGAATCAAATTACTCGTCTGCATAGCCTTCAAAGGGAACGGATACGTTAGCAAATGAGACGCAGGAGACAAAGTATAGGTTTTCCCTTCAACCACACGTGTCTGCGTCTCGTTGAACTCCGTAACAAAACGTCTGAGGTCAAAGAAACCGTTACAAGTGAGGAAAAGTTCACGTTTACGTTCCTCGCGTACCAAACGTAACGCTTCTTCCGCATCGGTCGGCGCAAAAGGCTGATAGCGACCGGGAACCATACGGCAGGCACGCAATGTTTCCATATACCCCATGGCTTTAGACAGATCTGCCGTGTTGCCCTTACGGGCATAACATTCAGCCAACATCAGATAGACTTCGGACAATCTCATCCCGCCGGGATTCCACTTGATAGCCAACGTTGAAAAGTTACTGTCACCCGCCGGAGCCGTCTCGTGCTCGGCCTTGTAACGGATGCAATAACGATAGCGCAAATCCGCATCCTTCTGGAAAAGATCCAGCACTTGCTTGGGCACGTACATAGGATAAGGATCGGTATAAGTGGAACCGAACTGATACAACAGTTGTTCCGGGGCATCATACTCAAAAGGTATTCTCGTTTTCCATACATTCTCGACAAAGTCGTTCACTCCCGCATACTGAGGTTCGTCTATCGCCATTTCAGGGTATCCTGCCGCCACAAGCATCGGAGCAAAAGTGTTATAGCCTTCCGTCATATCCCACAACTCGTGCCCGGCCCGGGCGGCCTCCGCAAGTGCGGAATCGCATGCTTCTATACATTGTTCGAACTCCCGTCGGAATAAATGTACCTTGGCTTTGAAAGCGTATCCAAAAGTCTTGTCGGGACGAAACGAATTTGTAGCCTTATGCGGCAAATCAGGTATAGCCGCTTCTATGTCGCGCTGTATAAAATCATAGGTATAGCCTACCGACTGCTGTATCCCCACATCTTCCAAACTCTCGAACATCTTTTCCCTGACAATGATACCGTGAGTCTGATAGGCCGTAGCAGGATCATAAGGACGGGCAAAAGTGTTTATCAAGAAAAAGTAATTGTATGCTCTCAACACTCGTGCCTGCGCTTCTCCCATCCGTTTGTCCTCTTCCTTTCCCTCGGACGAGGCAATACCGTCCACCACGACATTGAATTTCGTAATACGGTCATAACATGCATTGTAAGCAGCATTCTCTATCATATCCCCGGCACGATCGTACGACTCGTCCCAGAAATAGGCTACCGAGTTCAACGGATTGGTATAACTTTTCAACTCTTCGGCCTTATACCAACTGGCCTCACCGGCCAAAATCCAGCTATTCATCATATCATATTCGGGCGACCTGTCCTCTATCAATCCCAAATAATCTTCGGTAGATTTCAGCAAAGCCTTACCTTTGGGCGTAATATCCAAATAGTCGTCGCAGGCCGCCAACGTTACGACCATGCCGATACAAGCCGTCCAATTTCTTATTATATTCCTCATCATTTGTTCTTTTTAGAATTTCACATTAAGCCCTAAAACATAGCTCGGCATGATAGCGTCCGTACGGGTTCCAGTATTTGCATTGAAAGCCTCGGGGTCAATATCACGCTTGTTGGCAGCCCAATAACACAGATTGTCCACCTGAGCCTTCACTGTTATGCCTTTCATTTTCAGTTTCGACACAAGTCCCTGAGGCAAAGTGTAGGACACTCCGATATTCCTCAGTTTGATGAACGAAGCGCTCTCCGTATTCACATCGGCATATTTCCAATGATAGTTGCGTTCCCCTACATTGGTATGCAGTCCCATGGCCGGAATATCGGTATCCGTATGTTCCGGAGTCCAGCGGCGTGAAATATCTTCGTGAATCGCTCCTCCCTCGATAGCATTGTATGGATCATAAAGCGTTACCACATCGTCACGCAGAGCATGGCCGGTATAATAAACGACTTTGGCAAACACATTCAATCCTTTCCAACGGAAGTCGAGCTGCAATGCACCATTCCATTTCGGAGTAAGTTGCCCCACACAAACCACGGCATTCACATTACGCACCTGTTCTATGGAAATGACATTGCCGTTTTCATCGTAAACAGACGGGTCACCGGTTGCTGTCAAGCCCGCATAACGATAGGCATAAAGAGAGTTATAAGTATCTCCCATCTTATAGTTGGATGTAGGCTCACGCATCATATCCAATGCATCGGTGGGTTCATAATCCACTTTCTTGATTTCATTCTTATTGTAAGCTGCCGAGAATGATGTGGTGAAAGACATATCACGCTTCTTCAACCAATCGTAAGAAAGAGAGAGTTCCACACCATTATTCTGCATCTCTCCGTTATTGGCACGTGCCTTTCCATCGAATCCCAACGAAGGGTCTATGCTTTTATTGACCAACAAATCCGAACTATAACGCCGATATACATCAAAACTTCCCGTCAATCTGCCGAGCAACATGAAATCCATACCGAAGTTCAGCGTAGAGGTCTTTTCCCAACGCAACGAGCTATTGGGAGGAGTCTGCAACGTAGTAATGGGTGAATTCGTATAAAGGGAAGTAAGATAGTAAGCCAACAGATAAGGAGACGAGGTCTGGTCTACATTTCCCGTAATGCCATAAGTCAGGCGCAGTTTGAACATGTCCAGCCAATCCATTCCCGCATCTTTGACAAAACGTTCATTCGTCACATTCCAACTGGCCCCCACCGACCATAAGGGACGATAACGATATTTGGGGTCCGTACCGAAAAGATCCGCCTGTTCCACACGCACGCTCCCGTTCAGAGAATAACGGGTGTCGTAGGTATAACCGGCATTGAAATAAGCTGATACATAGCGATGCATTTCTTCATAGACGTTCAAGACCTCACTTCTGCGCCGCAAAGCGGAATAGAGCCCTCCTTCCACTCCGTCTTTCGACAGCGTGGCCCAATCGACCATAGAATATGTCAGGCGCATGTCATCATAGCCGTAACGTTCGCTACTTGCCGAACGGTTCTTGTCCTGCCGTATTTCTCCTCCCAACAAAGCTGAAACATCATGCTTTCCGGCAAATTCCTTTTTGTAATTGAACTGCCCCCGCAAGTTATAGTAACTGGCATTCGTATTCCCCGTGAGCAAATGTCCCCCACGTGGGATATGATAAGTCAGCGTACCATCATCGTTGCGCGATGCAAATTCGTTGAGGATGGAACGCATCATATAGGAATTTTCCTCGTCATACTCATTGGTTTCGGCATGGTTTCGTTCATACTGGAATTTCAACTCCAAATCCAAATCCTTGGTAATGTTGAAATCCGTATGCAAGAACAGTTTCAGATATTGGCGGTCGGTCTTCTTGATGTTATGCTCAGACTCTTCCGCTGCGTTGAACCCCATATCGTAATATCCGTCCTGTGTGGCCAACTGTTCAGCCAGCACTTGATTATAAATATAACGATTCACCGGCTGGCCATCGTCGTCGTAAAGACGGTCATAAGGCATGGCGCTGGTATATCCCATTCCGGAAGCCTGACAAAACTCACTTCGGTTGAAACGGGTATCCATCCCTAACGTAAGTTTCATCCAGGAAGCTACCGACAACGTATTCTTCAGATAAAGTGAAATGTTACGGGCTTCGTCGTACCGGTTGTACTGTCCGAGTTCCTGATAGCGCGCCGAGAAAAAAAGGTCGTTCTTCCCCCCGCCTTTCGAAAGCGTCACGTTGTAATCCTGCGTCAGATTCAGGTGTTGCAGCTTTTTGCGGTACTCCCGGCGATAGTCGTTGCCACGCAAACGGTCCAGTCCCGCATTCACCTCTTCCTGTGTGATTTCGCCCATGGCCATACGGTAGTAAAGCATGTCCACTTGTGTCATATACGCCGGACTCGATTTGGCCGTCATCGTTGAGAAATAAGCTGTAGGGCTCTTGATATATTCCGGGTCGGACAGCAAGTTGTCGCGCTCCAAATCAATGATGTCGCTCGTCGAAGCATAGTGCATGTAGTCGAGCGACGGCAAAGGTTTGAGGTAGTAACCTAACGACACATTGACATTGAGCTTGTCGTTTTCAGCCTGCTTGGTCGTCACGACAATGACCCCGTTGGAAGCACGCACACCGTATAGCGACGTTGCCGCAGCATCCTTCAACACCGTTATGGTTTCCACCGTCTCCGGATTCAAGTCTTCCAAGGTCAGGCTGCTCGGTTGCCCGTCAACCACAAGAAGCGGAGTCGTGCCCACGGCAAACGACGAAACTCCGCGAATGCTCAGTTCATTGTTATAGGTACTCAGACCCGGAGCAATACCTTCCAGTTTCGCCACAAGGTCGGGCGCCTGCACTTGGTTTAAGTCCTCGCTATTGACAATTACGGCCGAACCGGTAGCACGCTCGCGCGAAATCGTCTGGAATCCGGTCACAATAAGCTCGTTCATTATACGTTCTTCTTGTGCCATACGGATATTCAAATTCTTTCCTGGCACAGCCTGGCGTTCTATACTCTCCATTCCTATATAAGAAACGACCAGAGTAACTTTCCCCGTGCCCTTGACCGGGATTTCAAACGTGCCATCCATTCCGGATATGGCACCCGTATCAGTCCCTTTTATCCGGACCGAAGCACCGGGAAGCGGCTCTCCCATGTCATCAATAATCGTTCCTGTCACTTTATACCGACTTGTCTGGGTAACTTGTCCCGCCATTTCCGGAGTTGCAGCCTGCACTACGGAACAATACGGGTGTCCCACCCACAAAGTCAACACGCACGCGGCATGGCCGCAAAATGGTAAAAACCTGTTCTTACACATCTTAATAATTGTATGGGTTAAGGTATCACGATTTCTTTTATTTGCACACGGCCTCCCGTTCCAATCCGAACAAAATACAGTCCGGAAGGCAAGTCTTTCACGGAAATATCTGTTTTGATTCCGGCCGCAAGAGAAGCGTTACGCACCACCATACCCGACAAGCTGATGATAGAAACTTGTCCGGCTTGGGGCACACAGAGTGTCACCAGAGCTTCTGCGCGCCGATAAGTGACTTCTGAAGCCCATCCGACCTCTTCTACCGAAGAACCTTCGTCCACGACCGTCAATGAGCCGGACGAAAATGCCGTAGCATAGCCGTCATCAAAATAAAACACGATATTATACCCGCCGCCTAAAGGCAAATCCACCGTTTCAGAGGCCCAAAGCGTTACATCCGTTACCGATGGTTTGGTTAATTCCAAGAGCCCGGAATAGACTTTCACACCGGTAGTCTCCTCTCCCGTAGCCGTCTTGCGGAATATTTCGGCATAGATACGTCCTACAAACGGTATCTTAGAAGAGGGTTGAGACACTTCCACTGTCACACTCCCATCACGCCGATTCAACTTAAATCCGTCGGAAGGAGTCATTACACTGACCAGCGGTTTACGCGTAGCCTTCACCGTAACGCTCTCACCCAAAGATATACTGTTATCCACCGTTGGTTTGGCATAAATACCGTTCACACTGCAATAATACGGAGTCAACTGATAATCAACAGCCGCCATGCCATCCAAATTAGCCAATACATTGACCGTCACGTCTTCTCCCGCCTCACAATAAGCCAACGAAGCAAAAAGAGTATCCACTCCGGCCTCTTCACTCTGCATCCGTATGCCGACCCATCCTTCAAGTCGTACAGCCCCCAGATTCGTGATATGAAGCTGCCAAGTCTTCAGGCCGGTCGTATACAAAATACCCGGTTGGAAATCTTCAGCCAAGGCTATACGAAAATCAGGATGAATTTTCTCCATCGTCACAGTCTCGGTTCCTATCACAAGACGAAAAGCAGAAGCATTTGCCTGTTCGGCTTGCATGGGCGACCAAAGTCCGTCATCACCTTTATAATACAGTCCCACTTCATAGGAACCTTCGTCCAAAGAAGACAAGTCCAAAAAAGCAGTGAACCATTGGGCGTCATTGTTGGAAGGTACAGCCATTTCGCGCTCAACGGTAAGGGGCACCACGACCCCGTCACGGTAAATGCCGGCACAAACCGTCGTGGCGAACGCAGCCACCGTCTCCGCATTGAAATAACATCCCACTCCGATACTTTCGTCGCGTCCTGCTTCGACCACGCCTTCACTTACGTATTCGTAGCTGGGAGCCGGCCGGCGGGCATAAAGCGACGAGATATAAAGCCGGTTCGGCTGCGGCGTTGAGGAACTTACCGGCGGTTGGATACGGCATACCATAGTTTGGTTAAAAGCATAAGACCCGTTGGAGCCTCCGATGCCCTGCGTACTCGGATTCATAGCCGAAAGGGCATAATATCCATCACTGGAACCACCCCATCCCCAATTAAAATGAAACAGCCCGTCTCCGTCGTAACCATCGCAAAGAAAAGCATGGCCGGCCTTATTATTGAATCCTTCATAAAGCACGGGACGACCGGCTTGCAGTTCGTCGACCAGTATCTTCACCCATTCGTCATAAGGAGTAAGCGCACGGATATGACGATGCATATTGGCATCGTATCCCAAGAAGTCCCGTAAACCAATGGCTGCATCCTTCAGGAAGGCCGTACTTTCACTCCTTGAGTAAGCCATCTTACAGGCATATCCGGCACAAACACTCAGATTGGCCACGGCATGACGCTGCGCTTCCGTACCCGAGGCATAAGGATAATAGGCAAGCATATTATCCCAATCGAAATCCGGACACTCATCAAAATCAAACTCACGGTAAACCGACTGTTTCCGGTCATAATATTTTATATATCCCGAAGGACGCTGAGGCCAGCGATGATAATACATCAACTGTGCCATGGCTGTGGCCACACATCCCACGACACATCTTTCGTCCGACTCGCCGGATTCGTTTTCCGTCGGACAGAACAAATTGAACGGATCCGCCTGAGTCCATTGGGTCTGCAACATAGGCTGTATGACATCCGTCGGATAATCCGTTTTCCGAAATGCGGCAGCCTTACTCTCCGCCCCGTCCTCGGGCATATCTTTCAATAAGGAAATTTCTTCTTGATAACCTTGCAGCCAACTTTGACTATTGGCAGGAAGGGCGTCGGGAGTAAATCCGCCATGCAGACTATAGGCTAATATGGGACGGGCGCGGTCGTCACCCGACACAATGACAAAACCTTCATTCCCGTTCACATTCACCACATAGAAACAGGCTTCTTCTGCAGAAACCATCCTACGGGGCGCAACTTTACCTTTACGGTAAGCCACATAAGATAGTTCAAAACGAGGTTTCGCGGACAAAGAACGTACATTTCTCGGCGCGGAAACCGTCTTTAGTTCATAAAATGCTTCGGCTTGCGCTAAAGCCTGTTTTAAAGATACAGGACGCGCCCACCCACAAACGCACAGGCAGACCAGCAAGCCACTTAATATAATCTTCGGAATGTTCATATATAAAAAAAGGAGAACGGCCTAACCCCAAAAAGGTTAGGACCGCCCTTTTATCCATCAAAATACCGTTTTCACTTATTCCACAATAACTTTAGTCGAAGCAGACTTGCTACGGCCTACAACCAAGAACATATATGTCCCGGCAGGAACACCGGACAGGTTTACGATCGCAGCATCGGAAGCCGGTTGTGCCTTGATGCTGTTGATTACACGTCCGCTCATATCGTACACATATATACCGGCACCTTCGCCCAACAAATAGCTGCTGACACGATATTCCCTTTCGGCCACTTTGCTGACCTTCATATCGCTATAAGTCTCGGAAACGCTACGAACGCCTGTCGCATCCTTGCTGATTTGAACACTCGGCATACCCGTACTCATTTTGGCAAAAGTTTCGCTGGAGATCACGTAAGTCTGGCCTTCTTTCATTTCCACATAAACCTTGCCCTCTCCATTTTCACCCACTTCGGCCATCTGGGCATCCTCAAAATTGCAGGCAAATTTGGCGTTGTCATCTTCTTCCAACGTCCCGACTTGGAGAATCGTTCCCTGCGGAGCCTTATTTGTCACCAAATAAGTAGCCGTCTCAGGAGCGATAAAACGCCAATAGTTCTCATAAACGGCATTAGGATATGTAACTCCCGTATTTTCGGACAATACGGTCATACGTTCCGGATGGTTCTGGCAACTGGCTACAGGGGAAGACATCTGGAACATAATCTGAGTATCCCCCGAACAAGTCACACAAAACAGGTTCTCACCGGATTTGGCATAAACCTGGTCCGGCATCAAAAGATTGCTTTCGTTCTCCACGGCATTGCAATCACCGCTCTTCACTTTCACAGAAGTGACCGTAGCCGAGGAACCTGTAGCCGTGAACTGTCGCACACTATACAAACCGGGATAAACCAGATTTATCTTGAACCATGTCGGATGATTAGCCTTTATAGGAGTGTACATACCTTGATTCACAGCAATCGGATTTGAACAATCATCTCCCTCGGCAGCAGCCGCCACTTCCACTGGAGTTCCCATAGCCATAACGTTCGTACCCGCAAACCACATACAAGCAGCAGCAATAGTTAGTAAACTTCTTCTCATAATCATTTTATTTTATATGAATACTATACTAAAAAACACGTTAATAAAACCGTAACCTTCATTCTATTCCGGTAAAATTTGCATTTCGGCAAATCATTCTTTTTTATCTCTCTCTTCCTAAGAGAGCGACAACGGTTGCAAATTTATTGAAAATCTATAGATTCGACAAATAAACATTAATAAAAGTTTGCCAAACCGTTACTTTTTGTTTGAAAAACACAAATAAAGCCTCCTTGGAAAGCACGTAGAAATGCCAATATGACAAAGGTTGTCGCTCTCTTAGGAAGAGAGCAACCGCATTTCTCTTGATGCAAAACCACACAACTTCTATCTTTTTTTCGTAAATTCGCAAAAAGATAAAAAACAAACGTGATATGGTAGTCATTAAAATAGGCCGCGGCGCAACCCAACGCATAATATGGATTCTGGCCCTCCTGATTCTGGCCGGGGGACTTACGGTAGCATTCTTCCACTTACGTGATAAAATCTTCCCCTCCACCACGTTTGAACTGAATGACGAATTAGGGGGAAACATCTTCCCTTCCCTGATTCTCTCCACAGCCACTACGGACACCCTTATCGTAGCCCCCACGGAAAAAGGCGCGCTGGGGAATCCCAAATCGGGAATCTCAATACAAATCACAAGCCCCGTAAAAGACGCCCGCCTGCATGTAGAGGTGGCAGAAACGCCGTTTTTCAAACGTTCCGTATCGGAATTCATCCTTCCCGAGGAAGGAAAGGCTTACACGGTGTATCCCGATATTCTTTGGAACTACGACGCTTTACGCAATAACACACAGGCCGAGCCTATCACCGTGTCGGTGGAAGTACAAATCAAAGACCGGGAGGCAAGCCAACGCGTACGTACTTTCTCCGTGCGCAGCATCAATGAATGCCTCATCGGCTACAATGACAAGAAGAACCGCTTTCACAATACGGGAGTCCTGTTTGCCGCATACGTGAACGAAGACAGTCCGTTGATAGACAAAATCCTGCGGGAAGCCTTGAACACACGTATCGTCAACCGCTTTATGGGCTATCAGAACAAGCGTAAAGACTACGTGGACAAGCAGGTCTATGCCCTTTGGAACGTACTGCAACGGCGCAAGTTCCGTTACAGTTCGATTTCATACAGCAGCCTATCGAGCAACGTAGTCTATTCCCAGCGTGTACGGACGTTGGAAGACGCTCTGGCTTCTTCGCAAATCAACTGCGTGGACGGCAGCGTATTGTTCGCCTCCCTGCTCCGCGCCATCAACATCGACCCGATATTGGTGCGCATTCCGGGGCACATGTACGTAGGGTATTACACCGACCGCAATCACAGTCAGGCCAATTTTCTGGAGACAACGATGATCGGAGACATAGACCTGGATGATTTCTTCCCCGAAGAAAAACTGGATTCCACTTCCGAAGGCAAGTCGCAGGAAGAAATGTCACGGCTCACTTTCGAGAAATCCAAAGAGTATGCCCATCGTAAATACTCGGCCGACAGCGCACGCATCCATACGCTCCCACGGCAATACATGTTCCTGGAAATCTCCAAGGCATTAAGACGGAAGATACAACCGTTGGGCAAATGAAACCGGCGTCCCCGTCATATTTACGGACATTCGAGAAAAAGCAAACGGCATCTCCAATATTTTATAAAGCATTGTATTAGAATCAATTACAGCTTCCCTCATTTTGATTTTCCGTTCTGCGCCAAACGGAAAATCAATCTCAGGCAAACGATTTTCCGTTCTCAGCCAAACGATTTTTCATTCTCAGCAGAACGGAAAAAGGCGTTCTGCAATCCTTACACCCTATTCCGGTATCCGGAAAAACGATCGCTAAAAAAGGGGATGGCTTCGCACGAAGCCATCCCCTTCAAGTTCCTGAAAAAATATCCACCGTCCACTCCTACGCAACGGATTTCCGTCTCTGCCTCCACACGGTTCAACCTTCCTGCGACGGATAATGCAAATTGGCGTCCGTCACCTGTTCCAGCACTTCATGGAGGTACTTGGCAGACTCCCATTTGGCCATCGGCAAGTCCTGCAACAAATAATTGCCGCAGTCACGCGGGGTTGCTCCGGGAACTTCCCCTTCATATTCCGCAATGAAACGGAACGTTTCTTTCATCAGTTCCACAATATCCTCCGACTGCAAGTCCCCCTTCATCAGCAGGTAATTTCCCGTCAGGCACCCCATCGGTCCCCAATATACAATCTTATCGGACCATACCGGATGATTGCGCAGGAACGTGGCCGCCAGATGTTCTATTGTATGCAACGCGCCTTGCCCCAAAGCCGGCTCACGGTTGGGTTCTTTCATGCGGACATCGAACGTGGTCACTGTCTCACCTCCCACTCCATCTTTACGGGAAACGTAAATGCCCCGCAACAAGTGGATGTGGTCAATCGTAAAACTTGGAATTTTCTTCATTGGATTTATATGTTTTTTCGAATTAAGACAAAGAAGAAGGCAAACTCTCCAAGAAGGTACGTACTACCCCGAAAGAACGGTCGGCCATCGTTTCCCAAAAATTCTCGTACTGCTGCCAGTGCGCATCGGCTCCCGGCGTGTCGCTGATAATCCGGAAACTGATGAAAGGCACGCGGTAGAGGTGGCAAACCTGCGCTATGGCAGCCGATTCCATGTCTACGGCCAACCCCTCAGGAAATTCGGCTTTTATGGCATCCAGTTCGCCGCGCTCCGTGATGAACTTGTCACCAGTACAAATCAACCCGGCATGCACGGGAACCGATGACGGCAACGAAACGGCCTTGCGAACCAATCTTTCGTCGCACGTGAACCGGGGAGGCAATCCCTGAATCTGCCCGTAGACATTCCCCATGCCGCACCATACGTCATGATAGACCACCTCCGAAGCCGCCACGACTTCCATCACACCGGCTTTTGCGTCGATGCCTCCGGCCACTCCCGTACTCACCACCACATCCGGCTGCATGCGGGCCGTCAGTTCGGACGCACCGACGGCTGCATTCACTTTCCCAATGCCGCACTCCATGATATATAAGGTGTTCCCGCCCAACTGTCCTATGGTATATTCAAAAAGTCCATGTCGCTCCTTACGCATCTCCGCGACCAACCGGGTCAACTGTTCGCGTTCGGAAGCCATCGCTGCAATAATTCCTATTTTCATTCGTCGTCATCTTTATTTCCCTGCAAAAGTACAATTTTTCCGCCACTAATTCAATATAATCGGGACAATCGGTTGTTCTTTCACATCGTCTATCGCTACAGAACGGTACTTCACACGGGCAAAGTCTATGGCCTTCAAATCGATGCTCCGGATTTCGCTGTTGTACATGGTACGGTAATAAAACACCAAATCCTTCATGTCCGTGGCGGAAGTCCACTGCGTAGCGCTCGGAATATCCGCCGGCACCTTGGCATCTGCAAATTCAATCCCCACGGGAATGTCGAAATTGTTCAATATCTGGAAAGCTTGCAGTACCGTCTTTTGCGCCGTAGCCTGCACGGGAGAAGAAGTCTGATAGAAAGCGGCACGCACAAAACGGGACGGAGGCGTCACATCGCCGGGAATCCCTAAAAAGCCGCTGCCTGCACCAAAAGCGGCGAGCTTCACCTTGCCGAACGGCTTGGCTTCCGCCACTCCTGCATACAGGTTTACATAATTGTTCAGGTTCGTCATCTGCCATTCAAAGCCCGGAGAGTTGGTGAGCACGCCTAATTCATTTTCATAAAAATGAGGAATGCCGTCCACAATCTCCAACACGACCTGTCGTCCCGAAGCGTCCGCAATGCGCCAATGAGCCGTAGAGGCACGCGGGTCGGACGACACCACATGCACCGTTCCGAGTGCCTCTTTTACCTCATCCACCGTCTTGAACTGAGACAACATCCAAGGTACCAGTTGCAAATCGGACAAAGTACTCTCACGTTGCCCCTCATCGTACGCTTCATAACTACCGTAGTGAGGGAAGTAAAACAAACCGGCAGCCAGTCCGGCCTCGTTCAGTCCGTCGGCCACAAAATCCTCCAACTCCACGGCTATCCCTACATAACCGTATACCGCCGTAAATTCCAATCCGTTTTTTTGTCCGCCCGGCACATACGATTGTTGCACATACCCCCGAGGCACAACCACATAACGGCTATTCAGATAACTGCCGCCCCACTCTATGGTACGAGCCAAGACGGTGGCGCCGTCCTGCGACTTCAACGTAATTCCCGTACATGCATCAGCAGTATGCGGAACCCATAGTCCGACCGCCGTAACGGCAAGCCCGAAAACCACGTCCTTTATTATTTTATTCACATTCTTCATCTTTTCAATATTTTATATGGTTATATTTCGAAAGGTACGAAAAAAGCCATACTTTTGCAAGCATAATCCAGTATTATATTTTCCAACTTCACAAAGATGCAACGCTTTTACGCATTCTTATTATTGTTCCTAAATGCAGTATTATGGGTTCTTGTCGCGATTATCGGCCCCATATATTTGTTATTGCATGCTCTATACCAAACATGCAAGCGATGCTTCGTACACCCCGAATAAACCCCGGAAGAGACTCGAATCCCTCATTAAAACTTATCTTGGAAAGGGGTAAGTAAGACTTGAAATACCCGGCCTCTCTACTCAAATAAAAGTATACAAACAAAAGAACTCCCTCCACCAACTTTCAAAAGTTGGTGGAGGGAGCTCACATCTATTAACTAACACCTAATGCAATTACTTCACTTCCTCAAAATCTGCATCTTGAATACTATCATCAGAAGAAGAGTTTCCGGCGTTGGTATTACTCTGTCCTCCAGCATTCTGCTGTGCACCGGCTCCAGGCTGTGCACCACCCTGATACATCTGTGCACTGGCTGCCTGCCATGCTGCATTCATTTCGGCAATAGCAGCATCGATGGCGGCAACATCACCCGCCTTGTGAGCATCTTTCAATTTCTGCAAAGCTCCTTCGATAGCAGGTTTCTTGTCAGCCGGAATCTTATCACCCAACTCTTTCAACTGGTTCTCTGTCTGGAAAATCATAGAGTCAGCCTGATTCATCTTGTCTACTCTTTCACGCTCTTTCTTGTCGGCATCTGCATTAGCCTCAGCCTCAGCTTTCATACGGTCGATTTCGTCTTTGCTCAAACCTGAAGAAGCTTCGATTCGAATAGCCTGTTCCTTACCGGTAGCCTTATCCTTGGCAGACACTTTCAAAATACCATTGGCATCGATGTCGAAAGTCACCTCAATTTGAGGAACTCCACGACGAGCAGGTGCAATGCCGGTCAAATTAAACTGACCGATAGACTTATTCTGAGCGGCCATCGGACGTTCTCCCTGCAATACGTGAATAGTCACTTCCGTCTGATTGTCGGCAGCCGTACTAAACACTTCGCTCTTGTTGCACGGAATGGTCGTATTGGCTTCAATCAACTTCGTCATTACGCCACCCATCGTCTCAATACCCATAGACAACGGCGTCACATCCAACAATACGATGTCGCCCACTCCGGCTTCCTTATTCAGGATGGCCCCTTGGATAGAAGCGCCTACAGCTACGACCTCATCCGGATTTACACCTTTAGACGGAGCTTTGCCGAAGAAATCTTCTACTAACTTCTGGATGGCCGGAATACGACTCGAACCGCCGACAAGAATCACTTCGTCGATGTCTGAATTACTCAAACCGGCATCCTGCATTGCCTTCTGGCACGGTACCTTACAAGCCTGAATCAAATTATCGGCCAACTGCTCGAACTTAGCACGCGTCAAAGTCTTCACCAAGTGCTTGGGCACACCGCCTACAGCCGTGATATAAGGCAAATTGATTTCCGTAGTCGTAGAAGAAGACAATTCAATCTTGGCCTTCTCGGCAGCTTCTTTCAAACGTTGCAATGCCATCGGGTCTTGCTTCAAATCAACTCCTTCTTCCGACTTGAAGTCAGCAGCCAGCCAGTCGATAATCACTTGGTCGAAATCATCACCTCCGAGGTGAGTATCACCATTGGTAGAAAGCACCTCGAATACACCGCTACCAAACTCCAGTATGGAAATATCAAATGTACCACCTCCCAAGTCGAAGACAGCAATCTTCATGTCCTTATTGGACTTATCCACACCGTAAGCCAAAGCCGCAGCCGTCGGTTCATTCACAATACGTTTCACTTCCAAACCGGCAATCTGTCCGGCCTCTTTCGTCGCCTGACGCTGAGAATCCGAAAAATAAGCCGGCACGGTAATCACGGCTTCCGTCACCTCCTGACCCAGATAGTCCTCAGCCGTCTTTTTCATCTTCTGGAGAATCATGGCAGAGATTTCCTGCGGAGTATAGAGACGCCCCTCAATATCCACACGAGGCGTGTTGTTATCTCCTTTTACTACTGAATAAGGCACACGTGCTATTTCTTTCTGTACCTGATCATAGGTCTCACCCATGAAACGTTTGATAGAGAAAATGGTATTCTTCGGATTCGTAATCGCCTGACGTTTGGCCGGATCACCCACCAAGCGTTCGCCGTTTTTAAACGCCACGATAGAAGGAGTCGTACGCTTGCCTTCGTTGTTCGCGATTACTACCGGTTCGTTACCTTCAAATACGGAAACACAAGAGTTTGTAGTTCCCAAGTCAATTCCAATAATCTTTCCCATAATATATCTACTTTTTTATTATTAATCTAAATTGAATGTATTTCTTACGTCCGCCTCTTACGGAAGCAGCGCACTGTTATAAAAACAAACCGCGTGCCAAACCATCTCATGAGACAGAAAAAACAATAAAAAAAGATTTATCGGAATCAAGAGAGAGTTTTTCTGCTATCTTTGTTCTCGGACAAGCTCATCTGCGACAGTCAAACCTGAAAACTGCCAAAATGGCTGAAAAAATATAAAATGTATGACGAAAATAGCACGACTTCTATTATTTCTTTGCACCTTATCGGTATTCCATATTTCTATGGCACGCCCACGGGTAGCCGTAGTACTAAGCGGAGGCGGTGCAAAAGGTACGGCTCACATCGGGGCACTGAAAGTAATTGAAGAAGCAGGAGTCCCCATCGACATGATTGTAGGTACGAGCATGGGTAGTATCATCGGCGGGTTATATGCCATAGGATATACGACCGAACAGCTCGACAGTATATTCATGGCACAAGACTGGAACACATTGCTTAGCGACAAAGCTTATCGCAACGCGCTTAACCTACAGACCAGAGAACAAAATTCACAATACATCCTCTCCGTCCCCTTCTTTGAAAAACCGCAAGACTTAATCAGCGGAGGAGTCATTAAAGGAAGAAACATCGGGCGTATGTTATGGCAACTCACCGAAGGGTACCACGATTCCATTGATTTTCAAAAAATGCCTATCCCGTTTGCCTGTATTTCCCAAGATTTGGTGACGGGCGAAGAGATCGTATTCCGAAACGGCGTACTGCCCATCGCCATACGTGCCAGCATGTCCATTCCCGGTGCTTTTGCCCCGATATCCATGAACGGCAAACTACTCATCGACGGTGGTATCATCAACAATTATCCGGTAGATGTGGCACGGCAAATGGGAGCAGACATTGTCATAGGCGTGGACGTACAGGATCCGATGAAAAATGCAGAAGAACTTCAAAACAATATCTTCGCACAACTCAACCAACTCATCGACTTGCAAAGAAAAGACCGTTGGGAACAAAATATCGCGCTTTCGGACGTCTATATCAAGGTCGATGTAAAAGGATACAACACAGCCAGTTTCAACACAACAGCCATAGACTCCCTGATGGAACGTGGAGCACAGGCCGCCCGCTCACAGATAGACACCTTACGGGCCATAGGCGGTCGTTTCTCTCCCGACGATTCCATCGTGAGCCGTCCCACTCCTCCTTTCTTCTATATGCACCGCCCGGGAAATATCGAAGCGCGCTATGCAGGAAGCTTGAAAATCCTGATAGGCGACGCGCCCAGAAATTCCATCAATCTGGGACTTAGGTTCGACAACGAAGAACTGGCAGCCTTGCTGTTCAACGGACAAATGCAACTCGGGAAAAAAAGGAATCACCACATCAACCTGACTTTACGTTTAGGAAAGCAAACTTATGGCGACGCGCATTACAATCTCAACTTAGGCAGGGAATGGAACCTTACCACCGGTTATCGTTATACTTACAACGATTTTAACATCTATGAGAAAGGAGAAAGGACGTACGGCATCAGCTTCAATCACCATTTCGGAGAGGTCGGATTCACCAAAAGCTGGAAAAACGTACGTCTCAAGTTGGGAGGTATTTACCAACTCTACAACTACGGTTCCTTCCTCTATCGCTTCGAGGACAGCTCGCCGACAGATATTACCAAAGAAAGCTACCTGAAGTTCGGCACACAATACGCCGTCAACACATTGGACGATATTTACTTCCCGACAAAAGGAGCTGAATTCGATATGGAATACTACTATGCCATACCATTAAACGGAAACAAAGCCTTCCACACAGCCGGAATACACTGGAATGCCGCATTCTCTTTCAACTCGCGCTTCACTTTAATGCCCCGGATAGAAGGACGCTATCTGACGACAGAAAACACCGTGGCCGAGATGAATACGCTCGGCGGCCAAGAACGGGGCAAATACTTCAGCCAACAAATACCATTCTACGGCATCAATCATTTCGAGATGTCCCATCGTTCTTTGGTCGTGGCGGGAATAGAGGCCCGTCAACGCATCGGAGGAAAGCATTACGTCAGCGGCGTATTCAATATCGCCGCCACATCGGACGACTGGATGCATTTTTTCAAAAACAGTTTCAACAATAACGACCTGTTGGGATACCACATCTTCGGTGGAGCCGTAAAATATGACCTCCGTACCTTTATAGGCCCTATCGGTATTACGATTTGCTTCAGCGACCGAGCCAAGACCGCCGGATACATAAGGGCGGGATTCAATTTCTGAAACCCGCCCTTCAGTCCTTCACAGCTTTTTCACTCGGCTTTAAACTCCAAAACTCCGCCTTTCATCAAGTCCCGGATGGCAATGAAAGGCGCATCCAGCTTCTTTCCGTTAAAAAGAATGACCGGCAGATGCTTATGTTCTTTCAGACCTTCGGCACGAACTGTCAACACTTTGCCATGCGGCAGTTCCACACGGGCCGACGGGAACCGCGGAATCCCCAACGCATACTCTCCCGACGCCGGAGTCACCGGATAAAAGCCCAACGAACTGAACAGATACCAGGCAGACATCTGTCCGCAGTCGTCATTTCCCGACAGTCCGTCCGCCCCGTTCCTGTAATGGGTTTCCAGGATTTCCGGAATACGTTCTTGCGCCTTGTCGAAGCGACCGCAATAGTTATATAAATACACATAATGGTGACCGGGTTCATTGTCATGCCGGTAATGCCCGTTGTCGAACACGTTATCGAGCGCTGCGGCAAAAGACTCATTACCTCCCATTAAATCTATCAGCCCCTGCACATCCTGCATGACACAAAATTGATAAGTCCAGTTGGCCCCTTCGGTAAACCCTGAATGCTCCCCGGCCCAACTGCCATCGGCATTACGCGCTTGGAAAAGTTTCGTTTTCGGATTATATAAATAGCGGTAATTCTTTGCCCTTCTCATCAAATCTTCATAATCAGCCGTTTTTCCCAAAGCCTTTGCCATTTGGGCAATGCAATAGTCGCTTAAAGCAAATTCCAACGTGCGGGCCACGGATTCATTCGTCCGGTCATCCGCCACGTAACCGTTCTTCAGGTAATAAGACAATCCGCCGCGTGCCTCATATCCGCCGTTCCACCATTCTCTGTCCCCCCAACGGTGGAGACTGTCGTCCGTAGGAGGCACGTAGGCATCCTTACGAATCGCTTCATACGCCTTCTCCACGTCATAATCGCGAAAGCCATTGATGTAAGCATCCGCTATTACAGCGTCCGCATGCGTGCCGATCATGATATTCGTATAGGTAGGATTCGGCCATTTGGGTATCCAGCCGCCCTCTTCGTACATTTGTACCAATGCCGTAACCATATCATCCACCCGTTCGGGCGCCATGATTTGCAGCCAAGGGTGTTCAGCCCTGAAAGTATCCCACAAAGAATAAGCATTATAGGAAACGCCCTGATGCACCTTATCGTCAAACGGACTGTAATAACGGCCATATTCCGAAAACTCCCGAGGATACTGCAAGGTACGGAAAAACGCCGTATAGAATATCGTACGGTCTTCTTCGCTCGCCCCCTCCAAGTCTATCTTGGAAAGCTTTTCCTCCCATTCCTTTTTCACTTTTTTCGTCACGGATGCAAACGAAGACCTGGCCGGAATCTCTTTAGACAGGTTCACCGCAGCTTGCTCGAAGTCGATAAAAGAACTGCCGATACGTACATCAACCCACGTCGTCCCCGCAGGAAACTCGACATATCCGCCTACCGAACCACCTTCCGCCTGTACAGACTTTCCGCTGACCGCCCCGTCGCGCCATGTGCCGTAACCGGCGAAGGCCTGGGAAAACTTCAACACATAATATCCTTTGAATCCCGGTAAGGCCGGCCCCAAATGGGCATCATGCCTTTCCTTATTATATATATGTACCTCGCGCTTGTCGGGATAAATGCGTATGAAACCTCCTTCGTTTTCCCTCCCGGCCTCCAAATAAAGCAAGGATTTTTCCCCTTTGGGGTAAGTGATATGAAAGAAAGACGCGCGTGAAGTCGCTGTCATTTCCGTGGTAATCTCCGAACCGCCGTGTTTTCCCGAAGCGTATGACACCTTATAATAATAAGGTGTAGCCACTTCTTTCCCATGATCCAGACGCACCTGCCTGTCCGTCGCCTTGATTTTCAGTTCTCCACTTTGGGGCATCAGAGTCATGAACCCGTAATCTCCCATCCAGATGGCCGGCTGGTGCGTCCCCATAAAACCGATTAAGACCGAATCGCAACGGCGATACATCGTACGGGATATACCGTTGAGGCGGGTCGCCGCGCACCACTGCGTCATGGCAAAAGGCGTACCCACGGCCGGAGTCGTCCCCCCGTATTCCGTCTCATGGCTACCATCCGTACCAATCATCATAGACACTTCGTCCACATGGGATTTAGCTGTTTTTGCGGCTTTGCCCGGCATGACAAAAGGACACGAAGCCACACTCATCAATAAAAATAAAGTTCGTAACACTCTCATGTTATTAAAAATTTGGTTAGGGTTGTCTTACAAATAAACGGAAAAGAACAGCCCTGCGGCCATTCTTTTCGTTTATAAAAAAGGATATTGTCACGGATTGGCATTGGCATCCTGCAAGGCTGCCGCAATCAGTCCTTCCACTTCGTCACAGAGTTCGGGGTTGTCTTTCAACATATTTTTCACGGCATCCCTTCCTTGTCCAATCTTCGTATCGTTGTAACTGTACCAGGAACCGCTCTTCTTCAGAATACCCAGTTCCGTACCCAAGTCTACGATTTCGCCGATTTTAGAGATACCTTCTCCAAAGGTGATTTCAAATTCAGCCTTACGGAAAGGAGGCGCCACCTTGTTCTTCACCACTTTCACGCGTACCTGATTACCGACCACCTCGTCGCCGTCCTTGATACTCGTCACGCGGCGGATGTCCAGACGCACGCTGGCGTAAAATTTCAAAGCGTTACCACCGGTCGTCGTCTCCGGATTGCCGAACATCACGCCGATTTTCTCACGCAACTGGTTGATGAAAATACAAGTGGTATTCGTCTTGTTGATTGTGGAGGTCAGTTTACGCAAAGCCTGACTCATCAAGCGGGCCTGCAAACCGACTTTATTGTCCCCCATATCGCCCTCGATCTCAGCCTTCGGTGTCAAGGCAGCCACGGAGTCTATCACGATAATGTCGATAGCCGACGAACGGATCAACTGGTCGGCTATTTCCAATGCCTGCTCCCCGTTGTCCGGTTGGGAAATCCACAAATTGTCCACATCCACGCCCAACTTGGCGGCATAAAAACGGTCGAAAGCGTGCTCCGCATCGATAAACGCGGCTATCCCGCCGGCTTTCTGCGCCTCGGCAATGGCATGGATGGCCAAGGTCGTTTTACCGGAACTCTCCGGACCGTAAATCTCTATAATACGTCCGCGCGGGTATCCCCCCACGCCCAAAGCGGCATTCAACGCGATGGAACCCGTAGGAATCACATCCACCTGTTCCACGTGGTCGTCACCCAGTTTCATGATAGAACCCTTTCCGAAGTTCTTCTCTATCTTGTCCATCGCCGCTTGCAGGGCTTTCAGCTTCTCCGTATTCGGTCCGCCGCCCCCAGTGGTTTCTTCTTCTTTCTTTGCCATAATCTTTTTTATAATCAAATCATCTATGTTTCAGCTCCCGGCAGCACCCCGACAAGAGATGCAATCCGGGATATACTGCATTAAAGTTCAAGGTCGCCATTGAACACTTCGTGCCAGGGAAGCCCGTCCTTGTTCAACTCCTCCATGAACGGATCCGGATCGAACTCTTCCACATTCCACACACCGGGCTTCTTCCAGATGCCTTTCAGGAACATCATGGCTCCTATCATGGCCGGCACGCCCGTCGTATAGCTGACCCCCTGCATGCCGGTCTCCAGATAAGCGGCATGATGGCTGCAATTATTGTACACGTAATAAGTCAGCTCTTTTCCGTCCTTCACCCCACGGATACGGCAGCCGATACTGGTCTCGCCTTCGTAGTTTTCACCCAAATCCTGCGGGTTGGGCAACACGGCCTTGAGGAACTGCAACGGAACGATTTTCACTCCATTGTAATCCACCTCGTCTATGCGTGCCATACCGATATTCTGAATCACGCGCAGATGCGTAAGGTATTCCTGTCCGAAAGTCATCCAGAAGCGGGCACGCTTGATGGTCGGGAAGTTCTTCACCAGCGATTCGAGCTCTTCGTGGAACAACAGATAAGAGTCGCGCGGACCGATGTTCGGATACGTCAGGTCCTTATGGATTTCCATAGGCTTCGTCTCCACCCACTGTCCGTTCTCGTAATAACGTCCGTTCTGAGTAATTTCGCGGATGTTGATTTCCGGATTGAAGTTTGTGGCAAAAGCCTTATGATGATTTCCCGCATTGCAGTCCACGATGTCCAGGTAATGGATTTCATCGAAATAATGTTTGGCCGCGTATGCCGTATACACACCGGAAACGCCCGGGTCGAAACCGCAGCCCAGAATGGCGGTCAGTCCAGCTTCCTCGAAACGTTTCTTGTAGGCCCACTGCCAACTGTATTCAAAATGAGCCACGTCCTTCGGCTCGTAGTTTGCCGTATCCAGATAATTGCATCCGGTTTGCAGACAAGCTTCCATAATGGTCAAGTCCTGATAAGGCAAGGCCAGATTCATCACCATGTCCGGTTTGTAACCGTTCAGCAGTTCCACCAACTCTTCCACATTGTCGGCGTCCACCTGTGCCGTTTGGATAGACGGGTTCCCGATGGCCTTCACGATAGCGTCACACTTGGCCTTCGTACGGCTGGCAATCATGATTTCGTCAAACACTTCCGGATGCTGGGCCACTTTGTGCGCTGCTACCGTGGCCACACCGCCGGCACCGATAATTAAAACTTTTCCCATTTTTTTGAATTCGGTATTATAATTAAATATGTATAGGATGCAAAGTTAATGACTTTTTCCAAGAAGGAAAGAAAAAGCCTGTTTTTTTGATTTTTATTTGAATTAGATAATTTGCTCACGCTCGGCAGACTCGAACAAGTTCGGTCTGTTCTCGCTTAATCGCAAATTTCGTCTCCCCTGATGCCCAACGCATTCATCAACGAGTAACCGAGAATTTCCTGACGGAATCCTCTCCCCGCCTGAGGTTCCATGGCCAGCAACGTGATGTCCTTGCCTTCGGTCCGGCCCAAAATCTCGCGTACTCGAAGACCGTATTTCTCCACGTCCGGCACGATGACCAGTCGTTTGATGCCTTTCTCGTCGGCCAATGCCTCGAGCGACTGCAAATAGAGGGCGTCTCCGTCCACCAAGTTCTCCACTTGTACGGAACTTAACTTGAATTCTCCCAAATGTCCGTCGCAGAACGCCTTGCCGTCAAGTTCGGCCTCGAAGTCCGAGGGGGTGAAGTTTTCTAAGGCTTTCCGCCCCTTGCCGTGGATAAACACGACCTGTATGTCGTTCTTTCCCTCTCCGACTCCCCCGTCCAAAGCCGCGCAAACCAGCCATTGCGCCAGGTCGGCCTTAGGAATCGGACGGTTCAGCATCCGCTCGAAATTCACGATTAAATTGAATGCCACGGCATCCACGTAATCCGCATCCACCAGTATGACATTCTCACTCCATTTCGTTTTTTCCATTTTATGTAGTACTGTTTTCCGTTCACAAAGATACAAAAAAACAAAAGCAGAGCAGCGCATGAAACGAGAATCTGTCGTCACCAACTGCGTCTTTTTGCTTTCAAAATGACAGCAAAAAGGTCATACAGGCCAGTGGAAAAACCTTTTTCCAGCGTAGTTTCAGATGTTTTCGAGGCATCCCTAAATACAGTTTTTCACGTTTAAGACTCGTTTTTTAATCTTTTTAAGCCTAACCGCGTTTCAATCTCAAGAGATTGATTTTCCGTTCGGCTGAAAAAACATTTTTTTTCTCCACTTGTCGGCCGGAGGAGGTCTGCATCGGGAGGCGAAATGTACCTGAAAACGACGTAAGGACAAGCTTTTCCGGCTTGATTTTTTGCTATTTGAAGCCTTTCCGCCTGTCAAAGGCTGATGTCAAAATGCCATGTCTATCCGATTTGTACTATCACGCCCGGTACTCTCCTGCGCAGAACCTCGCAGCCCGGCCTTCCGGATGTTGCCGGAAAGCTCCTTATGGACGACAGATTGTCTTCCCTCCACCCCACGAGAATCGCGTATTTCCGCAGACCTCCGCACGGGGACGCAAATAACGGATTCTCATGAAGGCCGATTTGACTTTTTGACAAAGACGCTTGTCCCTCACATGAAAGCCCACATACCAAAGCCGTCAGTCCGCGAAGCATCCGGTCTGCCATTTTTTCATGTTTTATGACATTTTGTCAGACTATTCCTTATGGCAAACATTTTGATACAGGATAAGTGTGGCTCGAAAACGCCACACTGAAATACAGAAAAATAAACAATTAAATATAGAAAGGAAACAACCATGACTTTTGACAAATTTACCATCAAGGCCCAAGAGGCCATTCAGGAAGCCGTCAACCTTGTACAGGCAAGGGGACAGCAAGCCATCGAACCGGAGCACTTGTTGGCCGGTATCCTCAAAGTGGGGGAAAACGTCACGAATTTCCTCTTTCAGAAACTGGGTGTCAACAGCAGGCAAATCGAACAGGTACTGGAAAGCCAGACCGCTTCGCTGCCAAAGGTACAGGGAGGCGAACCCTACCTGAGCCGCGAAAGCAACGAAGTGCTGACACGGGCACAGGATTACGCTTCCAAGGGCGGCGACGAGTTCGTCTCGCTCGAACCGATGCTTCTGGCTTTGCTGACCGTGAAAAGCACGGCCTCCAGAATCCTGAAAGACGCAGGCATCACTGAAAAGGAACTGGCATCTGCCGTCAACGAACTGCGTAAAGGAGAAAAAGTGACTTCCCAAAACAGTGAAGACACTTATCAGGCGCTCAACAAGTACGCCAAGAATCTCATCGAGGAAGCGCGGAGCGGAAAGCTCGACCCGGTCATCGGACGGGATGAAGAGATACGGCGCGTGCTGCAAATCCTGAGCCGACGTACGAAGAACAACCCCATATTAATCGGCGAACCGGGTACGGGTAAGACGGCCATCGTGGAAGGACTGGCCCATCGTATCCTGCGGGGCGACGTACCGGAGAACCTGAAAGACAAACAGCTCTACTCCCTCGACATGGGCGCGCTTATCGCCGGTGCCAAATACAAAGGAGAGTTTGAGGAACGTCTGAAATCCGTCATCAACGAAGTGACGAAAAGCGAAGGGCGCATCATCCTCTTCATCGACGAAATCCACACGTTGGTGGGCGCGGGAAAAGGCGAGGGTGCCATGGATGCCGCCAACATCCTGAAGCCTGCCTTGGCACGGGGCGAGCTGAGAAGCATCGGTGCCACCACGTTGGACGAATACCAGAAGTACTTTGAAAAGGACAAGGCATTGGAGCGCCGTTTCCAGACGGTTATGGTCAACGAGCCGGACACGCTCAGCACCATTTCCATCCTGAGGGGACTGAAGGAAAGATATGAGAACCACCACAAGGTGCGTATCCAAGACGACGCCATCATCGCCGCCGTGGAACTTTCCAACCGCTATATCACCGACCGTTTCCTCCCGGACAAGGCCATCGACCTGATGGACGAGGCGGCAGCCAAACTGCGTATGGAGCGTGACTCCGTACCGGAGGAATTGGACGAAATCGAACGCCGGTTGAAACAGTTGGAAATCGAGCGCGAGGCCATCAAACGGGAAAACGACCAGCCCAAACTGGAACAACTGAGCAAGGAGATTGCCGAACTGAAAGAACAGGAAAGCAGCTACAAGGCCAAATGGGAGGCCGAACGCGGACTGGTGAACAAAATCCAGCAGAACAAACAGCAAATCGAGCAGTTGAAATTCGAAGCCGAACGGGCCGAACGCGAAGGCGACTATGGCAAGGTGGCCGAAATCCGCTACGGCAAGCTCAAGGCATTGGAGGACGAAATCAACCGGATACAAGACCAGTTGAAGGACACGCAGGGCGGAGACGCGATGATTAAAGAGGAAGTGACCTCGGAAGACATCGCCGATGTGGTAAGCCGTTGGACGGGCATCCCCGTGAGCAAGATGCTGCAAAGCGAGCGCGAGAAGCTGCTCCATCTGGAAGAGGAACTCCACAAACGGGTCATCGGGCAGGACGAAGCCATACAGGCCGTGAGCGATGCCGTGCGGCGCAGCCGTACGGGACTGCAAGACCCGAAACGTCCCATCGGTTCGTTCATCTTCTTGGGAACGACCGGTGTAGGCAAGACCGAGCTGGCCAAGGCTTTGGCCGAATACCTCTTCGACGACGAGACGCTGATGACGCGTATCGACATGTCGGAATATCAGGAGAAATTCAGCGTAAGCCGGTTGATCGGTGCGCCTCCGGGATACGTAGGATACGATGAGGGCGGACAACTCACGGAGGCCGTACGCCGCAAACCTTACTCGGTAGTTCTGTTCGATGAAATAGAAAAGGCGCATCCGGACGTATTCAACATCCTCTTGCAAGTGCTCGACGACGGCCGCCTGACCGACAATAAGGGACGCGTGGTGAACTTCAAGAACACCATCATCATCATGACGAGCAACCTGGGGAGTGGTTACATCCAGAGCCAGTTCGAGAAACTGACGCCGCAGACCGGCACACAAGCCCGCGAAGCCCTCATCGAGGAGACGAAAAAAGAGGTGCTCGGCATGCTGAAGAAGACCATTCGTCCGGAGTTCCTGAACCGTATCGACGAGACCATCATGTTCTTGCCGCTCACTCAGGAGCAAATCAAACAGGTGGTGCGCCTGCAAATCAACGGCATCACCCAGATGCTGGAGGGCAACGGCGTGACCTTGCAACTGACCGATGCCGCCCTGGACTTCCTGGCCGATGCGGGTTACGATCCCGAGTTCGGTGCCCGTCCGGTCAAACGGGCCATCCAGCGTTACCTGCTGAACGACTTGTCGAAGACCATGCTGGCACAGCATATCGACCGGACGAGACCCATCATCGTGGATGCGGACGGAAACGGATTGGTGTTCAGAAACTAAGCATAAACAAAGAGCGGAAATGTGAAACCACACATTCCCGCTCTTTTTGTTCATATTTCACAATATCCCTACTTTCAAGTATCCATACGCCCATCTCTCCGTCAGTATGAACTGATAAGATAATCAAGAAATAATGCAATACCTAAAAACAGGTATTTGCTCAATCCGCAAATTACTGATTTTGAACGATTGCAAAATTCTCTTTCCAAGCCGTATCTTTGCATTCGCAAAACAAACCTCCTAAACTCATAAAAATTGAAAACGGTAATCAGATTGTTAAGCCTTACATTGGTATTTATTGCAGGAACAAATCACCTTTCAGGACAAGCCCGGAAACAGGCTATGGTCTCAGGCAAGGTGATCTCCACTTCGAACGAAATCATGGACTTTGCTACCGTACAAGTCAAAGGGACTTCTATCGGTACACGCCCCGACGAAAAAGGAATATATCATCTGAAAGTCGATGCGGGAAAGCATACATTGGTGTTTAAGGCTATGGGGTACGCCACGGTGGAACGTACCGTCACCCTCCAGGCTGGCGAACGCCAGAAGTTGAATGTCAAAATGCACCAGAAAGATATGGAACTGGCCGAAGTGAAAGTGGAAGCCAGCCACGTGGGCCGCATCAACAAATCGGCATTCAACGCTGTGGCCGTAGACTTGAAAGGCATGGCCGGACTGAATAAGAACCTGGCCGAAGTGCTGACCACCGTTCCGGGCGTCAAGCTGCGCGAGACGGGCGGAATGGGTTCGGACATGCAACTCATGCTCGACGGTTTTACGGGCAAACACGTCAAGATCTTTATCGACGGCGTACCGCAGGAAGGAGCCGGAACAGCCCTCAATCTGAACAACCTGCCGGTGAACTTCGCCGAACGCATCGAGGTCTACCGTGGAGTGGTTCCCGTAGGTTTCGGTACCGATGCCTTGGGCGGGGTCATCAATATCGTCACCAACCAAAGGAAACTCGGCTGGTTTGCCGATGCCTCTTATTCTTACGGCTCGTTCAACACCCACAAATCTTTCGTCAACTTCGGACAGTCATTCAAGAACGGTCTGCTGTATGAAATCAACGCTTTCCAGAATCTCTCGGACAACAACTATTACATTGACTACTACGTTACGGAATTTAGCGACGACGGTATCTCGGAGAACACTGACAAGACAAAGATTTACCATATAAAACGTTTCAACGACCGTTTCCACAACGAAGCCGTGAGCGGCAAAATCGGGGTGGCCGACAAGAAATGGGCCGACCGCCTGATGCTGGGCTTTACCTACACCCACTTTTATAAGGAGATACAAAACGGAGTGTTGCAGAAAGTCGTATTCGGAGAAAAACACCGTCATGGCTTCTCGTTCATTCCCTCTTTGGAATACCGCAAACGCAACTTGTGGGTCGAGGGACTCGATGTCATGGCCAATGTCAACTACAACCACAACATCACCCACAACATAGATACGGCATCTTACAAATACAACTGGTTGGGACAACGGAAATATACCGGCGTGCCCGGGGAGCAATCCAACCAGAACAACGAGGCCAAGAACAAGAACTGGAACGGTACGCTCACGGCCAACTATCGCATCGGCCACGCCCATCTGGTCACGCTCAACCATGTGCTGAGCACTTTTGAACGCACCACTCGTTCGTACGTCGCAGGAAGTTCGCGCCTCTCGGACTTCAGCATCCCCAAGCGTTCCCGCAAGAACGTCACCGGACTGTCTTACCGCTTCATGCCCACAGAGAAATGGAACGCCACGGTGTTCGGCAAGTATTACAACCAATATAACGAAGGCCCCGTATCCCAAAGCGACGACGGTATCGGCAATTACATACAGATGTCGCAAAAAACGAGTGCTTTCGGCTATGGAGCAGCAGGAACTTACTTCATCCTGAAAAACCTGCAGGCCAAGCTGTCATACGAGAAAGCTTACCGCCTGCCCTCGACAGACGAACTTTTCGGTGACGAGGACCTGGAAGCCGGACGGGCGAACCTGCGTCCCGAAAAAAGCGACAATGTCAACTTCAACCTCGGATACACCCCGCGATTCGGTAAGCACGGACTGTACATGGAAGGAAGCCTCATCTACCGCGACACGAAGGATTACATCCGTCGCGGATTGGACAACGTGGGCGGTATGGACTTCGGATTCTACGAGAACCACGGACGGGTCAAGACCAAAGGATACAACGTCTCCTTGCGTTACAGCTATGCGAACTGGTTCAGCTTGGGCGGAACATTCAACAGCATGGATGCCATCGACCGTGAGAAACGGTTGGCCGAAGGCACGGGGCAGGCTTCGCTGACCTACGGACAGCGCATCCCCAACCAGCCCTACCGCTACGCCAACTTCGACGCATCATTCTATTGGCATGACTTGTTCGGCAAAGGCAACATGCTCTCGCTCACTTACGACAGCTACTACCAGCACGAGTTTCCCCTGTACTGGGAAGACTTCGGCGACCCGGACACCAAAGCACGCGTCCCCGAACAGTTCTCCCACAATCTCACACTGAATTACAGTGTGGCCAAGGGACGTTACAACTTTTCGCTCGAATGCCGTAACCTGACGGACGAAAAACTTTACGACAATTACAGCCTGCAAAAGGCCGGACGGGCTTTCTATGGAAAGGTAAGGGTTTACTTCGGGAAATAAACAGCATCATTCACTCAATAAATAATTAAAAACATGGAAAAAAGATTCTTTACTTGGGCGCTTGCTGCCGCCCTCTGCGTCGGCGGCGCATTGACTTCATGCAGCGATGACGACACGACTCCCGGCGGAGGCAACGGTAATGGCGGCACCACAACTCCGGGTACAAGCAAATACGTCATAGCAGCCAAGGCCGACGAAGGCACTTATCTCGTCACCAGCGAATCACTCGACGAAGGCTCCGTGACGGTATTGGGCAACGGTACCGAAGCCATCGGTGCGTCCTATTGGATATTCTACGGCCAACAATACCTCTTCGGGCTGCAATACAATGACGGAAATGCAGGAACCGGAACTTCTTACGCCCTGAATGCCGCAACCGGAAAGGTAAAAGAAGCACGCGAATACACTTTCAACCGTATCACGACATACGGTACATGGGGCGATAATGTCATCACCTGCTCCACCAACGACGGCTCGCAGGAAAAAGACGCCCAAGGCAATTTTGCCAAATATCTCCAGTTCAATTATCTGAATGTACATTCGGGCAATACAACCACCGGTAAGCGTATCGCCGAGAACTTCCTCGGCAACGGCGAGATTGTCAGCTTTGCCGGTTTCGTGGAGGCAAACGGCAAACTTTATACCTCAGTCGTTCCTATGGGCATGAGCCACTATGGCGTGAACACCTTCCCTGAAAAGGTCACGGACCAGGCACTCATCGCCACTAGCGACGGCGGCAGCGGTTCCGGTCAATACACAGCCGGGCAGATTCCTTCCACCCAATATCCTGACAATGCCTTCATCGCCATTTACAGCGGAGACAGTTTCGACGAAACTCCGGTTATCGTAAAAACCGATAAAATCGGCTTTGCCAGCGGACGCAAGAAATCGCAATACTACCAGACCATTTGGGCTGCCGACAACGGCGACCTCTACGTGTTCTCTCCGGGTTACGGGCGTACGGCTACCTCTTCTGCCGACCTGAAGAAAGTTACCGGCCAACTGCCATCGGGCGTTGTCCGCATCAAAGCTGGAGAGACTCAATTCGATGCCAACTACTACTATAATCTTGAAGAACAGGGTACGGGTCATCCGATGTTCCGCTGCTGGCATATCACAGCCGACTACTTCTTGCTTCAAATGTATAGCGAGGGTACGATGAGCGGCAAGAATGCGCCGACCAACGAACTGGCCGTATTCAAAGGCGAAAGCGGTAAGCTGACTCAAGTAACCGATGGATTGCCAGCCCAAGAGCAGATTTCTTCATTGGGTGACCCCTTCTGCGAAAACGGGGTAGCATACGTCCCTGTCACGACCAAGGACGGCGAGGCTCCGGCACTCTACAAGATAGACCCGGCTACGGCTAAAGCTACCAAAGGGTTGACCATCATTACCCACAACAGCGTGTCGGCCATCGGCAAACTGGCCGCTACAAACTAATTTTGAAATATGAGAAAAGCATTCGCCAAGATTCATCTTTGGTTTTCCATTCCATTCGGCATCATTATCAGCGTCGTCTGCCTTTCGGGGGCGGCGCTGGTATTTGAGCAGGATATCACCCGTGCCCTGAATCCCGGTTTTTATCGGGTCGAAGTAGAGGATGGAGCAAAGCCGCTCACGCCTTCCGAACTGGTCACGAAGCTCCGCACGCAACTCCCGGACGCATTGCAGATTTCCGGCCTGCAAATGTCGGGCACCCCGGAAGAAGCCTGGATGGTCAGCTTTGAGCACTTAAACCGCAAAACGCTAAGCGTAAACCCTTACACCGGCGAGATAAACGGATGGAACAAAAGCTATCCTTTCTTTCAGACCATGCGCAAACTTCATCGCTGGCTGATGGATGTTCCGCCTCGGAAAGGAGACAAGACCGTGGGTAAAACTATTGTCGGTGTCACTACGCTGGTCTTCGTTGCGATACTCATCAGTGGTGTGGTGATTTGGATACCGCGGACCAAAAAGGCTTTGAAAAACCGCCTTCAGGTATCCTGTAACAAAGGATGGCGGCGTTTCTGTTACGACAGTCACGTATCGCTCGGTTTCTACACCACGCTATTCCTACTCGTCATGGCGCTGACCGGACTTACCTGGTCATTCACTTGGTATCGCACAGCCGCGTATTCCCTTTTCGGTGGCACCGCGCCAAAAGTGGAAAATACGCCTCGACCGGAATATCGGCAAAAGGGACGGAAAGATGCCGCAAAACAGTCCCGTCCGGACGGACAGCGGCATGCCGGCGGAGAAAAAGGCCGGAAAGGGACCACTTTCAATTATGCCGTATGGGACAAAGCCGCAGACGCTGTCCGCCAGATCTATCCGACCTACAAGTCGGTCAAGCTGGGTACGGAAGGCATAGAAGTGGCTCCCAACCCGAAGACCGACCGCCGTCAAACGGATAAAATACAATTCGACCCGCAAACCGGTCGCCTCGGCTCCATAACCTATTATAAGGATGCCCCGGCCTCACAAACGCTGAAAGGTTGGTTTTATGCCTTCCACACCGGCTCCTGGGGCGGCATGTGGACCAAGGTACTTTATTTCCTGGCTGCTTTCATCGGAGGGATTCTCCCGCTCAGCGGCTATTACTTGTGGTACAAACGAAAGTTCTCGTCTCGACGGAAACGTTAACGTCTTCGTTCTACGTAATACACACGTCCCCGGGAAATCCAAAACGGAAATTCCCGGGGACGTATCTTATATCCTATAGCCCGACCCACTCTTCCGAAAAGATAGGCGGACTGGTCCATGTAGGGTCGCGGAACCACCGACGAGGATAGATTTTCATACCGTTGCCATCTACGGCCAAATATGCCCCCCAAAAGCTGAACGTGGAATTGGAAATGATATGCCCGCGGCACAACGTCATCAAATATAAATCCACGTAGTCGGGCAGCAGTTCCGTATGTTCCACATATACGGCATCCTCCATCCAAAGATTCTCCCTCACCCATTCCATATCGTCGGAAAAGAAAAAGAAACGCGCATCGGGCCGCTTCTTTCTGACATAAGCAATGGCTTGTTGGAAATAGTCCACTCCACATAAACCGAAACTCGAGTTGGAAGGATGCAAATAGTCTCCGCGCCTCACGTGTACCGATACCGGATAATCCACGGCTCTTATCATCTGTACGAAACCGCTCTGCAGTTCTGCCAAAAACTGACGGAAAAAGAAGTAACGACGAGCATTCGGTATAAAACGCCGGTGCTGACTGTAATCGTCTATCAACACGGCTTCCGGCTTCTCGTCATCATACAATCTTTTCAAAACTCCCACGGCACGACAGATTTTGAGCCCCCAAACCACCAGTTTTATCCCCCACGGACAAGAAGGTAATTCCAGTTCAAAACAATCGGAAAGCCTCAAACCATTATGCTGTTTCAGCCTACGGTGGTCGTAAAACAGATAAACCTCATCGTGTCCGGACTCCATCAAATCCCGGAAACGACAATATTCGAACATCTGGTTCCCCAGTCCTCCTTTCAGACAAACGATTTTCATGCCGTCCGCGTACAATTCTAAAGACGTATTTTCTTTTTCACCTTTTTCGACTCGTTTTGCAAACGGTCGAGTGCCGTCACCACATACGTATATTTCCGGCTCCCGTCCTCATAAGGCAGTTTATAGAAAGTGTTCGGCGTAATCGCCACGATATTCTCGGCATATTCCAAATCTATAGGCTCGCCCTCGGCAAAGCGATAAACCACATATTGACGCGCACGGTTCATCTCGCTCGTTCCGCGCGGCTCACGCCAAAACAGCATATAGCCGTCTTCCGTCCATAAAGTGGTCAGTTTGCGTACTTTCTTCGGACGCTTGTGGTCTATCCACGGCATCTCGGGCTGCAAGGCCGGATAACGGTGGTAATAGTTGCGCAACATCGTGCCATAATTTCCTTTGTTGTCCACCACTGCCTTGGCATACCATTGGCAACTGCCCTCGATGTTAGGCAACGAACGTTGCAAAGCCATCTTGCGCTCCATCTGGTGTTTGTTCGGGTCCACGGGGTCGGCTTTGGCTACCGTACGGTCCACGTCCTGCCCGATGTAGAGAGGCCGATGTCCGGCATGCTCACTCCACCAGCGTATCAGCGTATCGTAGTCGGCCGCGGAATGCCCGATTTCCCAATACACCTGAGGGATGTTATAATCCACCCAACCTTCTTTCACCCATTTCAACACATCGGCATAGAGATCGTCATAGTTCTGCAATCCGCGCGTATTGCTTCCCCTCTTCGGGTCGCTCTTCAAGTTACGATAGATACCGAAAGGAGACACGCCGAACTTCACCCAAGGCTTGACGGCATGGATGCAGTCGTGCAACTGACGGATGAAAAGGTTCACATTCTCCCGTCGCCAGTCATCGCGGTTCATTCCGTTCCCGTAACGCGCATACGTCTGGTCGTCCGGAATGCGCAAACCGCTTTCGGGATAAGGATAAAAGTAATCGTCGATATGAATGCCATCCACGTCATAACGCAACAGGATGTCCGTCACGACGTTGCAGATATAGTCCCGGTTCTCGGGCATCCCCGGATCCATAATCAGTTGTTCGCCATACCAGAAATACCGCTCAGGATGCTTTCTGTAATCATGTGTGGCAGCCAGTTCCTTCGTACCTTTCGTTTTGGCCCGGTAGGGATTGATCCAGGCATGCAGTTCCATGCCCCGTGCATGACATTGGGCTATCATCCACTGCAACGGATCCCAGTAGGGAGAAGGCGGCGTGCCCTGCTGTCCGGTCAGATAACGGCTCCACGGCTCGAAGCTGCTGGCATAAAGCGCGTCGAACTCAGGGCGTACCTGAAACAGGATGGCATTGATACCGCACTTTTGCAGTTCATTCAACTGGTACGTCAGCGTACGCTGCATCTCTGCCGTACCCAACCCCATAAACTGATAGTTCACACACTGTATCCATGCGCCGCGAAACTCCCGTTTGGGCGACAACTGGGCCTGAAGCGCAAAGCTGCAAAGCCACATCATCAAAAGCAAAAGTGATTTTTTATTCATCATACACGTTATTTCCGTGCAAAAATACAATAAAAATCCATCATGCGTTTGCCAAACATTGACTAACTTTGCAAACATAAGGACAATTAACGAAAACAACTGATGAACGACTACATACATATCAAGGGGGCGAGGGTGAACAACCTGAAGAATATCGACCTGGACATTCCACGCAACAAACTGATTGTCATCACCGGCCTGTCCGGTTCGGGCAAGTCTTCGCTGGCATTCGACACGCTCTACGCCGAAGGACAGCGACGTTACGTGGAAAGCCTGTCGGCTTACGCCCGGCAATTTCTCGGACGAATGAGCAAACCGGAATGCGACTACATCAAAGGCATCCCGCCCGCCATCGCCATCGAGCAGAAGGTAAGCAGCCGTAATCCCCGTTCCACCGTAGGGACTTCCACCGAGATTTACGAATACCTGCGCCTGTTGTATGCCCGTATCGGGCGCACTTTCTCCCCCGTGAGCGGACAGGAGGTGAAAAAAAACACCACGGAAGACGTAGTGCAGTGCATGCTCTCCTATTCCAAAGGCACGCGCTTCACCGTACTCGCCCCGTTGCAGGTGCGTGAAGGGCGCACCCTTCAAGAGCAACTGGACAGCGACTTCAAGCAGGGTTTCTCGCGCATCGAAGTAGACGGCGAGGTCGTGCGCATAGAGGACTTCATGCTGGAACTGGCCTCGGATCCGTCGAAAGGCGAACACCGCACCATCCATCTGCTCATCGACCGCATGAGTTGCGACGACAGCAAAGATACCATCTCCCGACTGACCGACTCGGCCGAAACCGCTTTTTATGAGGGGAACGGGCAATGTATGTTGCGCATCGTTCCGTCGGGCATCCTGCACACTTTCTCCACGCGCTTCGAGGCGGACGGCATCACGTTTGAAGAACCGTCGGACAATTTATTCGCGTTCAACTCGCCGGTCGGTGCCTGCCCCGTATGCGAAGGATTCGGCCGCGTCATCGGCATCGACGAAAAGCTGGTCATCCCCAACTCGGCCCTGAGCGTGTACGACGGAGCCGTGGTCTGCTGGCGCGGAGAAAAGATGGGCGAATGGAAAACGGAGTTCTGCCGCCGGGCACAGAAGGCCGACTTCCCCATCTTCGAGCCTTATTACAAGTTGACACGGGAACAAAAGGATTATTTATGGCACGGAAAGACCGGTGCTTCATCGCCCGAAGAGGAAATCTGCATCGACAACTTCTTCAAGATGTTGGAGAAAGACCAATACAAGATACAGAACCGCGTCATGTTGGCACGCTACCGGGGCAAAACGATCTGTCCCCAATGCCACGGCACGCGCCTGCGCCCCGAAGCCGGATACGTGAAAGTGGGCGGACGGGCCATTTCGGATCTGGTGGACCTGCCCGTCACCGAACTGAAGAAATTCTTCGACACGCTGACACTCACCGCCCACGAGGCGGAAGTGGGCAAACGCCTGCTCACCGAAATCAACAACCGCATCCGTTTCCTGCTCGACGTAGGACTGGGATACCTCACCCTGAACCGCCTGAGCAATACGCTTTCGGGCGGCGAAAGCCAACGCATCAACCTGGCCACGTCATTGGGCAGTAGCCTGGTGGGGTCGCTCTACATCCTGGACGAACCGAGCATCGGACTGCACAGCCGTGATACGGACAAACTTATCCGCGTGCTCCGGCAATTACAGCAATTAGGCAACACGGTCATCGTGGTGGAACACGATGAGGAAATCATCCGTGCGGCAGACTATATCATCGACATCGGGCCGCAAGCCGGACGCTTGGGCGGCGAGGTGGTATTCCAAGGCGACCTGCAACAGATGCTGGCCGAGAAACCGCAGGACACGCGAAGCTACACCGTGAAATACCTGACGGGACAGGAAACCATCGCCTTGCCGGACAGCGTACGCCCGTGGACAAACTATATCGAAGTGAAAGGCGCACGGGCCAACAACCTGCGCGGAATCGACGTACGCTTCCCGCTCAACGTCATGACGGTGGTCACGGGAGTCAGTGGGTCGGGTAAGTCCACCCTCGTGCGCGACATATTCTATCGCGCCATGAAACGGCAATTCGACGAAGTGGCCGACCGTCCGGGCGAGTTCCTCGGACTGGAAGGCGACCTGCAAATGGTAAAGAATATCGAGTTCGTGGACCAGAATCCCATCGGCAAGTCTTCGCGCAGCAACCCCGTCACCTACATCAAGGCCTACGACGAGATACGCAAACTGTTCGCCGCACAACCGCTGTCCCAACAAATGGGCTTCACGCCCGGCTTCTTCTCTTTCAACACCGAAGGCGGACGTTGCGAGGAATGCAAAGGCGAAGGGACGGTCACGGTGGAAATGCAGTTCATGGCCGACCTCGTGCTGGAATGCGAGTCGTGCCACGGCAAACGGTTCAAAAGCGACCTGTTGGAAGTGAAATTCGGCGGGCAGAACATTTATGACGTGCTCAACATGACGGTAAACCAAGCCATCGAGTTCTTCGACGCGCACGGGCAATCCAAGATATCCAAAAAGCTCAAACCGCTGCAAGACGTGGGACTGGGCTACATCAAGTTGGGCCAATCGTCCAATACCCTTTCGGGCGGCGAGAACCAGCGCGTGAAACTGGCCTACTATCTCGGCATGGAGAAAACGGAACCGACCATTTTCATCTTCGACGAACCGACCACGGGGCTGCATTTCCACGACATCAAACGCCTGCTGGCAGCTTTCGACGCCCTCATCCTGCGCGGCCATACGCTCGTCATCATCGAACACAATATGGACGTCATCAAATGTGCCGACCACATCATCGACCTCGGCCCGGAAGGAGGCGCGCAAGGCGGCAACGTGGTCGTGTGCGGCACACCGCACGAAGTAGCGGCCTGTCCGGACAGCTATACAGGCCGCTACCTGAAAGAAAAGCTCTGAAGTCCGGCCTAAACCACCCAATAAGATAAATAAGAAGCCCCTCACACATTCACCGTGCGAGGGGCTTCACCAACCTTAAAATCCACTATCCTCTATCGGACCATGGCTTTTACCACTGTAGTCCGTCCGTCTGCACCGGCCACCTTGAAGAGATAAGCTCCTTTTGCCAGTGCGAAAGTCACTTCGCTTCCGACAGCCTCCTCTACAGCCACGGCTTTACCGTCTACCGTCACCACGGTCACGACATCGCCGTCGTTCACACCAAACACGGTGGCCTTGCCCATGCCGGACTTCACATATATCGCATGCCGTTGGTCTGCATCCATACGTTTGAAACTCAAAGTGAAGCGTCCCTCAGCAACTCCCGCTTCCGCCGTCCGGAACGAGTAAGCCCCTTCTTTCAGGTCGGCAGCCTTGCCCGTCGCTGCATCTTTCAGCATCACATATTCATAATCTTCGGCCTCGCAATCTTCCGGAATACCGATGGAATACATACCTGCTTCCGGCAGGCTCACGCCCACGCCTATCGTACCTTCACGGTCGATGGCCGAAAGCAACGAATAACGTCCGCCGTCGCGTACGGCAAAGATCTCAGGTTCGCCGTTGTCGTTCATCCATTTCACACCGTCGCGCGCCAAGTCGAATTCCGTTGAGGCCTCTTCCGACGGCACCGCCGTCAACTGCAACTCGTCATAGATGCCGTCGTTTTCCTCCAGGCCACGCTTACCGGCTGCGGAAGCGACATACAAGGCCAACTTCGTACTCCTCGTGTTGTGGTCTATCTCTGCCTTACGCATGCCCACCGTAAATGTTTCCGTCTCTTTCAGGGTCGCCGTCTGGGTGAATACTGCGCTGCCCACCGGGATATTGCCCTGTGTACGCTCTCCATCAGCCCCCATACCATCCGTGTAATATCCGTTATTGGCATAACCGTAAATCACACGGCCGTATTCCATATCCTCGTAGTTCATCGTACAGAGGTAAGGCGAACCGAAGAGATTCCAGCTCATATTCTCCTTGTGGGTGAACTTGTCTCCGGTGTCGCTTGACGAACTCCAAGGACTGTTGAAGTTATACTTCTGCAACACGACATTCTTCGGTTGTCCGTCTTCCTCATAGCTTGTACCATAGAAACGGAGTTTCACGTCCTGTACCGGACTACCTTGTGCTTCGAAGAGCAAGCCTTCCGTCACGGCAGACAAATCGGCGGAAACGTCTTGCCAAGCCTTAGAATCTTTCGAAGCGAACTTGTAGTCATACTTCGCACGCTCCAGACCATTATACCTGTAAGCTTTCACGTTGCTTGCCTCGAGCCCGTCATTTCCGTTCACGGTCATTTCCTTCAGGCGGAACGGCATGGCTACCAAATCCTTATAACCGTTTGTGGCTGTCAACTTACGTTCGGCTGCAAAGTTCCTCAAATCCACTCGCTTACCGTTGCCCCACAGGCCTGCGCCGTGTTCCAGCAACAGGAAGCCCGGATTGAACGGTGAGGAAGCCGCATAGTCGCGCTCCAATCGAAGTTCATGGCCTTCACGGACATAAACCACAGACTTACCGTGCGGATAGTCATCGTCAGTCACCGTGGCGAAGTTAACACCCTCTCCGCCGACGATATTCCAAGTTTCGAAGCAGCCGTTATCCACTTGATTACGGATACGCTTGTTACCTGCAATATCTTTCTCGTGGCCGACCATCGTCATTATCGCTTGAAGACCATCATCAGAGCCCTTGTCTATGTTCGTTTCGTCTGTTTCCTTTAACTGGTATTTCCAGTAACCGTCCGTTACATAGCCATTCTCCGAACCATTCTGGACGACATTTTGCTTTTGGCCGGTTGTAAGTCTTCCGCTGTTCACAACTGTCACATTCACGGCTTTTCCTTCACCATTCACAGTTGCCCCGTCAGCCAAGGTATTATACAAAATACCATTTGTACCAACCAGTATCGATGCTCCGGCTGTCAGGATGGAAGTGCCCAGTATACCGTTGCCCTCTACCGAAGACGTACCCGACACCTCAAAGCCGTCCACCACGCTTGCACCCGAGACAGTTACCCCTCCCTTCAGGGCAGAACGGTCGGCAGTTTCCAACAATCCGCTACGAGCCATTAATACCTTTTCCACCGAATTATCCTCTGCCACAGTCTCGGTATTCATGCCTCCGTACACCTTCACACCGCCACGAGTCAAATGCAACTGCTCGTTGCTTTCCACATTCTGATGCACAAACACATAACCATTGTTTCCAGAAGAAGTATTGGCATAAACCGTAGCCAAATCCACAGCTCCCTGCAAGTCGCTTATGGCATGTTCCCAACTGCTTCCGCTGTTGTCACTGCCGGCCACACCCTGCTTCACATAGATGTATTGACTCAGTTCCGAAGCATATTCGTATGCTCCGACATCGATTCTCTCGCCTACTACACGGTGCTTTCCGGCCAAATCCTGTTCACTACCCAAATCAGATGCCACATGTGAGGTATAGGACTCATTCCGACCTTGGTTCAGCAACGTAAAACTGGGTCGAATGTTGTAGTCACGCTTCAATATATCATCATTATTCGGATCCACGAAGTTCGGTCCGTTCTCCAGATCTGTATTTTCAGCGTTCAACACTTTATTGCCATTGCCAGCAGTAGCTCCACTAAATCCGGCTGTTCCGCTATTCCATGCCACCGAGTTATACACTTCGGCCGAACCGTTGATACCCGCTACATTATTGTTAGCAAACGTGGCATTCACCACCTCGACCTGACTGCTCGAAACAACATTTAATCCTGTCTCGCCATCGGCAAAAAGCGTATTGGCTATCAAAGCCCCCTCATCGGCTGCATCCGATATTTTCATGCCGAATTCGCCTGTTTTCCGGAAAGCAGAATTTTTCAGTGTAAGCTTACCGTTCCCCGAAGTCGTAGCATTTAATCCTCCTCGGGCATTCTGGAACGAAAGACCGGAAACACTCACCGGCTTACCGTTGGTAGCGACACTCAGCAAGGTGACACTTTTATCACTGCCGCCTCCTGCCAACACCGTAGGCTCACCGAAATCCTGAATACCGGATTCGTTATAGGAACCGTTTACGGTCAATGCCGATACATATGTATTATCTGTTCCGCTCATGGAGATTTGGTAAGCTATGTCACCCACAATCAAGTTATTCCCCATAGTGTACGTACCGGATTTGATATGCACTTCTTTTTCAGTTTTCAAACCACCGGTAGCATTGGCCATGGCGTTCAACGCCCCACGCAAGTCGGAAGTAGCATTGTCCCAGCTCGATCCGTCGCGCTTTCCGCTTTCCGTAGTAGCCACATACACGATATCCCGATCAGATAGTTTCTCAGGATACTGATACTCGAACACACCGATATCTATTTTCTTAACCATTGGCTTACCGTCCGGTCCTGTCGGACCGGCATAACGGGAAGCAGTACTTTTCATATATAAAGTATTATATGATGCAAAGTCACCTGTCATCCACTCCTTATATGCCCCAGTAGCCTGAGTCATATCCGATTCTGCCGCAGCCAACTGACCATCACCGGCATCTACCAACACGGAAATCGCTACCGGTTCCCATTTCGCAGAAACCTTATTTCCCTCCGTTCCGGCCACCGTAGACGGGTCGTCGAAACGCGGACCATTGACAGCGTTGTTTTCCTGGTCAAGAAGAACAAAACCATTAGTCTGTACACCAAGTTCTACATCAAAGGCCGAATTATTGATACCCGTAGTCGCAAGATGAACAGGATTACCTGCACACTCATTACCCCACACGGCTGTGTTTGTCATTTTACTTGCATTGTTGCTTGTACTTTCCACATAAACAGCCGCATACTGTCCTGCTTTATTCCGTACAAAAGTATTGTTCATCAAGTCGACCTCTCCGATACCGCTCACCGCAACAGCACCGCCCCACGACGGGTTGTCCTCCGTTCCTATGTCCGTACCATTATTGGCCCATAACGTATTGACAGCTTTCAACCAATAGGCTTTATCTGCTCCAGCTAAATAGAGTGCACCGCCGCGAATATTCCATCCTTCACTTTCATCTACATCATTGCCTATTTCTGCATCTTCTACCGTTCCGTTTCCTGCAAAGATCGACCCTACGGATGTTACATTCGCATTCAGTGCATACACAGCACCTCCACGCACAGCCTTATTATTCAGCAAACGACAACGAACCAACTTATAATCTACGCCTACGGTATAAATACCGGCGCCACGGCCTACCTCCGAACGACCTTTCATCACGTTGTAAGTCTCACCATCCATAATGGTCAATCCATCCAGAGTCACACCTCCCAAATCAGATACCTGCGCATCAGCTTTGCTATACAACACATGATAAACGTTCTTTTCCTTGGCCGAAAGATTGACATGTCCCGAAAGAATCGTCGGGTGTGCCATTTCCCAAGGTTCGGTAATACCATTCGAGTTCAAGTCTCCGCTTTCACGGGCATCCAATAAATTTAAGATGTCCGCATCAGTACTTTCTTTTAAGTCCTTCAGTTCACCTTTATTAAATAGTTTATCCAACCCATACGAATAATTTTCCTCTCCCGAGAATCCACCGAAGATCTGCACACCTTGCGGAATTACAAATGAATTCTGGCGTTGGTTCGGCTCACCCGTTTCAGGGTCAGCGTCCTTACGTGCATTACGCGGCTTGTAAGTCCCTTCAGCCATCCATATCTCAAAATCCGTGTCCTCGCCAAAGTCGGTCGCCCTTACCTTATTAATATAATCCAAGGCTTCATCCAAAGAAGCAAGTCCCGTATAGAATGAACATCCTTTCAATTCATCTTCCCGTCCAGCCTCTTCATTGCTCAATTCAACATTTGCCGTTAGCGACACAAAGATTCTCTTAATAATTTCACCTTCATTTCTCGGCATTCTCATACTACCACCTAAATAAGCATAAGCCCCGGCATCTATTTTCTCCAAATCCTGTGCTCCCTGTTGCTGTATGCGAGAAATTCCTTGCATATCGTAAGCAGCAACTTCATTTTTCGATTGCAATTCCTGTTGCAATACCGATGTGGTTCCTCCTTTCACCAACAGCGAGAACGGACGCGGGATGTAATAACCTTTAAAATAAAGATCTTTATCTGCTTCCATCTTATGGTTCCCGTAATTACCCGGCAACTCATAAGTTTCTACGAAACAGTTATTGAACGGATAGAAGCCTCCTTTTCCATTTTCCTCCGTGTCAATGCCTCCAAACAAAGCATCCTCAAATTTCTCATCCGTCACACCACTGATATTCTTGTCACTCGGAGCTGTATTCCCCCACACTACGGTATTGACCGTCAGAGCAGCACCGTCTTCCAGATAAAAACCTCCGCCTACTTCGGCAGCCTCGTTTTCTACTACTGTACCCGAAATAACATGTGCACGATTATCTTTCGTCACACCATCTTCAGCCGACAAGTACATACCGGCCCCCTTATCGGCTTTGTTCTGCATTACGCCGCAACCGGACACCATACCACCGGGCAACACGAACAATCCGCCGCCTTCGATGGCTTCGTTGTTACGAACCACACAGTTGCGTATGTGTGCCCCCTTCGGCACGACGGCACCGCCACCACGGGTGTTGAAACTACCGCTACCGGAAGAAGCCGTAGCCAGACCGTCTTCCAAATAGACTCCGTCAAGCACCGTCTGTTTATCCAAAGCAGCCGTTCCATCCTGTCCGAACTGTACGGCATGATAACCGTTCACCGCCTGACGGCCTCCGGCCTCATCGCTCACTGCACTCAACACAGTCATATATTGCGCAGCGTTGCGATTGTCATCATTCCAGTTTCCATCATTCTGATATATACCGCCCACATAAGAACCTTCATTATATCCGCCCATCACGGTCACGCCTTCCGGAATCACGAACGTGTAACTCTTCGGATCGTTCGGATTAGCCAGCGTATTGGAATGATACACAGTAGTATAACTTTCATATCCGGCAATCTTCACAATCGCCGTATTACCCTCTGTCACACGCTGTCCTGCCGCATTCAGCACTTCCTGCAACTTCATGGCACAGGCTGCATTAGCCGGAGAAGAAGCGTCTGCCGTACCGTTACCGTTAAAGGTCACATAATACACTCCTTTATCATCAGGCTTAACCATATCTTCATTCTTGCGTTCGTAAGCACCGGCGTCCACCGTACAGTCTTTCACGCGGTCGGTGTAATCCATATCGGTGTAATCGAACAAGTCTATCGTATTACCATCTATCTCAATAATATTTTCACCCATATTCAAGGCTATACATCCGGCCTTCAGATGATAATTTCCGACTACGCTATTTTCAAACAGCTCAATATTCCCTTTCTTACAATTCTTAAACTCTATTTGTGTTCCGTAATTATCAATCTTCTCGGAAATGGAATTGTAACAAGCCATCTTTCCTGCATTCGATGCCAAATCCTTATCGCCGGTCAACCCTTTATACCCAGTATTTCCAACAGTAATACAATTATACAACAAAAGTCTGCCGTTCGGGTCGCTGTTGTCATCATGGTACACACAAATACCGCCATTTCCACGGGTTGTGTGTTCTGTACTATTTCCTACTACCGTATTATTGAAGAACTCTCCGTTCTCAATGAAGAAACCGCCGCCATCCGCATGCACTCCAACTGTTTTGTTTCCACTGACAACACAGTTATAAGCCGTACCGTCGTATAAATATCCTCCGCCACCATAAGCTGTATGCTGATTACTCCGTCCTAAGGTATTATTCGTAATATAACAGTTTACAAGGGAACCTTGGTCGCAATACACACCGCCACCACGCAATTCCTTATTCGTATTGGTACTGGAATTTATATTGTCGGTCACAATACTGTTGGCCAATGTCACATTGGTAAATATCAACGCTCCGGCACCGCCGTTTCGTTTTCCGCTATCACCCAAATAACTTATCTCATTTGAATTGATATAACCGTTTGTCAGTGTGAAACCATCCCAAGTTGTAGGCGTTCCAAAACGATTGGAACTCTCTGCCATCTGATAGTCGCCTTTGCCCGTTCCCACATAAATATATTCACCACCGGAAACATACTTGTGCGTACCTTTGCCCTCACCCACTTCGTTATAGCCGGGCTTGGTCAATATATGCGTACAAATTCCGGGAGTGGCAAAATCAGGAGACGATGTGGAATAATATCTCGACTCCTCCGCCTTTCTGTGAGTTGACAAGTTCGAAGCAGCCAGATAATATGCCTCTTTTGGATTAAATTCCACGTACTCTCCGTTTTCATTTTCCGTATATTTATACCAACGTTCATCAAATACAACTCCTCCTTCCTGCGTTATAGAATGGGTTCCAAAACCAACTCCTACTTGTACAAAAAACTTCTCTACATAATATTCAAAACCACCATTCCAATAAGACCCGGTTCTATAGGAATAAGCCGTTCTCTCTGACGCCGTACAATGCTTATACGTCCCATTTCCTGCACTTGTTTGATAATAGGCATCTTCATTAATATTAACATAAACATAATTGGCAATGCCCTGTACTGCCTCTACATAGTCTCCACCGTTCTGCGACCATACATAGCCGCCACCGGAAGCCTCCTCATAATGCTCTTCTGCTTTTATATAATCACCTTTATTTGCACCTACATATTCATAAGATATGCTACTTGCATTTATCGGATTGTATTTGTCGGCCTGTCCTAACACACGGCGTGTGGTTGCTTGGTCTTTCGTTTTAGGCATGAGAATCGTTTCATAATCTTCCGCCTTGTAAGTCCCGTCATGATATACGAATTTGGAAACAAACGGATGCCGTTCGTCCATACCCGGTGCTCCGCTATTTGGGAAAGCACCGTATACATTCACTCCTTCCAAAATCTCAAAACAGTTTTGCGAGCCGCTCTTAGGGTCTTGCTCATAAGTACCGGCAGCCACCCACACCTGCGGCCTCGCTCCATTCGGAAGTTTGATACCAGCCGCCGTTTCCACAGCCTTACGTACTGTGGCAAAAGGTTTTTCCCACGACAGACCATAGCCATCGGTATCTTTACCGGTATTCCGTACATAATATACCGTACCACTCTCCGGCAAATCAGCCTCGTACGCTCCCAAGTCAGGTATACCTCCCAAGTCACGTCCCCGTCCGGAGATGTCTTCGGCGACACCCGCTACCGCCGTGGCTTGATTAATCAAAACGGCCGCATCCGTAGAACTGGTCAGCGGACGGAACTCTGAATATCCTCCTAAATACGTATCATAGCCTAAAGTAGCTCCCTGCACATTCGTCGGATTGGCAAAGTTCTTGGCCCCATCGGCCGATGACGTCTTCAAACTTTGCGTGTCTCTTCCGGACGTATTTCCGGCACTGAACGAGGTGGAATAATTTCCTCCCGGTGCGGCACCCTTATTGTTCACCACCGTAACATAATGCATCGTCAAGTTGTTTGCAGCAATAACCGAAGCACTCTCCGTCGTATTCGTATTATTGTTCACCACGCAATTCACCAACGTCAAATTGCTGCCGTCTTGTGCAGAAATAGCCGCAGCCTCCACGGCCGTATTGTTTTCGAAAACCGTGTTGCGTACCGTTACCGTAGCCCCTTTGCCCACCAGCATACCGGCTCCGGACTTGTATGTGCTCGACACGGCATAACCGCCCACGACATGGAAACCATCGATTTCCACATTGGCACCTTCGGCCACTGTGATACAATGGTATAACCCATCCTCCAAAGCCTTGCCTTTGGGATTACCGTCTATCACGGAACGGTACTCCAAAGGTTTGCGTGCAGCACTGCCATCCTCTACGCGATAGCCGCCTTTGATAACCAACGGCAAACTCGTTTTCAGCACATTGATAGTAGCCGTCTTGGGGTCGAGATTAGTAAAACTGTAACGCGGATAGCAATCGCCTTCACGTACCAAAATCTCAAACCGTTCAACTCCGTCCGTCGCCTGCACATTGGCAAAATATTCTATCGCTTCGTTGATCGAACGGTAAGCCTTAGCCCAAGAACTTCCGTCGTGTTCTGCATCCGTACAACTTACATCGACATAAAGACGCCATACCTTATTATCCGGTTCATGTTCAAGGGTTCTTTTTTTCGTCATCACAGCTCCTACGCTCGGCTTTTGAGCAAACAGATCCCCTTTGATATCCAACTCGGGAGCCAATACCACTTCCTCGGGGAAACGTCCTAATTCCAAACCTATAGAACGCAAGTTAGAACCTTTCTGCGGGAACCAATAATACTCCACCTTCTTCAAGTTCGCGTCCACTCCTCCCTGGCTGGGCATGCCGCTCTGTTCAAAATCAGGCGTAATAACCCCTTCTGCATCAGAAGAGTTGTCATCACTCAAAGACACCATGTCCTGTTGGAGCGTATTGTTCCATACAGAGTTGTTCATGCCCGACACTGCCGTATTGAAGAAACGTACGGTCTTCACCGTAGGATTCACGGCATACATCGGCACGTTTCTCTCCTTAATCAGATTGTTCCACAATACGGAATTAACCGAAAGGCTGTAACCTTTCACATACAGTCCGCCCGTTTGTGCCGATTCGTTGTCGGCAGGGTCCACCGTACCCACGGAGACATTGTTGACCATCGTGGTTTGCAGCATCACACCTCCTTGGTTACAATAGACCGCACCGTTGTGGCGGCTCGTATTGTTGCTCACCACCGACGTAGACAATATCTGATATTCGGGGTGCATGCTACCGTCCGTCCACTCCGTATCGGAAACCATATAGACGGCAGCCCCGTCGTAACCCGAATTATTCGTCAGCATGGAACGCAGCACGATACCGGAATTGTCCACATAAACGGCTCCTCCCTGCTGTCCTTCATTATTATACAGCAACGAACCGATGATGCGTCCGCCATAAAGGTATACACCACCACCTTTTCCCGTGGCTGCATTCTCCGTCACCACGCAATTTGTAAGGTTTGCATTTCCGGCCATATAGACTCCGGCTCCGCGGTCGCCGAAGAAATTTTCTTTCGTACCTTTAGCCTCCTGAGCCGACCCTCCTTTGATGGTCACTCCGTCGAGCACGGTCACATTCTTGAACGCAGTACCGTCCGGTTGGGCGAACCATACCACGTGATTGGAATTACTGCCTGTCACGCTCCATTTATTATCAGCCGTATTATATTCACATTTTCCTCCGCCCGTTGCAGCTCCTCCATAGGCATTCCCCACAAACACGGTAGAATGTTTGTACTGCCAAGGCATGCTTCCTTTTTTATTATCCCGCTCAGCTCTGGTGGTCTCATTCCCTTCAAACCCGCCATACACGCTCACGCCATCTTTCATGACGAAAGCCGCCGAACGGTCGGTACTTTCACCGCTCATATAAACTGAAGGCTGGTAAGTACCGGCTGCCACCCATACTTCTCCACCTTGGCCTCCGTCCGCCAATTTGTTAATGGCAGCCTGTACACTTTTAAGAGCATTGCCCCAATCAGAGCCGTTCTTGCTGTCATCTCCATCCGGCTTTACACGCAAGATACGGTCGACCGGCACAGCCTGAAACTCGTATGCACCGATATCCGTCGCTTTGCCCACTGTTCGCGCACTTCCACCCAAATCATAGCCTCCATACGTTGCCGAAGCATAGGCATCATCCTGGCCTTTGTCGATAAAGGCAGATCCTTCGAGTGCCTGCCAGTTCCAAAGCGGATAAGCATTATAAAGCCAGTTGAAATCGCGGTCGAAACTCGTTTTCAAAGAGGGCGAAGCAAAAAAAGGCGATGCCTGCGAACGGTCATTATTCTTGTCGCTTACATATACATTTCCAAAAACATCCACACGATTGGAGCCTTCACCCTCAACCTCGTGATAAGAAGAATTTCTAAATCCGGGAGTAAACTCAGAAAACAACGTGGTATTGCCCCAAACTACGGTATTGACGACCTTAGCATTCTCATTTTTACCACTATTATCCGTGAGGTCCACACCTGCCACAGTATTACGGGCAATCGTAGAGTTAAGCACGCTCGCATCAGGAGAAATACGCACTCCGCCGTTTTCGTTGTTGAAGATCGAGGTGTTGACCACAGTACCCTTACCGGCGATGTAAATACCGCCGCCTTTGTTGGCCACTTCCGCTATCAATCCGGCCTCATTATTATATACCACACATTGGTTAATATAAGAATTGCTGCTGGTAACCTTTCCCGCCTTCTCGTCCACATAAATAGCTCCGCCGTTCTGTACGGCATAATTGTTAAAGAAGAAACAACGTTCTATACGGTAAGCACAAGAGTATGTTTCATGTCCCGTCACCAATACACCACCACCATTCACTGAGGCATGACCGCCCACAATCGTAAAACCGTCCAAAACGGAAACGGCATCGTTTATATTGTTCGCAACGCTGTTATTGAGGTTCATCGTCAACACATGCTCTGCATTGTCCGAACGAAGAGCGTTGGAAGAGCTAATCAAATTGACATGGTCGATCGTGTCGTTCATACTAATATCGCCCGAAAGGATAGAGCGACATGCGAAATTATAGGCTTTACCCAAAGTTGCACGTTGCTCCAAAGAAGTCTCATTTCCTTTGAAACCGCCGTAAAGCTTCACGCCGGCCTTCAACGTCCAGCCCTCTTTAGGAGCCAAATAAACCTGTCGGTATTCGTTACTATTTTTACGGATTTCCTCGAAACCCTGCACCCAGATTTCTTCGCCGGGCAGCGCTTGCTGCAAAGCTTCTTCGAGGGTGACCAATTTTGCTTTATCCGTACTTGACCAAGCCCCATCAATGGGTAACCCGTTGTAATCTACCGGGGCGTTTCCATCCGGTGTCACATAAAAATCCTGTGCCATGGCCATTTGCGTGGACATCAGCCCACACAGACACACAAGCGTGCCGAGAAACCTTGTTCCCTCCTTCTTGCGATTTGACAGATATGTTAACAATATATTCATGCTTATAGTATATTTATGGTTTTTATTTTGATGTCGATGTAGACGGGATAAGAGAGATATTACCATCCCCGGTAAAACTTTCCCCTTTTACGGTGAAATTCACCTTATGCCAAGTAGCCCGTCCCAATTTGTCATTGAAAGTTGCGATATAGGTTTTGCTCCCCTTCGGAGTCTCATTTGTAGCGTAATCCACAATAAAACGGAATTTGTTCGCCACGCCCGGAAAAGTATAGAAATAGGTTCGACCGTTGCGTTCGCTGATTGGGCTGTTCGCTTTATAGGCAGACTTATAGATGTCATTCGCATCGCCAAGAGAAGGCAATTGCTGTATTTCATTTTCCGGGAAAAAAAGCCCGCTGTCCAAACCGAAAAATTCAATCTCGTTCATCTTCACCTTGGTATATACACCGCTCGCATAAGCGTCTTCCACATCCCATTGCACGTCCACTTTCGTAATCAGACGCGACAATATGATGTGCAATTCCGTCCTTTCGTCTTTCTTAATCTCCATTGGCGCGTCCCCACTCGCAAGCTTCGCCCCACTGAACAAGCTGAGCATATAAGCCTTTTTATCCTCAGGAGTTGTGATATTACTCAACCGTGCCGTTCTCAAGTTCTTTATGGCCTCTTCGTTCGAGGCCGACACAGTCGGTGCACCCGCTACTGTCTTGTAAGCCACCCCATAAAGCCCTTTCAACGTCCCGGCATAGGCATTAAACGGATGAGGGTTAGCGGCCACCAGTTCCTCTTTTGTCAGCGTATATTGCAACACTTGTCCCCAGTCGTACACCAAGAATAAGTCCAGTTTATCCCAATCGGCCACATCGTCACCCGGTGATTCACCCGGATCGCCCATATCTTTCAGCACGGGAATATCCAATCTGATACCCACCGACACTTCGCAATCCTTCTCACGAACCGGCTCCGCTCCCGGGCCTTCATCATTGTCGCTGCACGCCGCAAAAAGAGGAAGGCACACCACAAGCCATAACCCCCATTCCAAGATTTTATTCCAATGTTTTTTCATATCTTGTTTCTCCTCTCTTTCCTTAGGTTTACATTTCCTGGTCGTAATCGTTACCAGGCTTCCAGTCGGTGTTGATTTCCACACCGGCCGTTACGTCTACGGCTTCGCCGCTCCCGTCCGAAATGTTGAACGTGGCTTCCAGCACACGTCCGGCCCGAATCGGGTCTTCCACGGTGAATATATGTTGTATGGTTCTGTCTTCGCATTCGGAATAGAAATACAGCTTCCAGTGGCCTTCGCCTTCCGCCCTGCGGTACACGCTTCCGCCGGTGCAGGGATAGCTGTAGAATTCAAACTCGGTGAGCCGTGCCGCCTCGGTCACTTTGAAGTCCGATGCGTCCGTCCTCAGCCGGTCGTTGCTGATGTAAGCGTCCTCCCAGCACAAGAATCCTTGTTGCGTGCGGGAGAGATAGCATTTGATGTTTCTCATCGTCTCGGGGTGGTTCACGTGAAGTTTCACCTTGCCCACCACCGGGCTCATCAATACGGTGTAATGTTCCGTCTTTTCTTCCTCCATCCGCATGCTCAGCACGCCGGAGAAAGGCGGATAGGCCAAAGCCTTGATGGTGTCCGGGGAGATGGGCGTTTCGTCCACCACCACGTCTTCCAACACGTTGTCGAACGTGTGCAGACCGCCTCCCACGCGGTCGTTGTTGTGGTTGGCCACGGCCAGGTGGTCGTAGTTGTCCACAGGGAGCGTCACCTTGAAAAACAGTTCCTCCGGCATGTCTTCGGGCTGGAACACAAGGTCACGGTAAAGATTTTGCGGCGAATTCCAGAAACCCAGATGAAGGGACAGCAGTTCGGCCTCGAACTCGGGATCCACGCCGTGTTGCAAGTCGATTTGATAGGACACCGTAATTTCCCTCATCTCTACATTGGGCGGACAGTCGGACAAATCCTCGTCCACACAAGCCGTCAACGACAAAGCCGCCCCGGCCCATAGTCCTAACTTATATATATATGTATCTATCTTCTTCATAGGTTTCATAAAAGCCACCTTTCAAATTAATTCATTGGTTTTAAAATCAAGCAGCGCGGCTGCACGCCCCGGACTGCCGCGCAGCACAAGGCCGCACAATCCGCGCTGCGATGAGTCTGCGGCGCAGCGGCTGTCAGGCCGCTATGCGCCACAGGATTTGTCCTCCACCAGGGAAGGAAACTACTTTTTTAGATATCCAAATCGTAAGCAATACCCTTGCTCCACTCAGTTTCGAACTCAACACCGATAAACACGTCTGTCTTCTCAGGAGGAGTGATAGTTCCTTTACCCCAATCCGTGATGTTAGCATTTAACAAAGTCGTATATGCTGCTTCAAAGATTTGACGTTCTGTATTGCCTTTATAATCTTTGGCCAACTTCACTGAATAATAAACAAATCCTTTATCTGCAACAGTTTCTTTTGTCTGCAAAGTCAATGTACGTCCAGTGTTATTTTGGAATCTGAAGCTGACAACTATATTCTCCTCATTTTCAGGAGCCACCACTGTGTAGAAATTGGCACCAATGACTTTCAGAGGCTCATCATTCGTTGCCCCCGTAAACTCAATCTTATTCTCCTTCAAAGTTGCATCTGCAGGAGCTTCAAATACCTTAACGGAACCAGTCTGATTGAATTTAGCGTCCATCTCTGCAGGTTGACCTTCGATAACAATACCAGTCAATGTCATGTTGGCGTTAATTTCAGTTGCCCAATTCCCGTCATTCAATTCATTTTGACCTTCCACTGTAGAAAATTCGTCTTTTACAAAAGTAGAAGTCGTACGGACTCCGGCAGCAAGCACACCCATGGCATACTTCACACCACTTAATTTAATGGCCTTGGCGTCGCCAACCGTTGTAGCATTTTCATTCCAATCTCCAAGCTGCCAATAGCTGTAATTATCCTCAACTGACGTAGACGAAGTTGCAAATTTAGTAATATCCGCATAATAAGTCAAATCATAGGGTTTCTTGTAATCCGCCGCTGCAGCTTCGCCAGTAATTCCGGCAGTTTCTGCAGTAAAAGTCATTCCCTGAGCCACGTTGGCAACATTACCATAAACTAAGAATTCGTTGACTGTCTTCAACAAGTTTACAGACTGAGCATTGCTCTGCTTTGTCCCCGCTGTAATCGAACCCAAATTAATAGGAGTCTGCCAAGTCCCATTAAAGACAGGCACTACCGTCACATTTGTAATGCTTTGAACCGTTCCGTCCAAGTTTACATCACCAGCAGCCAATCTTTTACTCGGCATGCCACTGGCATACACACCCATTGTCACCTTAGACGCTGCCACTTCGGGAGCACCCCCAACAACTTCCTCTTCATTTGAACAAGAAGTCAATCCCATTGTACTGGCCACGATTGCCGCAGCAAACAAGTACATTCCATTTCTCATTTTCATAATTCTAAAATTTAATGAATAAATAAAAAGTTAATAACTCTATAATTAGAAAATCTCGTAATTATCGTCCTTCCACGGCCCGTACACCCTCCAGGTTGCCTGCGGCCTCGCTGTCGCCGGCCTTCACGGCCCGTTCGAAGCATTCCACAGCCTCCGCCCGGTGTCCCGTCTTGAAGTAGGCCACGCCCAACGTGTTCCACTTGCGCTCGTCGGCCAACGGTTCGAGCAGCGTCACCGCCTCGGCGTCTCGTCCCTCGCGCACCAACGCCACAGCACGATTGATGGCCTCCGCCCCCTTGTCCGGCACGGCCTCATAGTAGGCACGGATATATCCCGAATTACGCTGGTCGGCAAAGACAGACTGTTTCAGGTATTGGTAAGGCCGTCCGCCGTTGAGCTTGCGGATACGCTGCTCGCGCAGGTTCTCGTCCGGCGTGTTGTCGATGATTTGCAGCAGCTCCTGACGCTCGTCCAGATCGCTCTCGGCGATGACATCGCGCAAGTCGGCCCAGGCTTCTCCCGCGCCCACCACTTCATACACGTCGTCCGGCATATCGACCCGTGCATCGAGATAATCTTTCAAGACTTCGGCACGCCGTCCGGCCAGATGCTCATTGAAAGCCACGGAGCCTTCGATGGAGGCCAAGCCCACAATCACCACTTTCACGATGGAGGAGGTCTTGTCGTCCTTCACGCGCCGCATCATGTCCACGATGCGGGCCAGCGTGGCTTCGTTGTCTCGGAAGTCTTCGCGCAAGTCCCACTTACCCACGGGGAAGTGCACGTAAAGTGCGTCTTTCATCTTACGCAAAGGGATATCCCGCGTATAGGGCTTATATTCGCTGATGGGTTTCAGCACGGGTTCGCGTACGGCAATCTGCTCGGCTACGCTCAGCACGGGCATGACCGCCTTGGGTTTCGGCGTGAACCAACGCGTGGCGCCCAAATCGAGCGCAGCCAGCGGCCGCACATCGCAGCAGTTCTCAAACTCACAGTCCACTGTGAGCGAAAGAGCCGACGCACGCATCCACGGCTCCACCCCTACCACCTTATTATAATATAAGGTGTCGGCAGCAGCAGCCACAGCGACACGCTCTTCGCCACGCAAGGCCGCGCGACGGTCGAAATAACGGCGGTTGCGCTTGCCGGCCAGCTCCACAGGAGGCAGCGTCAGCGTATCGCCTGCCTTCGTAGTGAGACGCGGCGTAAGGATGAGACGGTCGTCCGACGTGATTTCCACATCGCCGGCAGCCACGGAAAAGGCCACTTTGAGCTGCGTGCTGTCCTGCCACGACAACACGGGTTCTCCCGTCGGCACCACCTGTTGGGCCGACAACGGACAGGAAGACAGGCACAAGGCCGCGGCCCCCATCCATGCTTGTATGTCATTGATTCTCTTCATCTTCTCTGTTGGCTTTACTTAAACACATAAATAAAAGACACGGACAACTTGGTGGGCACGAAACGGTGGGTGGTGCGCTCTTCCAACTTGTCGCCACACTTGCGGCACTCGTAGGCATCGAAGTCGGCGAAAGAATAACCCAACCCCAACTCGGCCTCCAGGCTCCAATGACGGCTCAGAATCCAATGGTAACCGTAGCCCAGCCCCACAGCCCATTCATTACCCTGCACGCGCTGGTCTTCCAACTTGGGCCACAGGCCGAAAGGCAGGTTCACCCCTCCGGCGTTAAACCGCGTGTAAGAAGCATGAAGCCCCAGGAAGTGTCCGCCGAACGGGCGGCAAATCCAGTAACGGTACTCCGGCTGCACCCGCAGGTGGCGCCACTTCTTGTTGTCGGAGAACGTCCAGGGATTCCACGAAAGCCCCAAGGCCATCGTAGACTTGCGCCCCACCTTTACCTCCGGCTCCAGATTCAACGAAGCGGTAGCCCAGTTCACCAAATCCGTCTTTAACGCTACGGTCTGTGCTTGAACGGCAACGAACCAACCGCACAGCCCCAGCAAACATAAGATAAGTCGTTTGCTCTTCATCATGGTTTTCAGTTTATAGAATATACGTAAAAGCCCGCTTCCGGAAGAAAGCGGACAATATGCCCTTCGCCCGGCATGCCGGAACGGCACGGGGCTTACCCACAAAAGACAATAAGATATTACATGTGTGTGTGTGTGTTTACACAAATATTTGGAACAGCCAAATATAATTTGTTAAAAATACAATTAAAAACACATACCTTACCCCACAAAATATCCAAAAAACGATATTTTTCGTCCTTGCACACCGCTACCGACAACGGGCTCCACAGCGTGGTGCCTTTCCGGTTTCTATATGCAAGTTCGTTTTTCATCATCTCATTTGGATAATATTACAGGACAAATATAGAGGTTATAAACAAAACAAACAAATTTTCTCGATATTTTTTTTAAAAAACATTATAAACATCATATTATTCTTATTCTTCACACTCCCACACCAGAGTTTTTCAAAAAATATCCTTCATCTTTCAGGTTATATGATAAAACATTGTCATACAACATATTACGGGCTGAAGGATAAAAGGGTCATCTTTCAGCTTTCCTTCATGACTGAGAACGACAAAACGTTCTGCGCCAAACTTTTTATCGTTCTCAGCCAAACGTTTTATCATTCGGCTGAGAACGAATTGAAGCACGGCTGAAGGATACCTGAAACATCCTTCATCCCGTAACACAAACATTATGAGATTCTTACCATAGCACCTGAAAGATGAAGGATATTTTTTGAAAAACTCTGGTGTGGGATGGAAGGCCTGAAAGTACGTGAACAAAAACAAGAAAGACAAAAATACAAAAGAACATAAGGTTTAATTTTTCAAATTCCGTTTGCGGAAATCGATACCCTCCTTATGTTCTTTTGTACTTCTGTCTTTTATTATCCGGAGGAAAGCTTCCGCCCCTCCCCCGTCGTCAAACGACCGGCTTCCGCCTTATTGCGCGGGTGCCTGCTGTGCCGGAGCTTGTCCGGCCGGAGCAGCCTGTTGCTGCGGCTGGCTGGCACCGAATCCCGGCAAGTTGTTGGAATTTACGGCCTTTTGCTCGGTGGCCGCCTTCATCATGGCAGACTCTTCCGTAGCCACCTTGGGAATGAAGAATACCGAAACCACGCTCAATACGACCATGGCGGCAGCCAATCCCCAAGTCACTTTTTCAATCACATCCGTCGTCTTGCGCACGCCCATAATCTGATTGGAAGCGGAGAAGCTGGAAGCGAGACCTCCACCTTTGGACTCCTGAATGAGTACAACCAGACACATCAGAATGGCAAGAATGACGATGAGAACAACCAATACTGTGTACATGTTTACGATTTTTTATTTTTATTATTTATTATCAATTTCTCCAAGAAACGAATCTGGTCTGCAAAGTAACGGTTTTTTTTTGGATATTTCAAACTTAACCGCCTTATAATTTCCATCGCTTTGGTATATCGGCCTTGTTTTATATAAATTTTAGCCAATGTTTCGGTAAAATAGTCCTCGTCCTCCTCGTTTTCGCCCTCGGCGGGAAGAGCGGGAGTCTGCAACTCGCTGTCGGCATCCTGATTCAGTACGATGCGTTTATCCCCTTGCCCGATAAATTCGTCTATCAGTTCCTGATGCTGCATGCGGGGCACTGCCGTAATCGTATCGGGAGCGTCTTCGCTCTGCATCAGATATGCCATATAGTCTGTAGAGGCATCCACCGGTTTCGGACGGTGGGGCTTCTCCTCCGGCAAGTTGGCCAGAAAATTGTCTATGAGCGAATAGGTGCGGTCTTCTTCCACCTCTCCCGCCTTCTCGGCTTTCGTCTGATACTTTTTGACGGGTTCGAACCGATAGTTTACGCCTTCTATCAAACGGAACAGGGCCTTACGGTCGGGCAGAAAAAAGGCGGCGCGACGAAGCTCCCGGTCGAAAGCCGCATCGTGCAAGAGGTACAGATTGCGCAAATAGAGCAGACGGGCCGGCTGAAAGTAAGGATAGTCACCGACCAGCTTTTCCAGGCGGGGCAACGTTTCCTTATCCAGTTTCTCCGGATGCTTGATATAATCCGATAAGTTCAAATCCATATCCTTACCAATTCGCTACGGTTGCATTAAATATCTGGTCTACAATATCCTTCACCATCTGGGTCACCAGTTCTTCCTGTACGGCCGTCAGTTGCTGCGACGAATCATACTGGGACGTGGCGCTGAACTTCTGTTCGAAATCCTCGTTGTGGTTGGCATTATTCACAAAACGGACATTCACCGTCATCTTCAACTGCACCTGCGACGAAAACCCGTCGGCAGACACGGCCTTGTTGAACTGGCTGTATTCCACAATCTCGCCCGAAAGCTGCAAATCCCCGTTACGGTTCACCTGCCTCAACTTGGTCTGGCGGGCAAAGACATCGGTCAGTTGGTTGCTGAAAATAGACTGCATGGGCGCCCATACGTATGCAGAACGGATGGGGAAAGCCGAAATCTGTATCGTCTTGGTTTTCGTATAGTCGATGGATGCCCCGTTGAATTTATAGGAGATGGAACAGGCCGCCAAAAAAAAGACACAAGACAGAAGCCCGACCGCTTTGCTTTTAAAGATCCTCTTTATCCAAACCATATTCCTTTATTTTACGATAAAGCGTCCGTTCGGAGATGTTCAGTTCCAGGGCGGCCTTGCGACGCTTGCCCCGGTTCTTCTCCAAAGCCCTCACTATCATCTGGCGTTCCACGTCGTTCAACGACACAGCCTCTTCCACATACTCTTCCGGAGTCTGGAATTCATCCGCTCCTTTGGCTGCGTGAGCCACAGGATAAGTGATATCCGGCTGATAGTAGGTTATCGGCTGTTCGACAACCTGGGGGGCAGAAGACCGCTCACGCTCCACCCGCTGCCCGTGCACCAACTTTTTCAGCTCCGTCACGTCGTTGCGCAAATCGAAAAGTATCTTGTACAGCAACTCGCGTTCGTTTTCAAAACTATGGCCTTCGTTCCGTTTGTTCAACGGCACAATATCATGCGTCACCGGATCTTCGGGGATATAACCGGACAAGATTTCAGGAGTAATTATCCGCTCCGGGGAGAGGATGGAAATCTGTTCCGTCACGTTCTTCAGTTGGCGGACGTTTCCCGGCCACGAATATCTTTTCAGCCTTTCCTGGGCTGCTTCCGTCAGTTCCACCGGATCCGGCATATTATACTTTTCCGCCGTGTCCATCGCAAACTTCTTGAAGAGCAGCACCACGTCGTCTCCCCGTTCGCGAAGAGCCGGCATCTTGACGGGAATCGTGTTCAAGCGGTAGAACAAGTCCTCGCGGAAACGGCCGTCGCGGATGGCCTGCGCCATGTTGACATTGGTAGCCGCCACGATGCGCACGTCCGTCTTGCGCACGTCGCTCGAACCGACCCGGATGTATTCGCCCGTCTCCAGCACACGCAACAAGCGTGCCTGCGTGGCCAAGGGCAGCTCTCCCACCTCATCGAGAAACAGCGTACCTCCGTTGGCCGCCCCGAAATAGCCTTCGCGCTCTCCTATCGCCCCGGTAAAAGCTCCTTTCTCATGACCGAACAGTTCGGAATCTATCGTTCCCTCAGGAATGGAACCGCAATTCACGGCAAAGTATTTCTTCGTCTTTCTCAGGCTGTTGTCGTGGATAATACGGGGAATGATTTCCTTTCCCACACCGCTCTCTCCGGTGATCAATACGGATAAGTCCGTCTTGGCCACTTGCAAAGCAATGTCCACTGCATGGTTCAACCCTTCCGAATTGCCCACGATACCATATCTTCTTTTCTGTGCCTGAACGTCGGATGTATTCATATCTTCTACCCAAATGCGATTGTCGACAAAATTACATAAAAAATCCCGTGGGACACAACTTTAACCGTATTAATTTAAGAAAAACTAAGCAGACTTGTTGCCCAACTTGATCAACAGCAAACCGACGGCCGTCCACACCAATTCCCGCAAGCGGATAATCAAACCGGTATAAACACCGTATGCGCCGGCCAGGGAAAGTCCGCCCACAGCCAACGCGAAGCCGCCTTCACGCGCGCCCATCCCCATCGGAATAAAGAAAAACAAATTGGCAAAAAGCGACGTGAATGCCTGTATCAGCACGCAATCCCAAAAGGAAACATGGTCGGTCAGTATCAACAAGATGAACTGGATTTCAAGACAACCGGCCACCCGCACGGCGAACTCTATGAACAACGACAGATAGAACGTGGACTTGCGCTGTGCATGCAAGGCGGCTATCTGGCTGTCCACCTTCCGTATGGACTCTTCCCGCGTGTCGATGAACCGCCGCAGACGGGACTTCAATCCGGGTATGTGGGCCAACAGGCGCAAGGCTTTCATGGCCAGTCCGTTTTTATATCCTTTCTGGAAAAAGTAAATGCCCGTACCGCAGAAAGCGGAACAGACGACCATGAACACCGCCATTCCGGCCGACATCTCCCGGCCATAGAGCCACAAGTAAAGGAGGATGGAGAAAGTCCAGAAACAGAAATGGGAAAAGATGTGCATCATGGCATAGAGAATCACGCTGGATGTCGCCTTGGCCGCCCCTACGTACGGTGTCAGTTCCATAATACGGTAAGGCTCGCCGCCGAGAAGTCCCACCGGAGTGACGTAGTTCAGCGCATAACCGCTGATCGTGTACTTATAAATCTTCAGAAAAGGCACTTTCGGTGCCGCCCCGTCGTGGATGATGACCGACCACGACCAGGCGTTGGCCAGATAGAGAAAGACCCATAAGAGGATGACGGCAGGAAACCAGTATCCCGCCCGACGGACGTTGTCCCATAATTCCGAATAGGACAGGTCCGAAGTGCAGAGCATAATGATAATGGCCACCACGCCGATGGCCAGAAACACGTTACGGTAGAGAGGCTTCATGTTATTCTTCCGGAGCGTTCAGTTTGAGTTTGTCGCTGTCGTCACGACGCTCGTGATACTGCTTGCGCAAAGGATGGGCATACGCCTCTTCGTAACGGACACGGTTACGATACACATCCAATGCCGCATAGACCGCCTGGCGGAAAGATGCCTCGTCTGCCTTTCCCTGTCCGGCGATATCGTAAGCCGTACCGTGGTCGGGAGAGGTACGGACAATGGGTAGCCCGGCCGTATAATTCACCCCGTCCGTCATAGACAGCGCCTTGAACGGTGCTAATCCCTGGTCGTGGTACATGGCCAGCACACCGTCGAAATGCTCGTACGTACGGTTTCCGAAAAAGCCGTCGGCCGCATAAGGGCCGAAACAGAAGACGCCTTCTTTCTCCATATCCTGGAGAGCCGGCCGGATAATATCCCTTTCCTCCGTACCCAACAGACCGTCGTCACCGGCATGGGGGTTCAACGCCAATACGGCAATACGCGGATTCGACACATTGAAATCCTTGCGCAGCGCCTCATGGAAAATACGGATTTTTTGCATTACGGCTTCCTTGGTTATCGCCTGCGCCACGTCGCGGATCGGCAAATGTGTGGTCACCAAAGCCACGCGAAGCACATCATTCATCAAAATCATCAGTGCCTCCCGGCCTTCCCCGGCGCGCTCCTGTATATATTCCGTATGTCCGGGGAAATGGAAACCGTCGCCCTGAATCGTCGCCTTGTTGATAGGCGCCGTCACTAATACGTCGAACAGCCCCTCGCGATAATCCGCCATAGCCCTTTCCAAAGCCGCCAAAGCCGCCTTACCGCTCTCGGCCGAAGGCTGTCCGAAATCGATCTTCACCTCGTCCGTCAAACAGTCCACCAGATTCAAGCGCCCCTCCACGGCCTCATCCGCTTTCTGTATCGTGACGAAATTTGTCGTCAGTTCCATCGCCTTACGGTGATAAGTGGCCACTTTGGGCGAACCATATATAATAGGTGTACATAACTCCAACATCATCGGTTCGCTGAAAAGCTTCAGGATAATCTCGTATCCCACACCGTTTATGTCACCGTGGGTTATCCCCACCAAGATCTTACCATTCCTCATATCTTTCGTTTCTGATTTTATTCTTGTTCTTTTCCTGCCACCACGCTGACTTCGGGTATGCTGGCTTTCAATTCACGGGCTTGCTCACCCGGCAAGCAAAGGGTGTACAACGCAGCCTCCAACCGACGGATCAATCCCCGCTTCATTTTCTCCGGTGCATAGACAAAGCCTTCCGCCACCACCACACGGTTGTTCAACGTGTCCACCCGGGAATGACTGACGAACGGACCGCCCATGGCATCGTGCTCCATCTTCCACAGTCCGCGGGTCTCCATGGCATACTCCCCTTTCACCGCAATGGGTTTTACCGACGTGCAGAGGGTATCGGTGGCCATATACATGCGTGGTTCCGTACCGGGTATGTTCGCTTTCATCACCGAATCGCGCTTGGCCAGCACATATTGTTTATTAAACGTCCGGGGACCTTCGTAGGGATAGGAATACATGCAGATGTTCACCAACCCCGAGGCCGTGTTGGAAGATGCCCAGAAGAAATCCTTCCCTTTCTTGTAACTTTTGATTTCCACCGGTGCCCAAAATTGGCAACTGAAGATGGAATCGGCCAAGTATGACACGACCTCCGAATGTTTTTTCTCCAATTCATTGATTTGCCTATTCATTTCCATTTTCACCAAAAAGTCGATGATGGATTGGGCATTCTTTTGCACAAAAGCGGCAAAGTCCTTTTCATTCGGACTTTGAATAGTCAGCACGACTTGCGGACGGGCATACACATCGCGCGTAAACTTCATTTTGGTCTGTGTATATTGGTTGGGAGCTATATCCACCTTTATAATGTTCCGAAAAATGTTCAACACCTGATTGAAACGTTGCGGGTCGGTTTGCGAAATCCGGAACGAACGCTCGGGCTGCGGAAGGCCGGGAATATCCGTATCCAATACATCAAACAGCGCACGTCCCGCAGGACACTGCCACAGAGAATCGCCCACAACGACCAACACCTCATACGGGCGTCCGCTTGAGGAGGGCTTAGCCAAATGGTCACAGGCCGCCAAAAATGTTACTACAGCCCATATTCCACACCATAACATCCACCTGTATTCCAATTTCCTTTTCATAGTCCTATTCTGTTTATTAAAGTTCCACACCTTGTTGCTTCGCCGTGCTCAACAACCCGCAAGCGGCAAAAATATCCTGTCCGCGCGATGCCCGGATGGTAGAAAAAAGTCCGTGTCCGGTCAGATAATCCCGAAAGCGTAACATGCCTTCCTCCGACGTCCCCTTCAAGTCCACACCGGGAACAGGATGGAAGCGAATCAGATTCATCCGGCATTCCAATCCGTCGAGCAAGCGCAAGAGTTCCTTGGCATGCGCCGGGGTATCGTTCACCCCTTCGAACATCGTATATTCGAAAGAAAGACGACGCTGATGCGTAAAGTCGTACTCCCGGAGCAACGCCACTATTTCCCGCAGGCCGTAGCTGTTCTCGGCCGGCATCAACAGGGCACGCTGGTCGGCAAAAGGATTATGCAGACTGACAGCCAGATGACATTCACTCTCGTCCAAGAAACGTTTCAGCCCCTTGCGCAATCCGACGGTAGACACCGTGATGCGCTTAGGACTCCAGGCATAGCCATAATCGGCCGTCAGAATCTCCGTGGCGCGCAACACGTTATCCAAATTGTCCAACGGTTCTCCCTGTCCCATAAATACCACATTGGTCAGGGTGTCGCGTTCCGGCAACGAATACAGTTGGTTCAGGATATCGGCTGCCGTCAATTGTCCGGAAAAGCCCTGTTTTCCGGTCATGCAAAAACGGCAGTTCATCCTGCACCCCACCTGGGAAGACACGCAAAGCGTAGCCCGGTCGCCATCGGGGATATACACAGTCTCCACATATCCGCCCGCCGCCGTACGGTACAGATACTTCACGGTCCCGTCTGCCGAGCGTTGACCGTCCACCGGCGCCGCACAGCCCACGGTATAACGTTCGTTCAACAAACGACGGTTCTTCGCCGAAATATTGGTCATTTCGTCAATGGAAGCCACCTTCTTCCCATACAGCCATTCCGCCATCTGACGGGCGGCAAAGGACGGCATACCGATTTCTCCCGCCACGGCCTTCAACTCCGCCAGCGTCATGCCCAATAATGCTATCTTATCCTCCACGGTTATCTCTTCTCCTTTATTTTACAGGCAAAGTTACGGAAAAAAGAGAAAACTTTCCACTATATTGGACTTCTATTAGTATATTTGCACGCTATAATACATAAATTACCACATGAAATCGTCATCACATTCTCCACGAATAGACTGTTTCCTCCCTTGCGGAACGGAAAATCAAACCGCCGGACTGGTACAGGAACTCCGCGACAGCCGATGGACAGGCCGTATCTACGGGTTATGCCCCGCAGGCGTCGGGGCCATCCTGCCGGAGACCTGCCTGCCGTTACCTACCGACGGGATTTTCAGCACACAGACTATCCTGGACATGGCTCGCCTCTGCGAGGCCGAATACTGCTTGTTCTACCACAAATCCTTGCCGCTGGAACTGGGATTCCATGCCCTCGACCGACTGTTGCGTGTGGCCGACGACACCCATGCCGACTTGCTTTATGCCGACCACTACGCCATACAGGACGGGACACGGCAACCCCATCCGCTCATAGACTACCAAAAGGGCAGCCTGCGCGACGATTTCGACTTCGGCCCGTTGGTCCTGATACGTACCGAAGCCCTGAAAGCATACGCCGGACAAGAGAATCTGCCCGACTATCATTTCGCAGGATGGTATGACTTACGTCTGTATCTGAGCCGTCACGGCGAGTTGTTCCATTTAAACGAACTCCTTTATACGAAAACGGAAACCGACGCCCGGAAAAGCGGAGAGAAAAACTTCGACTACGTAGACCCGAAAAACCGCACCGTGCAAATCGAAATGGAAAAAGCCTGCACGGAGCACCTGAAACAAATCGGGGCTTATCTGGCTCCCGACGAATTCGACGAAGTAGATTTCCATACCGAAGATTTTCCTTGTGAGGCCACAGTCGTCATTCCGGTACGCAACCGGGTCCGTACTATCGAAGATGCCATCCGCAGCGTGCTGTCCCAAGAAACAGATTTCGATTTCAACCTTATCGTGGCAGACAATCATTCCACTGACGGAACGACGGAAGCCATCGCACGTTATGCCGCCCGTGACCCTCGCGTCGTCCACCTTATCCCCGAACGCAGCGACTTAGGCATCGGAGGCTGTTGGAACTTGGCCGTACATCACCCGCGCTGCGGGCGCTTCGTCGTCCAGTTGGATTCGGACGACCTGTACAGCTCTCCACAGACTTTGCAACGCATCATACAAACTTTTTATCATGAAAAGGCGGCCATGGTCATCGGGTCCTACCGCATGACGGACTTCTCCCTGCAAACTCTGCCGCCGGGCCTGATAGACCACAAGGAATGGACACCCGAAAACGGACGCAACAATGCCTTGCGCATCAACGGACTGGGTGCCCCGCGCGCTTTCTTCACTCCGATTCTGAGGAAGCTGCAAATCCCGAACACCAGTTACGGGGAAGATTATGCGCTCGGCTTATGCTTTTCACGCTACTATCGCATCGGGCGCATTTATGAAGAACTTTACTTGTGCCGGCGTTGGGAAGGCAATTCCGACGCGGCACTGAGCATAGAAAAAGTCAATGCCCACAATCTTTATAAGGATCGGTTGCGTACTATCGAGATAGAAGCCCGCCGCCGGTTGAACCGACTGTGGGCACACCCGCTGAATCCCGAAGAAATGCAGGCTTTCTTCCGCAAGCAATTAGAGGACTGGGACGAAGCCCGGCAACGTTACGAAGACCTGCAAAAAGCGGAGACCAAGGAACTGGTCATCGGCGACCATACGCTGACCGCCCAGTTCAATCCGGCACGCATGACCTCGACCGGAGCCAGCATCTCTGCCGAAGCCTTGGCCACACGCCCGTGTTTTCTTTGCGACCTGAACCGGCCGGAGGCACAACATGCCCTACCCATAGAAGGACATTATCAACTGTTGGTGAACCCTTATCCCATCTTACCGGAACACTTTACCATTCCGGCACGGAGACATACTCCGCAAAGCATCCTGCCTCACTTCAAGACCTTGCGCAACATGGCCTGGAACATACCGGAAGCCGTCTTTTTCTACAACGGCCCCGTATGCGGCGCTTCAGCCCCCGACCATATGCACTTCCAGGCCGGGAAACGGGGTGTGCTGCCCATCGAACGGGACTGGAAAAGTTACGAAATGGGGATGGAAAAACTCTATCCTCTGCAACCGGCCGAAGAAGAGAGCATCGAGGAAATCATGATGCAGAACGCCAACTGCGGACTTTACATCCTCAAAAGTTATATCTGTCCGGTATTTGTCATCCGCACCCGTCCGTCGGAACATCCCTGCCTGCTTTTTGAAAAACTCTACTATGCCCTTCCGCTCTGCGACGGGGAAAGCGAACCGCGTATGAATATCCTTTGCTGGCGGCAATCCTGGAACGCCGGACGCGAAGACGAAATCGTCATCTTGATTTTCCCACGCAAGAAACACAGACCGGCTTGCTACGGACAGACCGGCGAGCATCAACTGCTCGTCAGCCCCGGAGCCTTGGATATGGGCGGGCTGCTCATCACACCGCGAGAAAAAGATTTCCGAACCCTCACGGCCGGACTGGCTACGGACATTCTGCGTGAAGTGACGCTGAGCGAGGAAGAGCTGCAGCCGGTCATCGGGCAGTTCACCCGTCATCTGAAGAAAGACGGCACGGAAAACACGGAGCCACGCACGGCTCCTGAACGGCTTCATGAAGGCACGGAACCCGAGGTCAGCGTAGGCATCATGAGCCGGCAACGCATTCGTTTCTCTCTCAACGCCACCTACTCGGCCAAAGGCAGCCTCGTAAGGGGTGAGCAAACGGTGGAATGCAGCGAAGGAGGCATCTTGTGGAACGGGAACCTGTACCGGGAACTGACTTTTACCCCACAGGAAAACAAAGCTTCTTTCTCGCTTTACGATGTGACGATCGGCATTAAATTCCATTGGGAACGGCAAGAGACGCAAATCTTCAGCGGCACACTGAAATTAGTGGTGGAAGAAGAAAAAATCGTGGCCATCAACGTGTTGCCGGTAGAAGATTACCTCATCAGTGTCATTTCCAGCGAAATGAGTGCCTCCGCCTCTCCTGAGTTCCTGAAAGCATCGGCCGTCATCAGCCGCAGTTGGCTCTATGCCCAGATAGAAAAGCGCAAACAACTGAGTAACCACGACCGTGGATTCTTCTCATTCAGCAAAAGCGACGGAGAGCTGATCCGTTGGTACGACCGCGAAGACCATACGATATTCGACGTATGCGCCGACGACCATTGCCAACGCTATCAGGGCATCACACGAGCCAGCAACGAGGCCGTGGTGGAAGCCGTCAAAGCCACGCGCGGCCAAATCCTCACGTCGGGGGATGACATCTGCGACGCACGTTTCTCGAAATGCTGCGGCGGAGCGACCGAAGAATTCGAATATTGCTGGGAAGACAAGCATCTGTCTTACCTGACCAGCATCAGAGACATTGCGCCCGAGAACCTGTCGGGCATCCGTCCGGCACTGCCGGACCTTACCCGGGAAGAAGAGGCGGAAAAGTGGATACGGAGCAACCCGCCTTCGTTCTGCCACACGGAAGACGAAGAAATACTCCGCCAAGTGCTGAACGACTACGACCGGGAGACGACGGACTTCTACCGTTGGCGCGTGGAATATACGCAAGACGAATTGTCCGGACTCATCGCGGAAAATCTGAAAACGGACTTCGGCAGCATCCTCGACCTTATCCCGGTAGAGCGCGGACGGGGAGGACATATCAGCCGGCTGAAAATCGTCGGCACACAAGAGACGCTCGTCATCGGAAAGGAGTTGGAAATACGCCGTGTATTGAGCCGCACCCACCTGTTCAGTTCGGCATTCGTGGTCGACAAGGAGGATTTGCACGACGGCATTCCCGGCCGGTTCGTCCTCCACGGTGCCGGATGGGGACACGGCGTGGGCATGTGCCAGATCGGGGCGGCGGTCATGGGAGCCAAAGGTTACCGTTACGACGAAATCCTGAAACATTATTATGACGGAATCACCATCCGGAAAGTCTACCCCTAACAGCTTTATGAAAAGAAACCCGTACGCCATAGACGACCGGCAAACGCCGGAAGCCCCAAGCCGGAACCCATGGAAATGGATTCCTACACTGTACTTTGCCGAAGCATTGCCCTACGTGACGGTCATGAGCATCTCCACCGTCATGTACGAACGCATGGGGCTTTCCAACGCCGAAATCGCTTTCTACACCAGCGCACTCTACCTCCCGTGGGTCGTCAAACCCCTATGGAGCCCGTTCATCGACCTTGCCAAAAGCAAAAGATGGTGGATACTGGCCATGGAGTTCCTCATCGCCGCTGCCATAGCCGGAGTGGCCTTCACGCTTCCCTCCGCCCATTTCCTCGTCTTTACCCTGATGTTCCTGTGGCTGATGGCTTTCAGCAGTGCCACCCACGACATCGCGGCCGACGGTTTTTACATGTTGGCGCTCGACCCGCACGAGCAAAGCCTGTATGTGGGCATCAGAAGTACGTTCTACCGCATCGCTACCATAGCGGGCAGCGGACTGCTCATCATGCTGGCGGGCACGTTGGAAACTTTCACCCGTCGCATCGCCTACTCGTGGAGCATCGCTTTCTACGTGCTGGCGGCATTCTTCATTGCCGTGACCGCCTACCACTTTTTCCACTTGCCGCGCCCCGACTGCGACCGGACACGAAAAGCCGTATCGGCCCGTAGACTGTTGAAAGACATCTGGCTCACCGTCATATCATTTTTCCGGAAACCGCAGCCCGTCGCTGCCGTCCTTTTCATGCTTTTCTACCGTCTGCCGGAAGCATTGCTCATCCGGATTTCCAACCTGTTCATGATTAAACCCGTCAGCGAAGGCGGACTGGGGCTTTCCACGCAGGAAGTAGGGTTCGTACAGGGAACGGTAGGCGTACTCGGCCTGACCCTCGGCGGCATCATAGGCGGTATAGCCGCCTCGCGCGACGGGCTGAAAAGGTGGCTGTGGCCGATGGTATGGAGCATCACGCTACCGGATCTTGTATATGTCTATCTGAGTTACTTCCAGTCTACGAATTTCCTGCTTATCAACGCCATGGTATTCATCGAGCAATTCGGTTACGGTTTCGGCTTCACCGCCTACATGTTATTCCTCCTATATTATTCGCAGGGGGAACAACAGACTTCACACTATGCCTTCTGCACGGCTTTCATGGCCCTGTCGATGATGTTGCCGGGCGCTGTGGCCGGAGAATTGCAGGAAGCCGTGGGTTACTTCCACTTCTTCCTTATCGTAATGGCCTGTTGCCTGGTGACGGTCGGTGTCACCGCACTGCTGAAAATAGACCCGGAATTCGGAAAAAAAGAACACCATGGAGACAAAGCATGACATACGGAAGGCCTTGCTGGTGGCCGACGGAGGTTCTACAAAAACCGACTGGTGCCTGGCGTTCCCCCACCGGGAACCTCAGCTTTTTCGTACGCGCGGTCTCAACCCGGCTCTGTTGGAACTTCCCGCCATCCGGGAAATCCTGCAAACGGAACTGCTGTCCCGGCTGACGCCCCATCTTCAAGACCCTGAAGCCGAAATCCATATCTATTATTACGGCGCGGGATGTTTGCCTTCCGTCTGCACCAAGATGGAACAGGCTCTTACCGGACTCCTCCCCCGCTCTACGGCCGAAGTCCATTCCGATCTGTTGGGAGCTGCACGGGCCTTATGTGGACACGAAGCCGGCATTGCCTGCATTCTGGGCACCGGTTCCAACTCCTGCCGTTACGACGGCCAGGATATCGTGCAACATGTGTCCCCGTTGGGATATATCTTAGGAGACGAAGGCAGCGGTACGGCGTTAGGCAAACGCCTGATAGGCGACTGGCTCAAAGGACTTTTAGACGAAGAACTAAGCGGAAAACTGGCGGAAAGCTACGGATGGGACGAGGCCGACATTATCCGGAAAGTGTACCGGGAACCGGAGGCCAACCGTTTTCTGGCTTCCTTCACGCCTTTCCTGAAAGCTCACCGTACCCATCCGGCCGTCCACCGTATCCTCACAGACTGTTTCAAAGCTTTTTTTGAACGGAACATCATGGCTTACCGCCCCGGACCGCTTGCCGTACACTTCGTGGGCAGCATAGCCGCCATTTTCCGTGAAGAATTAGAGGAAACCGCCGGAATATACGGCATACGGATAGGAAATATCCTCAGAGAACCGATAGGCCGGATGGTAGCTTACCATCAGCAAAAACTGAAAAACGAAACTGATTAAAAGATTTTTAAGGAAAATGCAGTGTTTTTCGCAAAATATGTTTTATAGCATAGTTTTTCATTTGCACACACCTGAAAATGGCCTTATCTTTGCATCGTTATCCTGAAAACAATCTTTTTACCTTAAACAAAACTAATACCTAAAAAACTAAAGAATACGGGTCGCTGTGAAGCGGCCCGTATTTCTTTTACCCCTTTAAAAAAGGTCCCGTCACCAGCCGAGGCCGATAACGGGACCACCGTTCAGGGGCAACTGACGGGAAAGTAATCGAATGAAAAGCGTGGGACTCCACCGTAAGACAGTATCGCAGCATTCTTTTCCGGTTGGAGGGTGAATGTGAGAGACTGCGTTTCGCTGCGATTTTCTCCGTCTCCCACCTTTTCGTATGTGACCGTCTGCGGAATGTGACGGGTGGTCTTCCCCCACAGTCCGGCATACCAAATAAAATCATAAAGCCCCGGAAAACAATTCATCTCTTGGAGGTAGATACCGGGATTCAACTTCAGGGAATCCTGCATATCATAACCAAAAGTATAAATCTCATGTCTCTCGTATAGATTGTTCGTATGGGAGACATCGGAAACCACCGTCTCCAGATTCCCGTCTTTCCAAGTGTACCGCGCCACGCCGGTTTCTCTGCAGCCCGAACTGTTTTCACGATGGTAGTTCATCTCGGTGATATGTCCCTCGGAGTCGTAAGAAGCCGATACCTCTCCCCGAAAAGGACGGGCTTTTCCGCCGTTTGCCGCTTCTTGCTCCATGCCGTTGAATTCCATATAAACCACATGGCCTTCCGGAGCGACACGAACAGGCTTGAAACAAACCTCACGGACACGACCGGTGGCTACGGACTTCTTTTCCTTGAAAACCCGAAACGCCAGTGGATGAGTCTCCACTATAAAAGTACCATATTCCGTACTATAGCCTCCGACCATCCGTCCGTCACGATATTTAAACCGGGTCATATCACTGTCCTCCCGGCTCCATCCGGCAATCGGGCGTACGATACCCATATCTCGCAAACAGGGAACCGACACAGCGGCTTCCCCTTCTAAGGGATGCGATTTTTTATTACTCCGACAGGCCACACAGCCACAGGCCATATACGCAACGAGCCATATTTTCATCAAGCTACGGATCATTCTTATCATATTCCTGCGTTACTATTATTTTATCTTCCCAATACGGTTTATCTCTTGGTAAGAGATAGACCGGCCTTCAAAATATACTATTTTACAGCCATTTAAAAAATACAAAGTTTAGAAAACTATCGCCTTTCTTAGCTTTTTTTACACGTTTACTTGGCATTATCTGTCTTTTTACCTACATTTGCAAGCGGTAGTCTATCTCTTACCAAGAGATGGACTTTTTTTCATCCCCCAATAGACCTCGGAAAAACGGCTAAAAAACAGCAAACAAGATGCTCCGTTTATAAAAAACGTTAAATACAACCATTTTCATTTCCCTCTTATTGTTTATTTCAAAAAAGTCCGTAACTTTGCATCGTGTTTTTCATAGTATTAGATTTAAGGTTAACAAAGGTTGGGTCAGAGCGCTGACCCTTTTTTTATATCCTTACTGTGAAGTAGGGATATTTTTTTGTAGTCGGAAAAAGAAAGACTACGGGGAGTTCCACAGTATCCCTCAGCCACTTACAGAAGCATCGTTTATCTATATTTTTCCGTCCACAAGCACCACTGAAAATCAATCGTTTACATTCTCAAAATCGTTCTGCGCCAAATGAAAAATCGTTTGGCTGAGATTGATTTTTCAATCTGCTGCAAACGATTTTTCAATCTCCGCAAGATTATTTTTGTTGGTATAGATGAAAAAAATCCCTATTTTTGCAAAACATACAAAGCAAAAAGGAAAAAACATGCAAAACACCATGAAAAGACATCCACGCGTGGACGTGGCTGACGTATTACGCGGAATAGCCGTAATGGGCATCATCCTGCTACATTCCATCGAACATTTCAATTTCTACTCCTTTCCCGACACGGCAGGACAAAGCGAATGGCTGAACTTCAGCGACAAAGCCATCTGGGACGGTATGTTCTTCCTCTTCGGCGGAAAAGCATACGCCGTTTTCGCATTGCTCTTCGGTTTCAGTTTCTTCATCCAATACGACAACCAGCGGCTGCGCGGAAAAGATTTCAGGGGACGGTTTTGCTGGCGGCTCGCCCTTCTTTTCCTTTTCGGCAACCTGAACGCCTCGTTCTTTACGGCGGAGGTGTTGGTGCTCTACTCTTTAGTGGGCTTCATCCTTCCGCTCACCTGCCGTCTGAAAGACAAATGGCTGCTGATACTGGCCTGCGTCCTGCTCATCCAGCCCCTGCCCTTATACTACGCCATCCGGGCGGCCTGCGACCCGGCATTCGTCACTCCGGCCGTACCCACCGGACATTTATGGGCACAAACTTTCGCCGTACAACAAGGCGGCACGTTCTGGGAAACCGTGCGCGTGAACCTTTGGGAGGGGCAACTGGCCAGTCTGGCCTGGGCCTGGGACAACGGACGCGTGTTCCAGACGGCGGCCCTGTTCCTCTTCGGACTGCTCATCGGCCGACGGGGCTTGTTCCTGAAAGAAAACCTGAAAGTGTGGAACAAGATACTTTGCGGAGCCTTAGTTGCATTTTTCCCGCTGTACGGGCTTGGCAACATGCTGCCGGACTTCATCAGCAATCCGTCCGTGCTGACCCCGCTGAGCCTTGTGGTAAGTTCTTTGTATAAATTCGCTTTCATGCTGGTATTGGTCTCGGGCGGGCTGATGGCTTTTTACCGTACCCGGATGCAACCGTTCATGAGCAAAATCATCCCATACGGCAAAATGAGCCTGACGAACTACATCACCCAAAGCATGGCCGGAGCTATGCTCTATTACAACTGGGGCTTTTCCCTACACGACGATTTGGGCATCACGGCCAGCCTGTTGGCCGGAATGGCGTTCTTCATCCTGCAGTTCTCTTTCTGCAAATGGTGGATGAAACACCATGACCACGGCCCGTTGGAATATGTGTGGAAACGGGCCACATGGCTGAAATGACCCGTATGGTTACGAATGTTCCTTAACCTTTTATATAATGAGAACTTTATTCCTTCTTATTTTCTTGGGGCTGGGCGGAAACATTTTCGTCCCCGCCCATGCCAAGTCCAAACCACGCGGAGGACAAAACTATTATGTAGACGCGCAAAACGGCGACGACCGCGCCGACGGCAAAAGTGAAAAGACGGCTTGGAAAAGCCTGTTGCGGACGAAAGAGTTACAGTTGCGTGCCGGTGATTCCTTATTATTGCGCAGAAACTCCTCGTTCAACGGACTGCTGGAAGTATCGGCCGAAGGGAAGGCAGGCCGTCCGGTCGTAATCGGCGCTTACGGCACAGGCAGAAAACCTTGTATTCAGGCTCCGGACTCGTCGCTGTACACGGTCTTGGTACGCAACTCCGACTATCTCACTTTGGAGAATCTGGAAGTCGTGAACACGGGAAAGCAAAGGATGGCGAACCGCACGGGCGTGAAAGTGCTCTGCAAAGATTACGGCGTGTCGCACGACATCGTGCTCCGGGCACTCCATATCCACGACGTGAACGGCAGCCTGATCAAACAGAAAGGGGGAGGTTCGGGCATACTTATTGTCAACCGGGGTAAAGATACGCCCTCGACGTTCGACGGATTACGGGTGGAAGACTGCGTCATCCGGAGGTGTGAACGAAACGGCATCATCTGGTCCGGTTACAGTAACCGCGAACATTGGCATCCCAATACCCGTACCGTCATACGCAAAAACCTGATAGAGGAAGTCCCGGGCGACGGTATCGTCCCCATCGGATGCGACGGCGCCTTGATAGAATACAACCTGATGCGCAACTGCCCGGGCACGTTGCCCCACAGCGAGGCGGCAGCCGGCCTGTGGCCTTGGAGTTGCGACAACACCGTGATACAGTTCAACGAAGTGAGCGACCATAAGGCTCCGTGGGACGCACAAGGATTCGACTCGGATTACAACTGCCGCAACACGACCATACAATATAACTACAGCCACGACAACGACGGCGGACTGGTTCTGATTTGTAATTCAGGTACGGACCCCGGTGCAGGCAACCAAGGCAGCGTGGTACAATACAATGTAAGCATCAATGATGCCATCCGTCCGCGTGCGACCCGCAGCGGCATTTTTTCCGCCAATATCCACATAGCCGGTCCTTGCAAGAACACGTTGGTCAAACGAAACCTCTTGCATGTCAATCCCAAGACGGAGCCATTCATAGACCGCAGTATCATCACGTCCGATGCGTGGGACGGCTATGCGGATTCTACCGTATTCCGGGAAAATGTATTCTTCGTCCCGCAGGAATCGGAGATTCGCCTGAACCGCTCCACCCGTAACACGTTCGACGGGAACTATTATCTGGGAAACATAAAAGGACGGCCCGAAGACCCGAACGGCAGAAACGCATCGGACTATTACAACCAGTGCATCAGCAAAGACCCGTCCGGCTTCAACAGCTTGTCTTTCCTCTTCGACACGGTGGTTATCGGCGACGGCTCAGCCATACTGAAAGCAGTGAACCGGGACACCATCCACCGCTTCTTTGAAACGATGAAAGAAGAATGACCTTTTCAAAAAACAACGGGAGCCGGTCTTGCCAACCTTGCTCCCGTTACACCTTATTATAATAGGGCTTTGCCCCTTCCTTAAATGGACAAGATGCCCAATACATTTATCAACTCTTTCTTCACCGGCTTGTCGCTCTTGATGGCATTGCAGAACGGCACGTACACCACTTCGTCATTCTTGATGCCGATCATCACGTTACGCTGCCCTTCGCGCAAAGCCGTAATGGCGCCTACCCCCAGACGGGAAGCCAAAATACGGTCGTAAGCACTCGGAGAACCGCCACGCTGCAAATGCCCGAGAATAGACACGCGCACGTCGAACTCGGGATATTCTTTCTTCACCCGGTCGGCATAATACATGGCACCGCACTTGGGGCTTTCGGACACGATGACCATACTGGAACTCTTGCTCTTGCGGATCCCCCGGCTGATGAACTGTTCCAACTGGTCGGCATTGGAAGAGTCTTCGGGAATGATGGCAGCTTCCGCCCCGCTGGCTATCGCACTGTTCTGCGCCAGGAAACCGGCGTCGCGCCCCATCACTTCGATGAAGAATATACGTTCGTGTGAAGTCGCGGTATCGCGAATCTTGTCTACACACTGCACAATGGTATTCAGCGTCGTGTCGTAACCGATTGTGGAATCCGTTCCGCTCAGGTCATTGTCGATGGTACCGGGCAGACCGATGCAGGGCACATCGAACTCCTCTGCAAAAATGCGCGCGCCCTCAAGCGAACCGTTACCTCCTATGATAATCAAGGCGTCAATCCCCTGTTCCACCATATTATCATAGGCCTTTTTACGCCCCTCCGGCGTAAGAAATTCCTTGCTGCGAGCCGTCTTCAGAATCGTTCCTCCTCTTTGGATGATATTGCTCACATTCTCCGTCGTAAAATCCTGAATTTCGTTGTTAATCAAACCTTCATAACCACGATATATACCTTTTACCTTCAAACCGGCTGCTATCCCGGCGCGCGTAACGGCACGAATAGCGGCATTCATTCCCGGAGCATCTCCTCCGGAAGTCAAAATACCTATACAATTAATCTTTCCCATGTTAGATGATTATAAATGACGCTGCAAAGATACAAACAAAAACAAGAAATACATTCATTTTCTTGCCTTTTTAATTGCATAATTATACCTTTTATCGTAACTTTGCGCCCGATTATAAACAACATAATGTCTAACATTATTAATTTTATTATTTTCAATTAATTAAATGGCAGAATTAAAGAACGTAGCACCGTTGGCAGACTTCGACTGGAATGCTTATGAAAGCGGTGACACTCAGGTGAACGAGAGCCGCGAAGCTCAGGAAAAGGCCTACGAAGGCTCTTTAAACAAAGTAAATGACCACGAAGTGGTTGACGGTACGGTTATCGCGATGAACAAGCGTGAAGTGGTGGTAAACATCGGCTTCAAGTCAGACGGTATCATCCCGATGAGCGAATTCCGCTACAATCCCGATTTGAAGGTCGGAGACAAAGTTGAGGTTTACATTGAAAACCAAGAGGACAAAAAAGGACAGCTCATCCTTTCTCACAAGAAGGCACGCGCTACCCGTTCTTGGGATCGTGTGAACGAAGCTCTCGAAAATGAAGAGATCATCAAGGGTTACATCAAATGCCGTACGAAAGGCGGTATGATTGTGGACGTATTCGGTATTGAAGCTTTCTTGCCGGGTTCACAAATCGACGTGAAACCTATCCGCGACTACGATGTATTCGTAGGAAAGACTATGGAATTCAAGGTCGTTAAAATCAACCAGGAATTCAAGAATGTCGTTGTTTCGCACAAGGCTCTTATCGAAGCCGAATTGGAACAACAGAAAAAAGAAATCATCAGCAAGCTTGAAAAAGGACAGGTACTCGAGGGTACCGTTAAGAATATCACCTCTTACGGCGTCTTCATCGACTTGGGCGGCGTAGACGGTTTGATTCACATCACCGACCTCTCTTGGGGACGCGTGAGCGACCCGAAAGAAGTGGTACAGCTTGACCAGAAGATCAATGTGGTTATCCTTGACTTCGACGACGAGAAGAAGCGTATCGCATTAGGTCTGAAACAACTGACTCCGCATCCTTGGGACGCTTTGGATCCGAACTTGAAAGTAGGTGACAAAGTAAAAGGCAAAGTTGTCGTGATGGCCGATTACGGTGCATTCATCGAAATCGCTCCGGGTGTAGAAGGCTTGATCCACGTATCGGAAATGTCCTGGAGCCAGCACTTGCGTTCCGCACAGGACTTCATGAAGGTAGGTGACGAAGTAGAAGCTGTCATTCTGACCTTGGACCGTGAAGAACGTAAAATGTCTTTGGGTATCAAGCAATTGAAAGCCGATCCTTGGGAAAACATCGAAGAGAAATACCCCGTGGGTTCCAAACATACGGCCAAAGTACGCAACTTTACGAACTTCGGTGTATTCGTTGAGATAGAAGAAGGCGTAGACGGCTTGATTCATATCTCCGACCTTTCTTGGACCAAGAAGATCAAACATCCGTCTGAATTCACGCAGATTGGCGCAGAAATCGAGGTTCAGGTATTGGAAATCGACAAAGAAAACCGTCGTTTGAGCTTGGGTCACAAGCAACTTGAAGAGAACCCTTGGGATGTGTTTGAAACCGTATTCACGGTGAACTCTATTCACGAAGGTACTATCGTCGAGATGTTGGACAAAGGTGCCGTAATCCAATTGGAATATGGTGTAGAAGGTTTTGCTACTCCGAAACATCTGGTAAAAGAAGACGGCAGCCAGGCTCAACTGAACGAAAAATTGCAGTTCAAGGTAATTGAATTTAACAAGGAAAGCAAACGTATCATCTTGTCTCACAGCCGTATCTACGAAGATGCACAGCGCGCTGAAGCTAAAGAAGCCAAGAAGAATACGAGCAACGCCAAGAAGGGCGCTAAGAAAGAAGAAGCTCCGGTAATTCAAAACCAAGCTGCTGCTACCACTTTGGGTGACATCGATGCATTGGCTGCATTGAAAGCTCAAATGGAAAAAGGCGAATAAACCACATTCCTAAACAGGAAAAAATACGAAAGAAAGGGCGATGATTATTTCTCATCGCCCTTTTTTTATGTATTTTTGTACAATGTAACTCATATCCGAAAAGCATGGAAAAGTTTGAACTGACAATATTGGGATGCGGGTCTGCACTACCTACCACACGGCACTTCGCCACTTCACAGGTCATTAACATCCGCGAAAAGTTATATATGATTGATTGCGGCGAAGGTGCCCAACTCCAAATGAGGCGCTCACGGCTTAAATTCTCGCGACTGAACCATGTATTCATCTCCCACCTGCACGGCGACCACTGTTTCGGTTTAATAGGTCTCATCTCTACTTTTGGCTTATTAGGACGTACGGCTCCTCTATATGTACATGCCCCGGCGGCATTCGGTCCCATATTGCAAAGCCTGCTGGGCTTTTTTTGTAAGGGACTGGATTTCCGTGTTGAGTTTTACCCCGTAGATACCTCGCGCCATGCTTTGATTCACGAAGACCGCTCCGTTTCCATTTACTCCATTCCCCTGCGCCACCGTATCGAATGCTGCGGTTTTCTGTTTCAGGAGAAAGCTACCTTGCCACACATCCGACGCGACATGATCGATTTTTACCGTATCCCGATCTGTGAAATCAATAATATTAAAAACGGAATGGACTGGACTACGGAAGACGGTACACTCGTCCCGAACCATCGGCTTACCGAACCATCGGATCCTCCACGTTCTTTCGCCTATTGCTCGGATACATGTTATCTGCCTGAACTTACCCAGTACATCCGGAAAGCAGATTTGCTATTTCATGAAGCCACATTCTTGCACGAAGACCTGGCACGAGCACAAGAAACATTCCATACCACAGCCCGGCAGGCAGCCACACTCGCACGGGACAGCCAAGTCAAAAAGCTCTGTATCGGTCACTTCTCTGCACGGTATGAAGACGAAAGCCTGCTCCTGAAAGAAGCCCAAAGTATATTTGAACCTACAATCCTCGCAAAAGAGAATCTTCTCATAAAAATTTAATGAGGAAAAAAAGCGTTTTTTACACAATAAAATTTGTTTCTTTCGTTAGGAATACCTACATTTGTGCCATTAGAATAAATGAAGAATAAGACTATGATGAAAAAGACACTTCTTTTAATATTGACGACCTTCCTCCTGAATACCGCAGGAGTTTGTTGGGCGCAAGAAGAGAAGAACGAGCCGGAGACAGAACTTTCGGCCACATCCATAGTCGTAAAAGGTTCTACTTTATCGGTCTATAATGCCAACGGAAACATATTGGAGATTTTCTCCCTGACGGGCACTAAGGTGGCAACGATAAGAATCGACAGCAACGAAAAAACGGTAGACTTATCTCTGAAGAAAGGCTGTTATATATTAAAGGTAAATAAAGTAGTGCGCAAGATTTCCATCCACTAATTCATGTAATGGGATTTTCTCGTTTTTTTAGTCTCTTACTCTTCTGTCTGATTATCGTTTCATGCCATGAAGAGAAAAAAAATGCAAACATCAACGTCCAATTGGACGATCTTGCGGATTGGAATATACGGGAATATAGCCTGTCCAGTCGGAAAATACGACATGAAATCGACAGTTTACGGTTGCTTCCTCTCAGAATGTATGCCGACGAGTATACCCGTAAATACTACGCCTCCGGCGCTCCTTTCCTTTGGATTACCCGCTCGGGAATAGATGAAAAAGCAGATACTTTACTGGCTTATCTCCAAAAGGCTTCTTCGTCCGGTCTACGGGAAAGTAATTTTTATATATCCGAGCTTCAAACAAACCTGCGACGAATCCGTCAACTGGATTTCGACCCCGAAAACAACATCAATGCCGTTTTCGGACGCACTGAGTTTCTACTTACGAAAGCTTATCTCAGATACGTATGCGGACAACGCTTCGGATACGTCCAACCGAACCAGATTTTCAATCGGTTAGAACAAACGGACACGACGCAAAAAGCTCCTTTCCGCCGATTGTATGACATTGAAACGGAAAGCGCGGATCAAGAATTTGTCCATAAAGCCCTCTCTTTGCTGAAAGACGGGAACTTTACCGATTTCTTTCGGGACATACAACCTGATAATCCATTATACCGTCAGTTGACAGACCATTACCTGCAAACACAAAATCCGGAAACGCGCCGCAAAGCCATCGTCAATATCGAACGGAGCCGTTGGCGAACCCCTTTCGCCGCACACGACAAGTACGTCTGGGTCAATTTGGCTGCTGCAACGCTTTATGCCGTAGACGAAAACAAGCCGGAATATCTGGACATGAAAATATGTATCGGCAGTCCAAAAAACAAAACTCCCATGTTGCAAAGCCGCATCGAACGAGTGGATATGAATCCATATTGGAACATCCCGTACAGCATTGTAAAAAAGGAGATAGCCCCGCGACATGCAGGAGATGAGGCTTATTTCTCACGCAACCGTTACCGCATCTTCAATAAGGAGACCGGGGAGGAACTACCACCTGCTGCGGTCACTTCCGACATGCTTACCAGTGGCCGTTACAGAGTACGTCAAGACAACGGAGAAGGTAATTCGTTGGGAAGACTGATATTCAGGTTTCCCAACAATTTCTCCATCTACTTGCACGACACCAACAACAGACAGGCTTTCAAACGCACAAACAGAGCCATCAGCCACGGATGTATCCGAATAGAAAAACCACTCGAACTGGCCGTCTTTTTATTGAATTCACCCGAAGAAAAAACAGTAAACAAGCTCCGGGAAGCTATCGGCCTGCCTCCGTTGAATTCATCCGTCCCCATAGAAAAGAAAGAAGGCGAACAGTTGAAAGTAGGTATACAACGGTTCGACCCTTCCATACCAGTCGTCATAGACTATTACACCCTCTATCCGAAGCCGGACGGCGGATGGGAAGAAAGTCCCGACCCCTACGGCTACGATGAAATTTTGCTCAAAAAACTGGAAGCGTTTTAAACTATCTTCCCTTCCGGGTGTCCTATCTAAACAACGACTTATACCAGTATGAATTCTACGGAGGAAACGTCACTCATCCACCGGTTGAACCAGCCGGAATATCAACGCCAAGCATTCGAACAATTGGTGAACCTTTACAGCCCGCAACTGTATCGGCAAATCCGCCGTATGGTATACAGTCATGACGACACCAATGACATCTTGCAAAATACGTTTATCAAAGCCTGGGTCAATTTAGACACCTTCCGCGGCGATGCCCGTTTGAGTACGTGGCTTTATCGTATTGCCACCAATGAAACCCTGAACTTCCTACAACGGAAAAAAGACATGACCGGACTGGACGATGCCCCGACGGCCATCGTCAACCAACTGACGGCCGATGAATATTTCGATGGAAATGAAACGGAGCTTCAGTTGCAAAAAGCCATCGCCAGTTTGCCGGACAAGCAACGCGCCGTATTCCATTTAAAGTATTATGAAGAAATGAAATACGAAGAAATGAGCAGCATATTAAACACCAGCGTAGGCGCCTTAAAAGCCTCCTACCATCATGCCGTGAAAAAAATATGCGATTTTTTTAAATCACAAGATTAAACCTTTTGAATCCGGAAATATCAAATATACAAAGAAAGGAATGCCAGTTATGAAAGAAGAAGATTTCATCCGAAAAAAATACGGTTCCGGCAACCCGTTCAAGGTTCCGGAGGGGTATTTCGAGCAGTTTACGTCCGAGTTGATGAGTAAATTGCCGGAGAAGGAAATGAAGCCTGTTCTCTCTATGCCCTCCCGCCGACGAACACGCATGCGCACGGTATGGTATGCTGTGGCCGCCGCCCTGTGCGGTGCCATGTTTCTCGGAACATATTATCTCCAATCCGTAATTCACCCCCACGGTGAAAGCCCTGTGGCACAATATGGAGAGACCATAGAAACCGAAGACATTTATATGGACGACGTACTTGATTACGCCATGGTCAGCAACCACGAAATCGCCCTATACTTGACAGATGTGTATTAATTCATAGACATAAAACCAGATGAAAAGAAAAATACTGCCCCTGTTCGTCCTGTTTTGGGTACTCGGTCACATACAGTTCATGGCCCAACCGCCCAAAGGACAGTTCTCTCCTCAAGATTTTGTGAAGCATCTGGAGAGTTTCATCGTACGTGAAGCCTGCCTGACTCCAGCCGAAGCCACGGCCTTTTTCCCGATTTTCCATGAACTGCATGACAAACAACGAGGTATCAACTGGCAAATCAGGGAACTTAAAAAAAGAAGTCTGCCGGCTCACTCGACGGACAAAGATTATTATAATCTCATCAAAGAGATCAACAAATTAAAGATTGAGTCGGCCGAATTGGAAGATGTTTACTACAAAAAAATGTGTAAAGCGGTTCCCGCCCGGAAAGTGCATGAAGCCATGCAGGCCGAAGACCGCTTCCACCGTCGTATGCTACGCAAGTTCAGCAACCGGCCGGACAGGTCCAAGCAAAAGTAAGCACAGCTCGCCATGCTGTGCTTTTTTGTTTCAAGTTCATTTCTAAAGAATACATAAAAAAGCCCCCTCCCTCTCCCGACAACAGATTAATCTTCGTAACTTTGAAGAAGATTATGATATAAACCCTAACATGTTTTCATCCATGCTGACCACCCTCTGCATCTTGATTCTTTCCGCCATATTTTTTGTCAGCGGAAAAATACGTTCCGATATCGTGGCATTGTGCGCCTTGGTAGCCCTGCTGATATTCCATATTCTCACTCCGGAAGAAGCCTTGTCGGGGTTCTCCAACTCCGTAGTCATTATGATGGTCGGCCTGTTTGTCGTCGGAGGGGCCATCTTCCAGACCGGACTGGCCAAAATGCTCAGTTCGCGCATTCTCAAACTGGCCGGAAACAGCGAACTACGCCTGTTTATCCTCATCATGGCCGTCACCTCGGCCATCGGCGCTTTCGTCAGCAACACCGGCACCGTGGCCCTGATGCTCCCGATCGTCGTCAGTTTGGCAGCATCCAATCCCCACATGAACGCCAGCCGACTACTCATGCCGCTGGCCTTTGCCAGCAGTATGGGCGGCATGATGACCCTAATCGGTACGCCTCCCAACCTCGTCATACAAAACACGTTGACAGACGCCGGCTATCCCAGCCTTTCTTTCTTTTCATTTCTTCCCGTAGGACTTATCTGCGTAGTCGTAGGCACCATTGTCCTGCTGCCACTCAGCAAAATCTTCTTATCCAAGCGAGGCGCAGAAAGCCGCACAGGCAAGCATTCCGGAAAGTCGCTCAAAGAGTTAGTGCATGAATACGGACTCTCCGACAACCTTTTCCGGTTGAGAATCCCTGCAAAGTCCGTGCTGAAAGGCAAAACCATCGTAGACTTGGACATACGCCGCAGGTACGGGCTGAACATTCTGGAAGTACGGAGAGGAGAGGCATCGCAACACCGTTTCCTGAAGACCATCACGCAAAAATTGGCTGAACCGAACACCATCCTGCAAGCAGAAGATATTCTATATGTCAAAGGAGATTTCGAACAAGTAAACGCTTGGGCCGCAGCACACCGACTGGAAATTCTCGACGGCCGGGCCTCGGAAGACATACGCAGAGACCGTTCGCTGGATTTCTATGACATAGGCATCGCTGAAATCGTCTTAATGCCGGCCTCAAGAATCGTCAACCACACGATTAAAGAAATAGGCTTCAGAGACAAATTCAATGTTAACGTATTGGGTATCCGCCGTAAGAAAGAATACCTGTTGCAGGATTTGGGCGACCTTCGCATTCACTCCGGTGACGTACTACTCATACAAGGAACGTGGAGCGATATCTCGCGGCTGAGCAAAGAAGATGAAGACTGGGTCGTATTGGGAGAGCCGCTCGACGAAGCGGCCAAGGTGACCCTGGACTACAAAGCCCCGCTGGCAGCGGCCATCATGATACTGATGGTCGCCATGATGGTATTCGACTTCATCCCCGTAGCCCCCGTCACGGCGGTCATGATAGCCGGCATACTGATGGTACTGACCGGATGTTTCCGCAATGTGGAAGCGGCCTATAAAACCATCAATTGGGAAAGCATCGTGCTGATTGCCGCCATGCTTCCCATGTCGTTAGCCCTGGAAAAAACGGGAGGAGCCGAGTTCATATCCAACAGCCTTGTCAACGGACTGGGCAGTTACGGCCCGTTGGCACTCATGGCCGGAATCTATTTCACGACCTCCCTGATGACCATGTTCATCAGTAATACGGCGACGGCCGTATTGCTGGCCCCCATAGCCTTGCAAAGTGCGCTACAGATTGGTGTAAGCCCAGTCCCCTTCCTGTTTGCCGTCACCCTCGGTGCCAGCATGTGTTTCGCGTCCCCGTTTTCTACGCCTCCCAACGCGTTGGTCATGCCGGCCGGCCAATACACTTTCATGGATTACGTCAAAGTCGGTTTGCCATTGCAAATCATTATGGGTATCGTCATGATATTCGTACTGCCCTTGCTTTTCCCCTTCTGAATTCACCTTCGGAGTAGCAGATAATCTTAAGCTAAAGATAGGGTTCGGACACACTCCGAACCGTCTTCAGATATTGGATTTTCATTCTGCGCCAAACAATTTTTCAATCTCCTGCGATTGATTTTTTGTTTGGCGCAGAACGATTTCACGTTGTAAGGCAGATGATTTTTACCTCTCAAAAAAGCACAAAAAGTTACCTTAAACAAAAAACATGCAACACAGCCGAAAACAAGATAATCCCATACCGCTTACCTTTGCAACGTACCGAAAGGACAGGAAAAACAATATAAATAAAAAACATCATTTGAATGCCATGTATACACCCATAATAAAAATCAGCCAAAGAGGCGTGCTCTTACTAACACTGACTTGTTTTGCCTCTTACCCTCGCCTAAACGCTCATATAAATAGTGATTCGACCAAACAAAAACATGAAACAGCCGAATTATATGAAGAGATACGGCCTTGTACAAAAAAACATCAGGAAGACACTGCCAAATTGAACGAACAAGCACAAAACGGCTATTGGGGCGATATGGGTGACGGTACTTACCGTAATCCCATCATTGCCGCCGATTTCAGTGACCCTGACCCAATACGGGTCGGTGACGACTTTTACATGGTAACCTCCACATTTGAAACCTCTCCCGGAGTCACGGTACTTCATTCCAAAGACCTTGTGAACTGGGAAATCATAGGAGCGGTTTTTGACGACTTGTCTAAAGTGTCTCCGGCTTTCTCTTTCCGGAAAATGCGACGTTACAACGGAGGAGTATATGCTCCGTGCATCCGTTATCACAAAGGAAAGTTTTATGTGTATGTTAATCTATATACCGATGGCATGTTCGTCGCAACCACCCGTAACCCTGCCGGGAAATGGGACGTACAGCCTCTGAAAGACAAGTTCGGCCAACCTTTACAAGTAGAAGGATGGACCGATCCCTGCCCGATATGGGACGAAAACGGGAACGCCTATTTGGCCAGCAGTACCCCAGGTAAAAACTGGTTTGGCTACCTGTTTCAGATGAGTCCGGACGGCACACAATTATTAGATGCCGAAACCGAACACATGAAACAGCGAGGTATCGTGTACGAATACCCCAAAGGAGGTACATTGTACAGCCGGAATTATTCCACGGAAGGAAACAAACTATATCGGAGAAACGGGTATTACTACCTCCTTCACATTGAATTCTTAGACGGAGGAAATGGAGCGGGAACTTACGTCTATCGTTCCCGGAACCTATACGGAACAAAAGCCGACGGTAGCCCCGGAACACCGGGAGACATCGGTACATACGAAATAAAACGTATTGACCCGCACGGGAATCCTTATCGGCAGGTACTTCCGGGACAAGGCGGCTTGGTGGATACTCCGGACGGGCGGTGGTACTGGATTGCACAATTCAATCGATACGGCTCGGACGGACGCACTCCCTGCCTCGTACCTGTGACCTGGATAGATGATTGGCCTGTCATCGGTGATTCCGTATCCTCTCCCAATGAATACGGAAAAATGTGTTGGAGAGCTGCCAAACCCGTCCAATCTTCTCATACCACGCTACCTCACGGCAGCGACGACTTCTCCTTCTCCACACTTAAAAAGCTATGGGCTTGGAACCACCAACCGGACAGTTCGCATTGGTCGTTGAGTGTACGCCCTGGATTTCTCCGTCTTTATGCGGATGCTACGGCAGATTCAACAGATTCGTTCTTCAAAGCAGCCAATACCCTTCACCAACGCTACATGAGTTCCGACACGGTCATCATCACCATAAAAGTGGACGTGACGGGTACCACCCAAGGACAAAAAGCCGGACTGACACATTTCAATGGCGGAGTGCACTATGCTTTTTGCGGAATAGCTGATTACGGTAACAGCAAACATATTATCTACGAAGCAGACGGAAAGAGCAAAAACGGCCCACGACTCCCGTCCAACCTAAAAACCTTGTACATCCGGTCGGTTTCCGGTTTCGAAAAGCGTGATACAAACCGGCAATACACTACGGAAGGGCAACATTTCCTCTATAGCATAGACGGACAAAACTTCTACCCTTTCGGTGATGAATACAGAATGGGAACAGGTAACTTTAGAGGAGACATGGTAGGAATCTGTACGTATAATAACCAAAACAACAGGGGTTATATAGACGTTGACAAGTTCCATTACCACATCAAAAACAAACCGGCCACGCGGCCATAATAATAACTTTATCAATACCACTTTATCATGTTCAAAAGAATCATCTTAATTTGCATGTGTCTGACATGCAGTATGCTGCCGGAAAGCTATGCCCAACGTGCAGAAAATCTGAACTTAAACCGTATCGTACAACCACCTTACCATTGCTATGGACGCCTTGCTGACGGTTGTCCTCATGCAGAGGAACTGGGATGGAAAGTGGGTGTCCAGTTCTATACCTTTCATAAATATACCTTTTTCGAAGCCATAGACCTGACCCGTGCCTTAGGACTACATTATATAGAAGCCACCATCGGGGCACGGATTTGCGAGGAAAGTACACAAAACATCCATGCCGGACTCTCCCCTGAATGGCGGGAACGCATCAAGCGGAAGCTGGCTGAAAGCGGAGTGAAATGCGAATCCATATATTATTGGATGGACGGTAGCGGAAAAGGCTTTGAAGATATCGTAAAATTTTGCAAAGATATGGGATGGATGATTGTCAGTGACCCGCGCCGTGCAGAACAAGGTGGGCAACCGGTCGCATTTTATGAAAAGATTTTGGAAAAGCACGGTGTGAAAATGGTTTTCACAAACCACCCGAAAGCAGCAGCTTATTGGAATCCGGATTTCACCGTAGAAGACACTCAAAACCACGGTTCCTGCATCGGAGCATCCATTGACATTGGGCACTACATGCGAGGTGGATTCGACACGTATGAAATTACACGACGCTACATTGATATAGGCAAGATGTATCATTTTCATTTACGAGATGTAAGTACCATATCCCCCCACGGACTCGATGTCCCATGTGGTACCGGCAAGGGACGATTGAAAGAGATATTTCAAGCTCTGAACGATAGTCAAACCAAGCCTTTAATGATGCTGGAATATGAACATGATTTCGATAACCCGATGCCTTACCTCATCCAAAGTGTAAACGAAATCAATAGACTCTGCGAAGAACTTATCAAAGCTAACGACGAAAAGGCCCGGACGGGCGATACCATCCTATTGCCGGCATACAAAGCTCGGATTTCTCCCGAAATGACTATGCAAGGGAAAGGTACCGAAGCCTCCATCCACGGTTGGAACCATCCGTCCCAATCCATATCATGGTCCGCTTCTCTCTTGCCGGGACACTATCAAGTGTTGATGCGATATGCGCAACCCCATGCCGGAAGTGCTATGACCTTGGAAGCCGACGGGCAGGAACTGGCCGCTTTGTTTAAGCCCACTTTCACTTGGTTTGACTACACCACAGAAAAGATCGGCATTATCAATATTCCCCAAGGAGGAAATGTAACGATTACATTACGAGGTATACAAAAGGGCATCAAACGCAACAAAGAAGGTAAACTGAAAGCAGACGAAGCTTTCCCTGACGTACAATCTCTGATACTTGTTCCGACATCCCTTCCGACCACATCGGAAGCGACTGGCATTCCAGCTCATTTCGAAGGCACTCGTCTCTTCAACGGTAAAGATTTTGAGGGTTGGGAAGGTAACGATGGAGAATACAGTATGGCACATTTTCGTATCGAAAAACGAGCCATCGTAGGCGGAAACATAAACAAGGACCTTGAACACAATCAATTCATACGCACCACACGAAAATATAAAAACTTCGAACTACGACTGAAGTATAAAGTGAAAGCTTCGGACGAAAGCTATAATGGCGGAATACAATTCCGAAGTGTTCCTTGCACTATCCCCGGACGTTCATTCGAAATGGTCGGTTATCAGGCCGATATTATCTCTTGGAAACAGGGCGCACTATATGATGAACAACGTCGTTGGGACTTTCTTGGAATGCCAACCGGAGTACCCCAAAATTACAAAGCCGACCAATGGAACGATCTTATTATACGTTGTGAAGGACCACGTATACGCATTTGGCTGAATGGAGTCAAAACGACAGATTATATAGAACCTTACATCGATGAACCATTCGAAGGTATAGGCACTATTAACCAAGAGGGTCATATAGCTCTGCAAATACACGAGGGTAAAGCTTGTGAAGTTTGGTACAAAGACATTGAAATAGAAGAAATAAAATAGGTACCGAAAGGACAGAAAAAACAATATAAACAAAAAACATCATTTGAATGCCATGTATGTATCTACGTTAAAACTTCAACCCGGAATATGCCTGAAAACGCTGTTCGCATTACTATTGGCCGCCTCCGCCTCTGCATGCCATTGCCGTAACGCACGGACGCATCCGGACAAGCAAAGACTTATCGTCACCACGGACCTCGGAGGCACGGACCCGGACGATACCCAGTCGATGATTCATCTTTTGGTATGTTCCAATGCGATAGACATCGAAGGGTTGGTCAGCTCGCAGGTCTGGTCGGACATGCCGGACAAGGTGGACCGAATTCATGAAGTTGTCGGGCAATTTGAAAAAGTCCTGCCACGCTTGAAAAAACATGCGGAAGGCTATCCTGAACCGGGCTACCTCCGCTCCGTCATCCGGCAAGGCCAAAAGACATCCAATATGGCGGGCGTGGGAAACGGCAAAGCATCTCCCGGCTCCGAACTCATCATCGAAGCCGTGGACAAAAAGGACGACCCGCGACCGGTATGGATTGCCGCTTGGGGCGGCATGAACACTGTGGCTCAGGCACTTTGGACCGTGACGCACACGCGCTCCCCCAAAGACATCGAAAGGTTCGTACGTAAAATCCGCATCTATGACGTGTTGGGACAAGACGATGCCGGTGCTTGGATTGCCCAGAACTATCCCGGCATCTTATACCTCCGTAACAAAGCGGTTTACGGATGGGCACCTTCGGACGAATGGCTCAGGGACAACATACAAAGCCATAAACCTTTAGGCGACTATTATCCCGACAGGAAATGGGCCACAGAGGGCGACTCCCCGTCTTTCCTCTACGTATATGCCAACGGGCTGAACGTACCCGAAGAAATCACTTTCGGAGGATGGGGCGGCCGTTTCTCGGATACCCCCGCCGAAAACGTACGCGGCATGAAATTCATTGCCCAAAGCGGAAAGGACGAGAGCCTGTACGACCCATACCGCATGTACGCCTGTGCAGCCGAAGGCGGAAACTCGATAAAGAGATGGGAACGGGAGATATGGAACGATTTTGCGGCACGTATGGCCTGGACAGCCACAGACGAGTATTCCGCCGTCAACCACCATCCTGTAGCCATCGTAGATGGGCACGACGACATGAACTGCATATATAAAAAGGTAAAGGCAGGCCGCGATATGGAATTCGACGCTTCCGCATCTCACGACCCCGATGGGAATCCGTTGGATTTCCGTTGGGAAATCTATGCCGAACCCAGTACGTATAAGGGTAAGGTAAACATGGAAAACGGGGATTCCCCGAAATGCCGCATACACATCCCCGCAGAGGCATCCGGAAAGTCCCTGCACGTCATTCTCTCCCTGACTGACCGGGGCAAGCCGGCACTGACGGCATATAAACGGATAGTCGTACAAGTATTATAAGAAACGGGACGTTACAAGCCGCCCCGTTTCTCTATTTCTTTCGCTTCGTTCCAAAGTGCATCCATTTCTCCCAAGGTCATGTCCTTCAAAGACCGTCCTTGGCGGATGGAATGTTGCTCCACATAATTGAAGCGCCGGATGAACTTGCGGTTCGTACGCTCCAAGGCGTTGTCAGGATTGATATGATAAAGCCTTCCGGCATTGATGACACTGAAAAGGAAATCGCCGAACTCATCGGTGGATTTCTCCTTGTCCTCCCGGGCCAGTTCTGCCTGCAATTCGCCGAGTTCTTCCCTCACCTTGTCCCATACGTCCTCTTTCTTTTCCCAATCGAAGCCGACATTGCGCGCCTTGTCCTGAATACGGTAAGCCTTGATGAGCGAAGGCAAAGCTTCCGGCACGCCGCCCAACACGCTCTTGTTACCGTCTTTCTCCTTCAATTTGATTTGTTCCCAATTCTGGCTTACCTGACCTGCCGTGTCGGCCTGTGCTTCGCCGTACACATGCGGGTGGCGGAAAATCAGTTTGTCCGTCAACTTGTCGCACACGTCTGCTATATCAAAATCCCCCGTCTCGCTGGCAATCTTGGCATAAAAACACACGTGCAGCAGCACGTCGCCCAGTTCCTTGCAAATGTTTTTCTTGTCGTCTTTCATCAGGGCGTCGCACAACTCAAAGGTTTCCTCTATCGTGTTCGGCCGCAGGCTCTCGTTCGTCTGTTTCTTGTCCCACGGACACTTTTCGCGCAACGTATCCAACACATCGAGGAAACGCCCGAAAGCCTCTAATTTTTCTTCTCTGCTATGCATAAATATTCCTGTTTGTCCCGCAAAAATACGCTTTTTTCCCGCTTCGCCCAATACCGGCGGGACATTTTTGCCATAATAAACACCGATGGCAGAGACTCGGTAAATACGATAGCCACTATCGAAACTTTCGCGAACGAAAACTTTCCGGAGAACGATAAACCGCCTACTTTTGCGGTATCAAAAAGAAAAAAGATATGAATAATCAGATGACCATTTGGATTTTAACCGTAGGATGCTTATTTTTGATTTTTATTTTCAGAAGCATCCAAAAGATGCGCAGGGAAACGGGAGACAGCAAGATTCTTGAAATAGGAAACGAGAACAATATCTATGACGAACTCGACGACGACGAATCATAAAGAGGCACTCGTTGCAGAAACGGATATTCCTGCAACGCCGAAAGATGCGTGCATCTTTCTTTCCGACTACGCCGCATGGCTCTTAGGATGCGGTGCCACATGTATCCGCATAGAAAAGAATGTAAAACGGATGGCCGACAGATGGAACATGACATCGGAAATGACCATCTTGCCCTCGCATATACACATGACGGTGTGGAACGACGACCGCAGCCACTCGTACAGCAATATCGTAAGACTGCATCATACGGGTATCAGTTTCGACATCAATACCCAACTGAGCAAATTAAGTTGGGCGATAGCCGACCGGAAAATAGGTTTCACAGAGGCCCGCCGGAATTTTGAAGCCATCGTGCAGACCCGACCGGCCAATCCTTGGATGGTGTGGATACTGGCATCCTTAGCCAACATGGCATTTTGCCGTCTGTTCGGAGGAGATTTCATAGCCATGGCTATCGTACTGATAGGAACATTGGCAGGTTACAAACTGAAACAAGTGATGTTGGAGGACGGACAAGACGTACGTTTCGTATTCTTCTGCTGCGCGTTCTTCTCTTCCGTAATCGGTGCGGCGGGTTACGTATTCGACCTAAGCGATACACCGGAAATCGCCCTCGGCACCAGTGTCCTGTATCTGATACCGGGCATTCCTTACATCAATTCCGTGAGCGACCTTCTGGACGGACACTATATCAGTTCATTCAGCCGTTTCATGAATGCCATGGTACTGACCGCTTGTTTGTCGGCCGGCTTGTGCGGCGGTTTATTACTCATGAATATCAAATGGCTCTAACGATGATGACTTATCTCTTCAATATTCTTCAGGACGGATTCTTTGCGGCGATTGCTGCCATCGGCTTTGCCAGCATCAGTAATCCTCCGCGCCAAGCTTACAAGTATTGTGCCCTCATTGCCGCTTTAGGTCACGCCACACGGTATGTCCTCACCCATAACGCTTACGGTGAGATGCACCTCATCGGTGCCAGCTTCATCGCGTCGCTGGTCATCGGCGTACTGACGGTGTTTCTGGCTCCACGTGCCAAATGCCCGGCGGAGACTTTCTCCTTCCCCGCGCTGCTCCCCATGATTCCGGGAATGTACGCCTACCGCACAATCGAAGCTCTTTTGCTCTGCCTGACCAACCAGGAAGAACATGCTTTCAACCACTATTTCTATCTGTTGTCCTACAACGGTTTGACCTGTACATTTATTATATTGGGAATGGTCGTAGGAGCCACGCTACCCATCTTCCTGTTCAAGAACACTTCATTTAAAGCTACACGCTAATCATCGACTATATGGAATTACGACAACTCCGGTATTTCGTCAAAGCTGCCGAAACACTCAACTTTTCCGAAGCCGCCAAAGGGCTGTACATCACACAAAGTACATTATCCCAGCAAATCCGACAACTGGAAACCGAGTTGGACGTACAACTCTTCCAACGCAACAGCCATGAAGTGACGCTGACCGAAGCCGGAGCGGAACTTTTGCCATACGCCAAAGAAACCCTGTATGCCGCCGACACGTGCAAAGAACATATACGCGACCTGCAACAACTGCTCACCGGCACGCTGAACATCGGCGTGACCTATTCGTTCAGCCCGATTCTGACGGAAACGGTGTTGGCTTTCATGAAACTGTACCCCGAAGTGAAACTGAACATTTTCTACAAGACCATGACGGAACTGATGCAAATGCTTGTCAAGCGAGAAGTGGATTTCGTACTGGCCTTCAAACCCACACGCCGTTACGAACAGATCGAATCGCACATCCTCTTCGACAACCATCTGTCGGTCATCGTGCGTTCCGATCATGCCTTGGCCCAGAAACAGAAAGTGACACTCGGCGAACTGGAAAAATATGAGTTTGCCCTGCCCAGCAAAGGCCTGCAGGCCCGGAATACATTCGACCAAGTGTTTTCCGAACGTGACTACAAATTCAAAGTCCGCGTGGAACTGAACGAAGTCAATATCCTGCTGAAACTGATAAAGAAAAGCAATCTGGTGACCATCCTTTCCGAGGCTACCATACACGATGAATCGGGAGTGAAAGCCATCCCCTTAGATGTCAATGAGTATGAAATGGAGGGATGTATCCATACTTTGAAACATGCCTACCGGAAGCACTCTGCCCTTAAATTCATCCATCTGCTCAGCGAATCGAACGCCATCCGCGAAAGGATGCACACTTGGTTAGGATAGCAGGCCGGAACGGGGTCTCAACGTACTGCCGGTCAAGAGCACGTGACGCCGCAAAACCAACCAACCGAACAAGACACAGCCTTTCAAGATACTGGACATACTGACGGCCCACCACACGCCGGCTATCCCCCATCCCCAATGTCCTAAAAGCAAAGCCAGAGGGATGCGCAACACGTTGCCGGTGATGCTGACCAAAGCCGGGGGCACCGTACGCCCGGTCCCGTAAAAGACACCTTGCGTCGTGATCTCAAGCATCATAAAAATCATGGAGTAGCTATCTATTTTCAGGAAAAGCCCTCCGGCACGGTAAGCGTCCGGTTCCGATGTGATAAGGGAAAAAATCCATTCACCGCCTCCATAAAACAAGGCCGTGCATCCGGCACCTATGGCAGCCGTAATCCCCAACGTCATTTTAAAAGCCTTGCGAATACGTTCCGTACATCCGGCCGCATAGTTTTGTGCCACAAAGGTACTCAGCGCCGTACTGAATCCTTGAGAAGTGTACCAAGCTATAGCCTCCAACTGCCCGCCTGCCGTCAAAGTCATTACCCCCAGATATCCTCCCTCTGCCGATGCCGTACGCCCCATGAACAGGCTAATCAACGAGAAAAAAATATTCAACAAAGCCACCGGCAACCCGACTTTGAAGATTAAAGGAACGTAAGGCAAACGCAGCGGAACCAATATCCGAAAACGTTCGAACAAGCGGCGTCTCCTCATCAATACGTAAAAAAACATCAGGCAAACCGTAACCTGAGATATCCAAGTGGCCCAGGCAGCTCCTAAAGTTCCCATGCCAAAACCTAAAATGAAAAGCGGGTCAAGCAGCATATTGAGTGCCAATCCTATTCCATTTACATAAAAAGGAACCTGCGTATGCCCCGAAGCATTGTAGATTCCGGTGAAAGCAGCAGACATAAAAATAAAAGGGAAAGCCGTAGATACCACCCGCAAATATTCCACTGATAACTGCGTCACGTCGCTTTCCATCCCGAATATCCCTATCAACGGAACGGCACACGTCCAGATTAATGTCGTCCATACAACGGAAATCAACAAAGCCAACGTCAGATTATGTGACGCATAAGCCTGCGCTTTATCCATACGCTGCGCACCGATACACTGGCTCACATTTACCTCCGCACCGACTTTATTGATAAGAGCCAGGGAATTACTCGTCCACGTCAGCACCCCGACAGCCCCAATCGCCGCGACCGATTTGCTGCCCAAGCTTCCTACCCAAGCCATATCGGTAAAGCTATAGGCCATTTGGACAAATGACGACCCCATGACGGGAAGAGCCAGTCTTACCAGTTGTCCGCGAATGGAACCGTGAGTCAAATCCTTAACATATTGCATCATAGGAGTGAAAAAACAGAAAAGCGGTGCAAAGATAGGGATAATCCGGCAGATTAGTCTTTTTTCATATTTATTATTAGGCAAAATGCAATAAAACAAACTACTTTTGCACCCGAATCACCTTATACTGATTGAACATCCAACCCATTATGAAATGAAATATCCATTGAACAAGAAGGAATTGAGATTTAAGAAAAAGAAGTTACTTTATGCTTTTATATGCATCGTATTGGTGGTAGGCGTATACTGGATTCTGACCCGCGAGAAGCAACCGGCCCCCGACATTCCGGTGGTCTCTGTCATGCCCGTAGAGCAACAGAATGTGGAAATCTTCGGAGAATACGTAGGACGCATACGTGCCCAACAGTTCGTGGAGGTACGCGCCCGTGTGGAAGGGTTTCTGGAGAACATGTTATTTGAAGAAGGCACGTACGTCAGCCGCAACCAGGTTCTTTTTGTCATCGACCAACGGCAATACCGTGCCAAAGCCGACAAAGCGCGTGCGCAGTTGAAGAAAGACGAGGCACAAGCCCGAAAGGCCAAACGCGACCTGGACCGCATCAAGCCCTTGTACGAACAAAATGCAGCCAGCCAGTTGGATTTGGACAATGCCGTAGCAGCATACGAAACGGCTGTGGCCAGTGTGGGAATGAGTCAAGCCGATTTGGACCAGGCGGAACAAGAACTGGGCTACACCATCGTGCGTTCCCCCATCTCCGGCCATATCAGCGAACGGCATGTAGACTTGGGTACTTTGGTGGGCAGTGGCGGTAAATCGCTGCTGGCTACTATCGTCAAGAGCGATACGGTACTGGTGGACTTCAGCATGACCGCCCTCGACTACCTCAAAAGTAAAGAACGTAACGTAAATATAGGACAAAAAGACCAGAACCGCTCTTGGCAGCCTACCGTCACCATTACTTTGCCGGACAATACGACCTATCCTTTCAAGGGATTGGTGGACTTTGCGGAACCCCAAGTAGACCCTCGGACCGGCACCTTCTCCGTACGTGCGGAAATGCCTAATCCGGACCACGTGCTGTTGCCGGGACAGTTCACAAAAGTCAAAGCCCTGCTCGACGTCCGCGAGAACGCCACGGTAGTCCCACAAAAAGCACTTATTATTGAAAAAGGCGGGGCATACGTCTTTGTCATGCGTAAAGACTCCACCGTAGAACGGCGTTTCATCGAATTAGGACCGGAATTCGGGAACCACGTCGTAGTGGAACGCGGTCTGGTTCCGAACGAACAGCTTGTCACCGAAGGTTACCATAAGCTGAACCCCGGCATGAAAGTGCATGTAGCTACGGCTGAGACAAACGAAAAGAAACAGCAAACGACAACAGCCCAATAATCGAGAAGCCCATGAAAGTGACTTATTTCATTGACCGTCCGGTGTTCTCGATGGTCATCTCCATACTGATTGTCATCGTGGGTATCATAGGTCTGACCTTATTGCCCATTGACCAATATCCTCAAATTACGCCTCCGGTAGTCAAGATCAGCGCATCCTATCCGGGAGCCAGTGCGCTGACGGTATCGCAGGCCGTAGCCACCCCCATCGAACAGGAACTGAACGGAACGCCGGGCATGCTGTACATGGAGTCCAGCAGTTCCAATTCCGGAGGTTTTTCCGCCACGATTACGTTCGACATCTCGGCCGACCCCGACTTAGCGGCTGTAGAAATACAGAACCGCGTGAAACTGGCAGAATCCCGCCTGCCTGCCGAGGTGATACAAAACGGTATCTCCGTGGAGAAACAGGCGCCCAGCCAGCTCATGACCTTATGTCTGACTTCCGACGACCCGAAATTCGATGAAATCTATCTGAGTAACTTTGCCACCATCAACGTGCTCGACGTATTGCGACGCATTCCAGGTGTGGGCCGTGTGTCGAACATCGGAAGCCGCTATTACGCCATGCAGATATGGGTACAACCGGACAAGCTGGCTAACTTCGGCCTGACGGTACAGGACGTGCAGAACGCCTTAAAAGACCAAAACCGTGAATCCGCAGCGGGCGTACTCGGCCAGCAACCCATAGAAGGTTTGGACATCACCATCCCCATCTCCACCAAAGGGCGGCTCTCAACCGTCAGCCAATTCGAGGAAATCGTGTTGCGTGCCGATGCCGACGGATCGCTCATCCGCCTGCGCGACGTAGCCCGCATCTCGCTCGAAGCCCAGTCTTACAACACGGAAAGCGGTATCAACGGGGGCAACGCCGCCGTACTCGGTATCTACATGCTGCCGGGAGCGAATGCCATGGAAGTGGCAGAAAATGTGAAGAAAGCCATGGACGAAATCAGCAAGAACTTTCCGGAAGGACTGAAATATGAAATTCCGTTCGACATGACCACTTACATTTCGGAATCCATTCACGAAGTGTACAAAACGCTCTTCGAGGCACTGGTACTGGTGATTTTCGTAGTCTTCCTCTCCCTGCAAAGCTGGCGCGCCACGCTGATACCCGTCGTAGCCGTACCGATCTCCCTTATCGGAACTTTCGGCTTCATGCTGATATTCGGTTTCTCGCTTAACATGCTGACTTTGTTGGGCCTGATTCTGGCCATCGGTATTGTAGTGGACGACGCTATCGTCGTGGTAGAGAACGTGGAACGCATCATGGAAGAAGAGCACCTCGGCGCGTACGAAGCCACGAAGAAAGCCATGACAGGACTAGCCGGTGCCTTGATAGCCACATCATTAGTACTGGCAGCCGTCTTCGTACCGGTCAGCTTCTTGCCGGGCATCACGGGACAACTCTACCGCCAATTCACCGTAACGATTGTGGTATCGGTACTGATTTCTACGGTAGTAGCCCTGACGCTGAGTCCGGTCATGTGCTCGCTCATCCTGAAACCGACAGACTCGAACAAACCTAAAAACATCGTTTTCCGCAAAATCAACGAATGGTTGTCCGTTGGAAACCACAAATACATCCAAGGTATCCAGAAAGTCCTGATACATCCTAAACGAATCATTCTGAGCTTCTGCCTGGTCGTCGGACTGATTTTCATCCTTCACCGTATGGTGCCGACCAGTTTCCTCCCCGTAGAGGACCAAGGATATTTCAAGGTGGAACTGGAGCTTCCGGAAGGAGCCACACTCGAACGTACACGGAACGTGACCAAACGTGCCATCCGTTACCTGATGGAGAATCCGGCTGTGGAATACGTACAAAACGTGACCGGAAGCAGCCCCCGCGTAGGTACGAGCCAAGCACGAAGCGAACTGACCGTCATCCTGAAACCATGGGAGGAACGGGACAAGACCACGATTGACGAAGTCATGGCCGAGGTCAAAGCGCATTTTAAGGAATATCCCGAATGCAAAGTCTACTTGTCTACCCCTCCGGTCATTCCCGGGCTGGGTTCATCGGGCGGTTTTGAGATGCAATTGGAAGCACGTGGCGACGCCACGTTCGAGAACCTCGTACAAGCTACCGACACCTTATTATATTATGCAGCGCAACGCAAGGAACTTTCGGGGCTTTCGTCCTCCCTCCAGGCCGAGATTCCGCAGCTTTATTTCGATGTGGACCGCGACAAGGTGAAACTGTCCGGCGTACCGATGGCCGATGTTTTCTCCACGATGAAAGCCTACACCGGATCGGTCTACGTCAACGACTTCAACATGTTCAACCGTATCTACCGCGTGTACATACAGGCTGAAGCCGATTACCGCGAACACCCCGAAAATATCAATTTGTTTTTCGTACGCGGAAGCAACAACGCCATGATACCGCTGACCTCCTTAGGTACGACTTCCTATACGACGGGACCGGGCAGCATCAAACGTTTCAACATGTTCAACAGTGCCATTATCCGGGGAGCCGCTGCCGACGGTTACAGTTCGGGGCAAGCCATGGAAGTCATCGAACAGGTGGCCCGCGAGCATCTGCCGGACAACATCGGCGTAGAATGGAGCGGACTGTCCTATCAGGAAAAACAGGCGGGTGGGCAGACCGGCCTCGTGCTGATGCTCGTGTTCATCTTCGTTTTCCTGTTCCTCGCAGCCTTGTATGAGAGTTGGATGGTACCCATCGCCGTACTGCTATCCCTTCCGGTAGCCGCCCTCGGCGCATATCTCGGCATCACGCTCTGCGGATTGGAGAACGACATTTATTTCCAAATCGGACTGGTGATGTTGGTCGGACTGGCCGCCAAGAACGCCATCCTGATTGTCGAATTCGCCAAAGACGAAGTAGACCGAGGCGGCGATTTGGTGACCTCGACCCTCCATGCGGCACGCCTGCGTTTCCGTCCCATCCTCATGACTTCACTGGCCTTCATTCTGGGTATGTTGCCCATGGTAGTGGCCAGTGGTCCCGGTTCGGCCAGCCGCCAAGCCATCGGCACGGGCGTATTCTTCGGTATGATAGTGGCCGTATCGGTCGGCATCCTGCTGGTACCGTTCTTCTTCGTACTGATATACAAAGCCAAAGGCAAATTCAACCGCAAACGCCTTTCCGGTGCCGGACTCATCCTATTGGCAGCCGGCACGGGACTGTCGTCCTGCCAAATCGGCAAATCCTATACCCGTCCGGATATGCCCCTGCCCGTCCGGCTCGACACGCTTACGCAAGACACGGCATCCATAGGCGACCTCTCGTGGTGGGAGCTTTACAACGACACCACTCTTCAACAACTGATCCACCGGGCACTCACGTACAATAAAGACCTGAAAATAGCATCGGCACGAATGAATGAGCTGGCTGCCCTGAAACGCATCGACTTTGCGAACATGTTCCCGCAAGCAACCGCCCGCCTGAACGGCAACCGTGAAACGACAAACTACGGTGGTGACAAATTCGATGCCGACCCGGAACTCAGCCTTACTGCTTCCATTTCATGGGAGCTTGACTTATGGGGCAACCTCCGTTGGGCACGCGACCATAGCACGGCGGAATTTCTGGCTTCGGTGGAAAACTGCCGGGCCGTAAAAATGGGGTTGGTGGCACAGGTCGCACAGTCTTACTTCGAACTGATGGCGTTGGACAACGAACTGACCATCGTGCGCCGTACGTTGGAAGCACGGCGCGAGGGCGTACGCTTGGCAGAAATCCGTTTCAAGGGCGGGCTGACCTCCGAAATCGTATTCCAGCAAGCTAAAGTGGAATTGGCCAAGACGGCCACAATGGTACCAGACCTGGAACGCAGGATTTCCCTGAAAGAAAGCGAAATCGCACTCTTGACCGGTGATTTCCCCTACGCCGTAAACCGCAACGTCCTGCCCGAAGAAATACAGTTGCCCGACGCTCTTCCCTTGGGGTTGCCCTCCACGCTTCTGGAACGACGCCCCGACATACGGAAAGCCGAACGGGAACTGATAGCAGCCCATGCCGAAGTGGGATTGGCTTATACCAACATGTTCCCCCGCCTGGCACTGACCGCCACATTAGGTGCGGAAAGCGAAACGCTTCGGGACCTCCTGAAATCGCCTTACTCCTATCTTGCAGGCAACTTGCTGAGCCCCCTCTTTGCGATGGGCAAAAACCGTGCGGCTCTGAAAGCCAAACGGGCCGCTTACGAAGGCGCCGTGGCCGAATATGAGAAAACGGTGCTCACAGCCTTCAAGGAGACGCATAACGCCATCATCAACTTCAACAAAATAAAAGACATCTACGAGTCGCGCCGCCAACTGGCCGAAGCTTCGCGCACGGCGGTGGAACTGGCACAACTGCAATACATCAACGGGGTCATCGGTTACTTGGACCTTCTGGATGCCCAACGTAACTACTTCGATGCCCAAGTGTCGTTGAGCAACGCCGTGTGCGACAAACAGTTGATGATCATCAACCTCTATAAAGCCCTCGGCGGAGGCTGGAAGTAACTCCGCCCCTACCGTCCCGTCCCCCGTTTCTCAGTGCCCCTTATCGGAAAAACGGGGGACGGGGCTATCAAAACAACGCACAAGGTCATCAAAAACAGCGCACAAGAAAGTCATCAAAAAATGTGCGCCAAACGATTTTTCAATCTCAGCCGAACGATTTTTCATTCTGCTGAGATTGATTTTTCGCTTTCAAGAGGACAAAAAGACGGGTAACGTAGAGGATGAAAATCCCTTTCCGGAAATCAGTTTTTGTGTTCTTCTTCCTCCTTCCGTTTCTTCTCTTGAATCAAACTCATGAAAGCCGAAGATATAAGACCGGTGGGGATGGCTATCATCGCAATGCCTACCATACATATCACGCCGCTCAGCAACCGTCCCAATGCCGTAACCGGATAGACATCCCCATAACCCACGGTGGTGAACGTCACTACAGCCCACCAAAAACCGTCGCCGATATTGGCAAAGGCTTCGGGTTGTGCCTCGTGTTCGATATAGTACATCAGGATGCCCGAGAATCCCAGCAGGATGCCGCAAGCCGTACAGGCCGTTATCAATTCATCCTTCACCATCTGCAACACACGTCCGATAAGCTGGAACGAGCGGGAATAGCGTATCAACTTAAATATCATTAAAATATAGGCCAATACCGCCAAATGTACAAAGATGGTCTCCCGATACAGATAGATGATGAGAAAAGGGATGACAGCCACAAAATCTATCAAGCCGTAAAACGAAAACAAATACCTGAAACGGGAACGCCAAGCACGATACTGACGATATTGGACAGGAGCTGCTATGATGCGCAACACATATTCGACCGTAAAGACGAAAGAGGCCAAATAACAAAAGCTGTATAATTGCAGGCGATAAGGGGCTGAGGACTCGAAAGAACTGCAAATCACGGAGAAAATCGCCCCGACAATGAAAAACAAGACCGTATAGCGGAACCATTTTTTCATTAATTGTCGGTGAACGGTTAGATATAACTTTTCGTGACGGAGCACGAACATCTTCCTGCCTCGTGCAGGAATCGTTGGATGCAACCTATGTTTTATTTCCATTTTATTATCAATTAATATCCAAAGATAACATTTTATTCTTGAACCTCCACTTTCTTATTATTTTTTATAAAGAAGAGCCGTGTAAGCATGAAATATATGTTAAAGGTTTAATTTTTATATCTATATTCTTGTTTTACCGAAAATATTTCATTATAATTGCAAGGTTCAGAAGATGCAGTTGGTATCTACCTCTACAAGTACAAGAACAGGATAGTGAGAAAAGACTATTTTTATTTATTAAAAAACGGACGCTTATGAAACAGAAAATTCTCAGCCTGATTATTATTCTAATGGTAGGCACACAACCCTTATTCCCTTTTTATTGGGAAGAAGACACCTTAACCAAAGAAGTGGACTTTAGTAATGAGGTGGACGATGTTGAACAAGAAGGTGAGGCATGGTGCGTCTATGCCTCCATGGAGGCCGTTGACGGAATGCCTCAATGTATGCGTTGTTTTAACTATATATTTCATTTTTTAGACGGTAAAGATGACAATGTCTATGGTTCATCTTACATTCCTGATGAAGAATACAAAGCTGCGATGAAAAAGTTCCATGAGGATTCCAACTCGACATGCACTTCCAAAGAAACTTTCTCGAAGTTCGGAGTGGCAGGAGGAGACATCCGTTTCTTTGAATCGGAAGGATACCACTTTGTAAACAACCGTTTTTTTGTGAAGCAACTGATGGATCCAAACGAATACATCTCCTCTCCCGTTTTATTATTAAAAACAGTTGGAGGATATGGACATTGCATTGTATTCGTAAGCTCCCAATATTATAATAAAAACTGGTATGACCCCTCAAGTTCCATAGAGATAATGGATCCGTCTGATGGTCATATACATAATATAAATTGGGATGACTTAATGAGTTATGACGCGGTGTATAGCAAATAAGTCTTATAAGTCTTTTTTATTAGTATAACATTAAATTCATAGAGCTATGAGATATAATTCTTTCATTTTCATATTATTGTTTGGAATCAGTATTTTATCTTCTTGTATAAATACCGACATTACGGCAGAAGAACCTGCAACGATTGCCCCTAAAGTGTCCCCCGTACATGCCATTCAACCCAAAGCCCTATTACCGGGTGGAAGCCTATTCACTGCACTCACCGAAGGCGGCCGTGACACCATTTTGGGCAAAATCCGAAGAATTGAGAACCAACAAAAGAAAAAGAATCCAGCCTTTACCACCCAAATCAAACGGGATTTCCAATACTTCCCCGTAGTGGAAGCATTCAGGGAGAACGGTAAGACCCATTACCGGCCGTCCAAAGACGTTGTATGTGTGGACGAAACTATCCCAACTTACTATTTTGCTTGTTACCATGACCGGAGCAACTTTAAGAAAGAAGATAATCCTTACATGTACAATGGCGTAAAAGAAGTGCTCGGGCAAGAATTTGCCGATGACATGGTTAGGCGGTACAAAGCAAACAAATGGACTATTTCATACTCATACACCGGTGGAGGGTTAAATGATAAAATTGATTATGCCATCAAAGAGTCTGATGACGGCAAATTCTTCCTCCTAAAAACCATTTCACCATACGGCGGTAGCATCAATGCCTGCTATTTCAAGGACGGAAAGCCGTACATCTGCAAGAAAGATGACGACGGTACCATCACAGGAAAAGAACTGCAATGAGATGCTTGACCTACCGAACGGAATTTACCGAGTACACAAAGGTATTTACCGTAATTTAATTGTCCCAAACTCCGCCATATATAACCTTTTTTATGTAACTTTGCAAGTCCTAAAAAGAAATACATAAAAACGTTATATACAATGGAATTAGCAAGTAAATACAATCCGGCCGACGTAGAGGGCAAATGGTACCAATACTGGCTCGACCACAAGCTTTTCAGTTCTAAACCCGACGGACGCGAACCTTATACGGTAGTCATCCCGCCCCCCAACGTGACGGGCGTGCTCCACATGGGGCATGTGCTCAACGAAACCATTCAGGACATCCTCGTACGCCGCGCCCGTATGGACGGCAAGAACGCTTGTTGGGTGCCGGGTACCGACCATGCTTCCATCGCCACCGAAGCCAAGGTGGTAAACCGCTTGGCGGAAAAGGGTATCAAGAAGACTGACCTCACCCGCGAAGAGTTCCTGAAATATGCCTGGGAATGGACGGACGAACACGGTGGCATCATCCTGAAACAGTTGCGTAAACTGGGGGCCAGTTGCGACTGGGACCGCACGGCTTTCACCATGGACGAGAAGCGGAGCGAAAGCGTCATCAAGGTGTTCTGCGACCTGTACAACAAAGGATTGATTTACCGTGGCGTGCGCATGGTGAACTGGGATCCGAAAGCCCTGACAGCCCTCTCGGACGAGGAAGTGATTTACAAAGAAGAACACAGCAAGCTGTACTATCTGAAATATATGGTGGCCGGTGAAGACGGCCAACCGGACGGAAGCGGACGCTACGCCGTGGTGGCTACCACGCGACCGGAAACCATCATGGGTGACACGGCGATGTGCATCAACCCGAACGACCCGAAGAACACGTGGCTGAAAGGACAAAAGGTGATCGTGCCTCTGGTAGGCCGCTGCATCCCCGTCATCGAAGACGACTATGTGGACATCGAGTTCGGAACGGGCTGCCTGAAGGTGACACCGGCACACGACGTGAACGACTACATGTTGGGCGAGAAGTACAACCTGCCCTCCATCGACATCTTCAACGACAACGGCACGATTAGCGAGGCTGCCGGGATGTACGTGGGCATGGACCGTTTCGACGTGCGCAAGCAAATCTGCATCGACTTGGAAAAAGCCGGATTGTTGGAAAAGGTGGAAGACTATACCAACAAGGTGGGCTTCTCCGAACGTACCAACGTGCCCATCGAACCGAAGCTTTCCATGCAATGGTTCCTGAAGATGGAGCACTTGGCGCAAATCGCTTTGGAACCGGTGATGAAGGACGAAATCAAGTTCTATCCGGCCAAATACAAAAATACTTACCGTCACTGGATGGAGAACATCAAGGACTGGTGCATCAGCCGACAGTTGTGGTGGGGACACCGCATCCCGGCCTACTACCTGCCACAAGGCGGATTCGTGGTGGCCGAGACTGCTGAAAAAGCACTCGAACTGGCCAAGGAAAAAACCGGCGATGCCAACCTGACCGCAGCCGACCTCCGTCAAGACAAGGACGCATTGGACACTTGGTTCTCCAGTTGGTTGTGGCCGATTTCCCTGTTCGACGGCATCAACCACCCGGGCAACGAGGAACTCAGTTACTACTACCCCACGTCCGACCTCGTAACAGCTCCGGACATCATCTTCTTCTGGGTAGCGCGCATGATCATGGCAGGCTACGAATACGAAGGGAAGATGCCGTTCAAGAACGTGTACTTCACCGGTATCGTGCGCGACAAACTGGGACGCAAGATGAGCAAGTCGCTGGGCAACAGCCCCGACCCGCTCGATTTGATAGAACGCTACGGTGCCGACGGCGTGCGTATGGGAATGATGCTGTCCGCCCCGGCAGGTAACGACATCTTGTTCGACGACGCACTCTGCGAACAAGGCCGCAACTTCAACAATAAGATATGGAACGCATTCCGTCTCGTGAAAGGCTGGCAGACGGCCGACATCGCACAACCGGAAACGGCGGCCATCGCCACACGCTGGTTCGATGCCATGTTGAGGACCACGGCAAGGGAAGTGGCAAGTTTGTTCAAGAAGTACCGTCTGAGCGAAGCCCTCATGGCCGTGTACAAACTGTTCTGGGACGAGTTCTCCAGTTGGTACCTCGAAATGGTCAAGCCGGCCTACGGACAACCTATAGACAACAAGACGTACGAGCAAACCTTGTCGTTTTTCGACATGCTGTTGAAGCTCCTGCATCCGTTCATGCCCTTCATCACCGAAGAACTTTGGCAACACATCTACGACCGCCAACCGGGCGAGAGCATCATGGTTTCTCCGCTCCGGACGGGCGAACCCACAAAGGAAGATGCCGACTCCATCGCCTTGGACGGTGTTTACATCGTCCACATCGAGAACGTGAAGAGTATCGTGGCCGGTGTGCGTACCGTACGCAACCAAAAGAACATCGCCCCGAAGGAAGCGTTGACATTGGAAGTCGTAGGCGGAAATCCGGAGGCCGACTTTGAAAGTGTCATCAAGAAGATGGCCAACCTGAGTGCCATCAACACCGTGGCACAGAAAGGCGAAGGCACGGCTTCGTTCATGGTGGGAACGACGGAATATGCCGTGCCGCTCGGCAATCTGATAGACGTGGAAGCGGAAATCGCCAAACAAGAAGCCGAACTGAAACACTTGGAAGGCTTCCTGACTGGTGTCCTGAAAAAGCTTTCCAACGAGCGTTTCGTAGCCAACGCCCCCGCTGCCGTGGTGGATATGGAACGCAAGAAACAGGCCGATGCCGAAAGCAAAATCGCAGCCTTGAAAGAAAGTTTAGCCAAGTTGAAGAAGTAAATCCTTCACCTTATAATAGTAAGGGCTGTCTCCTGCATATAATGGGAGGCAGCCCTTACTTTAATTTAAGTTGGCCAAAGAAAAACTCACAAAAAACTAATATTCATCATCATAAGTCCAAATCACAATGGTCTCCATATCTTCATCTTCATCAGGCTGAAGCGAAATCTTGACTTCGGGATTATTGCCCAACCGGGAAAGCCACTTATGCAAAACATCCAGATTATCCTTTACCCTCTCGCCATCATCAAAATTTAATGTGAGGCCAAAAGAATACGAAGCATTGGCTTGTATCTGGAAAGATTTCACCCAATCAGAAAGTTCTCCTTTAAAACAAACAGATTGAACCCAACAACCTTGTTTCAGTATATATTGTAAATCTGTGAAATCATAACTTATCATGCCCGTTTTGAGAATATGGGCATAAATATTATGAAGAAGCTGAATCACAGTCTCAACTTTGTTCCCTCCTATTATATTATAAGACATCCATTTGTTACGAAAGCGTTGACGGTCGAGCGAGTCATTCATATCCAATACCATGTAATGAAGCCTGCCATTAACCACACTTTGCAAAAAGGCATCTATACGTTCTTCGTATTCGACAGCACTGTCCGTAATAATCACTATGAAATCCTCAAATCCGGAAACCGGACATTGAAGCCAATCCACGACCTCTTTACACGCAACAATATCACGAGCCACCTTTCCAAAAACAATGGTGGGAACCTTGCCGTTACATCTTAACTGAGACATATTCTGTTTCCGTTTTTACTATTACATTTCTACAATCATTTCATTCACCTATATCACCACTCCTTTAACCAAAACTCATCAAATATATCACTGTCAGGCTTCTCCTCTTCCAGAATATTATTGGGTTGAAGATCAAGAATAGGAATACAATCCCAGCCGTTGGCCTCACATTCTTTCTTTATCTTATCAAACTCGTCTTTCCGACACTCTTCATTAAAGCCCGTAATTACCCTGAAATGGATATGCTTTTCGTAGGCACCTCCTTTGTAGGTATTAAGGATTATCTCTTTATACCGCCCGAGCTGGTTATCACGCAATGGAGTATAAATCTTATTTTCAACCACAATGACATGATATTCCGGCTCACCTCCGTCAATTCTCAATGTCACATTGGCGTGCAAGTCGATATTATTCCATTGTTTCCACACTTGCACAGAACAAACTTGGCATTGCTTCCTTTCTATTTCCTCATATCTCTTTAAACCGAATATCAACTTAAAAAGAATTCTTCGGCAAGCCTTATGCAATGTTTGTTTTACTTCTTTATCTGGATAAGCATCAGACGCTACGCGCAAGGTCCACGACAACACGAAGTCCAACATGGCTTCCTTTCCTTTATCACCCTCTGAAGAGTCTTTCATTAATAAGAAATCATTCATGTCCTTTCTTTTTATAAACTTATCTTTTTCTTAAACCTATTCAACCCTATTTATTAACCAAAGTACAAATATACCATAACGAAGTAACAATACCGATATTTTTCATTCGGATTTCTTCGCGCATTATCCTTTTTTTCATTACCTTAGTACCCGATAATAACATATCGTTAACTCAAAAACACATTTTACTATGGAGCATCTTCTATTTTGGATGATTCCCGTATCGTCCTTATTGGCATTGCTGCTGGCTTGGTACTTCTACCGCCAGATGATGAAAGAAAGTGAAGGCACACCGGTCATGCAGAAAATCGCCTCGCATGTGCGCCAAGGTGCCATGTCGTACCTGAAACAACAGTACAAAATCGTGGGACTGGTTTTTCTGGCACTCGTCGTGCTGTTTTCGGTTATGGCCTACGGCTTCAACCTGCAAAACTCGTGGGTACCGATAGCATTCCTCACCGGCGGATTCTTCTCCGGACTTTCTGGTTTTTTGGGCATGAAAACGGCTACCTACGCATCGGCACGTACAGCCAACGCTGCCCGTAACTCCCTGAACAAAGGACTGCGAGTAGCTTTCCGCAGCGGTGCGGTCATGGGGCTGGTCGTTGTCGGCCTCGGCCTGTTCGACATCTCTTTCTGGTATCTCCTTCTGGACGCCTTTATCCCGGCCGACATCTACGCCCCGACAGCCAAACTCTGCATGATTACCACCACCATGCTGACTTTCGGTATGGGTGCCAGCACGCAGGCCCTGTTTGCCCGCGTAGGAGGCGGCATCTATACGAAAGCGGCCGACGTGGGCGCGGACCTGGTAGGCAAAGTGGAAGCCGGTATCCCGGAGGACGACCCGCGTAATCCGGCTACGATAGCCGACAACGTGGGCGACAACGTAGGCGACGTGGCCGGTATGGGAGCCGACCTGTATGAGTCTTATTGCGGTTCCATCCTGGCCACTTCCGCATTGGGTGCCGCGGCATTCATGGCCGGAGGCGATGTGGACATGCAGTTCAAAGCCGTCATCGCCCCGATGCTGATAGCCGCAGTGGGTATTCTACTCTCTATTCTGGGTATCTTCTCCGTACGCACCAAGGAAGACGCCGGTATGAAAGAGCTGCTCAACTCCCTGTCCGTAGGCACGAATCTGAGTTCCGCCCTGATTGTCGTGGCGACTTTCCTTATCCTTTGGGCGTTGCAGATAGACAACTGGCTGAACATTTCGTTCGCCGTGGTCATCGGGCTTCTGGTGGGTATCATCATCGGACGCTCCACGGAATATTACACGTCACAATCCTACCGCCCCACCCAACTATTGGCTGAGAGCGGAAAAACGGGTCCGGCCACGGTCATCATCTCCGGTATCGGACTGGGTATGGTGTCCACCACCATCCCTGTGATAGCCGTCGTCATCGGTATCATCCTTTCCTATTGGCTGGCCTCAGGATTCGACTTTGCCAACGTGAGCATGGGACTTTACGGCATCGGTATCGCCGCCGTGGGCATGCTCTCCACCTTGGGCATCACCTTGGCCACAGACGCTTACGGCCCCATAGCCGACAACGCAGGCGGAAACGCTGAAATGAGCGGACTGGGCGAGGCTGTGCGCAAACGCACGGATGCTTTGGATTCGTTAGGTAACACCACGGCAGCTACCGGCAAAGGCTTTGCCATCGGCTCGGCAGCCCTGACCGGTCTGGCACTTTTAGCTTCTTACATTGAGGAAATCCGCATCGGGCTGACACGCTTGGGCGAAACTGTACTGGCCATGCCGAATGGCGACACGTTGGCCATACATGACGCCTCGTTCACCGACTTCATGACCTACTATGACGTGACGCTGATGAACCCGAAGGTCCTCTCGGGCATGTTCATCGGCAGCATGATGGCTTTCCTGTTCTGCGGGTTGACCATGAACGCCGTAGGGCGTGCAGCGGCTCACATGGTAGAGGAAGTGCGGCGGCAGTTCCGTGAAATCAAGGGCATCCTGAGTGGAGAAGCCGAACCGGATTATGCCCGTTGCGTGCAGATTTCCACCAAAGGTGCACAACGTGAAATGGTCTTCCCGTCGCTGTTGGCCATCGTGGCTCCCATTGCTACCGGACTGGTGTTCGGCGTACCGGGTGTCATCGGCCTGTTGGTCGGCGGCTTGTCGGCCGGTTTCGTGTTGGCCATCTTCATGGCCAACTCCGGTGGTGCCTGGGACAATGCCAAAAAGTATATCGAAGAAGGTAACTTCGGCGGAAAGGGCGGCGAGGTGCACCGCGCCACCGTGGTGGGCGACACCGTAGGTGACCCGTTCAAGGACACTTCCGGCCCGAGCCTGAACATCCTCATCAAGCTCATGTCGATGGTGGCCATCGTCATGGCCGGTCTCACCGTGTCGTGGAGCCTGTTCTGACCTTAACTTTATACTATATAAAACCATCCCCTCCACCTGTACGATGACAAGCGGAGGGGATTTCTACTTTTCGGGATGTTCCTATTTCATCCGATATAAGACCAACGCGCTTCCCCCTTGTTCCAAACGTTCCTCTGTCAGGCTGTCCGCCTTGTATAGCCCGAATTTCACCAATTCTTCGTAATAGGCCTTATCCGGCACATAGCCGATGAAATGGGTGCCATCGCTCCCTACAATGAATGCCATCCTGTCCGTCGCCTGCCCGTCGTTTCCGTAAAGCTTACCTGCGTGCCTGTCATACACATAACATTCGCTTTTCTTGTCCTTCGTCACCTCCACAAACCAATATTGCCTGCACACCACCGGGGTCTGGACCACAAACTCGTAAGGCGACGAACCGTCATAACTTTCCGTCTTCGCCCGCAGCCCTTCCGGAATAGGGTGCTTCAAATCCATCAGGACTGAATGGACAGCCTGCTTCCCGGACTTCATGATTTCCGTCAAACCATCGAATCGAAATGAACTGAAGATGAAACTGCTATCCGTTGCCGAAAAATAGGAATAACGGCTCAAAGGTTCGCAGTAATCCTCTTCGTAAGGGAAATAAGCGTCTTTCACTTTAAAGTCCCCGTCGGTCTGGAATACCAGATTCTTAGGCTGTTCCACAGCCCAAGCCTGCCCGTTCGGTATGGCCGCCAACAGAAAACCGTCCTTTCCGAACGCCGCGATGTCGGAAGCTATGACATCCGCCGGTTTGGATTCAACATACGTTCCCGTATTCTTCCCATAGATATGAATTTGATGTTGAAAGTTGTCTATGGTATAAAGCCTATCGCCATCTACCGTAAAATTCCTGATTTCCAAATACTCTCCTTGACCGTGTCCTCGTTTGTCCAACACATACTTCAGTTTTCCGTCGTGTGCATATACCGCAATCTTCGAATAGTTGAAGTCTGCCAAAAAATACAAACTATCATCAGCCCACAGCTTATGTACTCTAGACAAAGCTGCACTTTCCGACAACTCTAATGGCAAATATACCACCGTGTCCAACACTTCGCCTATACTGCCACCGACCACATCCATTTGAACGACTTCATCGGGAACGAAATCTTTCTTTTTCTCCGTACAAGCCACCATCAGGCATGATACCACGAAACACCATCCCCACCCACATTTTATTCTCATAGTTCTTTCATTATTTATACACGCAACAGATTGAAACAAACGCAGCGAAAGTTACCAAAAAAATCCTGAACTACCCTCTTAAATATATCTGTTTTTTTATTAGAAGCGCCATGTCTGCAAATTACAATTTAATCTCATTTCCCTCTATATCCTGGCAAAAAGATATGATTTTAATCCTTCACGCTTGTTTCAAATTGAGAAAACAGCGTCAGATAAAGCCCCAAAAGAGAATAATTATGCAAAAAAGCGGTGTATTTTCGCATAAAGTCTGCATATATGCAAATCAATCTCAAGAGATTGAAAAATCGTTTGGCTGAAAGCGATTTTCCGATGTGCGCAAAACGAACGGAATACATATATCACACGACTTAAAACCAAGCTCCAAACGCTCCCCAAACAAGATTTTAAGCATACGAAAAACACTATTTGAACTCATTTTGTTTCCCAGAACAAGAAACAAACGGATAGGGATTGCGACGTTTCGCTTACACCTTATCCGCATCTGTCCGTACGATTCGACATAAAGGCGAAACAAAAAACAGGAAAAACACCCGACGGCTTACACTCTGCCTTTTCCCCGACACACGAGAATGCCCTTGCGCGGCCCTCAACGCCTTCTGCCCGAAAATACGCGATTCTCGCCCCATCGGATTTGACATTCTGACATTCTGAACAAATCTCTCCCGGCAAAGCTCAAACGGACTTGGCTTTACCCTCGCTCAATCGCGATTTTGTCCGTTCAAGGGACACCTTATTCCTCCAAAAGCTTTTTCAGGAAATCATCCAAATCTTCGTCCAACCCCTTCAGCAGTTCGCCGTCCACTATCACCGTCTCATCGTCCACAAGATACAAGTCGCAAAGCGTTTCCTTGTCCTCATCTACCAAGACGAAAGAATAAGGCTTCAACAGGGAAAGATGCTCCAACGTATCTTTCATACCCTGGATACACTGGCGCAGCACGGGAGTAATCTCTTCATAAAAATTCTCATCTCCGTTGTCCATCCACTGCTCTACCACGCAACGCGTCAACTCTTCATCGTCATCGTTGAACGCCAACAATTCGCCGGAATCGGCTTTTACCTGAAGATGGATATCCGTCAAAGCCAAATCCTCCCGGCCTTGCGGGTATTTGGCTGCAATTTTCCTGAGTGCACGTTCAATCTGCTGAATGGTTTGTGAGGTGGCTTTCATAATCTGTCATTTTTGTCTATAGTTGTATCAAAGGTACAAAAAAAACAGTATCGGAAAACATTCCAGTACCAAAATTTAAGGAAGAGAAGCGAAAAAAACATCATGACATCCGAAGAGAGTACCCATACAACAAACTTCCCCCGGACGCAGCCGGAAAACCCGACCCCGTCCGGGGGACAATACAACTTATCGTCAGTCTGCCGATTTACAATCCGCGTCCGTGACAGTTCTTAAATTTCTTTCCGCTACCGCAAGGACAAGGGTCGTTACGTCCCGGAAGCTTCTCAGCCACTACCGGTTGCTGCTTCTGCGGTTCGCGAGTGTCCTGACGAGCAGCGGCCTCTTGATTGGGGTCGGTCAAGTCCTCGCGGGATTCCACATACTTCTCCTGACGGGGAGCCGGTTCCGGTTCGGCCTCACGCACCTGTTCGGGCTGCTGCACCGGAATTTGTCCACGCATCAGTACGCTGACGGTCTGGTTATTAATCTTGTCCACCATGGCATCGAAGAGCTTCACGCTTTCGAGTTTGAAAATCAACAAGGGGTCTTTCTGTTCGTAGCTGGCGTTCTGCACGGAATGTTTCAACTCGTCCAGTTCGCGCAGGTTTTCTTTCCAAGCCTCATCGATGGTATGCAGCATGATGGCCTTCTCGAAAGCCTTCACAATGGAACGGCTTTCCGTTTCGTAAGCCTCCTTGAGCGGAGTGGAAATCTGATAAATACGACGTCCGTCCGTCACGGGCACCATGATGTTCTCATACATGTGTCCTTGTGCCTCATACACCTGTTTGATGACAGGCTGGGCCACAGCGGCCAACATATCCGTCTTTTGCTTGAAACGTTCCATGGCAGCCTGGAAAGCCTTTTCGCACAAATCTTCACGCTTCATGCTGTTCATCTCGTCCTCCGTAAACGGTACTTCCATGGCCATGACCTCGATAAAGCCTTCCTTACAACCCTGATAGTCGTTATTCTCGATGATATTCACGCAACGGTCCCAAATCATGTTGGAGATGTCCATCCCGATACGCTCACCCATCAGGGCGTGGCGACGCTTCTCATAGACCACCGTACGCTGTTTGTTCATCACGTCGTCGTATTCCAACAAACGCTTACGCACACCGAAGTGGTTCTCTTCCACCTTCTTCTGGGCACGCTCGATGGCATTGCTGATCATCTTGTGTTCAATCATCTCGCCATCTTCAAAGCCCAGTTTGTCCATAACCCTGGAAATCCGTTCGCTGGCAAACAGACGCATCAACTTGTCCTCCAAGGACACGAAGAAAACGGATGAGCCCGGGTCGCCCTGACGTCCGGCACGACCGCGCAACTGACGGTCTACACGGCGGCTCTCATGACGTTCCGTACCGATAATGGCCAAACCGCCGGCTTTCTTCACCTCGTCGCTCAGCTTGATGTCGGTACCACGACCGGCCATGTTGGTGGCAATGGTCACCGTGCTGCTCTGTCCCGCCTGCGCCACGATATCGGCCTCTTGCTGGTGCAATTTGGCGTTCAGCACGTTGTGCGGAATCTTACGCATCTGCAACATCTTGCTCAACATCTCCGAGATTTCCACCGAAGTCGTACCGACCAACACGGGACGTCCGGCCTTGATGAGCATCTCGATTTCCTCGATGACGGCCTTATATTTCTCACGCTGTGTCTTATACACGCGGTCGTTCATGTCCTTACGTGCAATCGGACGGTTGGTCGGAATCTCCACCACATCGAGTTTATAGATGTCCCAAAACTCGCCGGCCTCGGTTACGGCCGTACCGGTCATACCCGCCAACTTATGATACATGCGGAAATAGTTCTGCAAGGTAATCGTGGCAAAAGTCTGGGTTGCAGCCTGCACTTTAACGTGCTCTTTGGCTTCCACAGCCTGATGCAAGCCGTCGCTCCAACGACGCCCGTCCATGATACGTCCCGTCTGCTCGTCCACAATCTTCACTTCGCCGTCGATGATGACATATTCATCGTCGCGGTTGAACATGGTATAAGCTTTCAGCAACTGCTGCAAGGTGTGCATACGTTCGCTCTTCACGGCATAGTCGGAATAGAGCTGGTCTTTTTTCATGACGCGTTCCTCGTCGGTCAAAGAGCTATCTGTCTCCAACGCAGACATGGCCGACGTAATATCCGGCATAACAAACAATTCCGGGTCTGAGGTAGCTTTGGACAGCCAGGCAAAACCTTTGTCCGTCAGGTCCACGCTGTTCAACTTCTCATCTACAACGAAATACAACGGTTCCACAGCCTCGGGCATGCGCTTGTTGTTGTTTTCCATATAGATTTCCTCGGTCTTCAGCATACCGGACTTGATACCCTGCTCGGACAAATACTTGATCAAGGGCTTATTCTTGGGCAACGCCTTATGGCTACGGTACAGTTGCAGGAATCCCTGCTCCACCTTTTCCTTGTCGCCCGAAGCTATCATCTGCTTGGCCTCGGCCAGATATTGAGTGGCCAGCTGACGCTGTACGCCGACCAACTTCTCTACCAGAGGTTGGTATTGTTCGAACAACTGGTCGTCGCCCTTAGGCACGGGGCCGGATATAATCAACGGCGTACGGGCATCGTCGATCAATACGGAGTCGACCTCGTCCACGATGGCGTAATTGTGTGCACGTTGCACCAAATCCTTGGGATTCGTTGCCATATTGTCGCGCAAGTAGTCGAAACCGAACTCATTGTTCGTTCCGAACGTGATGTCGGCCAGATAGGCACGACGGCGGGCGTCGCTGTTGGGCTGATGCTTGTCGATACAGTCCACACTCAAACCGTGGAACATGTAGAGCGGCCCCATCCACTCGGAGTCACGCTTGGCCAAATAGTCATTGACCGTCACCACGTGCACGCCGTTGCCGGTCAGGGCATTCAAGAACACAGGCAGAGTAGCCACCAATGTCTTACCTTCTCCGGTCGCCATCTCGGCAATCTTGCCTTGGTGCAGTACGACACCACCGAAAAGCTGCACGTCGTAGTGTATCATGTTCCACACCGTATCGTTTCCTCCGGCCGTCCAATGGTTGTGGTAATGCGCCGTGTCGCCCTCAATATCCACGAAATCGAACTTTGCCGCTAACTCGCGGTCGAAATCGTTGGCCGTCACGTCCACGATTTCCTGAGTGGCAAAACGTTCGGCCGTGGACTTCACGATGGAGAACACCACCGGCATGACTTCGTTCAAAGCCTGTTCGTAACGTTCCAAAACGTCTTTCTCCAACTTGTCGATCTGCGAAAAAAGAGAAGAACGGTCTTCAATCGGCATTTCTTCCACCTTTGCCTTTAACTCTGCAATTTTAGCCTTGAGGTCGTCGGCCGAAGACTGCACGTACTTTTTCACTTCCTGCGTCTTGGCACGCAGGGCATCATTACTGAGCGCCTGAATTTCAGGGTAAGCTTTTTTCACGGTCTCTACCAACGGCTGAATCAACTTCATGTCCCGGGTAGACTTATTCCCGAAAAGCTTGCTCAAAAACTTGTTTATATCCATATATTTTGTTTTGTTTTTTATTCACGCGATGCACTTTGCACTTCTTTGCGCAAAGTTAATCAAAAAAAGTAAAAGAATAGAAAATTATTTAAATATCTTCATCAGCGGACGGCCGATAAAGGGGCTGCGGAACATGCGTTTGGAGCACGGATACGCATGAAGCGGGCTACGGTGGGAGCGATACAATCCACCGTTACCGGCGTCTTTATCGTTTCCGGCCGTACGTTACAGCCGAAAAAGAAAATGGGAAAACCTACATATGAAGCCCTTTCCAAGGTTTGTTCATGCGTCTCTTCGTTGACGACCTTCCAACCCGGAGACACTTCAATGAAGATATCTCCCGAACGCATCTGGTTGAAACTGTTCCGCAAACGGCGTATTTCGGTTTCTCCCGCAGACAAAGCCAACCGCTGGGAAGTGTACACGTCTTTTACGCCGGCCATCTGAATCAGGAAAGCCTGCGCACGTGTCAGCACGTCACTTAAATTCAGTTGCTTGTCTTCTATAAGTTTCTGGTTTAAGAACAGTTGCGAGCCAAACTCCGTCTCCACATACTGCCCCTGGCCATATACAGCCATCAGGTACATGTTCAACAATGCAGAAGCACGCGTCACACTGAACGTACCAGTAGGAATACGGTATTTCGAGAAATCGGTGATTTCGTCATCGGTATATCCCGTAGAAGTAACGACCAACAAAAAACGTCCGGCCCCTACTTTCTTTTCCAACATCGTAATCAACTCTGCCAATTCAAGATCAAGACGCACGTACGTGTCCTGCAACTCTACCGGAACTTCGGCTACCGGTTTGTGATCGAACGTCCCTGCATAATACGTCAGGGACAGGAAATCCGTCACAAGGTCTTCGCCCAACTCGGTATGGTCCAGACAATGTTTGGCGAAACGGTTGACCTCGTCATTGACATACGCACTGGTCTTGAACTCATAAATCTTACGGTCTCCCGTAAACTTATGTGTAAACCCTTTGCTCTCTTGAGGCGAAATAAAGAAATTGAAATTCTCTACAATCGGACTGATTGGAGTCCAGGACAAATCGGAAATACGGCCGGACAAACGGTCGGAAACGTCGTAACGCAAGGCCCAATCCGGATACTGGCCGTAATAAGACGTGCTGCTCCACTGCCCGGAAGCATTGTCTATCCAAAAAGCACCGTCGGCGGCATGCCCGGCTGCCAGAATTGCAGCGTCGGCATCCGGGGCAATGCTGTACACCAAAGCCCGCCCTCCGGTAGCCATCTTCAGTTCATCGGTGACGGTCGAAACATTCAGCGCCACCGGAGAGTACTTCTCGGAAGTCAGCCATCCCTCGCACGTCGCATCGTCTACGCAATACATCGGACGTAAAGTCTTACGGTCCATCCAATGCTCGCCCACGATTCCATTATCGTAAGGCACCGTACCCGTCATGATACACGCCACTGCCGAAGCACGGTCTATGTGGGAAAAAGGATAGGCGGCATCCATATAGCTACGCCCGTCGCGCATCACCTTATTGAAACCTCCGGCTCCGAAAAGCGAAGAAAAGGCTTCCATATAGTCCGTACGCAACTGGTCTATCGTCACGTTGACCACCAACCGGGGGACAGGATGCGACGTCTGGGCTTCCATATTGGCCCAGGTCAGCACCATAATCAACGGAGTCAGAAAACGATAGCTTTTAGAATGCATGGCTTGCTTATTTTTCTTTTTTTCGATAGCTTATCCAATAGCTACACGAACGTAGCAACAAAGCTAAGGCCAAAGGTACAACTACCACACAAAAATCTTGTGGTATCAGGGCAGAAAAAAACATAAATAATATTAAAACCGACGCATTTAACGGATGATAGTAAGTTTTTCTCCTTTTAACAGCACACCAAACCACCCACGGCATGGCCACCAACGGAATGGGATTGAAGACCCAAATCTGCCAATTCGAGCCTACTGTGGGATGAACGGAGAAGAAAAAGAGAAACGTGACCACCAATCCGATTCCTCCGGCCAATGACATCAAAAAAATGTCTATCCCCCAAAAACATGCATGACGCCACCGTTCCACCACGGTCAACCCCGCCACACAAAAGAAAAGTATCCATACGGACAGTGCCGGAGACCAAGGGAATTCTTTCTGTATTTCCACATCACGCCCTTCAACCACTTTCGATTGAGACAACACCAACGGCCGCGTACTGCCGTCGGAGCCCTGAATCACCGCGCCATTGGCGTAACGCAACAAATAAAAAGGAGCGAACATCTCGTCACGTACAGAAATAGGACGGTCGGCCTCCGCCCCCAAACAAATATCATTGCCCAATTCCGCCCAGGGATGCTGAGCCGTATACTGATGAATAATCTCACGATACGTACGGACAGTGTCTTGTTCCGGATAAATGATCTTTCCCTCCACAGCTTCCTCTATACGGTCGCGTGCCCGCGTCGTACAATTATCATAAAGAAAGTTATAACGGTATTCCCGGTTTTCCGGACGCATATTCTCTACCAACAGCGTCCAAAGCCGTTCCTTCTCCGATGCCCTCAGGTTCAGCACTTGCTGATAGACGGCCGACCCACGCCCTTCATATTCCTCGGCAAAGTAAGCAAAAGGCAAGGCTCCAATTTGATAATCGCACTCGCCGCGCGTAAAACGCCATATAAAATTCGGACGGTTGAAGCTGAACACACCGTAATTAAAAACCCAGTCCTCCCCCGTGGTATATGATTTCACACGAATGGCCGTATGACCATACAAAGAATACACTTCGGTGCCGGGAGAACAAGTCAAAAGACTAACCTCGACAGAGTCGGCCGGAAAGGCATGAGCCATCCCTCCTATATATAATAAGGTGTATAAAAACACAAATCTCAAATATCTCATTCCATGCCATATTTAGCTTTGCAAAGTTAGTGCATTTTCCCTTTTGCCCCATGCCATTCACGGAAAAAAGCGAGACGAGCATCTTTTTGACAAAGAAATCATCTGCCATGTTATTTTTTGATTAACTTTGCAACCACAAAGCATGAACACGTGAATTTAATCATAGACATAGGAAATACGCTGGCCAAACTGGTAGCCTTTGACGGTGATACTCCGGTGGAAGAAATCAAGACCTCAAATGAAACACTGGAACGCCTGCCGGAATTCGTGAATAAATATGCGTTTAAACAAGGTATCGTCGGAAGTGTATTCGGCATCACCGCAGAAGCCGAACGACAACTGAAAAGGCTCGACTTCCCTTTGCTGTATTTAAATGCACAGACTCCCGTCCCGATCACAAACGATTACCGGACTCCGGACACGTTGGGAGCGGACCGGTTGGCTGCGGCCGTAGGCGCCTACATGCAATATCCCGGACATGACATCCTTATAGTCGATGCCGGAACATGCCTGACTTACGAATTCATCGACAAAAACGGACATTACAAAGGAGGGTGCATTTCTCCGGGACTTCAAATGCGCCTAAAAAGCCTCCGTGCTTTCACAGCCAAACTTCCGTTGATAGACAGCGAGGGGCCGCTCTTAGACATCGGATATGATACGGAAACGTCTATCCGCTCCGGAGTCATTCAGGGCATGAAGTTTGAAATAGAAGGACGCATCAAATATTTCCAAGAAAAATACCCGTCCCTTTTGGTTTTTTTAACTGGTGGCGATATTTTTAACTTTGATAGCAAAATAAAAAATCTCATCTTTGCAGATAAATATATAGTGCCCAGAGGGCTAAACCGAATATTAGCATTTAATAATGAGCAGTCATAAACTTATACTCTGCGTGTTGCTGGCCATGGCAACACTATATGCTCCCGCACAAACCAATGGTTCAAACTCCCCGTATTCCCGTTTCGGACTCGGTAGCTTGAAAGACCAGTCGCAAGGTTTCAACAAGGCTATGAGCGGAGTGGCATTGGGATTCCGCGACGGAAACCGCATCAATATGCAAAATCCGGCTTCCTATTCCGCCATAGATTCCTTATCATTCATCTTCGACGTAGGTCTCACGTTGCAAAACGTAAATTTCAAAAGCGGAGGCAACAGTATCAATGCGCACAACACCACGTTGGACTATATCAACGCGGGCTTCCGTTTGTGCCCGGGATTGGGATTTTCATTCGGTTTTATCCCGTTTTCCAGTATTGGATATGACTTCTCGGAAAGCAAATATCTGGGCGATCATTTCAACAGCGGTTCGACCATGACTTATACCAACAGCTATACCGGCGACGGAGGACTGCACGAGGTGTATGTGGGTTTAGGATGGAATCCGTTCGCAGACTTTTCTGTCGGAGCCAATTTCGGATATGTATGGGGAAACTATGCCCAAAATATCACGCAGACTTTTTATGAAGACGGAACAGCCACCAGCGCAAGCAACGGGCTACGCCGACAAATAGAAGCTGACCTTTCTTCCTATAAAATAGATATCGGAGTACAATATCCCATTAAAATCGGTAAAAACGACGTTTTAACTCCCGGTATTACATACGGTATCGGACATGCAATCAACTCTCCTGCCCATTATTACAGTTATGTGGCCAACGGAGATACCACGAAATCCGTCATAGAAAAGGCTTTTGAATTACCCACATCTTTCGGAGCCGGATTGGCATGGGCACACAAAGAGCAATGGAAAGTTGGTTTGGACGTAACTCATCAAAGATGGGGAGAATGCCGTGTGCCTCAAATTATAAACGACAAGTTTGTCAGCACTACGGAAAACTATATGAACCGCACCAAAATTGTGATCGGAGGGGAGTTCCAACCAGACCGTTACAGCAGCAAATACTTAAGACGGGTACAATATCGTATGGGGGCATCTTTTTCCACACCTTATTATAAGGTAAACGGACATAACGGCCCACGGGAATTCGGTGTAACGGCGGGATTCGCTCTTCCCGTATCCAACAATATCAATAACCGTTCCGTGGTCAATATCGCATTTCAGTGGGGCAGGTCCGTTCCTAGCGTATCATCTTTAATTACTGAAAACTACTTGCGTCTCAACGTCGGTATTACGTTCAACGAAAGATGGTTCATGAAATGGAAGATTCAGTAATGAGAAAAAGTAAGGTTAAGTCTACGACGGGATTGTCCCGTTTGACCCACATAACAGTCTCCGTTTGGGCGACTGTTATGCTTATTTTAATACTCTCGTGCTCTACGGAAAAATCAAACCACGCTCCGGCCGTAAACGAAAACGACTCCTTGCCTTTCATGCAATCGTGGGGCATCTCGACTCTCATTTCAGACTCCGGAGTCATCCGCTATAAAATCACGGCAGAAGAATGGAATATCTACAATACGACCAATCCGCCGCGATGGACTTTCGTAAAAGGCATACTTTTGGAAAAGTTCGACTCCACGTTCCATATCGATTGGTTCGTGCAATCGGATACGGCATATTGCCACAATCAACAACTATGGGAGTTGCGCGGACGTGTGGTCATACGCAACCAAGAGGGTACTGTCTTTACCAGCGAAGAACTTTTTTGGGATATGGACCGTCATGAAATGTATTCCAACATGTTCATGACCATCCGGAAACCGGATGAATTCCTCCAAGGTTATAATTTCCGTTCCAACGAACAAATGACACGCTACTCTGTCAGCAACGCCAATGCCGAAACGCCTTTCAGCGACAGTGGCAGTTCATCCTCCAATGACTCGGTCATGCGTGCCGCTCCCACCAAACCCAATCAGCCATGACACTGACCATTATAGAAATCATCATCATACTGTTGCTCTCCGCCTTCTTCTCGGGGATGGAAATCGCATTTGTTTCTTCCAACAAACTTCGAGTTGAGTTAGACCGTAGCGATGCCAGTCTGACTTCCAAAATTCTGACCATATTTTATACACGTCCGAATGATTTCATCTCTACCCTTTTGGTCGGAAACAACATCGCGTTGGTCGTCTATGGTATTTTAATGGCAGGAGTGATCAACGAATTCGTCCTTTCTCCGATCCATTTAAACCAACACGAAGGACTGAACGTGGCTTTGCAAACCATCATTTCAACCCTAATCGTATTAGTAACCGGAGAGTTCCTTCCGAAAACGCTATTCAAGATAAACCCGAACCGCATGCTGAAGATATTCGCCGTTCCGGCGTTTATAATCTATATACTTCTTTATCCCGTATCCAAATTCACCAGTGCGCTATCTCGCGGCATATTGCGCCTGATGGGACTTAAAGTAAACAAGAAAGCGTCGGAACAAGCTTTTACCAAAATAGACTTAGACAACCTGATACAATCCAGTATCGAATCGGCTCAAAATGAAAACGACATTACGGATGAAATCAAGATATTCCAAAATGCCTTATACTTCTCGGAAGTCAAGGTACGGGACTGTATGGTCCCACGGACAGAAATAGAAGCGGTGGAAATCAGTTCATCCATAGAAAACCTTAAAAACAGGTTTATTGAAAGCGGAAATTCCAAAATCATCGTTTACAAAGAAGACATAGACCATATCGTAGGCTTTATCCATTCATCCGAAATGTTCCGGAACCCAGCAGACTGGACTTTACGAATTAAAGAAACTCCCGTGGTCCCGGAAACGATGTCTGCCCAAAAACTATTAAAGAAGTTCATGCAGCAGAAAAAATCTCTGGCTATCGTAGTAGACGAATTCGGCGGAACTTCGGGAATCGTAACGATGGAAGACTTAGTAGAAGAAATCTTCGGCGATATTGAAGACGAGCACGACAATACAAACTACATTGCCCAAAAGGTCGATGAGAATGAATACGTCCTGTCCGGACGACTGGAAATAGAAAAAGCCAATGAATTGTTGGGATTGGATTTGCCGGAATCCGAAGAATATGTCACGGTCAGCGGACTGATTCTACACCAGTATCAAAGCTTTCCGAAACTGAACGAAATCATCAGATTCGGCCATTTCGAGTTCAAAATCATCAAGAATACAACGACAAAAATAGAACTTGTACGTCTGAAAATCGTCGAATAACTAAATTTTAGCCCGACAGACATGAATATGTGCGAAGATTTTTGTATCTTCGTGCGCTTAAATCGTTTAAAGAAAATAATAAAAATAATAATCATTTAAATCAATGGCAACATTACAGAAAATCAGAGCTAAGGGGCCTTTGCTGGTCATCGTGATCGGTCTGGCTCTTTTTGCATTCATTGCCGAGGAAGCCATGCGCTCCATCCAGTCTGCTTCTAACGAAAGCAAGCAGCAAGTCGGCGAAATTTACGGAGAGCGGATTTCAGTACATGAATTCCAAAACTTAGTGGACGAATATGCGGAAGTTGTGAAGTTCACCAGTGGCAACAGCGCACTCAACGACCAACAACTCACTCAATTACGCGACCAAGTTTGGAACACATACGTCAACAACAAACTCATCGAGCACGAAGCTGAAGAATTGGGACTAACTGTCACTGACACAGAAATCCAATCCATTATTTCGGAAGGCAACAGTCCCATACTGATGCAAACTCCTTTCCGCAATGAACAAACCGGCCGTTTCGATGCCAATGTACTGAAGAAGTTCCTGACCGATTATGAAGGCATGAAAACCAAAAGCGAACAGATGCCGGCCGAATACATGGACTACTATAACAGTCTCTACAAATTCTGGATGTTCATTGAAAAGACACTCCGTCAGGAAAGTCTTGCGCAAAAATATCAAGTACTGCTGAGCAAAGCGATGTTGGGCAACAAAATCATAGACAAGGCCGCATTCGAGGCACGTACCAATGAAAGCGACATTATCATGGCTGCCGTGCCCTACTCTACCATCAATGACAAAGATATCAAAGTGGAAGAAAGCGATTTAAAAGCCAAATACAATGAGTTGAAAGAAAGATTCAAGCAAACAGCCGAAAGCCGTGACATTAAATTTATCGATGTTCAGGTCAAAGCCAGCGCAGCCGACAAAGCAGCCTTAGATAAAGATATGGCGGAGACAGCCACAGCTTTGGCTGCTGGAGGCGACATTGCTAAAATTGTCCGTGAGAGTGGCTCTACGATTAATTACAGTCCGCTTCCGGTCAGCAAGAACATATTCCCCAACGACATAGCTTCACAGTTGGATTCCATGGCTGTAGGACAGATGAAAGCTCCTTATTATTATGCCGGAGACAACACGATGAACATCATCAAGGTAATCAACAAGATTTCCGCACCGGATTCCATCCAGCTTCGTCAAATACAAGTAGCAGGTGCCGATATGAATGCCATCCAAAAGACAGCCGACAGCATCATGACGGCATTGCGGGGCGGTGTGGCTTTCGATTCCATCGCCAAGAAATACAACCAGACCGGCGAGAAGACATGGATTACTTCACGTAATTATGAAGGTGCTCCTTTGGACGGCGACAACTTGAAGTTTATCAAAACCATTACCAACATGCCGGTAAATGCCACCGAAAAGATTGACTTTACCCAAGGATGCATCATCGCACAAGTGACAGACCGCCGTGCCATGATCAACAAATATGATGTGGCCGTAATCAAATGCCCGATTGAGTTCAGTAAAGACACTTATGCAAAGGCTTATAACGACTTCAGCCACTTCATCGCTTCCAATCCTACCCAAAAGGATATCGAAGCTAAAGCACTGAAAAACGGCTATAACTTACAAGAGCGCAAAGACTTGTTCAACAATGAACATTATGTAGGAGGAGTAAGCAACACGCGTGAGGCCATGCGATGGATATTCAATGAAGACACCGAAATAGGCAATGTATCTCCTCTTTACGAATGTGGTGAGAACGACCACATGCTTGTGGCCATCCTTACCGGTATACACAAGGAAGGTTACCGCACGATGGAGGATATGAAAGAATATCTCACGCAAGAAGTCATCAAGGACAAAAAAGCCGAGATGCTGAAAGAGAAACTGGCTCAGACGAAGAGCATAGCAGATGCCATGAAAGTACAAGGTGCCGTAAGCGACACCATCAAACACGTGACGTTCAGTGCCTCCGCTTTCGTAATGAAGACCGGCTCCAGCGAACCGATGTTAAGTGCCGTAGCCAGCAAAACAGCGGCCAATCAATTCGCAGGCCCGTTCAAAGGTAATGCCGGAGTCTACACGTTGCAGGTTATCAATAAGAACAAATCGGCCGAGAAGTTCGACGCTAAAAAAGAAGAAGCTCAACAAGAGTCTCTCAACATGCGCGCCATCAGCCGTTTTGCCAATGAACTGTATGAAAAGGCCGAAGTAAAAGACAATCGTTACCTCTTCTTCTAAGAAAAAGCAGAGACTTTACGACAAAAACAATAGAAACCTACAAGATGATATGGTCTTGTAGGTTTTTTTCGTTATATTTGTAGAGTAGACCTTTCTACCCATTAAAAAGAATATTATGGAAGATTTCAACTTACTGGCCCCTCTACTGCTGGCCATTGTCGGCTTGTTAGCCGGCGCTATATTAAAGTCCATACTGAAACGAACCGGTTTTCCCTATACCGTAGGACTGTTTGTATTCGGTTTACTGATAGGCCTCCTCAACCGTTTTCATTATTTCGACTTCATGCCACGCGTAGAAAATGCAGTGGCAACCGTAGCCGATACGAATCCGGATTTCATTCTATATGTTTTCCTCCCCATTTTGATATTCGATGCGGCATACGAGATGAACATGCACATCTTCAAGAAAACATTGGCCAATTCCACCCTGTTGGCTGTTCCCGGATTAGTAGTCTGCATGTTGCTTACAGCCGCCCTCATGATTGGCATCAGCCTGTTTGCTCCAGAGTACACCTCGTGGACATGGCCGTTGGCTCTCATGTTCGGCGCCCTCATCAGTGCAACCGACCCGGTAGCCGTCGTAGCTTTATTGCACGAACTGGGTACCAGCAAACGCTTCTCCACTTTAGTAGACGGAGAGTCTTTGCTCAACGATGGAACCGGCATCGTATGTTTCATGCTGTTTTTCGGAGCCTATACGCTTAGTGGAGCAAGCACAGCTTCTCCCGTAGTGCAATTTCTGGAAGTCGTTATTGGCGGAATACTTTTAGGATTCTGCCTGGCCCGACTGACAATCTGGTTCATTACACGTATCAACTCGGAAGAGATGATACAAAACAGCGTCATCATCCTTTCTGCCTACGTCACGTTTATTCTGTCCCAATACTATATGGGCATATCCGGTGTCATCGCTTTAGTGGCTTTCGGACTGACTATCTCTTATACCGGCCGCCCCAGACTGAAACCGCAAGTCAACGTATTCATGGAAAAGTTCTGGGGACTTCTTACCCATATAGCCAATACATTAGTCTTTATCATGGTCGGTGTGGTCATCGCAGTGAAGGTAGACCTGAATTGGTCCGACCTCATCATTTTGCTGCTTGTCTACGTAGGGCTGAACCTCATCCGGTTTGCCATGATCATGCTTTTCTACCCCGTTATGAAAAGATTGGGATACGGACTTTCCAAACGCGAGTCCGTCATTCTGACATGGGGTGGCCTGCGCGGAGCATTAGGTATGACACTGGCCCTGATGGTTTCTTACACACCGGGAATTCCGGAAGACATCAGACGACAGGTCTTGTTTCTCACAGCCGGTATCGTCACGCTCACTCTTTCCATCAATGCCACCACCATGCGTTGGCTACTGAGACGATTGGGCTTAATACAAGTTTCCAGTGCCAGAGTACTGATAGACTCCAAAATCCAAGGATACTTACACGACAGTGCAGAAAAGTATATGGAAAAACTGTCTGCAAAGGCGGCATTGCACGACGCAAACTGGAACAAAGTGAAAAAATACCTTCCACCGTCTCTGTCTTTGTCTCCGTCCGGACCTCTTCCCACAATGGAATTCCTTTCCGAAATACGTCTCCGTATATTGGACCGCGAAAAGGCCGTATGCCATCAACTTTATGATGAAGGTGTCGTTTCGAAAACCACATTCCTTCATTTGATGAACTCTCTCGACGAGATGTATGACCATGACGGACAGTATGCGTTAGACTACCGCCCCTCCATATTCAATTATTGCAACCGCACCTCCGTCCTGCCTCGTATCCAGAAGAAACTTCACTTGGGGGACAGCATCAGTTTCTACTTCCGTGAACGCATCGTAAACGTATATGACCTGGCCAGAGGGTTCATCATTTTACAAAACGAGGATCTGAACCTATTGAACGAACTCAACGCTTCCGAACTCCTCACACCCGATCAGAAAAAACGATTGGACATTCTTCGTACGGAAATCAACCATAACATAGACCGCATGAATCATGTCACCTTGCAACTGGAACAAAATTACCCGAAGGCTTACCGCCATGCACTCACCGTCAAGTCTATCCGTATGATGCTCACTTACGAGCGCCGCACCATCCGTAAACTCCAGGACGATGGCGTGATTTCCGAAAAAGATGCAGAACGCTTTATCGAAAAAGTAGACGAGCGGACAGACCAAGGCAATTCTTTCCGCTATTCAATGCCGGGTACTCTATTACGGGGAATACTCCACGCAATAAGCCCGAAGAAGAGATGACTCACAATGGGACGGAACGTCAGGTTTCGTCCCACTTTATTTCACCCTTTCTTCCAATTTCTTTTTCAGCACTCCCGTCCCATAACCACTCCATACATGTATAATTCGCCCTTCAGGCGATACAATCACGTAATGAGGAATACCTTTGATACCATAATGAGCGTATATTCCCACTGTACCCTGCATATCATTCAGGTTGACTCATGTACAAAACAATATCAGCTTTTTCTTCATGGTACTACTAAATATAAAACCCAAAGGTGTCGGTTTATCCGACACCTTTGGGTTTTATTAAATTTTTAATTCATTAATTGTTCTCCGGACGCAATTTACGCACCGTTTCTGCCGTACGCCACATCTCACTGTCGTGCAAAGCCTTCAATTCAGCTTCCAACTTCACACGGTAATCCGGTTTCGAGTTGGAATCAATCGAGATTTGCGCTTCATTACCGGTCACTACGCTCTGGTACAACTTTTGCACCACCGGCTTGATGGCATCGTGGAACGGTCCCATCCAATCCAATGCGCCACGCTGCGCTGTCGTAGAACAGTTGGCATACATCCAGTCCATACCGTTCTTGGCAAACAACGGCATCAAGGATTGAGTCAATTCTTCCACCGTTTCATTGAAAGCCTCGGAAGGAGTATGTCCGTTCTCGCGCAACACTTCGTATTGTGCCAACAACAAGCCCTGGATAGCACCCATCAAAGAACCGCGCTCGCCGGTCAAATCGGATGTAGCCTCACGCTTGAATGTGGTCTCGAACAAATAACCTGAACCGATACCGATACCGAATGCCAATACTTTATCCAATGCCTTACCACTGGCGTCCTGATAAATAGCATAAGAAGAGTTCAAGCCACGGCCTTCGAGGAACATCGTGCGCAATGAAGTGCCCGAACCTTTGGGAGCCACCATAATGACGTCAATATCTTTAGGAGGCACCACGCCCGTACGATCACTCCAGTTAATAGCGAAACCATGAGAGAAATACAAGGTCTTGCCCGGAGTCAGATAAGGCTTGATGGTCGGCCACAACTGCATCTGAGCTGCATCGGAAAGCAACATGCAAACTATCGTACCCTTTTCGGCAGCTTCCTCAAGAGAAAACAAAGTCTCTCCCGGCACCCAGCCGTCAGCCACAGCCTTGTCGTATGTCTTGCCCTGACGCTGGCCTACAATTACATTAAAACCGTTATCACGCAGGTTACAAGCCTGACCGGGTCCTTGAACACCATACCCTAAAACTGCAATCGTCTCGTTCTTCAATATTTCACGAGCCTTTTCCAATGGAAATTCCTCACGGGTCATCACGGTCTCGATAACACCGCCAAAATTCAATTCTGCCATTTTCTATTTCTGTTTTGTGCGACAAATAGCCGCGTTCTTTATTAAAATTCTTTTTTGTACGAAACTCGACGACAAAGTTACAAAATTATTCTAATACACCTACAATAAATTGCTATTTGTTATCAAATTTAAGTTTACTTCGACACACGACTTCCCCTTCGGGATTCTCTCCGCCGACGTTTTTACGCACTTCGATATCGTAAGTCCCATCCTCGTTTTCCTCGCGGAAGAAGCTGAGCGTGTCGCCGGAATAGCTTTCGGCCACGTACGCCATTTCAAAACGGCGGATGACATGTCCGGCATACCAATCTTTGGAAAACAAGTCCAACACGTGTTCAATATATTTAATACTGTTCACATGCCCGTTGATGTCAATATCACTATAATACACATCCATAGAACGTACCGGCATACAACTGCTCACTTTGATACGACCGGGCTTCTCTATCGGACAAGCCTTTTCCGTCTCTATATAGTCCACGATGTCACCGCCGTGCAGCGACAACAAGTCGGCCGGTTTGCGGGTATCCATATTGATCATGGCCCACACGGAACGCGCATAACCGTAAACCTTCCCGTCCTTCCCGTAAATGGCAAAGTTACGGTCGGTAAACAAACGGTACACGTTCTCCACCCACGTATCTACCGAGAATTCCTCATATTGAGCCGGCATATCTTCCAATTCGATGGCCAAGCGTGACAGTACCCACGTATAGTTACTCTCATTCAGTTCCGCCATACCGAAACCGCGCTCCGTGGCATGGAATCCGGCACAGTTGAGCAAATGGTTGCCCAACACCCCCATGAAAAGCCTTCCCGTGAAATCCACGTGAAAAGGTTCGGCCACAAACGAGTAAGTCCCTACTTTATTCTCTTTCATTCGAATCCTTACCTTATTTATTCCTTATTCTGAAGATCCTCGTACGCACGCCGCCGTTCTTCCAAAAACTCGTCCAGATATTCCGTGCAACTCTTCGTAATGGCAATACGCCCCGAACGCACGTATTGCAACACGCACTTATACTCATTCAAGGCGAAATAAAGCGACATGATATCGTCCGTCATTCCCTTTTTGCTGACCACGGTATAAGTCGGATTCACCTCCACAATCTGCGCTCCGTGCTGACGTACGGCCTTCGAGATGTCCGGATTCTCCAACACCTTGGGAGTAGCCAGCTTATAAAGCGCCACTTCCTGGATGAAGATTTCGTCGTCCGTGAAATAATGAGCCTGGAGCACATCTATGCGTTTCTCTATCTGTTTGGTGATAACCTGTATCTGTTCCTCCGTGCTCCAACAGGTAATGGTGTACTTATGCACCCCCTTTATACTGGAAGCCGACACATTCAGACTTTCGATATTCACCTGCCTGCGGGTAAAAACCGCCGTCACCTGATTCAAAAGCCCCGCAAAGTTCTCGGAGAAAACAATCAAGGTATAGAATTTCTTCTCTTGTTCCATCTAAAAATCCTCCCGTTAATAATCCAAAACCATGTCGTCCACGTCATTGCCCGGACAACACATCGGCAACACACGACCTTCTTCTATCACGGCCACCTGCAACAAGTAAGGCCCATCCGTATCGACCATCTCCTGTATGGCCGCAGCCAAATCCTCACGCTCCACGACCGTACGGTTCGGTATGCCATAAGCCGAAGCAATCATATTGTAGTCCGGATTCATCATCGGCGTGAAAGAATACCGTTTCCCGAAGAACATTTCCTGCCACTGGCGCACATTACCCAGATAGTTGTTATTGAGCAATATGATTTTCACCGGACTGCGTTGTTCCATAATCGTGCCCAACTCCTGAAGTGTCATCTGAATGCCTCCGTCGCCTAAAAAGAGACATACCATACGTCCCGGAGCGCCGAATGTGGCTCCGATGGCAGCCGGCAATCCGAATCCCATCGTCCCCATACCGCCGGAGGTTACGATGCTGCGTTGTTCCGAGAATTTGAAATAACGGGCAGCCATCATTTGGTTCTGTCCCACGTCGGTCACCAAGACAGCCTTATTACCGGTCATCTCCGTTACCTTACGTACGACCTCCCCCATCTTTATCGGTCCGTCTGCCGGATGGATTTCAGGTTCTATCACTGCCTCCTTTTCTCTCTCGTGATGTTCTCCGAAGCTGTCAATCCATTCCGTATGCCGATTGGGTTTCACCTGTTCGAGCACCTGAGCCAACGTCTGTTTGCAATTTCCTAACACGGCTACATCTACTGGTACATTCTTGTTGACTTCACTGGGATCTATTTCAAAATGTATCTTTTTGGCCTGACGGGCGTATGTACTTAACTTACCGGTGATACGGTCGTCGAAACGCATGCCTACGGCTATCAACACGTCACACTCCTGCGTCTTGATGCTGTTGGCCAGACTTCCGTGCATACCCAGCATACCCATATTCAACGGATGGTCGGACGGCAAAGCAGACAAGCCCAACAAAGTGCAACCGGCAGGAATGTCGGCCCGTTCAATCAACTGACGGACTTCTTCTTGCGCGCCGCCAAGCTCAACCCCTTGTCCGACAAGGATAAACGGACGTTTCGCGTTGTTTATCAATGCAGCCGCCTGACGTATCGCCCACGGGTCGGTCTTGGGTACAGGCACATAACTGCGAATGAAATCCGTACCCTGCGGTTCATAGTCCACCAAGCCAACCTGCGCGTTCTTGGCAAAGTCCAACACAACCGGCCCCGGCCTGCCGCTCTTGGCAATATAAAAGGCACGGCTTACCGCCCAGGCCACATCTTCCGGACGACGGATCTGATAGGCCCATTTGCTGATGGGTTGCGTCACACCTACCAGGTCGCATTCCTGAAAAGCATCAGACCCCAACAAAGAAGCACCGACCTGACCGGCAATCACCACGATGGGCGTACTGTCCATCATGGCATCCGCAATGCCGGTAATGGTGTTCGTCGCCCCCGGTCCACTGGTCACCAAAGCCACCCCGACCTTGCCCGACACACGGGCATACCCTTGTGCCGCATGGGTAGCCCCCTGCTCATGCCGTACCAATACATGGTTCAACTTATCTTTATATCCGTACAAGGCATCATATACCGGCATGATAGCTCCTCCCGGATAGCCGAAGAGCGTCGTAACCCCCTCGTGCTCCAACGAACGCATCAAAGCCTCTGCGCCTGTTATCTTTTCTTTTGCCATATTGAATACTGTTTTTAATCTATCATACGAACTCCACCCTTGTCGGCCGAACTCACCATCGAAGCGTATGCTTTCAGCGATTTGGGTACGACACGCTTACGCGTCATCGGACGTTGCGGACGGGCTTCCAATTCAGCTTCGCTCAACTTGACATTGATGCTCCGGTTCGGGATGTCTATTTCGATAATGTCTCCGTCCACAATCTTACCGATATTCCCACCGGCTGCCGCTTCGGGCGAAATATGGCCGATACTCAAACCGGAAGTTCCTCCGGAAAAACGCCCGTCGGTAATCAGGGCGCACTCTTTTCCCAAATGGCGGCTTTTCAGATAGGATGTCGGATAAAGCATCTCCTGCATACCCGGCCCGCCCTTCGGTCCTTCGTGAGTGATGACCACCACGTCACCACTTACCACACTGCCGTTCAGGATGCCTTCGCAAGCATCTTCCTGAGAATCGAACACCTTGGCCGGACCGCTGAAATGCCAGATGCTTTCGTCCACTCCGGCCGTCTTCACCACGCAACCGTCTTGGGCAATATTCCCGAACAACACGGCCAGACCGCCGTCCTTGCTGTAAGCATGTTCCACATCGCGGATGCACCCTGTGGCACGGTCGGTGTCTAACGTATCGTACACCTTGCTCTGCGAACCCATCTTGTTACTGAAGACTCCGCCCGGCGCACTGCTGTAAATACGCTGCGCCTCATCGTCCACCTGTCCGGAGGTAATACTATATTTCGCAATATCTTCGCCTAAAGTACGGCCGTTCACCCTGCGGCACGACGTATCCAACAAACCGGCCTTTGTCAATTCACCTAATATATTAAGGATACCGCCCGCACGGTTACATTCCTGGATGGAATACTTCTGCGTGTTGGGCGCCAACTTGCATAGGCAGGGCACTTTACGGCTCAGCGCGTCGATGTCCGCCATCTTGAAGTCCACCCCGGCTTCGTTGGCCACGGCCAACAGATGAAGCACGGTGTTGGACGATCCGCCCATGGCAATATCCAACGTCATGGCGTTCAGGAAAGCCTGGCGCGTGGCGATGCTCTTCGGCAATACGCTCTCATCCCCTTCCTCATAATATTTGAACGCATTCTCTACCACTAATTTGGCCGCATCCTGAAACAAACGGATACGATTGGCATGCGTCGCCAAAATAGTCCCGTTCCCCGGGAGGGAAAGTCCGATAGCCTCCGTCAGGCTGTTCATGGAGTTGGCTGTAAACATCCCCGAACAACTACCGCAACCGGGACAAGCACAAGCCTCAATCTTCGCCATCTCCTCATCGCTCACCGACGTATCGGCTCCTTTGATCATAGCCGTAATCAAATCGGCATTCTCCCCGTTGATTTTGTGTGCCTCCATCGGCCCTCCGGAAACAAACACCGTAGGGATATTCAAGCGCATACTGGCCATCAACATACCCGGCGTGATCTTGTCGCAATTCGAAATGCAAATCATGGCATCCGCCTTATGCGCGTTGACCATATACTCCACGCTGTCGGCGATGATGTCGCGCGAAGGCAGAGAATACAGCATCCCGTCGTGCCCCATGGCGATACCGTCGTCGATGGCTATCGTATTGAACTCCGCAGCATAACATCCCATCTTTTCGATTTCGGCTTTCACCATCTGCCCGATTTCATGCAAATGAGTATGCCCCGGCACGAACTGGGTGAAAGAATTGACGATGGCCACGATCGGCTTCCCGAACTGTTCACGTTTCATCCCATTGGCCACCCACAATGCACGGGCTCCCGCCATACGGCGTCCTTCAGTGCTCTGCGCACTGCGCAACTTATGTTTCATCTTTATAGCGTTTTTATACTTTTTCTTTATAGTGCTGCAAATTTAGCCCCTTTTTTCATATTAGACAAAAGTTTAGGGTATAAAAGTGAGATACACATAAACAATAGTTATCAAATCGAGCGGTATTAAACAAAATCAACATAAACACCACTGTATTTAATTTCAAACTATCACTTAAGCCTTGCAAATATATCATAGAGTCATCAAAACCATACCCTCACAAGCTTCTGCTGTTTCGGCAAAGCTTGATTTTTTCTTATCTCTCCGGCATATACCTCCGCTATGTCTTTTTATTCTTTCAAGCCATGAGACTTCCGCAAATCATATCTTTTTCGCTGACAAAATGTAAGTCATAAGCCCCTTTCTCTAAAGGACAACATTCTGATTCCGGACGCATTCCACGAGGTATTATCCTATTTTTGAATACAAAAATTTATATTTAAGCCTTGTTTTTTACTTCCTTTAACTCAAAGTGCGTTTCAATCACAGCCGAATGATTTTTCGTTCGGAGCAAAAAACATTTTTTATCTCCGCAGATTGCGTACCCATCTTCTGCGCCCTCTCGGAAAAAACACCTGAAAGCGAAACCGGAATATGCTTTTGCTAACTATTTTTTCTCTAAAAGGAACACGTTTGCAGTCAAAAAACGGATGGCAATATGTCACGCTGTTGCTACCTCATATACGTACGTCTCTTCACTCACGTCTACATACCAAGTTTATTTGTCGCACAAATTAAAAGCAAAACCACTGATTGGTTGTCAAAAGGATATTCTCCCAGCACGTAAGAATCACGTATTTTCAAACCAATCCGGTCTGGATACAAAATAACGAAATCTCACAGGGGATGGATTGACAATTTGACAAATCGCCACACCCGCCCCAAAAAATCATCCCATATCTTGTGAGCAACTTTCTTTTTTATTCGTAACTTTACCACGTTTAAAATTCAAAACATGCACATTACATCTCCCATACGCACGAAAAATACGGTCAACACGTTAGCTCGTTTGTGGGAAGCCTCCGTACGCCGGAGCCACCATTTCTTGACGAAGGCCGACATACGGCGACTCACCCCTTTTGTAAAGTCCGGATTGGCCCACATCGAACGGCTTTTTGTGGCGTATGTGCAGAACGTTCCTGCCGGTTTTATCGGTCTCGAAAAAAACAAGATCGAAATGCTTTTCGTCGCACCGGACTTCTGGGGCATGGGCATCGGGAAAGAACTGGTACTGATAGCCTTCAGGAAATTCAATATACGATATGTGGATGTGAACGAGCAAAACCCGCAAGCGGAAGGCTTTTACCGCCATTTGGGCTTCCGAACCTTCGAACGTACGGAAACCGACGGACAAGGCAATCCTTTCCCGATCCTGAAAATGGAACGGGAAAGGTTCTCCCTGCGCCATGCGACACCTGAAGACATTCCGGTTCTCAAGACCCTCTTTACAGACACCGTCTTACACACAAACCGCAAGGACTACACCCAAGAGGAAGTGGAAGACTGGGCTGCGTGTGCCGACAAACCCGGCCATTGGAAAGAATTGATTGCCACACACCATTTTATGATAGCCGAAGAATACCCCGGACATGCCGTCGGATTCGCAGCAATCCGCCTGGACGGCTATTTGCACTCCATGTTCGTACACCACGACTTCCAACGCCAAGGCATCGCCTCCCTGCTTTTGGAAGACATGGAAAAATACGCCCGATTGCAAGGCGTTTCGTACATCACGTCCGAAGTCAGCCTGACAGCCCGCCCGTTCTTCGAAAGCAAAGGTTACACCATCGTGGAAAAACAGCAGAGAAAAGCCATGCTACGACTTCTGACAAATTTCAAAATGAAGAAACCAATCGTTTAAGATAGTCAAAAAGGAAAATACGTTTCCGATTATCATTTATTTCCCGTAACTTTGCGACCCTATATCAATAATTAGAAAACATATATGGATACGACACCCAACAAGTACATCACCGTCGCATACGAACTCTATACGGATTTCGACGGGAAAAGAGAATTAGTGGAAAAAGCTCCTATCGAACACCCATTCCAGTTTATTTCGGATATGGGCACAACTTTGGATGCCTTTGAAGCACAAATCAAACCGTTACAGAAAGGAGAGAAATTCAACTTCACACTGTCCGTAGAAGAAGCTTACGGTGAGTATGAACAGGAACGCGTACTGGAACTGAACAAAGATGTATTCAAAGTAAACGGACACTTTGACAAAGAGCATATTTATCCGGGAAGCGTGGTGCCTTTGATGAATGCAGACGGAGCACGTTTCAACGGAACAATCACAGATGTGAAAGAAGATACCGTAACCGTAGACCTGAATCATCCCTTGGCCGGAAAAGCGTTGAACTTCATCGGCGAAGTCACTGAAAACCGCGATGCGACAAAAGACGAAATACAAGGCATGCTCAACATGCTGAGCGGCGAAGGAGGTTGCGGATGCGGTTGCGACAGTTGCGGCGGGGGTTGCGGAGACGACTGCGACTGCGACGGCCACCACCATGAAGAGGGTTGCGGATGCGGACACTGCCATTAAAAGCGGCATCTGTATATTTTATATTGAAAGGGTGAGACATGAGCAATACATTTGGTAATATATTCCGGCTGACGACTTTCGGAGAAAGCCACGGGCCGGGAGTAGGCGGAGTCGTCGACGGGTTTCCGGCCGGCATCGACATCGACCAGGACTTCATACAACACGAGCTGGACCGCCGTCGTCCGGGACAAAGCAGAATCACGACTCCCCGCAAAGAAGCGGACAAGGTGGAATTGCTGTCCGGAGTGTTCGAAGGCAAATCGACCGGATGCCCCATCGGCTTTCTGGTACGCAATACCAACCAGCATTCCAATGACTACGACAACATACGCAACCTGTACCGACCGTCACATGCCGATTTCACCTACACTCAAAAATACGGCTTGCGCGACCATACGGGCGGAGGACGCTCTTCGGCACGTGAAACCATAGCACGTTGCGTGGGCGGTGCCTTGGCAAAACTGGCCCTCAAACAAATCGGTGTGGAAATCTATGCCTATACCTCACAAGTGGGCAACATTGCTTTGGAACACGATTATACGCATTACGACCCGACACAAATCGAAACGAACGATGTACGTTGCCCGGATGCGGAAAAAGCCGCTTCCATGGAAGGCCTCATTTCGGAAGTCAAAGCAAAGGGAGATACTATCGGAGGTATCATCACGGGGGTAATCCGCCATTGCCCCATAGGGCTGGGCGAACCGGTTTATGGTAAACTCCACGCCGCATTAGGAGGTGCCATGTTGGGCATCAATGCCGTAAAAGGATTCGAATACGGACGAGGGTTTGCCGGAGTAAGCCAACGGGGAAGTGAACAAAATGATGTCTTCATCCCCCAAAACGGAGCCATCGGAACGCGTACCAACCACAGCGGAGGCATACAAGGCGGAATCAGCAACGGGCAGGACATCTATTTCAGGGTGGCTTTCAAGCCGGTCGCTACCATCCTGATGGAACAGGAAACCGTAACACTGGACGGAACCCCGACTATCATAAAAGCCCGCGGACGGCACGATGCTTGTGTACTCCCCCGTGCGGTACCTGTGGTAGAAGCGATGGCGGCCATGACGATTCTGGATTATTATCTGCTCAACAAAACCACTCATTTGTAATTGCAACGAAGAAAAAATATCCGGATTCGTAGAAAAAAACCGTTCTTTCGTAGATTCTATTTGGATATAGTCGAAGAAATAACTATCTTTGAAACGTAAAAGAAATAAAGTTGTGAAACTTTAAGATAGCTTAGTTAAAAGTTTAGTTTAGTTTTTGTGTTGGTATCCCGCCTCGATTTTGAGGCGGGATATTCTTTTTCCCACATGTTCCTTTTTCTCCTTTTTTTCTTTCAGCAGATTGAAAAATCAATCACAGCAGAATGATTTTTCAATCTACTGAAATTGATTATCCGGTCTCAAACCGACTTCTCACAGCTTTCCTCCCTGCCGAAAAATTTAGTCTCAAAAAGCCTTCGCATCTTTCATACCTTTTGAAGTTCAACAACTTAAAGTGAACTTTCCACGTCTAAAGGATTCACCATGTATTCACCACAAGATGACTTGAAACCCAGCGGGGAAAAAGAACGCCCCCTGCTGATTCCTGCATATTTTTTTATAGTATTGATAATTAAATTATGATTTAAAGCTTAAATCATAATTTATATTCCCATTCCTCATTCTTTTATGCGTTTTTTATTCGAATCGTTAGTTTTAAAAAACACTGTTTCATTTTCTCTATAAAAACCGAAGCACACCTCATTGCATTTTGGCACACAATTATTATTTTTGCAAAACAAAATGACGCTATATAATAAAATATCATTGCATATAGATTATGAAACAAGAGAAACAAAATCCTTTTATCAAATACAACGGTATTAAAGACGCAAAGGTGCACATCCACAAGACAAGCGGATTGTACGATGCCTCGAACGAACATGACGCATGTGGAGTAGGCATGATTGTGGACATCCACGGCAACAAATCCCACGAATTGGTGGACTCAGCCCTTAAAGTGTTGGAAAACATGAAACACCGGGGAGCGGAAGGCGCCGACAACAAGACGGGCGACGGGGCAGGCATCATGCTCCAGATTCCCCATGAATTCATCCTCTTGCAAGGCATCCCCGTACCGGAAAAAGGAAAATACGGCACGGGACTTGTCTTCCTACCCAAGGACGAGCAGGAGCAATCGCACATGCTGAGCGTCATGATTGAGGAAATAGAACGGGAAGGGTTGAACCTGATGCACTTGCGCAACGTGCCGGTCAATTCGTCCATCCTAGGAAAAGACGCATCGGCCACGGAACCGAGCATCAAACAGATATTCATAACCGGTTCTACCGATACGGAAAACTTGGAACGCACCCTATATATAATAAGGAAGAGGATTGAGAACCGCATACATCACAAAGATTTCTATATCGTATCCCTGTCGAGCAAGAACATCGTGTACAAAGGGATGCTCTCGTCGATGCAAGTGAGGGAATACTTCCCCGACCTGACCCAACCATACTTTACCAGCGGACTGGCCGTCGTGCATTCCCGTTTCAGCACCAACACCTTCCCGACCTGGAGTCTGGCACAGCCCTTTCGCCTGTTGGCGCACAACGGTGAAATCAACACCATACGGGGCAACCGCGCCTGGATGGAGGCACGGGAAAGCGTGCTTTCCACGCCCACGCTCGGTAACGTGAAGCAAATCAGGCCCATCGTCCAACCCGGCATGAGCGACAGTGCCTCGCTGGACAACGTACTGGAGTTTTTCGTCATGTCCGGCCTGAGCCTGCCCCACGCCATGGCCATGCTGGTGCCGGAGTCCTTCAACGACAAGAACCCCATCAGCGAAGACCTGAAAGCTTTCTATGAGTACCACTCCATCCTGATGGATCCATGGGACGGGCCGGCCGCCCTGCTCTTCAGTGACGGGCGTTATGCCGGAGGTATGCTCGACCGTAACGGCCTGCGCCCGGCCCGCTACCTGATAACGCGGAACGACATGATGGTCGTGGCCAGCGAAGCGGGTACCATCCACTTCGAGCCGGGAGACATCAAGGAAAAAGGACGGTTGCAACCGGGCAAGATACTGCTGGTGGACACCCAAGAAGGGAAAATATATTATGACGGGGAACTGAAAGCCCAATTGGCTGCCGCCAAACCTTACCGGCAGTGGCTCTCCACGAACCGTATCGAACTGGACACCCTGCGGAGCGGACGAAAGGTGGAAAACATAGTGGAGGATTACGACCGCCGCCTGCGTACTTTCGGTTATACACGCGAAGACATCGAACGCACGCTCGTCCCGATGGCAACGGGCGGGGCGGAGCCGACCGCTTCCATGGGGAACGACACCCCGTTGGCCGTGCTCTCCGACAAGCCCCAACTGTTGTTCAACTATTTCCGCCAACAGTTCGCCCAAGTGACCAACCCTCCCATCGACCCGATACGTGAGGAACTGGTCATGTCGCTGAGCGAGTACATCGGCGCCGTGGGCATGAACATCCTACTGCCGAGCGAAGCGCACTGCAAGATGGTGCGACTGCCGCACCCCGTATTGACCAACACCCAGTTGGACATCCTGTGCAATATACGCTACAAGGGCTTCCACACCGTGAAGCTCCCCATCCTGTTCGACGTGCACGGAGGGAAGGCGGCCTTGCAAGAAGCCTTGTCCGCCCTGTGCAAGCAAGCGGAAGCGTCCGTCGACGAGGGCGTGAACTACATCATCCTGTCCGACCGCGGAGTGGATGCCGCGCACGCAGCCATTCCCTCACTGTTGGCCGTAAGTGCCGTACACCACCATTTGATTTCCGTACAGAAACGTGTACAGACCGCCCTGATTATCGAAAGCGGGGAAATCCGCGAGGTCATGCACGCCGCCCTGCTGCTGGGCTACGGAGCAAGTGCCATCAACCCCTATATGGCTTTTGCCGTACTGGACAATCTGGTCAAGCGGAATGAAATACAGATGAACTACGAAACGGCGGAAAAGAACTACATCAAGGCCATCTGCAAAGGCTTGTACAAGGTAATGAGCAAGATGGGCATCAGCACGATTCGTTCTTACCGGGGTGCCAAGATATTCGAAGCCGTAGGACTCAGCGAGGAATTGCTGAAAACCTATTTCGGCACGCCGGTCTCTACCATCGGCGGCATACGGTTGGAGGAAATCGCAAAAGACTACACCGCCTTCCACGATGCAGGTTTCCGGCCCGCAGAGCCTGGGCATCTCCTGCCCCACATCGGACTGTTCTCTTTCCGCAAGGATGGCGAGCAACATGCTTGGACCCCCGAGACCATATCCTCCCTGCAAATTGCCACACGCCTCGGCAGTTACAAGAAATTCAAGGAGTTCACAAGGATGGCGGACGGGAAAAGCCGACCAATATTCCTGCGCGACTTCTTCGGGTTCAAGCGCAACCCCATCGACATCGACAAGGTGGAACCCGTGGAGGACATCGTCAAGCATTTCGTCACCGGTGCCATGTCATTCGGCGCCATCAGCAAGGAAGCGCACGAAGCCCTGGCATTGGCCATGAACGAACTCGGTGCCCGAAGCAACACGGGGGAAGGCGGCGAAGACAGCAGCCGTTTCCACGAAACGTACGAAGGCATCCCGCTTTGCAGCAAGACCAAACAGGTGGCCTCCGGACGCTTCGGTGTCACGACCGAATACCTCGTCCATGCCGAAGAGATACAAATCAAAGTGGCCCAAGGCGCCAAGCCGGGGGAAGGCGGGCAGCTTCCGGGTTTCAAAGTGGACGAAGTTATCGCCAAGACACGCCACTCCATTCCGGGCATCTCCCTGATTTCCCCACCGCCCCACCACGACATCTACTCCATCGAGGACTTGGCACAACTGATTTTCGACCTGAAGAATGTCAATCCGAAAGCCCGAATCAGCGTGAAACTGGTAGCTGAAAGCGGAGTCGGCACGATAGCTGCCGGAGTGGCCAAGGCCAAGGCGGACCTGATTGTTATCTCCGGCGCGGAAGGCGGAACGGGCGCTTCCCCGGCCTCTTCCATGCGCTACGCCGGCATTTCGCCTGAAATAGGACTGAGCGAGACCCAACAAACATTAGTACTCAACGGGCTGCGCGGGCAAGTACGCTTACAAACTGACGGACAGCTCAAGACGGGGCGCGACATCATCGGCATGGCCCTCCTCGGGGCTGAAGAATTCGGATTCGGCACTACTGTCCTTATCGTATTGGGATGCGTCATGATGCGCAAGTGCCACACCAACGCCTGCCCCGTCGGGGTGGCTACCCAGGACCCGGTACTGCGCAGCCACTTCCGCGGACATTACAAGTACGTAGTAAACTATTTCCGCTTCTTGGCCGAGGAGGTCCGTGAATACTTGGCGGAAATGGGATTCATGCGACTGGAAGACATCGTGGGACGCACGGACCTCATCGAACTGAAACCAGCGGAGAAAGAGACCAAAGCCGGACTGTTGGATTTCAGCCGCCTGCTACACAAGGTGGAAGGGAATGCTGCCATCCATCACGTATGCGGACAAAAGCATGAAATAAGCCACGTGAAAGACGTGGAAATCATAGCCTCAGCCACAGAAGCCCTCGAACATGGCAAGGAAGTATCCCTAGAATACGCCATCGCCAATACCGATCGCTCCGTAGGAGCCATGCTGTCGGGTGCCGTGGCCACACGGTATGGCAACGAAGGGCTGCCCGAACAAACCATCAACGTGAAATTCAAAGGTTCCGCCGGACAAAGCTTCGGGGCGTTTCTGGCCCACGGCATCTGCTTCAAATTGGAAGGCGAGGCGAACGACTACCTGGGCAAAGGGTTGAGCGGCGGACTGATTTCCGTGCGACCGCCCGTACGCTCCAACTTCGATGCGGAAAAGAACACAATTGCGGGCAACACGCTGCTCTACGGTGCCACGAGCGGCGAGGTCTATATCAACGGCCGGGCCGGCGAACGGTTCGCTGTACGCAACTCCGGAGCCATCGCCGTCGTGGAAGGTGTGGGAGACCACTGCTGCGAATACATGACCGGCGGACGCGTGGTCGTGCTGGGCGAAACCGGACGAAACTTCGCCGCCGGCATGAGCGGAGGCGTGGCATACGTTTGGGACAAAGACCACACGTTCGACTACTTCTGCAACATGGAAATGGTGGAACTTTCGCTTTTGGAAAACTCCACCTCACGCAAAGAGCTACATGAACTTGTCCGCCAACACTACCTTTACACCGGTTCGACCCTGGCCCGTACCATACTGGACGACTGGAACCACTACGTGGACGAGTTCATACAAGTCACTCCCATCGAATACAAACGCGTACTGGCAGAAGAACAGATGCGCAAGCTGCAACAAAAAATAGCTGACGTACAACGGGATTACTAACAGATTCGACAAACGACAAAAATAAAGAAAAATGGGAAACCCTAAAGCATTCCTTACCATACCGCGGCAGGAAGCCGGCTACCGCCCGGTACACGACCGCATCAACGACTTCGGCGAAGTAGAACAGACCCTGAATACCAGCGAGCGCAAGCAGCAGGCATCACGCTGCATGGATTGTGGCGTACCGTTCTGCCATTGGGCGTGTCCTTTGGGCAACCGTCCTCCGGAGTTCCAAGACGCACTTTACAAGGGCAAATGGGAAGAAGCGTACGAAATCCTGTCCCAGACCAATGATTTCCCGGAATTCACCGGGCGCATCTGCCCCGCGCTTTGCGAGAAAAGTTGTGTGCTGAAACTGGCTATCGACGCTCCGGTCACCATCCGAGAGGACGAGGCGGCTATCATCGAAGCAGCTTTCCGCGAAGGTTACATCAAGCCGCGAACTTACCCTCGAAACGGGAAGAAAGTGGCCGTCGTAGGTTCAGGTCCCGCAGGCATGGCCGCAGCCAACCAACTGAATCGCATGGGATATGAAGTGACGGTGTTTGAAAAGGACGAATATGTGGGAGGGCTGCTACGCTTCGGCATCCCGAACTTCAAACTCAACAAGGCCATCATAGACCGCCGCGTGGACATCATGGCCGCCGAGGGCATCACGTTCAAGACGAGCACGCCCGTCGACGTGGAACACCTGCCTGAAGGTTTCGACGCCTACTGTATCTGCACAGGGACACCGCAGGCACGCGACCTCGATATCCCGGGGCGCGACCTCAAAGGCATACACTTCGCACTAGAAATGCTCGCCCAACAAAACCGCGTCCTGGGCGGACAGGCATTCAGCAAGGAAGAACGCATAAACGCCAAAGGCAAACACGTGTTGGTCATCGGTGGCGGAGATACGGGAAGCGACTGCATCGGTACGAGCAACCGACAGGGTGCGGCCTGCGTCACGCAAATCGAAATCATGCCGAAACCTCCGGTAGGGCACAACCCGACCACACCATGGCCGCAATGGCCCGTGGTATTAAAAACCAGTTCCAGTCACGAAGAGGGTTGCACACGCCGGTGGAGCCTGACATCCAACCGTTTCATCGGCACGAAAGACGGCCGAGTTTGCGGTGTGGAAGTGGAAGAAGTGGAATGGATTCCCAGCCCGGACGGAGGCCGCCCCATCATGCGCCCTACAGGGAAGAAGGAAACTCTCAAGGCCGACCTCGTGCTGTTGGCCATGGGATTCCTCAAACCCCAACAGCCGACATTCGCAAGCAACGTTTTCGTGGCCGGAGACGCGGCCACCGGTGCCAGCCTCGTAGTCCGCTGCATCGCAGGAGGACGCAAAGCAGCCCAAGACATCAACGCTTACTTAACTAAAACCTTAACGCCATGTGTGGAATAACAGCTCTTTTCAACCTCAAACGACAAACGCCCGAATTACGAAAAAAGGCTTTGTCCATGTCCAAGAAAATCCGCCACCGCGGGCCGGACTGGAGCGGCATTTATTGCGGCAAGACAGCCATCTTGTGCCACGAACGCCTTTCCATCGTCGATCCGCAAAGCGGCGGGCAGCCTCTTTTCTCGCCCGACCGTAAACAGATACTGGCCGTCAACGGGGAAATCTACAACCACCGCCAAATCCGTGAACAGTATGCCGGACGATACGACTTCCAAACGGGCAGCGACTGCGAGGTCATCCTCGCGCTCTACCAAGACAAAGGCATCCATTTCTTAGAAGACCTGAATGGAATTTTTGCCTTCGCCCTTTATGACGAAGAACAGGACGATTTCCTGATAGCCCGCGACCCCATCGGAGTCATACCTTTATATATAGGACATGACAAGGACGGCATCCTATATCTGGCTAGCGAACTGAAAGCACTTGAAGGTTTCTGCGACGAATACGAGCCGTTCTTGCCGGGACATTACTACTGTGGCAAGGAAGGGAAAATGACGCGCTGGTACACCCGCGATTGGATGGACTACTCGAACGTGAAGGACAATTATACCCCTGACGCCTGTAACGCTACAAAAGTCACGGACTGTGGAAACAGTTATTCCGTACAGGTAGAAGCCGTGCGCGATGCCTTGGAAGCCGCCGTGCGCCGCCAACTGATGAGCGATGTTCCCTATGGTGTGCTGCTCTCCGGCGGATTGGACAGTTCCGTCATTTCAGCCGTAGCGCGGAAGTTTGCGGCACGCCGCATTGAGACCGACGGGCAATCCACGGCGTGGTGGCCGCAACTCCACAGCTTCGCCGTGGGACTGAAAGGCGCACCGGACTTGGCCAAGGCCAGGGAAGTGGCCGACCATATCGGTACCGTACACCATGAAATCAACTACACCATTCAAGAGGGTTTGGACGCCGTGCGCGATGTCATCTACTACATCGAGACCTACGACGTGACCACCGTGCGCGCCTCCACCCCGATGTACCTGCTTGCCCGCGTCATCAAGAGCATGGGTATCAAGATGGTGCTTAGCGGTGAAGGGGCCGACGAGGTATTCGGCGGTTACCTCTATTTCCACAAGGCACCGGACGCACGGGCCTTCCACGAGGAAACTGTGCGCAAACTCTCCAAACTGCACCTTTACGACTGCCTGCGGGCCAACAAGTCCCTCTCGGCATGGGGAGTGGAAGGACGCGTACCTTTCCTCGACAAGGAGTTCCTCGACGTGGCCATGCGGCTCAACCCGTCCGCCAAGATGTGTCCGGGCAAGACCATCGAAAAGAAAATCGTACGTGACGCTTTCTCCTGTCTCTTGCCCGAAAGCGTGGCCTGGCGGCAGAAAGAACAATTCAGCGACGGTGTGGGATACAGTTGGATTGACACATTGAAGGAAATCACATCACAGGCCGTCAGCGACGAACAGATGGCACATGCCTCGGAACGGTTTCCCATCAACCCGCCCATGAACAAAGAAGAATACTATTACCGCAGCATCTTCGAAGAATATTTCCCGAGCGACAGCGCAGCCCGAAGCGTACCGAGCGTACCGAGTGTAGCCTGCTCCACAGCCGAGGCTTTGGCTTGGGACACCTCCTTCAAAGGACAAAACGAACCGAGCGGACGAGCCGTAAACGGAATACATGAAGATGCTTACTCAAAAACAGAGATATGAAGATAGAATTTACCAAAATGCACGGAGCTGGCAACGACTATATCTATGTCAACACCCTGAAATATCCCTTGGTGCAGCCCGAAACATTCGCAAAAGAATGGAGCAAACCGCATACCGGCATCGGGAGCGACGGACTCGTCCTGATAGGACCGTCCGAGAAAGGAGATTTCAGCATGCGTATTTTCAACGCCGACGGTTCTGAAGCCATGATGTGCGGCAATGCCAGCCGCTGCGTCGGCAAGTACCTGTATGAATACGGCCTTACCGATAAAAAGGAAATTGCCTTGGAAACCCTTTCCGGAATAAAAACCTTATATTTACACTTACAAGGCGAGAATGTGGATTCGGTAACCGTAGACATGGGAGCTCCGCGCGACATTCGTACCGTGGATTTAGGAAACGGCTACCTTTTCCGTGAAGGTACAACCGTAAACATGGGCAACCCGCACCTGGTGATTTTCACCCACGACGTTTCTGCTATTGACTTGCTTTCCGAAGGTCCGTCCATGGAACATCACCCGCTGTTCCCGAACCGCGTCAACGTGGAATTCGCCCAGATTTTACCCGACGGGAATATCCGGATGCGTGTATGGGAACGAGGCTCCGGTATTACACAGGCCTGTGGAACAGGAGCGTGCGCCACGGCCGTAGCCGCAGCTTTCACCGGACGTGGCAAAGGCAAGACCGACATCATCATGGACGGAGGCACACTCACTATCGAATACCAACCGCAAAACGACCGGATTCTGATGACCGGTCCAGCCACAAAAGTATTCGACGGAACAATAAATATGGATAGATAAAAACAACATAGCATTATGGCATTAGTAAACGAACATTACCTCAAACTGCCGGGAAACTATTTATTCTCGGACATCGCCAAGAAAATAAACACGTTCAAAGTGACCCATCCTGGCAAAAGGCTCATCCGTCTGGGTATAGGGGATGTGACCCGTCCGCTGCCACAGGCATGTATCACGGCCATGCATAAGGCCGTGGACGAAATGTCCAAGGCTGAAACATTCCATGGATACGGACCAGAGCAAGGCTACGATTTTCTGATTGAAGCCATCCTCAAAAATGATTTCGCTTCTCGCGGCATCAGCCTGAGCCCTACCGAAATCTTCATCAACGACGGTGCCAAAAGCGACACCGGCAACATCGGTGAGGTCCTGCGTTGGGACAACAGCATGGGCGTGACCGACCCCATCTATCCGGTCTACATAGACAGCAATGTCATGTGCGGACGATCCGGCGAATTGGGGGAAGACGGGAAATGGAGCAATGTCACCTACCTGCCCTGCACGGCAGAGAACCATTTCATCCCGCAAATCCCCGACCGGCGCATAGACATCATCTACCTGTGCTACCCCAACAACCCTACCGGTACCACCCTGACTAAGGCCGAACTGAAGAAATGGGTGGATTACGCCTTAGCCAACGACACCCTGATTTTCTTCGATGCTGCATACGAAGCCTACATCCGTGAAGACGATGTTCCCCACTCCATCTACGAAATCAAGGGTGCAAAACGTTGTGCCATCGAGTTCCGCAGCTTTTCCAAGACGGCAGGGTTCACTGGCGTACGCTGCGGTTATACGGTAGTACCCAAAGAACTGACAGCCGCCACGTTGGATGGTGAACGCGTCTCCGTCAACAAACTATGGAACCGCCGCCAATGCACCAAGTTCAACGGCACGAGTTACATCACCCAACGCGGAGCGGAAGCCATTTATACGGCGGAAGGCAAGGCGCAAGTGAAAGCCACCATTGACTATTATATGGAAAACGCACGCATCATGCGCGAAGGCCTGCAATCTGCCGGATTCAAGGTCTATGGCGGAGTCAATGCGCCCTACATTTGGCTGAAAACACCCGATAACACGGGTTCCTGGCGTTTTTTCGAGCAACTGCTATACGAAGTAAACGTAGTCGGCACACCGGGCGTAGGCTTCGGCCCCAGCGGCGAAGGCTACCTCCGCCTCACGGCTTTCGGCGAGCGCGAAGACTGCATCGAAGCCATGCGGCGCATCAGGATGTGGATATAAATAGAAACTTTTATATCCCAACCACTACATAAATTAAGTTAAAAGGATTCCGCTCTTTTGTTCAAAAGACAAAAGAGTGCGTATCTTTGTATTATAATGAAACATTTTCAAAAAATCATACTGTCATTCCTATTTGCAGCCATTACATTTCTAATTTCTGCCAATACGAACGTTTTCCGTGAACAAAATCCGGAAAGTAAAAAAGTATATGCCGAAAATGTACACAAACAGCAAGAGTTACACACGGTAAAACCACAAGTCTTATTCGATGGGGAAATTTCACCGGAAATCGTATGGGCGCGGATATTGACAGCCCAACCTACACGTTCTCTGCAAACTTCCCATTTACAGACTTTGCAATACCTGCCATTCCGCACCCAAAAACTATTGTCTGCACAATACGGAATGAGCACCAATGGCAAACAATTCGAAACGGCAGCCCCATTCGACTGTCAACCTTCATGCGAATACTATGTGTTCGCTTTATGCCGCCTACTCATTTAGCGAGATTTCCTTATCCGGTTTATAGACAGACTGGCAAAAGTTCATTTTGCCAGAAAAGTCGCGTATTATCTCATCATGTTTTATTTCTAAATTAAAAAGATATGGAAAATCAAGCTATAACCCAACGTCCTAACGAACGGGACATCCAAAAAAGATTCAATTCACGCAACGCTATCTCATCCAACATACTGATAGTAATAGGCGTTTTCATGGTATCGCTCACCCTTACGATGCACACCACAGACAGCAATATCCTTTCGCTCGTCCTCATGGTGTGTGGAGGAAGTATGGCCATTTATGGTATGATACGGATTTTGAGTCATGCCTCCAGAACCGTATATGCTCCTACCGGCAGTACAATTAAAGAATACCATCTATACTATTCACCGGAACATTTTGATACTTTGCAACATATCATTGATGCCAATGGGGTTCCCGAATGTATTCCGGTAAGTCAGGCGGACAATACTACAGTCCGATTGGATATCCTCATGTCGGAAGATAAGAAGTTTGCCCGGTTACAGTTATTGAAATACGAAAACTATATTTTCCATCCGGCCACGGACATGTTCTTTTATTCAACACCTGAGGCCGGAAGAATCCATGAACTTATTACAAACCACCGGAAGGAATAAACACAGCCAAACCGGAACCTCACACGACAAGGGAGTGTGCCATGAGGCACATTTCCTTTTTTACTTTCCCAGAAGTCCCTCCGCTTCCTTTTTTGCCCTCTTTACTTTTGCCGAACCTTTCACAGGACTATAGATATTCAGCAGGGATTTTTTTGGAAACTATAGAAAAGCAAATAGTATACCATCCAACCGGAATACCATCACATTTTGCCTCCCTCCCAAGAGTTTTGCAAAAAGTGCCTTCATCTTTCATCCCAAATCCCAACTTTCTGTCATACAACTCGTTATAAAATGAAGGATGTTTCAGGAATCTTTCAGCTTCCTTTCATTGCAGAGAGTGAAAAAGTTCTGCGCCGAATGATGTTTCAATCTCAGCCGAATGATTTTCCAATCTCAGCCGAACGATTTTCCAACCACAGCCGAACGAAATGATGTTTGGCTGAAAGATGCCGGAACATCCTTCAGTCCGTAACACCAATATTATGAAAAGGTTACCATGCATCCTGAAAGATGAAAGCACTTTTTGCAAAATCCCAGTGTAGGGAGACGCCCAATCGGCAGAAAGGACAATAACCCCCGTTGATTGCCTGCTGTTTCTTAATCCCAACTAAATTTCTACAACCCCAACATAAGTTTAAATCACTTCATTGCACAATATCATTAAATACACATTCTAACTGTACGTCATCTGTTATCTTATCTATCACAGAAACCACATAAGAAGTACGCGGCTCACCAATAAGAGAAGGAGTGAATTTATGCGTCACTTCATAAAGGTATGAAACAGGTGACAAGGGAGTGATTTTAAAATCAGGATCACTCACGACAAAAACTCCGTCAAATTTACGTTTCCATAATATTACAGAATACCGGCTATAATCCACTGTAAAAAAGAACGGATAATTCCAAGCCTCAGGCCACTGTATATAATTATACAAGTCCGGTATCATGCGTATCAAAGCAAATTCCCTGTCCTCCATATTAAAATCCGGTGTTGACAGACCTTCTCCTAATATCTCAGTACTATACACAAGCCCCAAGCCACGTTCACCATCTATGGAAAGCGACACGCCTCCCGGTACAGAAAACTTAACATATTTTCCACAGATCAAACGAACGGAAGAAGCATCAGAAGGAGAATAGAAGTAATCAAATAAATATTCAAACCGACCGGAAGCATATACCAACGTATCCTGTTTAACATAGTACGAAGGGGAATGAAGTTCTGCACAACCTAACAGATAAGTATACCTTTCAAAATCCAAATCATCAGGAATCAGCAAGGAGTCCGGCAACCACGTTGAAAGTTCATCGCGACTGTCAATTCGCATCACTTTGTTTCGCTCCAACGACGGAAGCAAAGAAGAGAAAAAGGCTGAATCTTCGGAGTTCATCGTCATTGGTACAATATCCCCTTGTTGTGGAACTATATTCTCTGCATCTCCTTCTGAAAAGCCGAAACCACAATCTTCATTACAGCCGAACAAACACCAACACAATGAAGCTATCAGGAACAAAAAGCTATATTTTTTCATGTCTGATAAATTTAATATTTTTTAATCATAATTCTATCTGTAAATACAACCCGGCCAGCTTCCACCATATTAAGTATATAGTTTCCATCTGGCAAATCTGATACGGAAATTTTAATCTCTTTAGACAAAGGATCAACCTCAACAGTCTTCACTTTGTTCTGCAAAGAGTAAATCTCAACCCGTAAAGACGAAACATCACCTACCTTTTCCTTCGTACCCTTTACGGACTTCTTAATCGTTAACTCTTGACTAACGATATTGCCTTCCAAGGAATAATATGGTAAAGAAAATCCTATGGGAACATGCGCTCTCATACTATAAACTTCCTTTTTGCCTCCCCCACCAATAATCTTTGTTGACGGAACATTTCCATTCATCACATACTTGGCCTCGACATCAAAAGGGGGGATGACACCTAAACCGTTCCCCTTAATTTCCATAATAAAATATTCCCAACCCACCATCTCAACAGTATAAGACTCTATGTTGCACATGTCTTGGTTGGCAATAGTCCATTCCACGTCACATATTTCAGGAACTTTCAGCCCCATCACATCCAAAATAACCCAACCACCGACTCGGCGGTCATTATATCTGATAATCTCCGACACTTTCAATTGAGGCAATAAATCCTTGGCTGCCTGTACAGCACGTCCGGCATCAATCAAACCGTATCCCGTTTTGGAATTCCAAGAGCCGTACGGATAAGTTATGCCATAACCATATCCATCCAACTTCACACAAGTGGAGTCTATTGTTGCTTGTAATTGTTCCACATTCAACAAAGGGTTTACAGTTAGCATTAATGCGGCTAGGCCGGACACATGAGGGCAAGCAAAAGAAGTACCTGATGCATCGGAATACACATTCCCCTCGTACCAAGGAACTGTCCCTAACAATTGTCCTCCTGGTGCTACAACATCTAATTTTTCTCCGTATCCAGAACCTTCGAACCATTGAAAAGATTGGTTTATAGATCCTACACAGATAATCGAATCATTAGCATATGCCGGATAGTTTATGGAATTATGATTTCCACTGGCAAAAGTTACAATTGAACCAAAGCCATTACGTCCTTCGTTCATTGCATCATGTATAGCCTCTTCAAGTAAAGCACTATGCAATACATCATAATAAACTCCTGCTCTATCGCCCCATGAATTATTAATGATATGTGCTCCATTTCTCCATGCCCACGAAATACCAGTTGCCAGCTCTTCAGATAAGGTTTCTGATGATTCAAGATTATGACTTATGGGTAAAAGTGTCACATTGGGAGAAATACCTGAAGTATATTTCCCGTTTTGAGCAGCAGCAATCATTCCTGCTACAATAGTTCCATGATATTTAATACATTTTGAATGATTAGCATCAACTTTATAATATACATTTGCCTTACCTCCCGTCATTGCATCATATCCATCCAATACTCTCGGCAATTCCACATGATTAGGTTCGACTCCCGTATCTAGCACTGCAACGACAATATTACTATCCCCTTTGGTAATTTCCCACGCATCACAACCATTCACAGCCTGCAAATTCCATAAAGAATTGGTGTTCCACGCAGGCTCATCTATACAATCGGGCTGAAAATCGAACATGAATCCCGGGTCGACATCCGCCACCCGACCCGTTTCGAAGCAACGGTTAGACATCTCTATCGAATTTCCGGCAGAATGGAGTGAAGTGGACAGGACATACCACAACGGCATTTGTTCCACCTGACGTTCCACCTTGCAACCATTTTCCTCGGCAAACGTCTTAAGGAACAAAGTATCACATTCAGACTTTAACTTCACATAAAACAAACGGGATACCGGCGTTTCAGACGGAAAAAGAACCGGTTCTATGGCCAATATGTCCGATGGCAACGAACTATTACGTGCTTGCAAGATTTTTATAGAGTCCTTTTCCACTACATTCCAATTTTTACCAACATCACTTCCTGCACTACGTAGCAACAAAGGAGGAGTGTCTCTAAATACCGTACACTTGGTTGAATCCAAAGCAATCCCTATTTTCTTGCCTTTATAATAATAGTAAGTCTGCGCCTGAACCGTACTTGCCCAAACAAATAGTGACATCAATATACATTTCACATTCACGGCGTTATATTTTTATCGTTATTAAAACCTAAAACAAAGCCAATTGCTACTTCTTTTGGAATCTTATCCACAAATATAAAAGTCCACTCCATCCACAGGCGGAGTGGACTTATAATGCTTTTTACATGGCAAAGGCATTGAAGCCACCATCCACCACGGCTACCGTCCCGGTGACAAAGGCCGAGGCCTCACTGATGAGATAGTGTATCGTACCGCAAAGCTCTTCGGGACGGCCGAAACGTTTGAATGGTGTCTGGCGAATGACATCCTCGCCACGCGGTGTCAGGCTACCGTCGGGATTGGTGAGCAACGCACGGTTCTGGTTCGTCAGGAAGAAACCCGGTGCGATAGCGTTCACACGGATGTCGGAAGTAAACTTTGTGGCTACTTCATTGGCCAAGAAAGCCGTGAAGTTGGAAATGCCCGCTTTGGCTGCCGCATAACCACACACTCGGGTCATGGGGCGGAAAGCCGCCATGGAACTGAAATTAACAATCGCGCCCTTTCCTGCCTCCACCATCGGGCGGAGGAATATCTGCGTGGGGATGACCGTTCCCGTAAGATTCACATTCAGCACCCGTTCGAACTCTTCCACCTTGAGGTCGAAGAACGTGCCGGTCGGTGCAATGGTGGCTCCCGGCATGTTACCTCCGGCCGCATTCAGCAAAGCGTCCACCCTACCGTAGGCCGACAACACGTCTTGCAGGTTCTGCTCCACCACCGCCGGATTCATCACATCCGTCCTCAGGAACATCGCCTCGCCGCCTTTCCCACGAATTCCACCCACTATCTGTTTACCAGTCTCTTCATTGCGCCCCATCAGTACCACCTTGGCACCTTGAAGGGCAAGGTATTCCCCGATTTCCCGACCCAGCACACCCGTACCGCCGGTAATGACCACCACTTGTCCTTGAATATCAAATAAATTCTTCATGTCCGTTTGTTTTTAACCTTCATTCGTTTTCAAATTTTACCTTCTGCTATCTCACGGTCCACCACCGCCATGACCCCTTCCATCTGCCCGAGGGCCAACATACGCCCGTGGAACGAATAACCGGCATTATATCCCATCTTTTCGTCTCCCAACATCAAAGGGGCATGGTCTACCCGCATAGGCAGGGAGGGGTTCTCCTTTTGGAACGTGCGCACCAAATCGATGATACCCGCCCTCCCGGCCAAATGGGAAGCCTCCTTGAAGTTCCCGCCGGGCAGCACGTCCGTGCTGCGCAAGTGCACGAATTTCGTTCGGGAAGCATACTTGCGTGCCAGTTCCGGCACATTGTTATGTGCTCCGGCACTCAACGAACCGGCGCAGAACGTCAACCCGTTGTGCGGATTGTCCACGGCGTTCAGGAACCAAGCGATGTCCTCGTCGCACGTCACGATGCGCGGCAACCCCAGTATCTGCAAGGGTGGATCGTCGGGATGCACACACATGTCCACCCCGTATTGCTCACACACCGGCATGACAGCAGAGAGGAAATAACGCATGTTCTCGCGCAAGGCATCACGGTCTATACCTTTATACAGGCCGAGCAACTCGCGGAAGATTTCCACCGGCTTCTCGTCGTCTTCCTTGATATTTCCGTTCACGAACCCCTGTGTCTTGATAATGATGTTTTCCACCAACTTATGGTCGTCCTCCGGTGTCATTACAGCCTTCTTCCGTTCCACATGTTCCATGATGTCCGCCCCGTAGTCGGCTTCAGCTCCTTCTCGCTTCAGGATGCAACAATCGAAATAAGCGAAATCCGCACGGTCGAAATAGAGCGATGACGTACCGTCTGCATTCGGGTGCTCCAAATCAGTACGTGCCCAATCGAGCACGGGCATGAAATTGTAGCATACCGTCTTGACGCCTGCCTTACCCAGATTGGCCAGACTCACGATGTAATTCTCTATTAGGCGGTCGCGGTCAGGGCCGCCGTACTTGATGCTTTCACTCACCGGTAGGCTCTCCACCACCGACCAACGCAGGCCGGCCGCCGCGATGTAATCGCGCATCTCCACCACGGCCTCGTAAGGCCAGATTTCCCCGTTCGGGATGTCATGCAAAGCCGTCACGATGCCTTCCACGCCAATCTGGCGCAACATGGACAACGTAATCTTGTCTTTTTTCCCGAACCATCTCCAAGTTTTTTCCATTATGTCTTATTCTTTAGAACCTAAAATAGTTTTTTGCATTGTAATAGCAGATGTCCTCCACCATCTGTCGGATACGCGGCATCTCGCCTACGGGCATCTCTCCGTTCTCCACGTCACGCCCCAAAAGGTTACAGAGCGTGCGGCGGAAATATTCATGGCGCGGATACGAAAGGAACGACCGGGAGTCGGTCAGCATCCCCACAAAACGACTCAACAAACCGAGCACGGAGAGGGCGTTCATCTGACGTTCCATCCCATCCTTCTGGTCGTTGAACCACCATCCCGAACCGAATTGTATCTTGCCCGGCACGCTTCCGTCCTGAAAATTACCAATCATCGTAGCCACCATCTCATTAGCTGCCGGATTCAGGTTGTAGAGGATGGTTTGGGGAAGTATGCCACGGCTGTCCAATCGGTCGAGGAAACGCGCCATGGAGAGGGCAGTGCTGAACTCGCCGATGGAATCGAAACCCGTATCCGGCCCCAAGAGACGCATCATCCGACTGTTAGCATTGCGTATCGTCCCATAATGGAATTGCTGTGTCCATCCCTTTTCGGCATCCATCCGGGCAAACTCCACCAACATGGCCGACTTGAAACGGGCGCATTCCGCTTCGTCCAGATGCTTGCCGCCATATACCTTGTTATATATACGTCGGATGTCGTCCTCAGTATAATCTTCTGCATAAAACTCCGAAAGCCCGTGGTCTGAAAGACGGCAACCTTGGGCCGCAAAGAAATCGTGCCGATGTTCCAACGCACCGATGAAATCAGCAAAGCCGGATATGGTCTGCCCAGAAGCTTGCTCCAACCGCCCCACATAGCTGCGGAACGCTTCAGGATCCTCCACGGCCATCGCCTTGTCCGGTCGCCATGTCGGGAGCATCCGGATTTCAAAACCGCTCGCCTTCGTGGCGATGTGGTGCTCCAAGCTGTCCACCGGGTCATCGGTGGTACATACCGTTTCCACACGGTAATGACGCATCAGGCCCCGGGCAGAGAACTCCGGTTGTGCCAACTTCGCATTACACTCCTCGTAAATATCTCGGGCCGTAGACGGGTTCAGCAATTTGTCGATACCGAAAGCCGTACGCAGTTCCAAATGCGTCCAATGGTACAATGGGTTGCGCAACGTATAAGGCACGGTCTCCGCCCACTTCTCAAACTTCTCCCAGTCCGAAGCGTCGCCCGTGATGTAACGCTCGTCCACCCCGTTGGTACGCATGGCACGCCACTTGTAATGGTCACCGCCCAACCACAGTTCCGTAATGGAACGGAAGCGGTAGTCCTCTGCCACCATCCCCGGATTCAGATGGCAATGGTAATCTATGATGGGCAGCCGTTCGGCATGCCCGTGATACAGTTCCCGCGCGGTGTCCGTCCCGAGCAGGAAATCCTGATCCATAAATGCTTTCATGTTTCTTGTCTCCTATTCTTTAATCAGTTGGTAGCGCGGCACCAAGAGTTTGATAATCACCCAACTCAACAGGTATCCTAACGACGCTACCATAAATACTATCATATAACCGGCTTCGATACCCCGGAAGCCCAAAAACTCCATCTGTGTTTCCTTTGAATACGTGAACAGCATACCGGAACACATGTTGAACAGCAGGCAACCGATACCGCCCGACATGCCGCCGATGCCCGTCACCGTAGCCACGGCAGACTTGGGGAACATGTCGCCCACCACGGAATAGACATTCGCGCTCCAACTCTGATGCGCCGCCCCTATGATGCCGATTATCACGATGGGAAACCAATACGACCAACTGCCTAAAGGCTGCGCCACCAACCCTATCAAAGGGAAAAAAGCATAGATGAGCATGGCACGCATGCGCCCGGCATACGGGTTCATCCCTTTACGCCCCACGAACCACGTAGGTAGGTAGCCACCAATGATGGAGAGCATCGAAATGAGGTAAAGGGTGAAGATGAGCAACATCCCCGTCGTGGAATCCGAACTATAGCCATAGACGTCATGCACATAAGCCGGTGCCCAGAAAAGGAAAAACCACCACACTCCGTCGGGCAGGAAACGCCCGGCCACGACGGCCCACGTCTGGCGGTAGGTCAGGCACTTCCAGATGCCGATGCCCTTCGCCGGCTTGGCCTCTTCCGCCCCCTCGGCCATCGAGGCATCGGTGGCGGCATCCTGCTCGATGTAGGCCAGTTCCACCGCATTGACGCGCTTGCTCTTCTGCGGGGCATCGTACACATACACCCAAACGCCCATCCAAATGAAACCTACGGCACCCACCAAGAGGAAGGACATCTCCCATCCCCAGCATCGGGCCAACAAAGGTATGACGAAAGGAGCGAGCAAGGCGCCAATCTGTGCCCCGCTGTTGAACACGCTGGTGGCAAACCCACGGTCTTTTTTCGGAAAGTATTCCGCCGTGATTTTAATGGCTGCCGGGAAGTTTCCCGACTCCCCGATGGCCAGTACGCAACGGGCAGCCAGAAAGAGCCAGACACTGACCGTAGACACCGTCCATACGCCGTCCGCCACCGTCTGCAACGCGGACAGGTTCTGCCGCGCCCCCTCGAAGCCCGTCAGCCACTCGCCGCCCAACAGTCCGTAGGTGGCAATCCCACAGAAGGCATGGAGGCATGCCCCGGCCGACCACAGCCCGATGGCCCACAAATAGCCGCGCCGCGCCCCCACCTTGTCGATAAACTTGCCGACGACCAGCATGGCGATGGCATAGACGATGGAGAAGCAGCCCGTGATAAGACCGTAGTCCGTGTCGTTCCATCCGAACTCAGGCGCAATAAAATCTTTCCACGTCAGCGATAAAACCTGACGGTCCATATAGTTGATGGCCGTAGCCAAGAACAACATGGAACATACGACCCAACGGAAACGGGTCATTCCTGCAAATGTTTGATTTGACTCATTCATGTTTTTTCAGTTATTATTTAAAGTTTACGTCTGTTTTCATCCGTACAAATATAAAGTTTTAATTTTCAAGGCATGAAAAGGATATGTATCAAAAAACACCGAATGTTACATTGGAAAAAAAACATGATACAAGAGACAAAATTACCCCAACCGTACAATCTCTCTAAAGTGTAACAACACAAGGAAACAAGAAAGGATGTTTATTTTTTCATTTTATCAAAACGTCAAATCTCCCTATACGAGAATCGCGTATATGCATTCCCCTCCGACTTCAACTGCCTACACGCGATTCCTGAGCCATATACCAGATGCAAAAATCCATCCTTACGGCCTTATTGATAACAGATTGGCATCCTTAAACCTCATCCATGAAGCATTGTTCCGGCATATGCGAAAGAGAAAACAGCAGAACGCAGCCATTATGGCAAAAGATTTCTGCAAGAACGATACGGCCAAACAGCCGAAAAAAGAACGTTTTCCTGCGATTCAAACCTCCACGTATCCTCATTTTCCACGGAACAACCGCCCGAACACGGATTTTTATGAGGAGAACTTTTTTTCGTTTGACTGAAAGTTATATTGTTTTCTCCTCATGATAAATGAATATATACCGCATAATCATGAATAAAAGAAATAATTTTGCATATTTATGCAATCCAAACCATTGTCTTCTTCTCTTTCAGACACTATCATCGGATTCCGCATCCATATATAATTGACATTCTGACAAAAAAACGAGCCATGAATATTGTTTTTTAGCGCAACGTTCCTGACACTTCAAACTTTCCGCATCCTGTATATCCATACACACCCTCACTTAAAACACCACCCGTTACCACAGTGCCCCCCTCTTCCTACACCAACAACGATGTCACACAAGACCGTCAAACCAATTAAGCCGCACTTTCATTTACACTGTTTTTTGTATCGCCCCCGAAAACGTTACGACCCTACCGGATTAGAAACATACCATACAACAAATGCTTCACGTTTTGACATTATTGCTTCGTTTTTCAGTCAAACACTTAAAGAACGTTTATTTATTTTGCCTCCATTTTCCAATACTATAAGTTTGCATACAAAACACATTCATTCATCTTTATACATCACACATTCCGTATGATAAATAAATTATGGACGGGAAGTATTTTACTGTTTTGCCCGATGAGCCTGCAAGCCCAGAACTGGTTGCCGGACACGGCAAATGCACATCAGGAAATAAGACTGTTGGATTGCCGTTACCATGAAGAGAAACTCAAAAGTTGCGAACAACTGACCGACACTTCCTCCTGTTGGAAAACCTCGGTGGAGAAGACCGAAGTGGCGGACGGAACCTTGTTCGTATTCCGGTTCAAGGCTTTGAAAAATCTCACGGATGCCGGAGTTGCCGTGGCTTTCGACCGTTACCATTGGACAAGCGACAACTATGTCATGATTCCGGCCTCCGTGTACAACGGGAACCGTCAGCGTATCGTAAACCGCAACTATGCCACGGGACTTGACCCTTCGGACTACGACCGCCCGGATTTGGCCTTAACCTCCAATCCCATTCCCCAACTTTCACCCGATTTCGGCAGCCCCTCCCGTCTGGAGGTCAGCGTATGCAACGCCGCCACCCCGGCCATTGCTTTCCTCGACCGGCAGAAGAAAGAGGGTGTCCTGCTACTGACAGACCAAGGTATCGTACGCGACGGGCAAGTCTTGGACCACGGACTCATCGTGGAAGAAACGCCGGACAGAAGCGTGGCCTCTTTCGTTATCAGCGCACCGGGCGTACGCGAAAAGAAACCGGAGTTCATCGGCTTCAGCAAAAGTCCGGACCGGGGAATCACGGTGCGCGAAGGGGACGAAATCGTCATCCGCGTCACACGCCTCGTTTATCCCTGCACGGACGCACCCTGCCTGCTCGGGCATTTCATGGAAGAGCGCAAACGCCACATCCGGTGCGCCGCACCGCGCAATTTAGTACCTATGAGCCGGGTGTTGGACATTATGGACAAAAACATCGACCTCCGCTACTACCAAAAAGACAGCGTGGAATTCTACCGCCCCGAAACGGCGGACTGGATGTCGTACGGATGGATTGGCGGCCTCATCAATACTTATCCGATGCTCGCGCTCGGCGACGACGAGCACCTGCGCCGCGTGGCGCGCACCTTTGACTTCGCCCTACCCCGGGCGAAAGGCAAAAGCGGATATTACTATGACATCCTGCAACCGGACGGCACAGTGCTCAACCGCGATGCCGCAGCCGTAGTGCCGGGCGTGGCGGTGACGCGCCGGAACGGGGACGTACTGTATTGGATGGTAAAACAGTTCAACCTATTAGAGCGCATGGGACACAAGGACTTCATCCGTCCGGAATGGGAAAAGAACGTCCGTTCGTTGGCCGACGCATTCGTCAATACTTGGAGGAATGAAGGCACGTGGGGTAATTACCTGCACGTGGAAAGCGGAAAAGTAGCAGTGTACAACACCACCGGCGGTGCCATGGCCATAGGCGGACTGGCATTGGCCTCCGTTTATTTCAACTGCCCTGAATATTTGGAAATCGCCCGGCAGGCCGCAAGCGCACTCTACCGCCAGTTTGCCATCGTGGGCTTTACCTCAGGCGGTTGCGGTGACATCCTGCAAAATTCCGACTCGGAAACGGCTGTCGCCCTTGCCACTTCCCTATTCACATTATACGAAACGACGGGCGAAACAGGATATCTGCAACAAGCCCGTGACGCAGCTCACCTGTGCGCCACATGGACGGTTTCCTTCGATTATCGCTTACCGGAAGATACGCCGCTGGCCCAACTGGGTGCCAACCTGACAGGCGCCGTATGGGCCAGTACGCAAAACAAACACGGGGCACCAGGGTTCTGCACGCAGTCGGGCGACGTGCTGTTCAAACTCTACCGCACCACCGGCGACACGTTGTATGCCGAACTCCTGCGCGACATCATCCATGCCCACGCCGAAGGCATCCAACCGAACGGCAAAATCACCGAACGGCTCACGTACTGCGATTCCGACCGGCGAGGCTCCCGTGCCGACGGTTGGGAAACGGGTTGGAACGAAACGAACGGAGCGCTAATGGCATTGGAAATCCCGGGAATTTACGTCCGTACCGACCTCGGCAAACTCTACGTCTTCGACCACGTCGAAGCGGAAATCATAAAAAGCGACAAAAGGAAAACCATCCTACGTATTACGAACCCCACGGAGTTCGACGCACAAGTCACTCTTTTTGCCGAAGGGGCAGAAGAAGCCGCTTTACCGTTAGGAGACAATGCGTTTCTGAACTGGCAGGATAAGGTCAAGGTGAAAGCCGGACAGACGGTAACATATACAATAAAGAAGAAGTAGCAAAAGAAATTTTACCCTAAGAATACACACAAAAGAAAAGTCCCGTTTGCCATCCGCATGTCCAATGGAAGGCAAACGGGACTTTATTTTGGCTTATTGCTGTTCCATACAATCCCAATACACAACATACCGCTGACGGTGGACATCATACAGCGGAAGCACCTGCACTCCGCTTTCCGTGACGAAAGTCAACCCTTTCCCCGTACGTTTCAACACGCGTTCCGGATGGCGGTCATCCCAGGGCAACGAGCAAGGCAAACCTTGGGGGATATGGTAATCGTAAGTATAGTAATCATTGTACCGCAAAGGATTGGAATACGGAGCGGGCGGTTGCATTCCTTCCGTACCTAAGACACCGGCCAATACGATCGGTCCGTAAAGTAACGCGCCCTTATGGGGATTGTCCGGCATACGTTCCATCGCAAGGCGCATGGGATAAGTCACTTCTATACGGTCGCCGTCTTCCCAACGCCGGTCCAACGTGATGTAAGAACCGGGGTGCTGTTTCACCCGTACGGACTTCCCGTTTACCCTGACCGTAGGACGGCCGCTCCACGACGGATAACGGAGTTTCACAGCCAACCTACGGGGAGTCTCCAACGCCAAGGTCAAGCGAGTGGTTTCCTCTTCCGGGAAACGGGTCTCCTGACGCAAATTCAACCCTTTTTCTTTCCACGCCAATTCGGACGGAATGAACAAATTGACATACAGGCAGTCTTCCCCACGATAATAAATGCTTTCGGCATATTTGGCATGGCTCTCGAAGCCACTGCCCACGCAACACCAGAAAGAATTCTCCGGCGTGCTGTACACCTTGTGCGTGCCGGACTGCAAAGGCAAAAAATAAGATACCATTCCCGTCGCAGGGTCTTGCTGCCCCAAGATATGATTGTACAAGGCACGCTCATAATAATCGGCCACCTCGGGAGAAGCCTCCCAACAAAACAGATGACGGCTCAACTTCAACATATTATAAGTACAACAGGTTTCGCCCGTGTAACCGCTGATATGCTTGGAAAATTCGTCCGGATCGAAATAATGTTCCTTGTCGCTGCTACATCCGGGAGCAAAGGTGTGGCGGCCTATCATCGTATGCCAGAAGAATTCGCTCAAAGCCTTGCTGTCTCCATCTCCCGTCAACTCATAATTACGCGCCTCAGCCAATACTTTCGGAATGAATGTATTGGTATGTTTCGTCCCCAAATCATCCCGTTGTTCTTTCAACGGGTCTATTACATCATTATGATAAAAGAAACCGGCCAACCAACGGTAACGTTCATCTCCCGTCAAGGCATACAGGTTGTAGAAAGACTCGTTGATGCCTCCGAACTCATTACGAATCATCTTGCGGCGCATCTCTTCCGGCAACGGCCGAAGTTTCCCATAAGCCCAGTCTCCCATTTTCCGCACCACGTCCAACGCCTGCGCATTCCTGGCATACAGATATTGGTCTATCAAGCCGGAAAACAATTTGTGCAACGTGTACCAAGGTGCCCAAACACTCTCCCCCCGGATATTCCGGTTGATGAGCTCTTCGGGATAAGCACTCAGGTAACCGCCCGTCCCCGCAGCCTGTACTTCCGCCAGACCGGCTACAAGGCTGTCCCCCTTCATCTTGAAAACATCGCTCCCCGTGGCTGCATACATCAAAGCCAAAGCCGAAAGCACATGACCCGTCGTATGCCCGCGAAGTTCACAATCCAAGGACTCCCATCCGCCGAGTTTCTTCACCGTCATGTATCCTCCCTCACGTCCGGCAAATACCCCTGCGGTCGTCCGAAAACCATGCAGCAGACGATCGGCCCCGATGGAGACCATCCACGCCGAGTCCCGCATCATGTTGTCACGGAAACGTCCGGGTAACAGGCGCACGTCCTGCAAATCGAACGATTCGGCAGCCAAGGGAACCTGCACCGAGACACGAAATTGCCCCTCACAGATACCGGGATAAACAGACTGCGCCATTCCTGTAGCCATGCCCATTCCCCAAAATAGGCTGATAATTATTCCCTTCTTCATGTCTTTTTATCGTATTGCAATTTTATAGTTTACTCTTCAATATGACATTCCCGTTTTCGTAGACCGCTTTCTGCCTTTGCCCGTTCACTTCCAGTTCCGCCGGACAAGACGGCTGACGGAAAGCAGCCCGGATATGGGGTTGCCCCTCCACCCGCAAATCCAGTTTTTTGCCTTCCCGGCGTTGCATGACAAAGAGTTTGGACAAGGATGAATAATAAGACACCTCGCCCCGGCGCAATGCGCTGCCGTAACAAACGAACATCTCCGAAGCCTTTGCCGGATCCGTACCTTCGTCATACGTCACGGCAAACATGTAGGCATCCGTAGTCCATCCGTCGGCCGTAATCCATGAATTGTTGTGCATCAGCCGTCCATCGGCCAACTGGTTGATATAAATGTCCGTGACCTTTCCGTTCCGACGCACTTTCAACCCTATCCAGTCTTTTCCTTCCGTACGTTCCATCATCGGCAAATCCTTATCGTCGGGCGAATCCTTCAGGATGACGGCCGTCAGTCCTTTGACACGCTTATGCTCGCCGGGCAGATGGAACGAATAGTATTCTTCCTCACCCTTCAAATCCTCGGTCGGTCCTTTTTTCACTTCCCAATACAAATCGTCGGGATAGTCATGTACAAAATCGGATAAGGCCAGCAGACGGGGATACAACGGACGGATGACCACGGAAGCACTGTCGGAGGTCACCGTCACGTCGGCTCCCCGCTTCACGGCCTTCCCGTTATAGTGCCAAAGCCATTCGAAATGCCCGGGCTTATGGGCAGCTATGTCATCTATCATGTAAATCACCTTGTCCATCCACAGGAAATGGCGGAAGTTCCGGCTGAACTTGTCCGACATCGGCCCCGTACCGTTGGCCAACACATATTTCATCTTCCCGTTATCCATCAGGTAATGCAGGCTTCCGCGCAAATAAGAACCCTGATACTGCTGTTCGCGCGACTGTCCTTCCCCATTGAACAACACCACATTGTGCGCCTGGCTTTGGAAGAAGTAGTTCCGGTAGGCAGGATTGGGATACCAACAGTTGCCTGCGTCTTTCAGTATATCCACGCCTTTATAAAACAAGATGAACGAATTGGCATCGGCGTGCGAGTGGTTCCACGTCTGTCCGCTCTTCACGGCCAGCATCGCTGCGTCCTTTTTCCAAGAATCGCGCATCACGGCCCAGCCGAAATCGGCAAACAGGCACGAAGTAGCCACGTCCGGCACGGCGGGTGCCTTACTGCAATCCGGCATGTAAAGGAATCCCATCGGGCGGTTACGGAAATAGCCGTCGCGATGTTGCCCCTCCTGTACCTGGTTGATGTACCACAGGATTTCCGGTCGCCGTATGCCTAACGCATACAACAGCATCATGCTCGATTCTGCCGTCACGTTCTTATGGCTGTCTCCGAAATTCAAGTTATACAATATGCCCGTACGCGGATAGCACACTTGTACGAAATAGTCGGGCAAACGCTCCAACTGGGGCAGTTCCGGAGCCTTCCGCCCCGGATGGGTGTTCTGCCAGGCTATCCGGTATTGCAAAGCCTCTTGGATACCGAAATTGGCATAGTTCAAACTCTCATACATACCACCGGCTTCGTCGAAAGATTTTATCTTGGCTTGCAACACGTCACCAGCAAAACCGAACCACTCCGGCATGGCCTCGTTCAGCGTCTCCACCCATTCGACGGCTTCGGGCAACTCATTTTGTAAAGCCATGGCCAGCATTCCGCCGTTGTACACGCACGAAGTCCACCAGTTATGCCCCATGGAGTTCAGGGAATGGATACGGGTAGGCTCCAACACCCAGTCGCCCAACGAAGGTTCCACACCGAGACGAAGCAAATCTTCGGCCAGTTCCTTCCGTTCACGTGACGATAAGGTCTCATAAATGGCATCGTAAGCCAACGCGGCCATCAGGCATTTATGGGAAAGTCCCAAATCGGCACGCCACACCGGCTTACGCGACAGCATCTCCTCGCTTCCCCAAGTCCTGGCCTGCGTGACCGATTGCAAAATGGATTTCAAACGGTCGGCATACCGGCGGTCGTCCGTCATCAGATAGGCCAAAGCCAGATAATCCGATCGGTTGAGGTCGTTTTTCTCCAATGCGGCATCGGCCACCTTACGGATGTCCGCCCAACAACGGGCCATGCAAATGTCCGACTGTACACGTGCCTTGGCCGCTTCCACCCGTTCTTTCGTGAAGAGCAACGCCGGATGGTTGACGCGCTGCCCCCATAAGGAAAGGCCCAACAGGAAACCTCCCACACAAACTACGACTTTCTTCATCTGTATATGCTTATGATTTGATGTCTCTATAGTCTAATACGATTGAAAAGCCCTATTTACGCACACCACACATAAAAATTTTCTCTCGGAGTACGTTAAACGTCCTTTTCAATCGTATATAGAAGTAGAAGCATATTTTAAACTACAAATTTATCCATAATGAAAAAACAGTTCATATCCCTATGTATGGCATGGTGGGCCGTCACCGGATGGGCCTCGCCCCACACGTTCCAAGTGTCGTCGCCCGACCGCAACTATGTGTTCACTTTCACGCAGGAAGAGCCGGAAGGCAAAACACGGATGTATTACACCTTATCTTATAAAGGCAAAGAGATTGTCCGCCGTTCGGAACTGGGTGTGGAAATCGAAAACAAACTCTTGGAGAGCGCGTTGGGTATCGAAAATGACGCCTGTAGGAACTGGAGGGACAACCTGACATTCATCGGGGCAGACTCGGCCTCGCACGACGGAACATGGCAACCCTTATACGGCGAACGCAAAGAAATCCCGGACTGCTACCGCAGCCTGCAAATCAAATTCAGAAAAGGAGAAGCACCGGCAAGTGAAGTGACAGGCGGTTACGACCGTTCACGCACTTATTTCATGAACGTGGAAGTGCGGGCTTACAACGAAGGAGTGGCTTTCCGTTATCATTTCCCGGCCACCAGCAACGGGCTGTTCCTGCACATTACAGACGAACTCACCGAATTTGCCATGCCGGAGGGCACCATGGCCTGGCACGAACCGTGGGCGCAGGCTCCCGTCTCCCTGCTCCCGTTAGAGGGCTGGGAAGGTGAAAGCGAACGCCCCCTGACGATGAAACTGGGGAACGGCCTGACGGTCTCCCTCGGAGAAGCCCGTATGGTGGATTACGTACGCACCAAGTTCGCCCTCGCTTCCGGGAAGGCTCACACGCTGAAAACCTCCATGTACGACTGTGCCGACATCATCACGCCCTACGACACGCCGTGGCGCGTCATCATGGCAGCGGAACGCCCCGTGGATCTGATAGCCCACAACTTCATCTACCTGAACCTAAACGAACCGAATGTCCTGCAAGGGGACTTGTCTTGGATCAGGCCGGGAAAGACATTCCGTAGCGGACTCTCGCAGAAAGAAGCACTAGCCGCCGTGGACTTCGCCGCCGAACGCGGACTGCAATACATCCATCTGGATGCCGGGTGGTACGGGCCGGAAATGAAGATGGAGAGCGACGCGACCCGTATATCCGAAAGCAAAGACCTGGACATCAAGGCCATCTGCGACTACGCCTCCACGAAAGGCATCGGAGTATGGCTTTACGTCAACCAACGCGCCCTCGTCCAACAAATAGACCGGCTGCTGCCTCTTTATAAAGAATGGGGTATAAAAGGCATCAAGTTCGGTTTCGTGCAAGTAGGCAACCAATTCTGGACTATCTGGCTACACAAAGCCGTACGCCAATGCGCCGACTACGGCATCATGGTGGACATACACGACGAATACCGCCCCACGGGCGTGAGCCGTACCCTGCCCCACCTGATGACACAGGAAGGCATCGCCGGCAACGAGACCATGCCGGACGCGCGCCACAACACCATCCTGCCGTTCACCCGCTTCCTTTGCGGTCCAGCCGACTACACTCCTTGTTACTTCAACGCGAGGGTGAAGAACACGCACGCACATCAACTGGCCATGCCCGTCGTCTATTACAGCCCCGTCACTTTCCTCTATTGGTACGATACTCCGTCGCTGTATCAAGGCGAAAAAGAACTGGAATTTTGGAAAAACGTACCGACCACATGGGACGAGACCTACCCGATAGACGGAGAACCGGGCGAATACATTGCCATGGCACGACGCAGCGGAGAGAAATGGTTCGTGGGCGTAATGAACGGACTGGAAGCCCGGAAGCTCTCCCTATCCACAGAATTCCTCCAACGTGGAAAAAGGTATATGGTGACATTATACGAGGACGACCCTCATTTAGATACGCGTACTAAGGTAGCCATCAAACAAAAGGTCATCAAAGGAGGTCAAATCCTCAATATCCAATTACAAGCCAGTGGTGGAACGGCCATGGAAATAAAAGAAGCCCATAGGGAATGAACCGTCTACTTCTCCACCACAAAACCGGGGATGCCGCTACAGGCATCCCCGAAATGTTTTTGATATGTTATCCTTGTCAATGTATCACAATTTTCTTACCGTTCACTATATAAATGCCCGGACGGGTAGGATTCGCGATGGCACGGCCGGAAAGGTCATAGACTCCCTGTCTTTCCACAACTGTAGTATCTACCTTCACATCATTGATACCTGTCACATCATCTACGCTCACGTTACTTCCATAATAGGAAAGGCTGAAATTATCGAATACCACCCAATCGGAAGAAACCGCCTTTGTGTTTTTCAATCCCAACTTGATATCCTCTGCATCCCTCTTGACTTCAACCACAAGCGTATTGTCGTAAAGCTGTTCCTCCATATAGTCGGAAGCCGAGGCCACATTGTTGGGTATATACAAACCCTGAGTATAGACTTGAGAAGACGTTCCCAACTTCTTCTCTTGTCCTCCCACCATTATATTGTGGATCTTGGAAGACCTGTTATACAAATAAATAGATGTAGACACATTGTTTATACCGGAAACATAATCCTTACCTACTTGGGAATAAGTACCAGGACGTTCAAACCCTTGTACACCGGCACGATATACCCCTTTGGGCATCTGCTTCAACGTTTGATAAAGGTCAAACGTTGACGAAGTATTACATAACCCATTCGTGAAAAGGAGCACGTCAGCCTGGGAACAATCCCAACCGTCGAGAGTTTCCATACCGGAATTGTCAACTAAGAAAGAGAGGTCGTAAGCCGACAGGTTGTCAAGTACAGTATTTGACATAAACGAGATAATGCCCGTATACATCTCACAAATGGCATTTTCCAAGTCTTGCACAGTTGCCAAGTTATCCACAGACGACTCCATCCTATTGGTCAAAGCCGTAAAGATGCCAGTTGCATCATCCGTAGCATCATGATGTGGGATTTTCACCATCTCTTTAGCCCCAATAACGTAACGACGTAACTTCTCACGATTCAAAGTCACCTTACTTTCATCCACAAGACGTATCTGGTCTGCCGTAAGGATTATCCACCGTTGGCTGGTAGCTGCATTGCTGAAATCTTGTGTAGAAGCTGTTTTTGTGTTTCCATCTGTTTCTGCCTGCAATGCAGGAGGAGTCTCCATGTTACGTTTGCCTTCGCATATCCAGTAGCCTTTGGTATTCAAGGTCTGATTCCCCACACCTAAAATAACAGGTACGCGCCCCCTCATCAAATGAAAACTTTCTTGTTCCCCAGGTTCGGCCACTTCTGCCGTCTTGATACTGCCACTCTTGAAAGTAAAGTACTTGCCGGACTTGGCATTACGCAACAAATAATAACATGTTTGAGGTTGGAAGACAAGATGCCATGCGAATGCATCGTCACCCACCAATTCATCCGTAGAAACAGCACAATAGGCCAATGTACCGTCTGCATTCTCAGTCAAATAGGCTGTCCCTCGTCCACAAGCCTCATCTTCGTTCGTGATGTAATATTTAACATCATCCTCGCTCTCGAATATATAATAAGGAGAGGGCGAACCACCGGAAGGGGGCAGACCGTCTACACCAAGTCCATGTGTCTGCAAGGCATTGGCGATATAAAGCAGACGCGTGCCATTGTCCGCCCCGGCACCGTTGATACCGAAAGGCCCCATGTGCATACCATCGCCATTACACAAATCCTGTCCGTTGGTCAAAAACTCCACAATAAGGTTGGCCAAGTCACCTTGCCAGTATACACCCGACTGAATTTTAGGCATTTTAGTGGGATATAGCCCTTGCCATTTAGTAGAAGCCTTAAGCTCTTCCCAACTCCAACGCCAATGTTGACCAACTCCTACACCATGATTGGATTCGTGCATCACCGTTCCCGTACGTTGGTATGCAGGATTAGGTCCTACTGACATCCAACCGCCATAACTACATTCAGCTGTCGGGGTACCGGCACCAAACGACACAGTAATTCCGTAATCCCGTATGCTCGTCCAATTATTATAATAATCCATAGCCTCGCGACATGCCTTACTAATCCGTTCGTTATCGGCCTGTTCGCCATTGTTGGCGTAACTCCATGTACAATTCCCCATGGGAAGCGTTATGATTTTACGTACTTCACCGTATCCCACGGCATTGCCCTGTGTCATGGCAAAAGCGCGTACATAGTACACCGTGGCAGGCTGCAACGGTTCCATAATATAAATAAGACCGGGATAGTTTAACAGTTGTGCGCCATCGGTGACATAATTGTCGGATAAAGTCGGTTCCTTGTGAGTGGCCCAACAGTAACCCTGCAACTTAATATCTTTTTCCGATATGCCATTTACCGTAACACGTCCTAAAGCCCCGACCGCACCACGGGGAATAAAACTTGAAGTCTCGACACCTGGCACATCTCCGGAAGGATTAGCCACATAATACAGGAGTTCGGCATGGGACAGTTCTTTGGAAATCTCGTCGATTTCTTCCCTCGTACTTTTAGCCGTCTTATAAAGCCCATTGGCTTTGTCAATAACCGCTTTCAGCTCATTGTTCCCATTAGGCAACCCTTCGGCAAGCACCTGCTCAGACCTTTGTATGGCTTCCAAGAACAATGCATAATCCCACACACTAACCTGTGAAGCCGTAATAGCTTTACGAAGAATATTAGCCTTGTCCGCAATATCTTCGGTTTTAGTCACAGCCTTGGCCTCTTCTACAGCTTTGGCAAGCATGGCAAGACTATCAGCATGCTGTGGAGACTCCAACAGCGCTTCTCCTTCTTGTATCATTTGGCGAAACTCTGCAAACTGCGCATCATCGTCAAACCCCGTATAATAAATATGGAAATCATCAATGCTCACTTTATTACCAGTACATCCAATTGTATTCACTCCTATTTTAGCCTGATTATCCACCACGACAAAGTCAAGCGTATATTTACCGGTCAGACTCAATTCCTTCCGCGCATTGTTCGCATAAACATAGGCTCCTTTCTGTGGGATTGCCTTGTTACTTTCCTGTATATTCTGTGCCAAAACAGTGAGCTGGTAGTTCCCATTGGGTAATTCTACTATTTGATGGATGTCGCCGTCAGCCACATTCCCCCAACCACTCCAGATTTCACAATAATAAGTACCTTCCTTCAATTCAAAGGCATCATTACTCTGCGGACTGAAGCCATTACAAACCCATCCCTTGCTATTGTCTTCAAACCCAGGACTTAGCATATTTGAAGTGAGTTCCAACGGTTCTTCCGGTGAAGCCAACGAAAGTCTGTAATTATAAATCGCCGCCTTCAACGCAGCATATACTTTTGTCACATCTTCAGTCGAAGTTCCGTCCACCACAGACTTTCCATCGGCCAAAGCGGCATCAAGCGCTTTCTGCTCAGGTGTATCAAGATGCTTGTTAATACCTTCGGCTTCCGTAACAAGTTTACCTACTTCTTCACGAAAGATAGCATAAGTCTCTTCCGTAGGTTCCTCAAGAGTAAGGTGGAAATCATCGACACATACATAGTTTCCGGTTGCTCCTTGCACAAGGAGCCCGAACTCCAATGTACCATCTACCGTCGTGGTCTTCACTTCATACTTATCAGGCAGATTCACTTCTGTTTTGTCATCATTGGCATACACCCATACCCCTGTCTGCTTGGCTTGTGCATCATTCTGTTGGATGTTCTGCGCTGCCACACTTACTGTGTAAGTCCCTGCCGGCAAGTTATGGATTACTTGGTCTACACTGCCGTCTGCCACCCTGCTTCCGGCTCCACTCCATGTCTCTACGTAATAATCGCCCACTTTCAAAGGGAATTCATTATTACCCTGACGGCTCATCTTGCGAATCTCCCATCCATTGATTTCATCTTCAAACCCTGGATTGACGATTCGATCTGTCATATCCGTCTGTGCCCACAAAGATGCGGCCGCACAAAGGAAAAGAAATAGAAAGAATTGTTTTTTCATTACGGTTAATTTAAAAGATTAAAAATATGATAATTTACTCGTTTTATTGCTTCAAGAAGCCCAATGCCACCAAAGGCCTATTTTCATATTCTTGAACCATTCAGGGCTCTCTTATGGCGGCAGATTGTCCCACCCCATATATTGCCCCATGACAACAGGTACGTTTTGCGATTTTGCCACAAAAAGAACAAAAAACAACAGCCACAAAACTGACATTCTCAAAATTTCCACCCTCATCATTATAGCCTGATTATAAAAGGAATCAAATGTTTTTTGCAAAAATAGATGATTGACAAAAAAAAATATAGAATTATATCAGCCTAAAATAGCACTTTAGCACTATTCTGACATTGTACATCCGAAATAGATGATACTGCTCCCCAAAGTGCCCGAGAGAGCAGATAATCAGTGGGGAACGTTGCCCTTCGTGGAGGCCGGACATATCTCCCACACAGGAATTTCGCAAAAAGAGCCTTCATCTTTCAGGACGCATGGTAAACCGTTCATAATATTGATGTTACACGCTGAAAGATATTTCGGGCATCTTTCAGTCATACTTCATTCCGTTTGGCGCAGAACAGAAAACCGTTCGGCTGAGATTGAAAAATCGTTCGGCGCAGAACTTTTTACCATTTCCTGCAAGGAAAGACGGCTGAAAGATGCCCGAAATATCTTTCAGACCATAAATCACTATATGACAAGCACATACCGTACAACCTGAAAAATGAAAGGACTTTCCCGAAAACTCTTGGGAGGGACATTTACTGTGCCAAAGTCACCCCAAATCCGTACGTTACAAGTCATCTTCACACAGTCAACGCCGACAAACATTGACCTCATGAGATACACCATCTTCTCCATCACAAAACCGGGGATGCCGTTCTGACATCCCCGAAATGTTTTTGGTATGTTATCCTTGTCAATGTATCACAACCTTCTTACCATTCACTATATAGATTCCCGGACGGGTAGGATTCGCGATGGCACGGCCGGAAAGGTCATAGATTCCTTGTCGAATTCCCGCATCCGGTTCCTGTTCCACCCCGTCAATTCCTGTCACATCATCCACCGTCACGTCCGTGCCATAGTAGGACAACTTGAAATTGTCAAACACAGTCCAGTCGGAAGAAACGCTGTTGTTGTTCTTCAAACCTAACTTTATGTCCGTATCCCTCTTGACCTCGACCACTACCTTATTTTCGTAAAGTTGCTGCTCCATATAGTCGACAGCAGACGCTACATTATTGGGAATATACAGTCCTTGCGTATAGACTTGGGAAGCCGTACCCAACTTCCTCTTTTGACCGCCAGCCATTATATTTTGAAGTTTCGAAGATTTATTATACAAATAAACGATAGCCGACACATTGTCTTCGCCAGACATGTAGTCCTTGCCGACCTGAGAGTAAGCCCCCGGTCGCTCAAAGCCCTGCACCACGGCACTATACACACCTTTTGGCATCTGGGACAACGTCTGATAGAGGTCAAAGGTCGATGCGACCTCGCACACACCGTTCGTGAAATTGAGATCGTCGGATTGCTCGCAAGTCCAACCCTCGAAGCTTTCCATACCGGCATTGTCTATCAAAAAGGTGAGGTCGTAAGCAGACATCCCGTCAAGGGCCGTGCCGACCATAAACGTCGTAATGCCTGCATACATCGCATCAATTGAGGAAACTACTTCCGCGGCAGAAGTCAAATGGTCAATAGATGCTTCCGTCTTGTTTACCAAAGACGTAAAAGAGGCTGAAGCATCACTCGACACGTCGTGGTGCGGAACTTTGGACATCTCTTTAGCCCCGGCAACGTAACGGCGCAACTTTTCCTTGTCCACGGCGATTTTGCCCTCATCAGCAAGACGTACTTGATCCGCCGTGAGGAACACCCAACGCTGGCTCGTAGCCGAATTAGTGAAGTCTTGGTTGGCGACGGTAATAGTCCCCCCTTCTCCATTGGCCTGCAATGCAGGAGGAGTCTCCACGTTACGCTTGCCCTCGCAAATCCAATACCCTTTGGTATTCACCGTCTGGTCACCAGCCCCTAAAATGACGGGCACACGCCCTCTCATCAGGTGGAAGCTCTCTTGTCCGGCTGGCTCTGCCACCTCGGCCGTCCTGATACTACCGCTCCTGAACGTGAAATACTTGCCGGACTTGGCATTACGCAACAAATAGTAACATGTCTGGGGCTGGAAGATAAGATGCCATGCGAAAGCATCGTCTTCCACCACTTCCACTGACGAAATGGTGCGGTAGACCAACTGACCGTCGGACGTTTCAGTGAGGTAAGCCGTGGCACGTCCGTAAGCCTCATCCTCGTTCGTAATATAATACTTCGTGGTATCCTCGCTCTCGATGGTGTAATAAGGTGTGGGAGAACCTCCAGTAGGCGGCAACCCGTCTTCGCCTAAGCCTTGAGTCTGCAACGCGTTGGCAATATAAAGCAAGCGAAACTCCGTCCCGGATCCATTGATACCGAAAGGCCCCATGTGTGCCCCGTCACCATTGCATAAATCTTGCCCATTGGTCAGGAAATCCACAACCAAATTAGCTTGGTCACCCTGCCACCAAATACCTGGCTCTATTTTGGGTGTTTTTGTGGGACGAAGGCCTTGCCACTTAGTAGAAGCTTTAAGCTCTTCCCATCCCCAACGCCAATGTTGACCAACACCAATACCATGATTGGCCTCGTGCATCAAGGTCCCAATACGTTGATAACCTGCATTAGGCCCCACAGTAATCCAACCTCCATAGCTACCGTGAGCCGAACCATCCCCCGCGTCATAGCTCACGCTAATATGGTACCCCTGAATGCTTGTCCAGTTATTGTAGTAATCCATTGCACCAGCACAAGCCGCGTTGAGGCGTTCATTGTCGGCTGCTTCACCGTTATTGGCATACGACCACGTGCATTGTCCCATAGGAAGGGTAATAATCTTACGTACTTCACCGTAGCCTACAGCATTGTCTTTCGTCATCGCAAAAGCGCGTACATAGTATACCGTAGCAGGTTGCAACGGTTCCATAATATAAATAAGCCCCGGATAGTCAAACAACTGTTCCCCTTCGGCCACATAATCATCAGACAAAGTCGGATTCTTATGAGTTGCCCAACAAAAGCCCTGATATTTAAGATCATTTTCCTTTAGGCCTGTCACAGTCAAACGCCCAAGCGCTCCCGTGGCCCCACGGGGGATAAAGTCATAAGTCTTCACAATAGGAACTTCGCCAGAAGGATTAGCAGCACAATACAACACACCGGCTTGCGCCAGCTCCTTGACCATCAAGTCTATTTCCGCCTTGAGTGCGACAGCAGTATTATATACAGACTTAGCTTCATCAATAGCCTGTTGGAACTCTGTAGCCCCATTACTGCCTACACCTTCGTTGGCAAGCACCTCGGCTTCCTTGATAGCCCCCTCCAACACTTTATAGTCGGCCACACTAGTTTCCGAAGCCTTAATAGCCGTTGTCAATGCCAATGCACAAGCCGCGATTTCCTTTACCTCTGTCACTTCCTTGGCATCCTTCACTGCTTTCGTAAGGGCAGCCAGACTGTCCTTATGCTGATGGGATACCATCAAAGCCTCCCCTTCGTTTATCAACTGTTGGAGAGTTTCCTTCTGAGCTGTTTCATCAAACCCCACATAATAGAGATGGAAATCATCCAGACACACATAATTACCTGTACAATTGCGCGTGTAAAGCCCTATCTGAGCTTTATTATCCACAACGACGAAATCGAGAGAATATATACCCGGTACGTTCACGAGCTTCTCTACATTATTAGCATAAACGTAGGCTCCCTGTTGAGGCACATTCACATTGCCTTGGTCTATGTTCTGCCCTACCATCGTAAGACGGTAGTCCCCATTCGGCAATTCCACATCCTGATGAATATCTGTATCCGTCACCAATCCCCAGAACTCACAATAGTAATCGCCCACTTTCAGTCCAAATGCGTCATTGTTCTGAGAATTAAAGCCCCCGTTAATCCATCCCACAGTACTATCCTCAAAACCTGGATTAGTCATATAAGAGGTGACATCCATTGGTTTATCTGGAGAAGCCAGCGAGAAACGATAATTAAAAATAGCATTATCCAAAGCTGTATAAGCTTCGATAATACCTTCCCAAGAGGATTGTGCCAAGATAGCTTTTGCAGTAGCCACCGCCTCATTAAGCGCTTTTTGCTCTGGAGTACTAAGTTGTTCGTCTATTTTCTCTGCTTCAGCAAGAAGCTTGCCCATTTCTTCACGGAACACAGCATAAGTTTCCTCGGTAGGCTCCTCATGTGTAAGGCGGAAATTGTCTACACATACATAATTTCCAGTAGCTCCTTTTATCAGGAAACCGATTTCCAGTGTACCGTCTACTGTGGTGGCCGTTACACTGTATTCACCCGGTAGGCCAACTTCTGTCTTATTTTCGTTAGCATAAACCCACACACCGGTTTGAACAACATCCGGAGTATTTTGCTGAATATTTTGTGCAGCAACAGTCACTGTATAAGTACCTGCAGGTAGTTTGGTAAGTACCTGTTCAAGACTACCATCCTGTGCCTTGTCTCCTGCCGGACGCCAACTTTCCACATACGCAGTTCCCTCCTTCAAGCCGAACGCATCGTTGGTTTGACGGCCAACCTTACGAATGTACCAACCTTCGACACCATCTTCAAACCCTGGATTGACGATTCGATCCGTCATATCCGTTTGTGCCCACAATAATGATGTGATCACAAACAAAAATAAAGATAAGAATAATTGTTTTTTCATTGTATTTAATTATTAAAATTAGGATTTATAATAAATTCGGTTCTTATTATTTCAGTACTTTCCGACCATTTTTGATATAGAGACCATGCTGTGGAGCATCACTCAACTGCTGCCCTTTCAGATTATAATAATGAGTATCCTGACCCGCAGGTGTGTTTTTGACAGCAATCACAGCATCTTCGATTTGCCAAGGCTCGTAAAGCATCCGTATATCCTTCACGCGAAACTCCTGAGTTTCACTTCCCTCCTCCAAATTAGCTTGCCAACCTACATAAACATCCTGAGACTCTTTGATAGAAAAGGAAATAGAATACCATTTCCCATCATCCACGCCCGCCTTATTAATGGCAAGCCTTGCCAACGACTTGACGGGAATGTCATGCGTGGCCAGAAGTTTCGTAGAAGCAAACATATAGGCGTCAGGACTCATACTATAACTTGTCTGATACTCCGCTTGCATTGTATAAACACCTGCATCAAGATGTAGCTTGCGGTAGATACGCGCATCGGAAAGGTTGCCCTCCTGATTTCCACTACGGTCATCCCAGACTCCCAACATAAGACAACTGTATCCTGGATAGTTGTCTATTCCGTTCTTTATGCCATCGGCCTCGTTGGGGATTTTAAAGTTCTCTACCTGCCAGTACTTGGGTGTGGCAAAACGTGTGGTTACGCTTCCATCAAGACGTGAAAAGTTGGAACGCTCATCAAGTAATTGCAACGTCACATCCCGAGCCGCCACAATTTTACTTTCATCGTAACGACATAATTGTACACGAGTGGCACGAAATTCCTGTGTGCCACTACCCATCATCAAATTAGCCTGAAACCCCAATGTCACATCCTGCTCTTCTTCTACAATAAAAGTAATACCCCACCAACTACCATTATTTGGTGCTGTATTAAGACGTGCCCATGCAATGGCCCGAACAGGAATCTCAGAAGTCTGTAAATCCTCGACAGCCTCTGGGCAGGCATACATATAAGCCTCGTCAGACAACTGGTAAACGGCATTGAAAGTAGCACCGAAATAATAAGTACCGGGAGTAAGATGCACGGTACGACGTATGGCAGCCTGCGAAAGATCACAGTCATAGTCTACATTAGTACGGTCATCCCAGACTCCCAACATCAAAGCCTCAGTTCCTTCGTAAGCATCGAGTCCTTGCTTAACCCCCTCACTGCCATTAGGTATATTGAAATTGGTTACAATCCAATTAGCCGGCTTACCGAAACGCTTACCATTTCGAGTATCCGGAGTACGACTGAAGTCTGCCGCCTCCACGAGCATTTCTACAGTAAGATTATCACCTGCATAAAGAGGTGCGCCAGCTTCGGTAACTGACGCTTTAAGATATGCTTGAAAAGCCTTACGCAATACAACAAGAGCCGCAGCCTGTTCTTCGACAGTACCATCCAGGCTATTTTCCGCTTGAGTTACATAGTATCCTAAATCAGACAAAGCTGAGACATTGGGACTACCTGTGTTGACAGGTTTCAGATTTCCGTCGGCTCCTTCAACAAGGGGTTTACAATAGTCAATAAACTCGGCCAATGAAATAGGCTTATCCGTACCAGGTTTAAAAGTTATGGCAAACACAGGAGCAATGTCATTGGTATTCTCTATCGGAAGCTGCACTGTAAGCCCCTCCATCGCAAGTTCGTGCTCAACCGCACCATGTCCCAACAATTCTATACTTTCAATCTCACCTGAGAAGTATTCATTGGCACGTCCTAAGTGAGCAAACGTGAAAGTACGTTCTGCCGGCCAACGCATAATGGTAGCAAAGACAGTATCTACATCCTGTTCCGTCCGGGCATGTTTGACGACGTAACGCACATCTTTTGCAGAATAATTGATACCTTCGTTAAACCCTTGGTTATAGATAGGATTACTTGCATCAACCAACGGTCCCTCGCCAAAAGTTTTCCAAACACGAGTCCCATAAATTGAACGTCCGTTTTGCTCCATCCAATCTGTCATCTCAGCAATGAAACGCATTTCCTTGTCATCGTGAGTTCCATCTCCTTTTAGAGGAATAGAAAGCAACAAGTTACCATTTTTGCTGACAATGTCAACAAGCATATCTACCACCTGCTGAGCCGACTTGTAACCGGCATTATAATCTTTCACGCCATAATGCCATCCACCGATACAAGTACAAGTTTGCCAAGGCTTTTCTTGTGGGCGATCGGGTATACCACGTTCTATATCCCACAACATGGCTTCCTTATGCGTAGAGTCCAAGACCTTGCCGGTAACCACCATTTCCGGATCGGTATTATAAGAATGAGCCAAAATATTAAGGCCTACGCTCTCGTCGCAACCATAGAAAGGAAGTACTGTATCATCAAAGTAAAGCATGGCAGGGTGATAGGCATTCACACACTGCAATACACGGTTTTGAAATTTCATCTTGTACTCTTCGCTGGGCTGTGAAGCACCGTTACCCCACGTCCATTGACTGTGTATGGTACCCGCATCTTCCCAACCTCTACTGGGAGTATGGCGTTGGGCATAAAGATCTTGTGGATCATAACCTTCCCACCATTTACCCTTACCATCTTCTTTCGTCATATTGGCATCATATTGCTGGGCGATTTCAAACCAAAGCCAAGCATGGCTACCATGCATGGATACACCTAAAGGAAGATCATACTTTTCACATGCTTTAGCCCATTCTCCTACCACATCGCGTTTAGGACCGATATTCACCGAGTTCCAAGGTTGGTAGGGAGAATCCCAACAGTCGAAATTATCATGGTGCTGCCCCATAGCAAAAAAATACCGAGCCCCCATATCATAATAGAGTCTGATAAGATATTCAGGCTCCCATTTTTCAGCCTTCCAGGCGTTACACAAATCCTTGTAACCATAGTCTGTACCGGCTACACAAGGATCACCAAAGTGGCTCACATGCCAATTGTAGTTTCCACCACCTTTGAAATACATTCCACGACCATACCAATCTCCGTCTGCCCCCTGGCTCTGCGGATCCCAATGTGCCCAAATGCCGAATTTTACGTTTTGGAACCATTCAGGACATTCCCACTGCGCCAGATTGTCCCAATCGGGAGTATATCGCCCTGTTGCCACAGGTACATTCTGCGCGTTTGATGTGAAAGAAGCAGATAACAATAGTCCTGTCATCCATACTGTTAAAGTTCTTGCCTTCATAGTTATTATTGTTAGATTATTACTAAAGAAATTAAGTCCTTATTTGCAAAGATAAGTGTTTAGCAAAAAGCAAACATAGAATTATATCGACAAAGAATAGCATTTCAGCACTATTCTTTCACTTATTACCTCAAAAATAAGGCTAAACTCGAAATAAATTTAAGTCAGCCTTGAATTCGTAACTCACAAACAATATATAACCATTGACTAAATTTGCTATGAAGAATACAACAAATCCTATGAACTCTAATCAAATCTTACCAACTGAACTTTATTACCTTTCGGACTATCCCCCAAGTAAACCACACTATGCACAGAACGGACTCTAATATTCGCACGCGAAACATTTATTATTCAAAAAAGGAAAAGGACAACCGAAAGCTTTGCATCTCACGGTCCTCACTTTTCCTTTCATTTTTATTCCTTTTATCAATCTTACCTCCTCCCTATTTCTCACCGAATTCTACAGTCGTAGGCAGATACCAGTTCTGCCGGTTGAGCAACTTGGCCCGGATGGCCTCGCGCTCTCCTTCGGGAAACTTGGCAGCCACCTTATCTGCCAACCAAGACGGATCGTTCCGGTAACGGGCCACACGCATCAAGTCGTGGAAACGGTTGCCCTCCAATGAGGTTTCCAAAGCATACTCCGTCAGCAGCTTGTCTTCCACCTGCAACAAGGTATCGGCCGACGAAGCACAGGCTTCGATGACGAAAGTAGGATCCAACTCCAGATTTTGCGAGCCGCACCCACGGCCATGCAACCCTGAATTGACATCGAACATCCCGATATCCCCGGAAGAGGTAAGGCCGAAGTCGATCCATGGCTCACCCGTAAGTTCGTCTTTCAACAGGTCATTGTAGATTTCGAAAGTGTTCTTGCTCAAACCATATTTCAGCACACCATAAAAAGCGAGTTTGGGTTTCCCCAAGCGGTTGACGGCCTCGGCATAACGCAGGTAAACCAAAGCGGTACGACAAAGTACCACATAAGCATTTTCATTCTTTTGCATATAGTTGTACTTATCCACATACGGGCGTTCCGTCTCGCTGCCATCCACGGTCTCTTCCTTATCATAATAAGTTCCGTAAGCCCCACGCAGATCTCCCGTCACCGGTTTCGTGTTGATGGAATACGACTGGTCGTCGAACATATCAATCAAAGCCTGCGAAGGCGCCAGCACATAAGAGGTGGTGAACATCTTCGAAAGAGCGGAAGAATTATCCGTATATTCATCCGTGAACGGAATGGCAGTCAGAATGTCGTAGTAGGAAAATCCTGAGAATTGGTTCGTCCAATTCTCTCCGGCCGGCAACAGAGTGGTTTCATTATATGAATTCACATAACTTGACGATACATACAACTGATTCCAATAAATCAGGTCATAATATACCTGGGCAGCCTTCTGGAAATCCTGATTCCACATATACAGCTCGCCCAAGACGAAACGTACGGGAAGCATCAACTGGTTGGCCGTATAGCCTTCATACTGGACGGAACCGGCAAATCCGGGGTCGGCATTTCCCTGCATCCATCCGCTGCTCACCGGCGTGTCGTCCGACACCATCCAAGGCAACACGCCCTCCAAATCCCGAATCAGCACGGGCAACAAACCGTCCAAGTCCAACGCCTGCATCTCCACCGGGCGGCTGACATCCAAAAAAGGTTCGTCGGCATACTTCACCCGCCCGTAGTCCAGACATAACTGGAGATAACACCACGCACGGAGGGTCTTGGCCTGCGCCATGTAAGGGCGAAGGATTTTCACCGGATAGCTATTGTCATCCTCCCGTCGGGATATGGTCGTGTCCAAACGATGGATGTAATAATTGCAGTTGTTGATGAGCGAATAATACTCTCGCTCTTTCAGATAGGAATTTTCCGCATCCACCTCGAAACGGCTGATGTCGCGCAGTTCCTGGGAAGAGTTCTCCGTCACATCCATCAAGTCACCGCGCAGCTCACCCATAATCACATAGTTGTCGCCAATTCGTTGCAAACCTTGCAGCAAACCGAACAGACCGGCCCGCGCCGTGGTCTCGTCCTGGTAACGCTGGCCTTCGGTTTTCAGAACCCCGGCCGAATCGGTTTCAAAAAAGTCGGTACAGGAAGCGCACAGGCTTCCGGCCAGACAAACGGGTAAAATATATCTCAAATATTTCTTCATGACTTTTATAAATTAAGTTTCACACCGATTTGATAAGAACGTCCATGGCTCAGCAATCCGTTGTCGATGCCCTGGTACAACACACCGGTCTGCATCGACACATCCGGATCCGGACCTAAATATTTAGTCAACGTCAACAGGTTGGATGCACCTGCCCAAAAAGTCACCCCTTGGATAAAGACATTGTTTATCGGCCACACGTAGGAAAGACGCACATTTTTCAACTTGAAGAAACTACCGTCTTCTATCCAACGGGAACTGAAACGGCTGTTCCCCATCGGGTCGCCATACACAGCCTTCGGCATGTCCGTCACCTGCCCTTCATGCCGCCAACGGTTCATGACGGCACCGGTTTGGTTGTAAGTATCGGTCATGCTCTCCAATGTCTGACGCTGGTAGTTATAAACGTCTCCCCCGCATTTGAACGTGCATAACACATCCAAAGCGAAACGTCCCATCGTAAAACGGTTGGCAAACGACCCCGTGAAATCAGGGTTCGGATCGCCGATAATCGTTTTATCCCTTTCGTCCAATACCCCGTCGACATGAAGGTCTGCAAAACGTACGTCACCGGCATGGAAATAGGTGTAAGAGGCATCTTCATGCTGCACTTTCAAGCGGGCGGCCTGCGCCTCGGCTTCCGTGGCATATACCCCGTGGGCTTCATAACCGTAGAAAACTCCGGCAGGATGGCCCACGGCCGTCAGTACTTCTCCCCCTAAGATTTCCGTTGTATAATCTCCGTCGGGCAAGGCCGAAATCTCATTTTTGTACCTCGCGACACCAAGCTCCGCATTCCACTTAAAGGGCTTGGTGTCCAACACCTTGGCCGAAAGGGCAATCTCGATACCTCGGTTCGTAAGTTCTCCGCCATTATATAAATAGGTGTCGAGCCCGGTCTCCGTATCGGCCTGCTTCCACGTCAGCAAGTCTTTGGTCTTGTGCCGGAAATAGTCGAAACTCACTCCTATCCGGTCGTTCAGGAACGCCAGATCGATTCCGGCATTCCACTTGCGCGTGGTCTCCCACTTCAAAGACGAATTAGCCAAGTTGGCCAATTTCAACCCCACGGCCGAGCCCAAATAGTTCACGCCCGACAGATAGGAGTAGCCATACATCCCGTCGATATTATCATTTCCCGTGACCCCGAAACTTGCACGCAGATTCAAACGGTCCAAAAACGTCAGCCGACGCATGAAACGCTCGCCTGTGACCAACCACGCTCCGCCTACGCTCGGGAACGTGCCCCACGTGCCGCCGCACATGCGGAAACTTCCGGGGGCATCTTTGCCGAAACGCGAAGAGGCGTCGAGCGACACGGCGGCCCACAAAGTATAACGTTCTTGGAAGGTATATTTGCCCTGCGCATACAAAGCCATAGAACTCCAATCGGTATTCAGGCCGTCTACCGTACGGTAAGACAACGAATTATTCATGTTGGACACTTTGTCGTTGCCTGTATTGTGCCCGTCCTCATACACACTCTTGAAAGAGGTGTTCATGATGCGGTAACCCACGAAAGCATCCACGAAATGATCGTTATGAATCAGTTTGCGATAAGACAACTTCACGTTGCCGAACAAATCGTTCTGCGTGGCCGTCTGGTCTTTCACCGTATTCTCCCACACTTGGTTGCCCACAACCTGCGGAGCCACACCGACCATCGGGGAGAAATAATGGCTTTTGGAATTGTTGAAACTGTAACTGAAACGTCCCTCTACCGACCAGTCATCCGTGATGTCCCATTTCGGTGCCAGGCTTACTCCGAACCGGTATTGCTTATTGGTATTCTCCGCATTCTCCAACAAAGCCAACGGATTGGATACCCCCAGTTCGTCCACGTCGTTCAACGTATTCGTGAGCTGCGTTCCGTCGTCGGTATAGCTGTAGCCCACCAAGAAAGGAGCTTTGATTAACGCCAGATAACGGGGAGCGGTCGTAGCGTTCACGCCGTCGTCCTGAAGCGTATAATTCAAGTTCGTAAAGTAAATGTCCGTGCCCAAGGTCAGCGTCTTGGTCAGGAACACATCGGAATTGATACGGGCATTCAAGCGGGAGAATCCGGTTTCTTCCACGACTCCCTTCTGATTGTCATAACTCAACGAGATGGAATACTTGGCTATGTCGTCCCCGCCCTGCACGTTAATGCCGTAATGTTGCATGTAGCCGTTACGGGTCACGTTGTCCGTCCAATCATTGTTCTGATGATATGTGGAATAATCTGCCGATGACGGATTCATCCCAAGGTATCCGTCGAACAAAGTAGCCAGTTTATTGCCTTGACCGCTTCCTTTCAGCATCTCGCTCAGATAAGTACGATACTGGGCGGCTCCCATCATCCGTATCGGTTCGGGCGATTGCACAAAGCCGTATGAGAGATCGGCCGCAATACGGGTCGTTATGCTCCGTCCCCGCTTTGTGGATATGAGTATCACCCCGTTAGCTCCCTTACTGCCATATAAGGACGTAGCGTCTTTGAGTATCTGCACGGACTCTATGTCGTTCACATCGACGAAAGCCAAAGGGTTCTCATAAAAACCGTCATGAACGGATTCCACCCACGTCGAAGTGTCCCAAATCGTACCGTCTACGACAATCAGCGGCTGTGCGTTCACGTTCAGCGAATTATATCCGCGTATAAAGAGGTTCGCCCCTTCGCCGCCCACTGCACTGCGGGTCGCCGCACGCACATCGCTTCCCCAACGTCCGCCCAAGACTTCGTCCAACGACACAGCTTGCGTATTGGTAAAAGCATCATCTCCCTTCAAGGTCAGAAAGGCATCGCTATAAACAGACACATCTTTCACCGAATCTCCCTGCAAAGACACAGTCCTCTGCAAATAACCTTCAGAAGAAAGGGTCAACTGCACCATATAAGACGGTACGCGTACCCTATAACGGCCTTCCTCGTCCGTCAGTGCCGACCATGAACCGGCCGCTACCCTGACACCTTGTACGGGCCTTCCGCTCCGAGCGTCCGTGACCCGGCCATTTACATATACCTCCTGTCCGTCCTTTTCCGACGGAACACCGTCCCCGGCTGCCCGTGCGGGAACTGTCCCCAAAGCCATGGCCAGCATGGCGTATTTCAATATGTTCGTCATCGCATCATTCTATTACAGGTTCAAAAATAAGGCAGTCTATCCGCATGGTACGGGTAAACTTCGTGGTCTCGTTCCGGTCGACATTCGCCTGTACACGCAACTTCACACAATCGTCGTCTTGCGTAAGGGGTCCCTCGAACGGGGATTCAGAATAGTTGGCATATGGCAATTCTATTTGGGTCACAAACATCTTGGTCATCGTTTCCCCATGAGTCGGCATCGGACCGGCAATCACCGCATCTTCGTACATCCTTCCGTCTTCGTGCACATAATTCAGATAGAAATTCACTTTCGTGCTATCGGCAGCGACTCCTTCCATATAAGCTCCGGCCGGAGCAAACACGCAATACACGTTGTATTTGGCTGCCAATGTGTTCGGCACGGTAAACTGCACCACGGGTTGCTGGCGGGGATTCTCGCTGGTAGCGGCCACCTCGATGAAACGTCCTTCCGATACAGAATCGCGGAACGACGTGGAGGATGCACTACGCGAACTGATGACCGCATAATTCGACTCCCGTCCGGCAGTGTTCTCAGCTTCCACGACAATGGTCTTCAGCCACGACTCCTCCGGTTTGTGTTTCAACGCCGAGGTCTTCCATATCCTGCCGTTGCTGACCGGAACCTCCGTCGCTCCTGACAACAGGTAAGACGGATGGTGGAAAACATTTCCCGAGGTAGAGGCTAAAGAGTCACCCGGCACATCTCCGAAATCCAAATCCTTACGGAACACCAAGTCCATACACATCGCCTGCTTGAGGTAGGTATCGGACAAAGAGTCAGCCAATGCCGTACCCACGGCATACTCGCGGTCGGGAATAATCAAAGACTTCACCGTGTCTTTCAATGTCTCTCCGAAGGTCCGGAAATACCGTGCCATACGCCTGCGTCCGTCTTCCCATCCCTCGTTGGTCGGTACGATCATCGTGTACACACTGTCCTCGGAATGGAGGAAACCGTAGCGACGCAACCAATCGTTATTAAAATCGAAAATCGAGTCGTAAAGAACCTGGCCTTGCTCATTCTTTCCGATGGCCGCACTCCCCTCCTCGTCGAAAGTATATTCATCGAACGAGGTCAAGAAACGGGCTATGGAGTCCGTCCCGTTATCCTTTTGCCGGATACTTTCATACAGGTTATAATAAAACGGTGCCCTTTGGCGAAGCGTATGGATAATCCCGTTACCGGCCGCAATGTCCGTAGCCTCTACCGGTACCCCCGCAAAAGTGTATGCTCCTCCCTCACGTACATAGTCCTGCGACTTGCCGTTCAGCATCCTGACCCGTACGGAAGCGGTATCTGCCAAATCGACCATACCGTACAGGTAACGGGAGATATGGTTGTTCAAGAACTGGTCTTTCGTATCTGCGTCCTCTACATAACCCGCCATGGCCTCATTGGTCGGAGCCCACACCGTAAAGGTCTGGTCCGTGGACAACAAGGAATCAAGCCCCTGGCTCCGGACGACTTCGCAGAAAGCCGAATACTCCGGACGGCTTTCCAGTACCTGCATGAGCGTACGGGTCTCCGTCGAACCGTCTATCCCGTAATGGTCGTCCCACAAATGGTCTTGGCAACCGGCAGCAAAAGCCAGTACACCCAAACCGAATGATAGTTGTATAATAGTCCTTTTCATAATAGCTTTCCTCTGTGATTACTGTTCTTTCATTGCATAATATGAATTCTGGTGTAATTGCGTATTGGCGTTCATCTCCGTAAGCGAAATAGGAAGATACCACGCCTCCGGATTGGACAACCGGGCTTTATAGGTGGAAACCTCCCGGGCATACGCCTTTTCCAACAAAGCGTAAGCCCCCGCAGTCGCTCCCTCACGCCGAACTTTCCTTAACAGGTCGTACCAGCGTTTGCCTTCGAAACAAAGTTCGCGTTGGCGTTCTTGGAGTACCATCGCTTTCACGGCATCCATAGAAGGATAGTCGGCATATTCCAAAGAGTCCATCTCCATGGTAGCCCGTTTGTACGTCACGTTACACAAGGAAATGACAGTCTTGCGTTCATCATCCGTCACGGCTAATTCGGCCAATGCTTCCGCCTTCATCAAGTAAATATCCGACAAACGGTAGAATATCCAGTTGGCCGTGCTGGTAGAAGCACGATAACTATATTCATCCGACGTGTGCGGCACCAAAGCCAATGCCGGCGACTGCCCCTCGTACTTGAATACCTTGAAGCTCGTGGGCGGCACGACAGAGCCGTCGGAACCGGCCTCTACCGTAGCTGCAATAAAGTCGCGAGCACGATAATCGTACTGCACATCCAAATAGGTATTGAACAACTGAGCAGTCGGCTCGAAATGGGCACTTTTGCCTTTTGTAGTATTCCCGTACAAATTGGCAGTGGCCCCGTTCATCTTTCCGTCCTTATCAAAGTTCAATTCAAAAACCGCCTCCGTGGAATTACCGGTGTAGAACACCGAATTATACATCCTGTTACCCTCTACCATCATCATTTCCGTTTCATACATGGCCTGATTGTACAGCACACGGTCACAAGCTTCCACACAAGACCGATAATCCGCCTGCGCTTCGGAATTGCCCACGTCGGAAGCCTTCCATAAATATACATCGGCCAAAAGGGCTCGCACACCGTTCTTCGTAATCCTCCCGCGTGTGTATTGTTCCGTCGGCCATTCTTCGGGAGCGTACTCCTCCGCCAGTTTCAAATCCTCAATCAAAGCCGGTACAATCACATCGTCCGCCGAACTTTGCGCTACCTGATAGTCCTGTTGTTCGCTCTCACTGGGCTCTGTCACATAAGGCACGTCGCCAAAACTGCGTACCAAATAGAAATAACAGAGTGCGCGCAAAGTATAAACCTCCGCCAAATAATTGTGTAGGCGTTCTTCGGTAAAGTTGGCGTCGCGGTCACGCACGGCCGGAGCCGACTTGATGACTTTGTTGCAAATATTGATAACCTTATAGAAATCGCCCCACGTCACCAATCCGTTCGATGACAGCAGGTTCGCATCTTTCAAATATTGCTCGTCAGTGGAAGCCGACGTAGAATAATCCATATTGTCCGAACGCGCCTCGCCCCAATAAATGATTCTGCTGATCACATTATCCTCCAGCATGAAACGATAACAGGAAGCCACCACACTCTGTACGTCTTCTCCCGTTTCCCAATATTCGTCGTCCACGATATCGTCTTCCGGATAAAGCGTCAGGAAGTCGTTGCATGCGGTAAAAAGCCACAAGCAGGAAGCCGCCAGAAAGATATTCTTCAGATAATATTTCATTGTTTTCATCATTTCCGTTTTTTAATTAAAATGTAGCTGAAAGTCCGAATGTCCATTCCTTGGCACGCGGAGTCATGGAATTGTCCACCGCTATGCCGTAATAGTCTTTGGCTGTATCCGTACAAATAGAAATCTCAGGGTCTACACCGGAATACTTGGTAAAACACCAAAGGTTGTTCACAGTGAGATAAGCACTCAGGTTCGTCATGCCGATACGCTTCACCCAGTTGGACGGGAAACGATAACGAAGCGTGATGTACTTCACACGCAGGAAAGAACCGTCCTCTACATAACGGTCGGATGCCAGCCAGTTATAACCTTGGTTGTACACTGCACGCGGCATGTCCGTCACGTCTCCTTCCTTGCGCCAACGCCAATTCACCGTCGTACACTGGTTGTAGGCATGATACATGTTCTCGGCATTCATACGCGCCATATTCACGATTTTGTTCCCCCAACGGTAGTTACAGAACACATTCAACGAGAAGCGGTCATAACGCAACGTAAAGCCGAAACCACCCGTAAGTTTAGGATTGCAATTACCCAAATAGACCACATCATACTGGTCGATGCTTCCGTCGTGGTTGATATCCTCGTAGATGGCATCACCCCCCTGGAACTGGTATTTGGTCGTACTGTGGTAATAGTACATCGGTTTCACCGTACCTTCGAAATTCGTCATCGGGACTCCGTTCTCATCACGGGCCACAGGCACCGTCTTTCCTTCTGCTACCGCTTGGTCGTAACGGTCGTAACTGTAGGAATATACCCCTTTGTAACGGAACCCATAGATGGAGCCGAACGAGTTGCCTTCCTGCAAACGCGTATAGTAAGCCCCGTTTCCGAAGTCGGAATGGTTGTTGAAGTTGTTCAGCACACTCGGATCGAGACTGCGAATCATGTTCTTGTTGGAAGCAAAGTTTGTATTGATGTCCAACGAGAACTTACCTTTTTCCACCACCTTGTTGAAATTGACCGTAAGTTCCCAACCGTCATTATCCATTCGCCCCACGTTTTTGTAAGTCAATGTAGCAAAGCCGGAAGAAGACGGAATGTCGATGTCTTTAAACAAAAGATCGTCTGTACGCTTTTTGTACCAGTCGTAAATGACAGACACCTTTCCGTTCCAAAGTTCCATGTCGAAACCCAAGTTCAACGAAGTCACCTTCTCCCATTTCAACCCATCCAGACGGATACGTGTGGGATAAACGGCACTCATGTCCATATAACCTGTAGAATTCGTCGTCAATACACTATATTGAAGGTAATTCTGCCCGGGTTGCCGACCGGCGATACCCCAACTCGGACGGAAAGCCAACAAGGTCAGCACTTTTCCCGTGTACTTCTGCAACCACGGTTCGTCCGAGATAATCCATTTGCCACCCACTCCCGGGAAAAATCCGTAACGGTTGGAAGGACCGAACTGTGTGGAACCGTCCACACGAAGATTGGCATCAAAGATATAACGCCCCTTGAAACTGTAGTGCACACGTCCCATCCAACCTAAAGTCTTGTCATTACTGTTCCCGTTTTCCGTGCCGGATATGTATCCCGTAGCCGTGGCGTCGTTAATGGCAGAACTCGGCAATCCCTGCATCTTCACATATTGGGAATGGCTCGTGGTCGTAGTCAACTGCATCAGAGCCTGCGCCTGCAAGTTATGGTCGTCATTCAGGAAACGGCTCTGCCATGTAAGTCCGTGCTCCGTGGCTACCGTCAGCTTGCCGGACGTTTTCGTCTCCGCCACATTGGCCGATCCATAGTTGTCCGCCGCATTGTACACACATTCCGCCGGTAGAAACTTCTCTTCCCGTTCATTGTTCAAGTCAATGGCCACCCAACCAAGATAACGCAAGTAATGCTCCTCCGGATTGAAAAAGTCGTATTGCAACGACAACTTGGGCATAATACGGTACCCTTTCAGGTTGTTCTTGGCTAACTTGCCCAACGCCACGGGATTCTTCAATTCCCGCTGCTCTTTGTTGAAGCCCGACTCGGCATCCATATTATAATAACGCCCCGTACTGCTGCCGTCCGCATTTTCCTCATACACGGCCATGTTCGGCATTTTCTTGTAGGCGATGTCTAACAAATTCTCATAATTCCGGTCATTATCCGAATAAGTAAATTGGAATTCCGAACCGAACACCATACGGTCGGACACATAATAATCCAGTTGCGAACGGGTAGAAAAACGTTGATACCGCTGCCCCATGACCGTACCTTTCTGGTCATAGTAACCACCGGAAATACGGAATGCAGCCCGTTCACCGCCACCCGACACGGTCAGATAGTGGTCGTTTGTCCATCCGTGTCGCGTCACTTCGTCCACCCAATCTGTATTATTATTGTAATTCTGGTTGTCCGGTTCGTAGCGCAACTCGTCATAATCATATTGTTCGTAAGTCTCGTCACGTCCGCTCAAAGTTCGGTTAAAGTATGCCTGCTTCATCATCATCGTATAATCCCCTCCCGACAGCAGCTTCATCCCTTTGGGTTGGGTGGAACCGGAAAGTTTATAGGTATAAGACACACGTGTCTTCCCCCTCGTACCCCGTTTCGTCTTGATCAACAATACGCCGTTGGCTCCCTTAGAACCCCACATGGCGGTGGAGGCGGCATCTTTCAATACGGTAATCTCCTCGATATCCTCCACATTGACGCTCAACAAGTCTGCATACTCTTCCTCGTTAGCCGTACCGAAATCGAAACTTTCATCAATCTCACCGCTATAAGGCACGCCGTTCACCACCACCAAAGGCTGTGAGTTACCCGTGATGGATGTCGTTCCACGGATACGCATCTGGCTGCCCGAACCGGGACTTCCGCCTACCACGATGTCCAAACCGGCCACACGCCCTTGCAAAGCATCGTCGGATCCGGCCACAGACACTCCTTCCATGGCATCCATCTTGAAAGTAGTCATGGCCATACTCACCTCCCGTTGCGGAATATTGAAAGCCCCGTCCGGTCCTCTCTTCTGCGCTTTGACCACGACTTCACTCACTTTCATCGTGTTGTCTTCCATCTTGACATTGAACTTACGTTGGGAGCCGATAGGAAATTCCTGCGTTTTATATCCCATAAAGGTAAATACCAGTTTGTTGTTCACGTTCTTCACCTTAAAGGCAAAGTTACCGTTCATGTCCGTCGTCATACCGCCGACCACACGATTGGTCGCATCCTTCTCCGCCACGGTACATCCCATCAGTTCAAGCCCGTCGTTCGCATCCACGACACGCCCGCTCACCATGACCTGCGCCCCGGCACGCCATACCGCGCATAGAAAAGCCATTAATAACAAATATCTCTTCATCGTTCTCTTTTTTTAAGGTCATTTTTGGTCTTTTACATTCTCTCCTTTGGGCTGTTCGAACCACAACACATCGTCTATCTGATGTATCACGGCGTAGGTATAAGCCTCTATCGTCGTGGCCTTTTCCTTATCGCCGCTGTTCAACGTCATGTCGCGAGTCATCAGGTTATACACTCCTTCCGTTTTGACCACACGGGCCGAAACCCTTCCCGTGCCATAGTCAGCCTCATCAACCAAAGTGATATTCCCGTCCTTGTTCGTCACATACACCGGATAGAATTTATTGCTTGCTTCGTTGATCGTAGAGGTCAGATAAGCTTTGTTTTCTACCTTCTCACCTTTTATAAACACGGAATTATCCTGGAAATGATAACGGACAAAACGCTCCATTACGTTTTCCAGAGAATCCCTCACGCTTTGGTCCCCCTCGTTCTCTATCTGCCCCACCGTGGGAATCCATCCTTTCGCCTGAGCTTCGCGTATCGCCTCATTCGTCGGTACATACACCGTATAATGATACTGGTTGAGGAACTTCACCTTACGTCCCGGTGCCACGGTAGAAGACGTCGGATTGTTGACGAAAATGCCCAGCAAAGCACACATGTCATAAAACTCCCGGAAATCATCCTTGGACGACAATACATCATAAATGGAAGTCGTCGTGTTTTGCAAGATACCGTCTATCAGGTAAGTATTTCCGTTCTCCTTATTATATATCTTACTCACTGTGAGCGGCCGTTCATTTCCGGCCCCACTGATTTTGTTGTCCTGCGTAATACGAACCGGCGCATATCCTTTAGTGATAAAGTACTCCTGTCCGCCCGCACGAGCCGCTTCGAAGGCTTCATTGCTTTCCGTGACCAAAGTCTGGCAGTTCAAGATGTCTTCCAAACGGTTCTTCAGGATGGAACTGTTACTGACGGTACCATTCGAGCCCAACGGAAAACCATTGTCCATAATCACCGTCCCGTCGGATGTACGGGTCGGTACGGCAGCCACCGTATTCTGCGGCGTCAACTGGAATTCCAGGTTACACCGATAGTTTTCCGAGGCGTATGATTTCGCCACGGGGTCCACATAGTCTTTCATATACTCGTTCGGTGTGACAAAGAACTGATACGTACTCTTCAACGAGCGCAAATAATAGACAAATTGTGCATCCGTCATAGCCTGATTGAAGATGGAGTTCAGGGAGTCAATCTTGGCCGGCCCCATTACCGTACGATAATCCAACGGCGTAAAGACTTTGTCAGTCACATAGACCACTCCGTTACGCCCCACAAACTTATCCACAATATTTTCCTTGCTTACCTCCATCTCATAACCGGCCTCATCTTTGATGTCCCCGAAACGGCTCGGCAACGAAGACAGGAAAGAATACTTCTGGTGGTTGGCCACAAAGTCTGCGGCGATATTGTCGGGCACCTTGTCCCACGAACCGAAAGCTTCAAAAAAGTCGCTTCCCTCACCCGATGGAGAAAAGAACCGATCCATCGCCTCATTGGTCGGTACGAACATACAGCCCATGTCCGTCTCATAGCCGGGCTGGCTCGTGTTTCCGCCTTTCGGTTGGTACAAGTTCCATCCCGGATCGAAATACAACAGGCCCGGCGCATTCGTACCGTTATATTCCGTAAAGGAGTATGCCGGACTTTGATTGAAATAACGTGTCTGGAAGATGGAGTCGCCCTGGGCATCCCGTTTGTAGAACACCGGACAGGCGAAACGGTCCATCAGTCGGCTGAAACGGCTCACCTTTTCATTCCCCCGGATATAAGCCGCCATGTTTTCAGGCGGAACCAGCACGTCGGCCAACTCGTGCAAATATCCGTTTTGGCAAACGATATCTTTCTGGATAATCTTATTGGCAAACAACGACGCATCGTCTGCCTCGCGGGGAATACCCGTCACGAAACTGAAATCATCATCCGTAATGTGCTTCCCGGACATTACATCGGGAAAGAACTGTACCAATGTCCATTTCGTGGCATCGGACAACAATTTTATCGGTTTGCCCGCCCGGCGGTAGGGAGCGAAGTATTTGCTGTCCGGCAGGTCCTCCGCGTCAACTACCGGAATCGTGTCTTCCACCTCGAAATCGGTCGTCCGGCGGAAAGTCACCTGCCCCCTGTCGCTCAAAGACAAACGTTCCAAGAGTTGGGAATAAGGTATCGTTCCCAACTTGAGCAGCATCATCTTGAACGAATAAGGCAAATCCTCATAACTGCGATACCCCATTTCGTTCGTCTGGAAAAAGCGTTCGAAAGAAGCATCGTTCGAAAAGAACAGCGTATTGCTCCCCGACACCTTCATGGCATCGGTGTATCCGCAGTCATCAATCAGGCGGATATAATACGTACAGTCCCCACGGCCTGAAAGATAATCGTATATGTTGCTGTTCAGCCACGATGGCATGTGGTTTTCCATGTCCTCATACTTGTCCGTACAAGCCGTAGGGAAAACCCCTGCCACACCTACGGAAAGCAAAGCCAGTAACTTATAAAACTTCATGGTATAAAATGTTTAAATAGAAATCAATGCGTATCTTCACTCTCAATCAGATTGGTCGGCATGAACTCGATGTAATCCAAATGGCAGTTACCGTTGAGCATCTGCACGAAACGGAACTCATGCGTGGACATTTCCGTCCAACTGAATATACCCAGCACCTTGCGCAGTTCGAACGGGTCGTTACGGGTAGAGCCTTTGATGCCTCCGCTTTGCCCCATCATCAATTCCGTGGAAGCAAAGGAATCCGGCCCTTTCATGAATCCGCGGTTGTGCATACTCTTGTCGTTTTCATACCCGTAGGGGTCGTCTTCCTTGGAATCATAATCCCACCACGCTCCGGGATTGTCCTGCGTGAACTGCCACACCTGCTCCCAACCGATTCCGGCATCCGTACCTTTCAGACGCATGTCGATAGGAATGCCGCAAGGCTCGTCGTCTAAATAAAACTGCGTAATACCGCGCGTGGCCGCATCCACACGATAACCGATACGTACTTCATAACTTCCGGCCGGCACGGGTCCCACGGTAATCGAAGCATCGAACATCCCCCAAATCTCCAAATAGTCACCCAAAAAGAAACTGTGCATGTTCGACCCGATATATTTGGCAAACACCGTACTGCTCTCTTCAAAGTGGAAATTCTTACAATACCCCTGCGGCACATAATAGTCTTTTTTGGAAATGATGTCATTATTCCGCAATTCCGGTGTAAAAATGGTGAAGTCCATACGTATGCGTTTGCCACGCATGATACGCCCTACCTTATCCTCATCGTACACCAACATCCCCGTCAGCGCATGGATAACTCCGTTTTGGCAGTCCAGATTGCTATGTGCCATGTCCAAGGTCACCACATCGTCCAATTCCTCCGCCATATTCGTGTACTGCGCATCATAACAGTTACGTTCGTCATTGAATACCGGTTTCTGCGCATCCTGGTCGCCCCATTTGAAAGCCTGCACCGTAATGATGGACTGCTCGGCCAGCGGCACCAAATACTGTTCCAGCCAGAACGAGCCGTCGCGGTAATTCTCACGCAGCCAATCCGCATCCATCCACGTGTGCGTCACTACGTAATCGCGGGTGTTCACGATCTGATTGGAAGCCAGCATGACCGGCAACAAGTGGTAAGCCACGAAGCGGTACAGGCTGCTGCCCTCGTCCGTATCCGGCAGATCTTTCCCATCCGGATAGAAACGTTTGGCATATTCCCGCATGTCGTCCAACGTACGGATTCCGTTTAATGCCAATACCGAATCCGTTTCCAACAAAGCCGTATAACGGTAATTCTTGGTCTTGGGAAACTCCGCACCGGAAGCGTACGGGTCGTCCGACGGTTTGGTCGTAGCAGGCACGTACGTCTCGTCGTCCAGAAGCGTAAGGGAATTACGCAAACCCGTAGCATGCAAAGCTTCGCCGTAAAGCTTGAAATGGCCTTCCGTCTCGATGTAATCGGCCAACAAGTCGGTATTACCGGCTAAAGCCTTGTCTACGATATGCACCACTCCGTTGACCTTGATATGGTCGCCCGACACGATACGTGCCGAATTGTTGATCATCCACGAAGTACCGTCGGGTGCGATGGACGTGTACAGATAACGCCCCAACATGTTTTTCGTGTCGATGGCCCCGGACGTAAAACCGGCCGTTTCATAGTTTCCCACTTCGTTGGCCTCTCCGTCTATCAGATGATAAAACACCATTTCCTTGACCGCCTCCACGGAATCCAGAAAATGCTCGAACGACCCGTAACCCTGTTCTTTCGCATACGCCTCCATCGCCGTGTTGTTCGGCACAAAACAGGTGTATGAGCCGTATGATTCCAGCAGGGAAAAAGCCCCCGCCGTCTTCAAAGCTTCCGCGAAATCCGAATAATCCGCGTTGTTCTGCAAAAAGTCGCTGATGGTCTCCCCCGTAAAAGTCGTGTAATTCTCTCCCACGTCGTCAGAATCCTGGCATCCGGGAAAACAACAGAACATACAGGCCAAGAGACAGTACGCTACCACATTCTTTATTTTCATATAGAATCTAATTATTAAAAAAAACATAATAAAAGTCTTCTTCTATATCCTACTACGTATACGACGAGACAAATACTTACGCCGATTAAAAAAATTAATGTGTATCTTCTCCTTCAAGCAAATTGGTTGGGATGAACTCAATGTAGTCGAAATGGCAACTCCCGTCTAACATTTGCACCACACGGAACTCATGGGTTTCCATCTTATCCCAACTGAATATCCCCAGGACCTTACGTAAGGCATACGGGTCATTACGTGCAGAACCTTTTACCCCTCCACTGCTTCCCGTAGGTAACAACTCATTAGAAGCAAAACAATCCGGCGCTTTCATGAATCCCCTGTTATGCAAGCTCTTATCATTCTCATAACCATAATAATCCTCTTCATTGCCACCGCCCCAAATATAAGGGGAGTTGATTTGAGTGTACACGTATTCCTGTTCCCAACCAATAGAGGCATCATCCCCCTTCAAGCGCATGTCGATGGGAATGCCACAAGGTTGTTCGTCAAGGTAAAATTGCGTAATCCCTCTATGGTTTGTGTTAACCCTATAACCGATACGCACTTCATAACTTCCATCCGGAATAGGACCAACAGTAATGGTCACATCGAACATACCCCAACTCTCTATATAATCATGTAAATAATCACTGTGCATGTTATCCCCTATATATTTGACAAACACGCTGGCCCCCTCTTCATACTTTAGTTTTTTACAATACCCTTCAGGCAAATAATAACACTTATTTGAAATGATATCATTATTACGCAATTCCGGCAGAAAAGTAGCGAAGTCCATACGGATACGTTTCCCACGCATGATACGCCCCAACTTGTCCTTATCATACACCAATATGCCGGTCAGGGCGTGGATGACCCCGTTTTGGCAGTCCAAATTACTATGCGCCATATCCAACGTCACCACATCGTCCAATTCTTCGGTCATGTTCGTATAACGAGGGTCGTAACAATTACGTTCATCATTAAATATCGGTTTCTGAGCATTCTCACTCCCCCATGTAAAAGCCTGAACCGTAATGACTGACTGTTCGGCCATGGGTATGAGGTACTGCTCCAACCAGAACTTTCCGTCCCGGAATTTATCATTCAACCAGTCTTCATCCATCCACGTATGGGTGAAAGCATAATTTCGTGTATTAACCAACTGATTGGAAGTCAACATCGTCGGTAATAAATGGTAACCTACAAAAAGCGACAGGCTGCTTCGCTTGTCTTCGTCCGGAAAATCCGCCCCTTCCGGATAGAAACGTTTGGCATATTCCCGCATGTCGTCCAACGTACGGATTCCGTTCAATGCCAACACCGAATCCGTCTCCAATAAAGCCGTATAACGGAAGTTTCTTGCTTTCGGGTATTCCGCCGTACTTGAATATGGGTCGGTAGCCGGTTTCGTTACCGGTGCCACATAATGTTCATCATCAATCTGCAGCAAGGAGTCCCTCCAACCGGTAGCACGAAGAGCATCCCCATACAAATTGAAATGTCCTTCCGTCTCAATGTAATCAGGCAGCAAGTCCGTATTACCGGCCAACACCTTGTCCACCACATGCGCCACACCGTTGACCAACATGTGGTCGCCCGACACGATGCGTGCCGAATTGTTGATCATCCATGCAGTCCCATCGGGTGCAATGGACGTGTACAGATAACGCCCCAACATGTTTTTCGTGTCGATAGCTCCGGACGTAAAACCGGCCGTTTCATAGTTTCCCGCATCGTTGGCCTCACCGTCTATCAGATGGTAAAACACCATTTCCTTGACAGCTTCCACCGAATCTAAAAAATGCTCAAACGACCCGTAGCCCTGTTCTTTCACATACGTCCCCATCGCCGCGTTATTCGGTACAAAACAGGTATATGCCCCATAAGACTCCAACAAAGGCAAGGCGTTAGCAGTTTTGAGAGCATCCACAAATGCCGAATACTCCTCGTTATCCTGCAGGAAATCGCAGACGGTCTCCCCCGTGAAAGTCGTGTAATTCTCCCCCACGTCATCGGAATCCTTGCATCTCGGGAAAACGCAAAACATGCAGGCTAACGTCCCGAATAGAAAAATCTTTCTTATTTTCATCTTCATCTCTCTTTTAAACAATCATACGTTTCGTGTTTCCACCCTCTATTTCCTACTACGTATCTCATGGCCCAAATACTTACGGTTATTAAAAAATTAGGCGAAGCCTTGAAAACTCCGCCCAATCATTATCTAATATCCGATATTGCGTTTACCTCACCAACACTTTCTTCACCGTGTCGCCCACACGGACAATATACATGCCCGGAAGAACCGTCTGGTGCACCGTACCTTCAAAGGAAGCCACGCGCATGCCGTCTACCGTATAAATGGCACCGGCCTCTGCCGTGAAGACATTGATGGTACGACCGGTCACGAACACCTTCAAACCGTCTCCGTCGGCCTGTACGTCGCAGATGGCCGTAGCGAAGCTTTCGGACGGAATATCTTCTTCCGTTTCAAACGTACGGATCCAGTCAATGTAGAGCGCATCGTCTTTCTGGAAGCCCATCGTACTGAAATACTGGCTCACGTACGGCATCTTGCCCACGCTGATATATTTCAGTAGGTCCCAGTAATATACATCGCCCTTGGCTTCGGCGTCGGCCAGATTCAAAGCAAAGTCCGTAGCACTTGTTTCCGGTTTGCTCAAGAAGTTGAATACATCCACCGTAATGTCGGGATTCGTCCCTTTACATTTGATGGCCAGATAACGCCGTACACCCGGATTCAAGTTCACCAAGCAAGCCTCGTCACGCACACCTCCCGCCGGGTCGCGGTCGTAGAAGTTCGTAAATACACCGCCTTCACGACGCATGGAAGGACTGGCCGGATAAACCGTCGCATTGCCTAAAGAAGTCCCGTCGAACGAATCGTATGTTTCTGCCGCCGTCAGTTTCAGGCAACCCAAGTCTTCTCCGTCTTCGCTCTTGTAAGTACCCTTGTTCACACGCGACCACATGCGCCAGCGTTGCATACGCCAACCATCCAACATAAACGTCTGTCCGTGTTCGCCCATAACCAGTTCCGCACCGTTTATCGTACCTTTCGTGCTCGGGTCTTCCTCGACTTCGCCATTGAATTCCCAAGCCTCGAACAGTCCGCTCTTCTCGTCTTCCGTCGGATTATAACTTTCCAATGCGTCTACGATTTGGAACAAATAAGGCTGCATGTCGTCATAACTTACCTCCGGGAACGCATTCACGGTCTTCAATTCATAACCCGACTTATAGTAATAGAAAGAACCGCACTTCATGTCGAACAACCCGTAACCGTCGCGGTCGGCAAATGTGAAAGTTGCAGCATCTCCCGAGCCCTTAACCAAAAGCAATGTCCCGTCTGTACATTGTACGACTACGCCATCCTTGCCCTTCAAATTATAAGCACACTGACCGTTAGATACTCCAATAGGAACAAAAGTCAACGGAATAGCACTTTCGTTAGCCCCTAATGCCAAAGGACGACCTGTATAATTATCCTTTGTCACTTCCGATTGAGCTGCATACAATGACGTAGCTGCATCAGACGTACGAATATAGTTATACACCAAATTCTCCGACGGATTAACATAAGAATAAAACTCCGCAATCGCAGCATTGATATTTTCTATGGCAGACAGATATTCTTCCGTGGTAGCATCTGACTTATTGTACACGACATCAGCATCTGCATGTACGTTTTTCAAAGCCGCATAAGCTGCGTCGGCATCTCCTGCGTAATTTTCAAATCCTTTAATCACTTTTTCTGCCTCATATAAAGCCGTATTCAAAACATCTTTTTGAGGATTTTCTATCGCACCGTCCCCCCAATTGTTTTCTTCTGTCAGGCTTTTTACTGCGGCATCCATTGACGTATAGGTTTTGAACCATTTCACGTTCAAATAAGGCAACTCTTCCCGCGTTTTCGCACGGGCTACAACCGTATCTCCATTTTCATCAGTTTCCACATACATTGTATCTGCACGAGTAATAAAGCCCAACGAACAATGGGATATCTTAATAGGCACACGGTCTATCAAACGATGAGAGGCTAAGGCCAATTGGGAGGAGTCACGAATAGAAGCAAAATTGACTGCTACGATAATTTCACATTTGTCTTGACTTTCTGTCACAGGCAAACGTTTCATATACCATACAGTATCATTCTGTTGGGCAGTAAATTCATTCACATCTTTATTTATTCTTATGGACAAAGTAGAGTCATTCCCTTCCCTATTATATAAATAGATGGAATCACGCCCTAATTCATCTTTAGCCCATGGACAATGCGACTTCACCACATCCAAAGCTTTGGTAAATCCCCAAAAACCTCCACCTCCATTATTCGGCAAATCAACGTCTTGCTTTCCTGTATAAGGGTCATGCCAAAAGAACTCAATCCAGAAATTACTGTCGCCGGGTGTCTTCACCTGAGACTGACGCGGAATAGACAACTTGGCCACAAAAACCGGATAAGAGGGAGTAATGGTCATAAAACCTTCCCCTTTCACCTTTTCACGCCAATCAATACGTGAACGAAATTGAAAACCACCTTTGTCTTTATCAAAGGCAGTGTTATGCACTCCAGGAATCCATCTCAAATAATCGCCTTCAAATTCATAACTCGGCTCCCATTGTGCCCATTGTTTACCTTCCGGACCAAACTCAATTTGGGCATTGGCCTGCATTTGGGCTGCCGTCCAGTTGTAATACCCGTTCACACCGTGAACGTCGCGCGCCCCGGCCATTCCGGCCCAACAGAGCAAAGACGCACTGAGTAAATGTCTCAATCTCATAATTTTTAATTTAAAGTTATACTATAAAAATAGAACTCTCTCTATACCCTACTACGTTTCACAACCTCAGAATACTTACAGAAGAAAAAAAATTTTTAGTTTCAATTCAAATTTTCCTTGCATGCCACATACGTCTCCCTGAATTTTTCATAAAGACCTTTCATCTTTCAGGATGTAAGACAAGCCTTTCATTTCCTTTGTATTATAAGCTGAAAGATGTCCCAAGCATCCTTCAGCCACGCTTCATTCCGTTCGCCTGAGATTATAAAATCGTTTGCCTGAGATTGAAAAATTGTTCGCCTGAGATTGAAAAATCATTTGGCTTAGAACTTTTTATCCCTCTCCGTTATGAAAGAAGGCTGAAAGATACCTGAAACGTCCTTCATTCTATAATATTCTATATCACAATTGGTTACCATATAATCTGAAGGATGAAAGGTCTTTTTGAAAAATTCTGAGGGGGCGAGCACGGGGAATGACGGATTTCCGATAGAGATACTTTGTCCCCCTCTGATTTCTACTACCTCCTCATCTTCATCTCCTCTGCAAATAACACCGTTCAAATCCATTCCCCTCGATTATTAATCCCACCAAAAAAAATGAATTTGAACGGTGTTGTATATTTAACGTCCCACAATACGCTTGTAAGTTTTCACGGTACCATCAGATAATATTTGTTTTTGGATATAAAATCCTTTGAGAGGTTTGTCTATCCGGGTACCATCTGCTTTATACCAAATGGTTGATTTTACTTGCAACTCATCGCTATTCCTATGTTCCAATATAGCAGTTTTAACGGTTACTCTTAAGCGACGTTTGACCGGCGTAGCTTCACCCCATTCCTCGTTTCCGTTTTGATAGGCTACGATATAGGTGTTACCAGGCCCCACCACGTGAATTTTTCCATTTACAATGGTAGCCACATCAGTCTTTGAAGATGAATAAGTAACGGGTAACCCCGACGTGGCCGTTGCCTTAGGTGAAAAATCTGCAATCCCTTCTTCTACCACACCTAATTCGGGAAAGTCAATAGTCTGCTCTTTCAAGCTCATCTTACGACCATAAAACTGAACCTCCGCCACATTGCAAAAACCATCTTTAGGAGACATATAACGTAAATATCTGAATTTCTTTCCTGTCGATGAAAGTTTTATGTGAGTATACTTCCCTTCTTCTGGCGTAAATGTTACAGTATAAAGCGTTTCCGCATCACTGAAATCCATTTTGTTTGCACCTTGAAAAACACCACCTACCATACGCTGTGGCATACCATTACGCGGTGCGAAACGTAATTCATAAACATAAGCACGATTATTTTCCCCTAAATCATACCCCACATAGGCCCCGTCTTTTTGTGAGGAATCGAAATAAGTATCCAATAATCCATCTACAGCCGCCTGTTTCATTGTGGCAACGTTGTCCTCCCAACTTCCGTCCGTACCTATAACCACTCCCTCCAGTTTTTCTATACTGAATATTTCTACAATATCCGACTCGCAGTACGAACTTGTACCCAATCTATTTACTGCCATAACCCTATAATAATAGGTTTTGTTCTCTTCCACCGAGGTATCAACAAACGACAGCACAGAATCGGATAACAGCGTTTGAAACTCACCGTCAATGGATTCCGCACGTTGCAAGACATACGAAGATGCTTCATCAGTAAAAGCCCACCTAACAACAACTTCCGGTTCTCCGTTACATTCTGCTCTAATATATGCAGGCGACAACGGAATACCCAATTTAGGCATGGTGACACTTACAACAGCAGACTCATCACTATAACCACCAAATCCACGGCTTTTGATGCCATAGCTGTAAGTCTGCTCGGGTACCAGACAAGAATCTTGAAATATAGGTTGTATGGCAACATACTCTTTTCCATCGTGACGTGTAAGCACATAGTCTATAGCACCTTTTACCGGAGTCCACGAAATAGCGGCACGCGTACTGTTGCAAGCATCAACCTGTACATTTTGCGGCGTGTCTACAACCGTGAGTACGTTTTCCACAGTGACATGGTCAAATATAGCTTCGTAAGCTTCACCTGTGTCAGATGCCGTACTTGAAGCCATCCCAACGTAATAATCACTTGCCATGGAAACCGATTGGCGACCAATCTCAAACCAATTCATTCCGTCGCGAGATTGATAAGCCATGAACACATCCCCCTCGCGTTGTAAGCGAAACCATACGGGTGCATAAGTGAAATCATTGCCTTCCACCCAAGAAGTTCCACCACCTTGTGAAGAGCGCGTACACATGCGGCATAAACGATAACCCACTTCGCCTAAAGTGATACCAACCCGCTTGGATGCACCATCAAGAGATTCACGCATTATGATACCCACCTTATAAAAAGCTTCCTCGGTAGAAACCAATCGAACAGTAAATATGGCATCCCCTTTTACCTTTCTATAAACAAAACCATGCGCATCATTTGTGCCGCCAATGTCATGCCCCACTCCCGATACGGCAAAAGAACTGCTTTGGGTATTGAGGTACTTTCCTGCCCCTATACCTGTTTGCCCCACATCTTCAAAAGCCCATTCTTCAGGCAATATTTCACTTCCGGCAGAGGCCGTCAAAGGACCGACGACATCAGAGGCTTCACTTTCTCCTGCATAATTAAAGAGAATCACTTTATAATAATAAACATGTCCTGCAATGACGCTATGGTCTTGGTAGCTATTTTTTGTAGAATGGTCTACAGTAGCCACACAATTATAATTCACGCCATCTGAAGAACGATAAACTTTATATCCGCTTTGGTCGTCGAGTACAGGGTGACTCCATGAAAGTTCCATAAACCCTATTCCTTGTGTCACTTTAAATTGAACCGGCTTTTGAGGAACCACTTTAAACACGGGAGACAACTCCGGATCGGCCACATAAAAGAGTGTATGATAGAAACGTCCGGGACGAGCCACCTTGGCATAACGATCTAAGTAATAATACTGGGAACCATCCAATTTTTTCACTTCCTTGTAATGATGCAAAGCACATTCAAAAATAGAACCGTCTGGATACAAACGATTCCCGTTATTATGGGTGGACAAATAATACCAACGTCCAACAGGAGTATAAACCATAGAGTCTTCATATCCCAAATTGGCTTGACACCAATAATCGAAACTGCGCAACAGACGATTGTTATCGTACCCGAACAAGTCATCACCTTGTACCCAGGCCACATGTGCCATACGGCACAAATCATCAAGGACAAGATTGGCGTGGACCATGTCGCGTCCCATTTCGTTGAGTTGTCCGGAATCGGTAATGGCTCCCGTTATCGAACCGGGAATAGATTCGTTTTTAAAATAACCGATGGCTTCATCGTAGATGGCTTCATCATCAAGTAGTACGCCAGCTATAAGCAAACCGTCGATGGCACCCGCTGACCAACTGCTCATTCCGTTTGTTCTCTCCTTTCTTAAAGCCGGAACAAGAATTGTTCGCACTTTATTTAGAAACTGATTGTATGAAACCTCCTCCCATCCACTATAGAAAGAACCGTCGCTTAAACGCAGCAATTCAGCCGCATAACATAAATCTCGAGCCGGATACTGGTAGAGCTGCTGTGTAGCACTTTCCATTTTCTCTGCATACACCGACAGGATGCGAGCCGCACAATCAGCATATTTTACATTCCCCGTAACATGCCATTGCAGCGCATTGTAGAAAGCCGCCATGGCATCATTGCTCACCTGTTGGCGAGTACCATCACTTCCTCCGATTTCAATATGTCCCGAAGTGGTGTAAGACGGGCTGGCATAACGGTCGCTTTGCAGAGTTTGCCATTCACTATAAAACGGTTCTGTTTTGTCTGCAATATGTTTCTTCATCTTCTCTATTTCAACTATCGAAACCATTGAACACGGATGTTTGAAATCACGTGCCCAAAGAAAACTTACATTACTTATTATTAAGCAACACAAAATAAACAAGCCTTTCTTCATTTGTATATAATAATTAGTTAAACATTCGCAGATTCCATTTTTTATTTTACGATCATTTTGCGTATGAGGCCTTTATCCTCGTTAAACGGCTTACCGTTCAGCATCACATTCTCTATCGTATATTTCCCTATGACACGGTTGGCATCATAATCTGTAATCAAACTTGGATTCATACACCCTTCTGAATCGAATACCGAGATATTCCGAAAATGTACATCCCGAATTCCGTTACCCGGAGCACGATTGTACTTCTCGCTGTAAATCACCTGCATTTCAAACAAACGCCCTCTGGATATGTCTTCAATGCGAATGGAATCGTACACCACGTCACGTACCACATTCTTATCTCCACACCTAATGGACAGCATTCCGTCTCCCTCATGAAAAATGATGTCACAGTCGTGGATACGCACATTTTTCAATGTCTCGCCTGACTCGCTCCGGTCATCCCCATGAGTTCCTATATTCACGGGATGTGCCCAGTCACACCATAAAGTAGCTCTGGAAATATCCACATCCTCAGTGCCGCCCCAATACCACCAACGGTGATTATAAAGCGCAATGCAATCGTCTGAATTCCGTAAAAATACATGGTCGATCTTCACATGACGACAACTCATCAGGTCGATACCGTCACTCCACGGACGAGCCGAAAAAGACTTCAAGTTACAAATGGTCAGATTTTCCGATTGACCGCCATACACAGTATAATGTTGTGGATTCAAGATGGTAATCCCATCTACCAGCACATTTTTGGAATAAGTAATCTCAACCCCACGCAAAGGATGGGCTACGATTCCCCGGCCTATGATACGGACATTCTCGGCACGATCCACAATAAGACGGGCCCGAACTACCGCACCGGGAGCCAGATAAACCGTCGTATTGCTCGGTATCTTGATTTCCCCACTCGGCAAATCCTTAGGAAAATGTACCCCCGGACCGAAGTAAATCAATCGCGCATCCTGTTTAAACACGTCTTGTGCGTTCTTTCCTTTCCAATTAATCGCATCTGGTTCTTCCCCCGTATAGGTCTCGGCAAGCATGTCATTGGCAAAGATATGAAGGTTCTGCTTGCGCTCACCATTAAATTCCACGCTCAGGAATTCAGGACGATGCAAAGTAAACTCCACGGTACGTGCATCCACCTGACGACAAGCGATGCCACGAGAGGAAGGCTTCACTTTTACTTGCATTTTGCCATTCCCGTCCCATGCATCTGTGCGGCAGTTCTTCACTCGGACCACCACGGGACTTCCCATCTCGAATTCAGCAAACGAAGCATGGCGCACATGTCTGGTATCCACATCACACCGTAAATTAGGTACCCGTATCCATTCCCCGCTTCCTCCTGCAAGAGATTTTACAGTCACATCATAATCCGGACTCCTTTCCAATCCGTCCTTGCCCTCAGGCCAGGCACTGACACGCACCTGTGCTTCCCCAAGTAAAGCAAATAAAAAACTCCAAACTAAAATCAGCCATCTTTCCATAATCCGTTATTTATTGTTCATTATTCAACCCGGAAACATCCCTCTCTGCCTTGATACGTAACACTGTATATGAAAAAGGGCGGAACGTATAAGTAAAATCACGTCCGAAATCACCGTAACCGGATGTCACAGGATAAATCTTCCGTGGATTCTCGAAAGAATTTTCCTCTGCTCCACTCCCAGCCGCCAAAGTAATGACCTTGCCTTCAGGAGCCACCCGTCGTGCCCCGTCAATACGGAAAGAAACCGGATAGACCGAATCTGTGGCATTGACGACTTTCAAAACCAACTCACCCGCATGTTCATCATAGCCGGAATCCACAAACTGTAAAGGTACGGGCTCGGGTACATGGGACAGTACCAAATTCCCGTCTACGTACAATTCACTCTTGCGAGGGGAAACCACCAGCTTCAAATCATACCAACGACCGGTTTCCACCCTCACGTCCTGACATTCTGCCAACACTTTCGCCCGGTTGCTGTTGGCCACTTGCTGCAATACGGCCTTTTGATTATCCCATCCACCTATATTATACATATAACCATCTTGGCCGTTGGCCGTCATACCAAAATAAATCAAGAAACCTTCTTTACCACTCACCCGGCGTGCCTTACACTCCAAAGTGTAATCATTATCCTTAAACCCTTTCAGAATATACTGGGTGCCGGTTTCCAAAGAAGTTTGAGACAAAACGCCATCGGTATAGCTCCAACTTCCATAATTCCGTGTAGTTTCCCCGAGCGGCACATCTACCCTATGCCCCTTTGATACCCACTTGAAGTCCTTAAATTCCACAGCAGTAGCCCACGAACCAAAGCCGATATGGCCGGATACATACGAAGCCGTATCAGTTGCCCGTAAAACCTTATCATTCGCCACATTATAAGTAGGCCTGTTCTCCACCGCCATTTTCTGCACATAATAGGATCCACGTCCGACCACTTGCTCGGAGTCGAACCAAATCAGATTGGTCGGCCATTTACGATTGTTACGATTCTCCAGCAAGGGGGCATAAGAAGCCATCTTCACCAAATCGCCGTTACGCTCCATACCGCCAATAAATGCCGCTTCCGACAAGGCTGCCCACATATTTCCACCGCCCACTCCTCGGTTACAAGAATATTCACCGACGTAAACCGTGTGCTTCCCCCGTTCGTAATGATCAAACAAATCCGTATTCCGGAAAAAGAACTCCGGTGCCACATAATAATGCGGATCCACCATATCGGTTTTCGTAATGCCCATCGGTCCGTTTCGTTCGGGCATTTCGTTATAAATCAAAGTAAGTTGAGGGTACTTTTGCTTGATGGCCTGATAAAACATATCGAAACGGCGGTCATATTCGTCTCCCCAATTTTCATTACCTATCTCAATATACTGCAAAGGGAAAGGTGCCGGATGTCCATCGGCTGCACGACGTGCTCCCCATTCCGTCAACGTATCCCCCAACGCGTATTCTATCGCATCCAAACAGTCATCTATATAATAAGATATATCACTTTTTTCAGAAGCTTCCCCCATACGGAACTGGCAACTCAAACCCACATTACAGACATACATGGCCTTGGCACCGATGTCCTCACAAAACTGCAACATTTCATAATAGCCGAAACCATAAGAGCAACGATACCCCCATGTGCTGTATTCCCCGGGGCGCGCCGCCGGATCGCCCAAAGTTTTCTTCCACTCGAAACGGTTATTCAAAGTAATGCCTTCCACCACACAACCACCGGGCCAACGGAAAAAGGCGGGTTGCAAACCGGCCACCATTTCCGCCACATCCTTACGTAAACCGTTCTGGCGTTTCTTAAAGGTATTTTCAGGAAAGAGAGACACGTAGTCCAACCACACCTTCCCGGGTGCATCGAATTCTATAGCTAACGATGACTTACAGTCCGTGGCCACAGATGTCAATACCAGTGTCATATCATGCCATTCACCGTCAGGAATACAAGGTAATAAAGCCCGTGCCAATATATCTCCTTTTTCCGACAGCAACTTAGCAGTAAGGGTTCCCTTATAACCTGGATCCACACGCACAATGGTACGTAAATGATAACGTTCGTTCTGCCGAATACCCATACCCCAATATCCTTCGTTAACCAACTGTACAGCACCTGTTGTTTTCTGAATAAACAATTCCAAATTGTTCGGAGCCGTAGGATACATAGGACGTTCTTTTGTCAAACGCATGGAAGCCTCTGACAAATCTCCGGTTTTCAAATTCCACCCCCTGATTTTGCCTCCATACCACTCAAAAGAACGCTCACGTATCTCGCCAGTCAAATGATAAGGTTTGGCAAGAGGTATCAATTTCGTTCCTTCTATTCGATACCCTTCAGGGATTTCATCTTCTTCAAAACTTCGGTTCTGTACCAATTCCGCATACAAGCCTCCATCACCAGCGTGGTTGATTTCCTCGAAAAACACACCGTACATGGAAGAAGAAATATCAGCCCCCTTTTGTCGTAAATTTACCACAACCTCTTCCGTTATCTGGGACATATTCTGGCATCCCATGACCGATGGAAAAAACAAGACTCCGAAAAGCCATTCTCGAATATACATATTTTTTTATTTTTGATACCTTAAAAACATAATAAAGAATTTGTATTCATCCTCACAAAACGATTTTCAACATCGTAAAATTTCCCCTACTTTCTACTTTTAATAAGTATATTCCCGAAGAAAGTCCGTGTGTATCCCATTCATAATGGTTTACACCAGTCAAAATCGCACTACGTATCAAAACGCCATTCATTTCGAATAACATAGCCCTACAATCATCTTCCACCGGTTGAGAAAATGAAATATGTAAGCCCCCCTCATGTCGTTGAACATTTACCTTTATTTTCCCCGAACCAATACTTTCCACTCCGTCACCTTTTTCCACCATCAGGGTTTGCGACACGGGAGCGGCCGCCGCATAAAGCAAGTTTCCCGTTTGCAAGGCGGTGATTTCAGCCTCCCCGGGCGACAAGGCCCGAATACGGCATCCGTCCACCACTTCGGCTACCTCAGGACGGCTGCTCCGGAAAGTCAATGACAGGCCGGAAGTGGCCATGGCCGAGGGAGTGAGCTCCTCGTCTCCTACTTTCATAGCGGGCAAGCCGGAAAAAGTAATCTGTTGGGCGGAAGCCTGATACAAGGCCGATACCTGGTCGGCCTCCAAAGCGCAATCGTAGATTCTCAAATCATCCACAATCCCTTGCAAATAAGGGTCGGCCGTATGGGCTGAACGTCCGATATAGTTCCGCGTGGTATATCCCAAGTCGGCCGGAGAAAGGGTCAGGTTCTCATTGCGTCCCACTTCCGCACCATTGGCGTAGAGAATGCCTGTCGTACCCTGCTGCACCAATACGATGTGCGTCCATTCGGAGGCTTTCGGACAGAAGTCCGTATTGATTTGCTGTTCCCCCGACGTCCCTTGCACGATGGCATAACGCAAACAACCGGTCTGAGCTGCCTTAATGGTCAGGAAGAGGTTATTATCCGTCCCCGTGCCGCAATCCACGATACGAGCCCAATCCTCCACGCGGTCGGGCTTTACCCAAAGCGACAACGTGAAGTCCTTCCACGTCTCTGTCACTCCGGCAGGCAGCGTGATATGGCCACCGGACAAATGAATTCCAGTATCGTACTTCCCCGTATCAAAACGGGAATTGTTCACCAACTGTGCCTCTCCTCCGTTCCATACATCCGATGCCGCAGTACCTCCCGCTTCGTCAAACGGCCAATAACGGCAACTTCCCACTTGCGGATAGGCTTTGGCTTCTTCCGAATAAGTCCCTTCTCCTACGGCGTTCACGGCGGAAACCACATAATAATACATCTTCCCGTTGTCCACCTTATGATCCGTATATCGATTTTCCATGGCTCTCCCTATCAGGGTATAGGGACCGCCGAACATGCTTCCGCGACGGACTTGATAGTAAGCCGTCCGCTCACCCGTAGCTTCCCACGTCAGGCTCACGTATCCGTTACCGGCCTTTGCTTCTGCCGCCTCCGGCCGACCGGGCAAGCTCAGGTCTTCCGTAGCCGCCGAAACCGTAGCGGCCTCTTCGCTCTCCCCCACGGCATTTGCCGCCCATACCTTATAATAATAGGTCGTACCCGGTTCCAGCCCCTCGTCCGTATAAGACGGGGCGGACAAACTTCCGGCCACGGTTTCAAAAGGCCCGTTGGGAGAAGTAGACCTGCACAGTTTGAAGGAAGACACATGCCCCGAAGCCTTCCAAGACAGACTTAACGAAGTGCTGCCCAATACCTTCGCTTCCAAATCGGTCGGCACGGAGGGCTTTGTGCCTCCACCGCACGTCAAGGCTACATGGTCGAACCCTACGGTATATCCTTCGGGACGATAAGCACCGCCACAAACCCACATTCCCACGAGGCAATCGTCGGGGAAAGAAATTTCCGAAGCACCTACGGTATACCAACGCGTACCGCTGTCGGACACGTATGCCTCGAAAACATTTCCTTTGCGCACCAGTTTAAGCCATACCGGTACCCAAGTGTGGTCGCTCCCCGCCACATCTCCGTTACCGTCCGCCGTATTGCGCCACATGAAATGCGTGTAACGCGTGCCGGCATCACCGACCCACAACATGACTTTAGGAGAAGAAGTGGTCGTATTCTCACGCACGGCCAGTCCGAACTTTTCCTTCAGTTGACTGCCCTCTTGCTCCCCGTCGTAAATCTGGGCCACCAGTTCAAAATCACCGGTCACGGCCGTATAGGTAAAGTTTCCCTCGGGTTGCTCCGCACTGTATATGTCGCGTCCCGAACCGGTCAGCACAAAGGTGTGCCCGTTCACGGGAGAGTATTTCGTGACTCCGTCTATCATCCACTCTTCTTTCCCGATGTCTTGTTGCGTCCATCCGGATAACAAGGAGTTGGAAGAACCCGGTTGGGCCGTCCCACTCACCGGCTCGCTCCATGCACTTTCGCCGGATCGGTTTTTGGCCCTTACCCTGTAATAATAGGTTTTCCCAGGCTCCACGTCCTTATCGGCAAACTCCGTTGTGGAGTTGCCGGACCAACTGCCTACCGTCTCAAAACCATTGTCGGGCGAAACGGAACGTTGCACGTCATAACCATTGGCCACGTCTCCTTCCGCCGATGCCCAATCCAAATCTATGCGCCCGATGCTACCGGTAACTTTCACGTCCTCCGGAACCGGTGGAACGGGATAGGAAACATACGCCGTGGTCGTATCGGAATAAGTGTACATCATGCCGGTCAATACATCTACGTTTTTCAACTTCATCATCGTACGCAAATAAGGAGCATCAAGCCCTTTCCGGTCTACATAATGATGATAAACCGCCTCATTGGCGAGGATACGGTTGTTGGGCATGGACGAAGGAGCATTGTTCGACGGAGCCGGATAGTAAAACTTATGCCCGTGATAGTCTATCGGTGTCCAGTCCACCGGATGTTCGAGATTGAACTTGGCATAATACTCGAAGCCTTTCAACAGCAAGTTGTCCTCGTAGGCATACATATCCAACCCTTGATTCCATAAAGCCTGGCAAAGGTCGACATACGCATCTATCCCGATGGCTGCATGGGGTTGGTCGCGTCCCATCTCTACCGGTTGGCCGCCAAAGACGATGCCTTCCGTAATGCAACCGCCTCCCTTGCCGGTCTTGTAATAGGCGATGGCATCATTCACCATCTCCGCATCATCCAAGAAAATCCCAATGTACAGGCAAGCGACATTGGCCGGACCGTCCCAACCGGGCCATGTCCCCGCCTCACCTCGGAAGTCCCGGCACGCCGGATAAATGTAGTCTCGCGCCATCTTTTCAAAACGTTCCACGTCTTCGGCCTTCCATCCCGGATAAAGCCGGACCAGTTCGGCGGCCTCTATGAATTCGCATGCCGGAAGCATGTACAACTCTCCCGTCACCACAGACTGCACACTGGCTGACCACGCATTCAATATATCCACGGCACATCGGGCATGTGCCTCATCTCCTGTAACGTACCAACGCAGGATGTTATAATAAGCCGCCATGGCATCGCGCGATGCCCGCTGACGGGTTCCGTCCGTACCTCCGATAGTCGGTTTGGGACTCGCCTTGAAATCCGACTGTGCGTCACGGAAGGCGCACAAAGCGTCCCAACCGTCAATCCAAGGCTTTTCCTTAGCCAATACTTTCTCTTTCATCCGTTCCAAATCGGCACGGGAGTGATTCAACCCGGGATGTGCGAACGGAGCCTGCAACTCCTGCGCCTGTCCGATAAAAGGCACAAGGCATAAAATGGCAATCAAAAATATCTTTCTCATCATAAGTTGGTATTAGAATTTTGTTTATCCCATTCATTCCACTATCAATACCACCGTGGATTTCGGTTCCACCTGCAACACGCGTTCTGTCACCGTCTCCTTGGAGGGAAATGCTCTCACGGACTTCGCCGCAGGCACTTCCACATCGAATGTTCTGTCCGGCGTACAATTCATCGCTATCAAATACTTGCCGTAACGCAGGGTGTAGAAGTCCCCCTTCCCGGCATATACGCTTTCCTGCCCCGGTTCAAAGTGAACGCCTTCGGGTGCCTTGGCAATAGGCAACTGCTCGCCGGTATGGGCGGACTTCACTTCGGGATAGAAATTACGGGCAGGCGAAAAATAAAGATTGTTCCGTTCGGGACGGGTATAGGTAAATCCGCTCGGTGTGTATCGGATGTCCTCGAACACCGTGGCGACACGGTCGCACTCCGGCGTAATGTAGTGCACACGTGCCAAGAAGTTCACGGCAAAGTTCGCACGCCAATACAAAGATGTGTACAAGATTTCATCCCCGTTTTTCAACGCCACCACGCCGACTTCCTCGTCAGAGAACAACGCGTCCGGCATACCGTCCGACATGGGCAGGCGACCCTCGCGGCGCGGCTGTTTCATAATCAAATCGTACTCACCCGGCAATCGCAGCAACGTATAGGTGGAATTCAATCCGCGGTCTTTCATTTTCTCCTTGACTACGGCAAAGAACTGGTTGTCTTCCATCATCTGTTGGGCGTATGCCACTGCTTCAGGATCCAATGTGGCCGCAGCCGCCATGATAGGCGTGCCTTCACGATGGTAACCACGTTCTCCGTAAGTGATACCGGCCGGATAATAGCCATGGTCACGCCAGCCGATGACCGACTCGCCGCGCATGGCCGCATATCCGTCATTATCCAATGTCGGATAACGGAAATGACTGCGCGTGTGCATGATCTTAAGCATCTGGGCACGAATCAGCGGGTCGCGCGTATCGGTAAGGCCGCGTTCACCGGTCACTTCATAAAGATGTACCATCCAGTTCAGGATTTCACCGTAACCGCCCACATAGCCCAACTCCTTACTCAGACCGTCCGGCGAAAACTGGTAATAGCTTTTCCCCAAAGGCCAGGTCAGTTCTCCCGTTGCCGACAAACTGCCCGACCACGGGGCAATACCCATGGATTCATAAATGAATTTCAAAGTCTGCCAAACGGGCAGGGCCTCTTCGGGTGACAGAATGGAAAGCATGCGGTTCACGTTATACAGATGCAAATCCACAATCATGCTCTGGTTGGTATAACTTCGACGATGCGTCTTGGCGTAGTCCACACATTCCCGGCACATAGCCGTCCAATTCTCCCGGCGCGTTTTCCCGTTCGGCATCTTCTCGTCCCAAATCTCACGGATTTCGGGTATAAAGGAATTCAAGGCCTGACACAAAGGCCCCACCGTCAGCCATGACCCGTCATACACCGATTTGGGATTTTGGGCATAACGCTCATAATACCGGTCGGCCGTACGGATGACCTTCTCCCCCACGTCCTTGTTCCGATAAGCCACTGTCCACGGCTCATGATAGGCATACGCCAAAAGCGAAGCGGTTTCCTGGTCTATCTCCGTTTGGTTCAGGTAACCTGAAATTTGACGGTTCACGAACTGCCTGACCTCCTCCATGACTTCCGCTCCCGGTGCGGTACGTACCCGTCGTTCGTTCTTTTCTATCTGCTTCTTCTCTTTCTCCGAGGGCTGGAAACAAGTCTCCGTATGGGTATATCCTTTATATAGTGCTTTCGACGGCTTTTCCATTACTTTTTGATAAGCATCGAAAGTTTCTCCGTAGCGGAATATACGTCCGGTAGAACGGATACTCAATTCTATTTTCTTTTTTCCTCGGGTCATACTGATGGGCAAGGGCAGCGTGGCATATGTGAACCGGCCGGAATAAGGCTTATCTTCATTGGCTATGTCCAACACGTCGTAGTCGCCCAAATGACGGTATCCTATCTGCTTCCCCTCGCAAAACAAGATGAGGATATTGCTGTTCCCGCTGTCCGAGCCCCAGAAACGAGCCGTAAAATAATTCTGTTTCTCCGGATCGACTTTCATCGTAAAGGTGATATGGCCTCCCTCTACCCTTTCGCCGGGTATGGGCAACAGCACACGGGCCTCTTCTCCCAAGCCGCCAGTTACCACCTGACTGGCTTTTGCGGAAAATCCATGCTTCTTCTCTGAAGCGGAATGTCCGAAAACGATCTCATCCAATACCTCCGTTTTCCGGGCATACAAACCACTCGCGAACAACAATCCGCACACCACACACATCCACAATCTCATTGTTTTCATGTTTATCTTCTTTTTAAGGTAAATGATTCTTCTGTCTTCCCGTTAAAAGCCTCCTACAGCCTTGAGATAAGGACGCACCCTTCTCCGCCCTTTCTGTATCTGCGCCTCCACCGTACGGCGGCTGATATGAAGTTCCTTCGATATTTCTTCTGCCGTCAGTTCTTCGAAACGGTTCATGCAATATACTTTCCGGCACGCTTCGGGAAGCGTCTTCGTCCAAGCATATTCCGCTTGCAGCAGACTGTTCGCGTGAATGGCCGACTCTGTCTCTTCGGTAAATTCCGGTTGGATGTCGTATATATAAGAATGGACTTCCGACACCACTACCCGACGGCGCAGGCGATCTATCAAAAGGTTCTGTACGGTTGTAAAAGCCAGATTCCGGATGGTAGCCGCATACACCATGTCTCCCATATTGATGATTTTAATGAAAGCTTCCTGCACCACGTCTTCGGCATCCGCCAGATTCCGGGTTCTTTTATTGGCATAGGCCACCAACAACGTACGGTATCGGGTATATGCCTCAGCTACCAATGTCATCTCTTGCGTATTCTTCAAGTCTTCCATGATACTATATGTTTTTTAAGTTTTCGATTCTTTTGGACAAGACAAAATTATCGTTTGAAAAACCAAAAAACAACAGAAGAAATTCTCAAAAGTGTTCACCGCAATGTATTTAGACACCAAACCGTCTATTCCACTAAAAATCAATATTCTAAATCAACCATTTCAACAGTCCGCTGAATTTGGACGGACTTATCGGACTATATTCCTCCTTACTAAGATAATACTTTCCGCGTCATTTTACGCATTTAAAAGCACTAAAATTTGCAATCATTCGCTTAAAAATATAATTTTGTATGCGTTAACAGTTTAAGACGACTCATGAAAAAATACCCGATACGATTCTTTTCTTTTTTAATTCTTGTAGGATTCCTCTTCGTCGGCCTGCCTCTTCACCCAATAAAAGCCGCACCCACGGAAAACTATCTTACCGACCAAGACGGGCTGCCGAACTATACCGTCTATAAAATCTTTAAAGACAGCCGCAACATGATGTGGATAGGTACGTTCAACGGTATCTGCCGTTTCGACGGACATTCTTTCACCAAGTTTCACATCGACCTCCCCAAGCCTCTCAATGCCGTAACGGATATCGTGGAAACCCATGAAGGGCACATCATGTTCGGTACCCGAAAGGGACTTTACCTTGTAGAACCGGAACGACAGACTTGTGTACAGGTATGCCCCCAAATCTCCTTTGTCAACTGTATCAAAAAAATAGGACAAACTCTCCTCATAGGGAGTGCGAACGGGCTTTGGGTATATAAAAACCCGGAAGAGGCAGAACCCATCAAGTTTGAAAATAGCGTCATCTCCAAAGGTAATATCGTCAACGACATCACGGACGACGGAAAAGGGGGAGCATGGCTGTGCAGCGACGAGTTCCTGATTCATTTAAACCTGAAAGACAGAAGCCTGAAAAAGTATAAAATCAGCAAAGACCTGCTGACGGGAAACCTACGCAACATCTGCCGGGGAGGTGACCGTATATATATAGGTACACGTAACAGCGGACTGCTCGTCTTCGATCCCTCTACGGCATCTACCGAACCTTACATCGACTTGGACTGTCCCGTCATAGCCGATCTGAACTCCGACGGAAAAGACTTGTTGTACGTAGCCACCGACGGGAACGGAGCCTATATTATCGACACCCGCAAAAGACAAATCGTCAATACCTATCGTACCAATACGGCCGACTTTCCCCTGCCGAGCAATGCCGTCTATACTTTTTGGCACGACAAGACGCTCGGCATCAGTTGGTTCGGATTTGCCACCGACGGCATCTGTTACAACTATCACCGTCATCCGCTTTTCAAAATCTATCGTTACAAAGATCTCAACACCGACGGACTGCCCGTCCGCAGTTTCTGTATCCACGACGGCGACAAAGCCATAGGAACCCAAGACGGTCTTTGGTTTGTCTCGGAAAAGCGCGACATTATCCGCTATTTTACCTCGGAAGAAATCGGAGGACGCATCGTTACGAACATACAATACTTCGGCGGGCACTTCGTCATCGCCACTTATGAGAAAGGTTTGAGCATTCTTGACCCTAAGACTTTGGAATTAAGGCATCTCGACTACAACGATAACCTGAAAAACGGTAACTTCAGCCGTATAGAGCCTCTGCAAGACCAACGGTTGTTTGCATGCAGCAATACGGGTATTTTCGTTTTCGATACCGACTTCAATATCGTCAAGCATTTCCACAGCCGCAACTCGGAACTCCCCAACGCTTACATCTGCGACATCCTTTTCGACCTGACCGGCAAGGGATGGATCGGCACCATGTATTCCTTGGCCATTTATGACCCGCTTACTCAAACCATACAATCCCGGGATTTTCCCGAAGGCTTCTTCGACAAAGAATCCAATCTTACATTCAACTTATGCCGGAACGGAGATATGCTGGCCGTATCCGAAACATCAGTGTTCCGTTCCAAATCGGATTTAAGCGAATACACGACCTTGGATCTTTACCAACGGCTGAACATCGGAAATATCTTTTTCATCACCGAAAACCGACAGGGCAAATACTGGATGGGGACGGACAAAGGATTGTTCCTTTTTGAAAAGGACCTGAAAAACTATTGCCAATTCAACGAAAACGACAACCTCCCGTCACTGCGGTTCAACCGAAATGAATTTCAGGAAACACCGGACGGTGTGTTTTGGCTCGGTAATACGAAAGGATTGATGTACCTTACCCCACAAATGCAAACCGACCTTAACCGAAAAATCTATGGAAAAGTAGCTTTAAACCACATGACCATAGCCAACCGGGAGGTCCAGCCGCAAGATTTCCAACGACAATTAGAACAACAGGAAATCAGCCTTTCCTGGAACTTCGGCTGCCAGACGTTGTCCGTCGTCCCCATTCTGCTGAACTATGCCAAGCCGCAAGGACGATATTACGAATGGAGTCTGGACGGAGCGGAATACCGGTCTTCAAGGGACGGGGAAACGATCTCTCCGGACAAGCTTTCCTTAGGGAGCCATACCCTGAAAATCAGACTGGCCGGACACGAAGAGACCGCCACAACCTGGCGGATTTCGGTAAGCCCTTCCCTCATTTTCTATATAGAAACCCTACTGGCCGTCCTGCTCGTATTTTTCGCATGGTATGCCAAGGCTCTCAAAGACAAACGCATACGCTTCAGGAATCTTCTGGTACGTAAACATATCATGGACCTGGAAATCGCCGCCCGACGAGCCATAAGAAAACAAAAGGAAGAAGAGGAAAAGAAAAGGCAAGAAGCACAGGAAGCCAAAGTGCAGGCCATGTATGAAAAATCGAGAATGAACCAGAATGAATATAAGGCTTTGCACAAAAAAGTCAAAGACTGCATGGAAAACGACAAACCCTATACCAACCCGAACCTGCGTATTACGGACCTTGCCGCCATGGTAGATTGTACGCCGACCAAACTGTCGCAAATGTTCAACCAACATCTGCGGCAGAATTTCTTCGACTACGTCAATCTCTACCGCGTGGAGGAGTTCAAACGCCGTGTGGCGAGCGAGAAATACAGTCAATATACGGTCGTAGCCATTTCTGAAACCTGCGGTTTCAAACGCTCCACCTTCTTCGCCACGTTTAAGAAGTTCGAGCACTGCACCCCGACTGAGTATTTACAGCAGCACGGAACAGGACATCCGTCTAAAAACAAGGCGGACACGCCCCCGGCAAACGAAACCGCGACGGATTGACAAAATGTCAAAAAGGAAGTCGCCACGGGAGAAATTCCTTCTACTCCCGGACGATATAAAAACTCCGCTCCACGGGTTCAGCCGTCTGTACCCGTCCGGCCAACCCGTATTGCCAGGCCACAACCGTCACTTTCACAGGAAACTTGGCACGGGGCGGAATCCGCGTCAGGCGCAAATTTGTCCCTTCCACCTCGGCCGGACCTTCTTTCACGTAATAATGCACCGGCAAACCGCAATCCGACGTGGCGTGAAGCGGAACGGTCTCCGTCCCCTCCGTCACATCCGTGATGCCCGGAAAAAGCAAATATTGCCTACGCCCCTCCGTGAGAGGATAAGGAAGGCGGACGTTCAGTTCCTGTACCACGCTCTTGTAACGGTCGTCACCGTCGTAACTGGCCAACAGGCACATATCCGACACACGCCGCGAATTACCCAGCCCCATACGGTAGAAATCGACCACGAATGTCGTGTCGTCCAACTTCTTCACCGGACCGCAGATGCGGGTGATGACGGGACGGCCTTCCACACGGGGCGACGCTACCGACGCACGAAGGCTGTCCGTGAAGACGGCTTTCAAGCGGAAAGTCACGCCATCGGCTTCCGGACGGAAGGGCACATTGACCTTGACATGCGACCGGGGATTGTAAGGTGCCAACCGCCCCTCCTGTTCCACCCCCAGATACAGCATTTCTTTCCCTCTCTCCCGGGCATAACGCTCTTCCGTAGCCTCAGCCATCTCACGGTCGAAGTACCAGAAAGCATCGTGCACGTCGCCTTTATACTTCGCGTAAGGTGCGGGCTTCGCCCTGTGGGGTTGCACGGGATGCCAGCGTTCTGCCAACCATCCGTCCTGTGGGCGTACTTTCCGCAAAGCCACGGGACGGTCTTGCGCCACCGTATCGGGCAGACGTGCCTGCAATGCCTTCTTCACAAACAAGGCGATATATTCCGCCGTACGGTCCGACACGTCGAAATGGCCGCGCCCCGCATCGCAGAGAAAAGAAATGCAACTTTCGGGGTACATCATACGGAATGCCAGTGCCGGATTCACCCGAGCCTCCCACCATTCATATTCCCCTTCTACCATCAGGCCGGGAATACCGTCGATGTTACGCGTCCGCCCCCACTCCAGATTCTCTCGTCCGTAACCGGTCAGGTTCGTACGCGGCGCATCTCCGTGGTAAGATACCACGGCCAAGGTGCGCTCCGGATGCCAGGCCGCAAAATTCCACGGGTAGGTCGCCATGGCGGAATGCCCTATCGGGATGATGGGAGTAAATTTCAACTCACCATATCCGCTGGTCTCCGCCAAATCGTCCAACATCTGCCAATAAGCTTCCGGGCTTCCCGAATCCGCTTTCCACTGCTGGTCCCATCCGGGGGTAATCCATATCAATGCCACACCAGCCTCTTTCATCTCGCGGCGGAACAGCTCGTTCTCAAACAAAGTCTCCTCACACATGTTGTGCGTGCCTATCATCACGGCCCTGACCTGCATGCAGTTCTCCGGAATCCACAAGAAGGCTTGCGGATGCCATCCAGTCTCGGGCGCGATGACTTTGGAAACCGGAACGGACCATTGCCATTCGGCGGCATGTGAATATATAGTCCAAGCACATAGCAACAACCATACAACGTTTTTCTTTCTCATTTTATCCTTTTTCTGAAAATCCCTATCAATCTTTCCCCAACCAAACCACGATATCCTTCATCCGGTTTTCCGGATACACGTCCAGACGCACCACCTTGCCCCGGCGGATACATCCCTCGACAACCGTTTCCTGTGGAGCATGTAATTTGAAATCGACATCCCAATCGTCGGGCAATCCGGCACCGATATAAATCTTATCTCCGTAACACTGCATGACCATTTCTTGCAATCCGATCATTCCGCAACCACCCCAATTATGATCCGGAACCCAATCGTGCCCCGGCCCCCACCAAGTAGGAAACCTCCGCCCGGAATCCTTCATTTTCTTTATAGTAAAGTCTGCCGCTTCTTGCCTCAAGCCTAAACGCGCACAGAAGACGGCACTTTGTTCCCAGCTCTTGTAGCCCTTTTGGGCAGGAACATCCGCACCATAGTACCAAGTGTTACGGGCAATATCTAATTCCGGAGCATCTATATGATGTACTCCCCAAGGAAACACTGTATATAATTGGGGATATTCCATATTATTCACCCTTTCCCACGACTGTGCCGGCGAAAAAGTCTTATGCCCCTCCTTCGTCCGATAATGAACAGGGGTGGGTATACGTTTCTGTAGGGATTCCAAATAACGTCTCTCACTGGCCGTCAGAAAAGTGTCCGGCAACTCAAGCAGAGCTTGCGTCAGGCACTCCATAGCTGTAAGGGTGGTGATGGGATTAGTGGCCATTTTATAAGTCTCCAAAGCCGTAGCAGGATATAACACCAACTTCCCTTCGCCATCCAGTTTTTTAGGCGTACGCAATGCACTCAAATACTGGTAGTGCTCGTCATAGAACCTTAAACAGCTTAACATCAATGGCATGTATTCCGACACATCCATACGTGCATAACGGTAAGCCTCGACCATCATCATACAAAATTCAAAAACCGTATCCCATTGATACTCTACCCATGCATTATATTGCAGGCCGGGGTCAAATTCCTTCGGGCGTTTCCAACCGTACTCGAACCCTACCGGCAAACCGAAATTCTCGATTTGTTCTGTGAAACATGCCCCTCCATGTCCCCAATAATGCCGTGAGCGCACCTCCGCATTAGGCAACAAACGCTTATAAAAATCGAACTGCGAGGGAAGCATGTCAAAATCTCCACTCTTCAACATCGGCCAATACACCAAACGTTGGTTTTGAGCCGTAAAACTGCCTCCTCCCCATTTCCGAAAGTCGGGAGTATGGAGAATCCTGGCATCTGTATACTCCGGGTCTACGGTAAACAGCCCCCCGTTGAACTTCGTAGGATACTCTCCGTATGCATTACACGCCAACTGATAACGGAATACCTGATAGTTACGTCCTACCTGCCATTTTTCGTCCTTTATGTCGGCTTGGTCATTATTGACATATATATAACTCCTATCCCAAAACTTCTTCCACCAGTCCAGCGTTTTTTCTTTCGATTTGCGTCGCATCTCTCCTATTTCTTGCTCCACCTGTACCAAACCGGTTTTCCAATCTTTTTCAGTCCCTCTTTTCTGTGTATGAAATACCACCTGAATATGGTGCTTTTTGGATGGGCGGACAGACTTCAACCGCCAGGCCCGAAACGGAGTAGAAGCGTATTTACCGGATACCTGATCGTAAACAACCATGCCATCCCCCGACAAACGTCCACCGTATATCAGTCCAGGCAAAGGATTCCATAACTCACCTTTCACGCCTTCCAACTTTTGCTGACGCACAGCCAAATCAAAAGCCGTCTCACCTGAATTTCTATGGTAAAACATAACCCCTCCACCATCAAACCGTACTGTATCGCACTTTACCACAGCCGGAACCGGTGCTCCCTTATAGGTCCTGCAAACTTCCGCCTCATTCCCTACCAAGGTTCTTTCTTCATACCGCCAGCCTTCATAAGCGGCATAAGCCGTCAACGGCTTATTGCTTTCAACTTCGATATGAGCCACCGGGTGGAACACATCCGCCCACAAACGGACAATCACTTGCTGCCCCTCTTTTTCCGCCCGGATTTCAACCTCGCCTTCCTTTAATTTAAGTTCCTGTCGGAATACATTGGAATCTTTAAAAAGATTGGGAGACAAAGATATGCGCAGTCGCCCCAACTTCGGGAATGAGTTCAATTCGTCGAATGTCCCACTCCTACTCAAATAAACCAGTAAATCCCCATCTTCCACCCATACGTTCATCCCAATATCTCCTGCGCCGCACGGCATAGACTCTAATGCATTACGAGACGGGGCGTCCCATACTACATTATAACAGTCCAACCCATCCGGTTCCCGTTCTACGGCCATAATATAAAAAGAGTTCAAAATAACGAGCAACAACAATATTCTTCTCATATACAATTCTATAAAAACAGACCTTATACTATCCTTAGAACAAACTTTTTACCTCAAACAAAACCGACACCTAAATCCTTACATTAACCTAATTCTCTAAACCTAATACATGAAAAACAACCTATTCTTTATTTCTATATACGTTTCAGTCTGCCAAAATACGCACCCGATTCTGTTAAAAAGAATAAAAGGTCGGCTTTGCCGACCTTAAAAAGTATTTTGAGCGTCTCAGTCCGCCACCACACCGGTGATTTCTATCTCGGACACTGCCGCAGGAAGTCCGTCAGTGTTGTCCTTGAAACTCACTCGCACGAAACGCGCTTTGACGGTCGGTGCTTCTACAGGAAACTCCACCACCCGAACGTTCTCTACCTTCGGAGACGGGCTGTTTTCCGCCACTTTCTGCCAATGTTCCTTATCGGAAGACACTTCTATCCGGTAACGATAGGTTGCCGCGCGAGGGAAAGTCACTTTAATACGGCGCAAGAGCAACCCCTTTTCCGTATCGGACATCCACCAAGGCGACGGGTCGTCGGCAGCAGCCTGCCAATAAGTAGAGGGATTGCCGTCGGCACCCTGTCCGGAAGCCCGCCCCTCCGACTGACTACTGGCAAAAGTCGGATTGTTCCTACCGAAAGTAAGTATCTCTTTTTCCGTCTCGCGGACATACCTCACGTAAGGACGCTCTTTCACCACAGGGGTAACTCCTTCGCGATAGGGGCAATCTCCCACGAAACCGATTTCAATACGCACCGGCGGCAATCCTTCGGCGCGGGCCTCGACCACAGCCGTACCGGCTTCGTATGCCCGGAACTCTATCGCAGCCTTACCGTCGGCCATACGGATGTCGCTGTCTGCACTGAAAGTGATGCTACGCCCCGTGGGAAACTCACCGGGACCGGACACTACGGTCAGCGTCACCGTGGGATTGTCGGACAAATCACGCCCCGCAGCGTCTTGCACTCCCACCTGCAACATGACATCGTCCGTCCCGTCCGTACGCACGCCCTCGCGTTTGTCCGATGTCAGTACCAGACGCTCCGCCTTTCCTTCCACCGGCCACGTCGGCGGCTCCACGCCACGGTACGCTTTGCGGTACCAATACCATGCACGTTTGGGAATACGGAAATAATCCACGATGCCCATCTTGCCTAAAGTACTTCCAGCGATACTGCCGTGGTCGAAACCGCACCACACAGCTTGCCCGCTCCTCCACGGCAATCCTTTATAAGCTCCGTTCTTCTGCAATTCCCCCCATCCGGGAGCAAATTTACCCGGCCGGTCGGCACTCACACTCCCATATTCGGCCACCATGCTCGGAATGCCTGGCTGTTGGAAATCAAGTATAGTGCCACCGTCGCCGTTATATCCGGCAATATCGCCCAACAGGTCTATCCGGTCCTTGCCTAACGGACGCTGTGCGCCGCCGATGGCTGCCGGACGCGTCGGGTCGAGCTGCCGGGACAGGGCCACGCATACCTTCAGCAACGCGCGGACACCGTCCATCGCAGCGGGCGCAGAGAAGAACGCTTCGTTACACATGCTCCACGCAATAATAGAAGGATGGTTGCGATGGATTCGTATCATCTCGGCCAACTGCGTTTTCACACTGCGGTCGAATCCGGCACGACCTTCTGCTTCCACCGGATAAGCACTGGCATTCCAGTACCCGTCCGCCCGGAAACCGCCGATACCCCAAAAGGCATTTTCCGACCAGAAGAGCATGCCCTCGCGGTCGCAAGCCTCGACAAAAGCCGGGGAATGCGGATAATGGGAGCCACGAATGAAGTTGAATCCGGCTTCTTTCATCATACGCACGTCACGCCACATGCCGGCTTCGGTCACGGCATCGCCCCATCCGGCATGATCCTGATGTACATTAGCCCCTCGCAAATAGAGGTGCTTGCCATTCAGGAAGAAGCCTTTGTCTGCCGTCCACTCCATCCATCGGAATCCCAAAACCGTCTCTGTACGGTCGAGCATCCGGCCTTTCCGCGACAGCGTGCTGACCACCTTATATAAATAAGGCTGTTCGGGCGACCAACATATAGGCTGCTCCACAGTGGGTGTCGTCTGGTCGGCCTGCACGGATGCACCCGACGCTATTTTATAATCATCAGTCACTGAGGCTACCGTGCGCCCTTCGGCATCTACCACGTCGGTCTGCAACCGGAACGTGGCCTCACTTCCGGTCGCGTTGCAAAGGTCGGTCACGACGCGCACGGTAGAACTCCGCCCGTCGTTCTGCGCCAAATCCGGTGTGGTGACACTGGTTCCGTACCAATCGATATAAGCCGGTGATTTCAATACCAACCGGACGTTCCGGTAGATACCGCCGCTGAACACATGCTCACCGGCTCGCGGAGCACGGTCGGGATGCCACAGGTTGTTCACCCTTACGGCTATCACATTCCGGCCTTTCCGGGCTTGGAGGGTGATATCAATGGAGAAGCCCGTATAACCGCCTACGTGGCTTCCGGCACGGACACCGTTGACAAAGACTTCTGCCTCCTGGAATACCCCGTCGAACTCCAAGAAGATTTTCTTTTTCAACTGCTTCGCGGTCAAATCCACCTCCCTGCGATACCAACCATAGCCTACATAAAAATCCTTACTCATAAAATAAGGAATGCTGAAGGAATGGGGCAACCCGACACGCTCCCAAGCGGAATCATCGTATGCAGGCCGCGCTGCCCCGGCATCATCCCCCCTCGAATATTTCCAAGACGGATTGAGGTTCAATACTTCCCGTGAGGTATTCCCGGCATACAAAGCCGGAACCATCGCCCACAGCCACACGACATTAAGCCATTTCAACCATGTCCTCATGGTACTCTATTCCTCCTAATAATTCAATTTGTTCCGCCCGGTCTCTTTCCCGTCGGTATAGAAAGTGACCGTCAAGTCTGACAATTCTTTTTCCGTCGGCACGAAATCCGAATCCAGACGCAGGGCCGCCGTGGCGTAAGGGGCGAGAGGCGCGATTTGCCCCTCGGCCAACTTTCTCCCCCCGGCCTCAACCACAATTTGCGACGGAGCGGACGACGACAAACCGTAATTCTTCACTTCCAATGTCAGCGCCTTCCCTTCTTTGTCATACATCGGATAAGCAGCCGAAAGCATGGCCGGATGGTAATCCACGTAAGGCAAGGAAGCATAGCCGTACAGTAACCGCCCCTTTTTATCGCGTCCCAACAACTTGGGCGCAAACTCGTCCGGCTGCATACCGTTCCCGGCCCCGTCGAACTCTACAATCAAATCCTTCCCGACCTTATGCGACCGGATGGCCTTGCATCCCCGTCCGAAATTCACCTCCGAAAACGCGCCGAAACGCAAAGATTTTACGTCAACGTCCTTTTGCGGGTCGAAGTCCTTTTCCGCCCTGATTCTCACTTCTATGGTTTTCGTGTCCGCCGTAATTGTATCGCGGTTCAACACTTCCAGCAACACTCCTTTATTCAGAGGAATACAAATATTCTTGGAACTATGGTTATCATTCGGCTGATCTTCCCACTTGATGGTGTCGATCACGGCAAAGTTCGCCTGGACCGCACGCCCCAGGCTGTCCTGAAACACCTTCAGACGTTCGTACTTGAACCAATGCTCCACCTGTCCGTCCGGATGGACAGACACTCCGGGCATGTAGGCCTCTCCCTGTTCCGTCACCCAATGCAAACCGTCTTTCGAACGTTGGTAGTAGGCAATGCGCCCCAACCAATCGTTGACAATCAGATGGTATTGCAGATGGTCGCGCCACACTACCGGGTCTTCAAACCGGCCTTCTACCGGAGGATATACGCTACGGTCGGTCAACTGCTCGTACGGAGAAAGCCCGTCACGACTGACCCAAACACCTCCGCCACGACACACCATCAGATAGGAACCGTCCTCCCTGCGGGCGAACGTCAGGTTGGACAGCCCTTCGACAATCCTCCGGCTGCGTGCGTCGAAATGAAAACGGCCGTAACGCCAAGGACCGTTCTCCGAGGGAGCGATATAATATCCGTCGATGACATATATCACCACACGTCCGTCCTGCAAACGGAAAGCCTCGGGGTTATGCCCCCTGCCTATCGTATCGCTGATAGCGTACGGGCCTTCCAGTTTGTCACCGACCGCATGGAACACCGTAGAGTTACGCCAAAACATGTGCCCTTCGGGCGAATTCTCCGGCCAACCGCACACAAACAGATGGTACTTACCGTCTGAAGTTTGCAGGATATTCCCTCCCCAAAAAGAAGTCTCCGGCAACTCAATGCCGTTATCTACCAGACGCGGACGCACACTATCCGCTCCCCACACATCGGAAGACAGCATTTCGCCTTTCATCGGCTGGAGGCGGTCCATAAAACGTGCCCCTTCCACCAAGTTTTTCCACTCTGACGGTCGTTCGCGTTCCGTCACCTGAGCTTGAAGTCCCCAGCCGAATCCGACGGCCAAAGAGAATATTAAAAATCTTTTCATTCGCATATCATATTTTTATTTTCGGCAAAGATACGGTCTTTATTCCTTACAGCAATAGGACAATCCTTAACGGATATAGGACAAAAAAGCTTTCTCCACCGTCGTCAGACCGTACGTTCAACATTTATATATACGGTCATACGGCACAAATTACCTGTCTGGAGTTCTGTTTTTTAATATAATTAACGCAGATTCCACGGCATTTCCTTGGGAACACGGCCTCAAACTCACCGCCACACGGTTCGGACGGTCTTGATGCAACCAGCATTCCGGTATGTAGTATTCACGTTGCGGCCCCTCCTGATAGCAGCGTCCGATACAATGGCCGTTAACATAGACAAATCCGTTTCCAGCATGTTCCAGACGCAGGAAGTAAAGCACGTCATCCCGGTCGCCCACGGTCTCGAAAGAGTAGAAGTGCCATTTCAACAAAGGATTCTCCGATTGCGAAACGGAAATCAGGTGGGGCCAATCGCCTCCGGCCGACCACCGTTCTCCACAGGCCTTTTCCGTATAAGCATATCGCAAAGGCAAATCTTCGCCCCGGCTGCGAACAAAAGCCGGACCTATCTTCCAATGCGCTTCGACGGCAGCATTCGTATGATGATGCAAGCCTCTGTTCTCAAACAACAACAAGACATCTGTTTTTTGTCGGCTGGCCGAATCTCCGGGAATACGATAATATGCCTTTTCCGGTGTCTCCCTGTCAATGGGTACCAATTTGCCATCGACCGCCACCAAAACGGTATCGGCCGCCGAACGGTTCATGACACTCTTCCCAACCCGTCCGACTTCGAGCATACAGCCCCGGTAGGCTGACGTACGGTAGTAAATGAAATGCCGTCCGTAAATACCGTCGTTGTCTACGGTTTCACCGTCCCGCAACCGTGTCCATTCCACCGGCAAAGGGTCTTCCATCATCCCCTCCTGTTTCAGTTCCACCGAAGGCAAAGGCCGCATGTCACATACCTGCGGCTCGGGCAGACGGGGATACCATGTCCCCTTCCCTGCACCCGACGGCAAATAATATACCATCGCTCCGAAAGGTTCCAACGCAAAGTCTAACGCAAGTCCCTGAGTATATATCGTACCGAAGTGCTGACGTGAACGCTCCTCGGTACGTATGAAGAAATAACGGTCGCCGTCCGGAGTAGTTCTCACGGCCAATTTCACATCGGTATCGGTAGAAGTATAAGGCACGTAGTCCAAATCCGCACGGGCTATGCGCGTGCCGTGCTCACGGATAAAAGCCGACAGCCCCCGGAAACGGCGGTAACGCTCGTTCGTCATGCCTCCCTCACCGATAGCGGCAGCATAGTCGTAGGAAGTGATTTGCTGCCGGGCCGCCCAGTCGTCGAAGTTCGTCCCTCCCACGACCATATAAAAGTTCAATGCGCCGAAACCGCGTTCCAAGGCATAAAGCGTGAGGTTTTGGGTCTGCACCGGTGGCAAACCGTCCTGTTCCCAACTCAACGGCCACCCTAACTCGCAGCACCATCCTCCTTGCAATTCCCCAGAGACCAGAGGTTTCCCGGGCTGTGTCTTCATCTGCAAATTAACCAACCGTCCGAAATTCTTCTCCACTTGCCAACGGGGGTAACTGTTCACCATATCGACCACTCCGTTCAGCACTCCTTCGCCCATATTCCGCGATTCATCCGTCCAACAAGTGATAACGGGTACTTCAATGCCATACTTGCGGGCGATTCCGGCCAATTGTTCCAAATAACCGCGCTTGGCTTCTTTCGGAAACCAGTTCACACGGTTAAACTCGTTCTCCACCTGAAAGAGGATAATCCCCTTCCCGCCTACCGGCTTTTCAGTCAACTGATACGGGGCTGCCACACGGCACACGGCCCGATACCAGTGTTCGTTCCAACGCATAAATTCAGGATCGTCGCTTTGCAGCCAGACCTTATAAGCCGTCTCTTCCGGTTTCTTGCGCATCAACCACTGGGGGAAACCGCCTCCGCTCCATTCCGCACAGATATAAGGTCCGGGACGCAGAATCACATAAAGCCCGAAATCCTCGGCCATCTGCAAGAACGCCTCCAAATCCCCCAAGTCGATTTGCGAATCGTCCTGGACGGAACGGGGCATATTCCGCTCGTGCCAGTTCCAAGGGACGTAGGTCTCCACACAATTGAAACCCGCAGCCTTCAGTTTTCGGAAGCGATCGGCCCACAGCGGACGGGGCACCCGGAAATAATGGAAAGAACCGCTGAAAATGAAAACGTCCTTTCCTTCTATCTGGAAGCAACGATGGTCGTAACGTATACGGTCGGGATGCAGGAAGACTGTATCCGCAATAGGCGGATTCGTCCCGATATTCAACACCTGACGGTCGGCCGATTTGTCATTCATTACAGCCAAGTCGGTCATATTTTGAGCGGAAGCTACAACGGTCCACCCACAGAAAGCAAGAGAAAGCCACGTGATTTTTGCCATATCCATGAGAATCTTTAAGATGAAAAACGAATATCCTGAAAACAACCTTCCTCCTTAAGCAAACCTAATATCCAGAAACCACATTAACCTAATTTCAATATTAACTAACTGCTTTCATTATCTTATACGTTTGAGAACGGCAAACTACTTAACCGTATTCCCACTTTTTTTAGAAATTGCGGCAGAAACTTTATCGGCAATCACCGGACTGCCGTAAAAAGAGGAAAAGCCGTCGGGTTTGCTACTGCTGCCCGTCACATGGGCAATGAAGAAACCATAGACACCCTCGCGCAAGTTAATCCAAGGGTAAGCTCCGGCCCATCCCGGCGAACTGATACGATAGGCCTCTCCGGTCTTCTCGTCCACCATTTCACGCCATTCGCCCAATCCGTAAACGCCCTGATGATGCCGTCCGAGCGCACGCTCCACATATTCTCCTTCAGCTACTTTGGCACGTCCCACCTGGTCTGCCTGCATTTCTTTCACGGTAGCCTCCCGAAGAATCCGTTGCCCCTCGAAAACGCCACCATGTATAATCATGTCTAAAAAGTTCATATAATCATTCAGCGTCGTACACAGCCCACCGCCCAACATAGGCGCGTGGCCTCCGTCCGTATTGACAGGAGTGAAATGGGAACGGGTCATGCGTAAAGGCCCGGCCAAAAGCTCCTGAAACAAAGTTTCAAATTCCTTCCCCGCAGCCACCTCGGCCATGCGTCCGGCCACCTGCATGGCCAGGCCACCATACTCGAACCGCGTTCCAGGCGTGAATACGGTGTCCAAAGGTAAGATTTCCGCTACGGCCGAATCCAAATGGTTGTAATTGTCCACCCGGGGTTCGGGCAAATAAGGCCGGATGCCCGACGTGTGAGACAACAACCGGCGTAAAGGAATCACGCCTTTCGGGTCGCCCTTGAACTCCGGCAGCCATTTCTCCACCGGGTCGTCCCACGACAGTTCCGTCCGGTCCACCACGGCGGCCACCACCGCAGCGGCTACCCACTTTCCGGCAGAAGCCACATAAACCGGAGTATCCGGCGACACGGCACCGTATGACTTGCGGAACAAAACCGCCGTATCCTGTTTCACACAAATGGCCGCACCGGGATAATATCCTTTATCCACCCAACCTTGAATCAACGAGTCAAGCCCCGTAAAGTCCGGCTCCTCCCCGTGCGTTCCGTTTCTGCCGCCGCAAGCGGCCACCATGCCCCCTAACAGGCATCCCCATATCCAAACTCCGATTTTCTTCATACCTTTCATGTTTATTTATTCCACCTTACTGATAAACTCCCTTAAAGCCTTGTTGAACTCCTCCGGACGCTCCATGTTCATCATGTGTCCGCAATCCTCCAGCACCAACATTCTGCCATTGGGCAAGTAATCCAAGATTTCCGGATGTTCCGGAAACTTATTCCCCGGAGATTTTCCCTCCACAATCAAGACCGGCACATCGGACTTACGGGTTTTCAACTGCCGAAAAGCATCCTTCCCCGCCACGACACGGACTTCCTTGTGTAAAGGTTGCCAGGCATCCCAATCCTGAATCATCTGCCAAAGCGGCTTGCGCATCCGTTCACGCCGACTTCCTCCGGATTTCATCAGCCCCTCGAACCATTCCCGTTTCATCACGTCTACGCCTTTCCGCTTCAATTCCGCAATTTCACGATCGCGCCGGGCTGCCTCCTCCGCATCCATCGGTTCGCTGGGACCCGGAGACATGCGCACATTTCCGCTGGCTAAGAAAGCCGATAACATCCGTTCCGGAAACCACCCCAACATGTCGGCACCGATATAGCCTCCTAACGACAAGCCCACGACGTGCGCCTTTTCGATATGCAACGAATCCATCAACGCCACTAAATCTTCTACATGGGTGAACTGGAAATCCTCCGTTTGCGGAGATGAAAGTCCGTACCCTCGCAAATCATAACGGATAACACGGTAATCCCGTGCCAAATCTGCAAATTGTCCGTCCCACATACGATGGTCTAACGAATGACCGTGTACCAGAATGACCGGTTGCCCTTCACCGCATTCTTCATAGTACAACGTTCCGTGATCCACTCCGACATAAGCCGACCGGATCTCACCGGGCCGCCGAGCTTGCATGCACCCGACGATCAAGCAAAAGCAGCCCCAAAGCCATACCTTTCTACTATTCATGCCTTTTATTTCAAACGAATCAGATAACTGTAACTGTATTTCTTGTCCCACAAACGGTACGGATTGTAGGGAAACATCCCCCAACTGTTATCGCCTCCAAGCCCACGTTGTTTCAGATCCACATGCAAAAATACATCTTTTTGCGGTATCGCATCAATCGTATGCTGCATCTTCCGCGTCAGGCCGGGGTCTAAATCTTCCGGGGCATAGTGCAAGGCCGAAAACGCAATGGGTTGCGACACACCCGTGATTTCCACTTCCGTCCCCTCGCCGTCCAACAAGGAAAGCCAACGCACGTCCGTCTTGTTCCCCGTCTCTTGCGGACGGGCATACGGGTAATACTGGTTTTCCACTTTGTCTTCATACCGACCGACGAACGCAGACGACCAACGGTCGATATAATTCTCCTGCGGCCCGCGCCCGTAATAACAAAGGTTTTCATACCGGCCTGCCAACTCCATGCGCATACCGAACCGAGGCAGTTCCGGCAATTTCTTCCCGGTCATGTCCATCGTGCCACTCACCAGCAACGAGCCGTCATTGCGTACCAGAAATTCCATGGTGTAGGGGACTTGTATATCTGTCAATATCCATTCCACCTTCACGGGAAGCCCCTCCGGAGTCCGTTCGCCCACGGTGGCGTTTTTCACGTAACGGTTGACATGGGCCGTACGCCATACCCCGCACGTCCACGGCATCTTGTTCCCGAAATCATTGTCCACCGGAGCACGCCAGAAAGCGGGTTCCGGATACTTCTTGAACGGGCGCACGCCCCGAATGGCGTAATCGGACAAGACACCTTTCTTCAAATCTATTTTCCCGGACACGTCGCCCGATGCAAAAACCAATACGCCATCGTCCACACTGTACTCCAGATTTCCGGAAGCCTCGGGCATACGGGCAAAGAAATCTCCCTCACCCAACTTCAACTGCTCTTTCGCCACTTCATAGCCCGCAGGCAATAAGCCGGACGCTGCCTTCGTATAAGCATACAGGTTCAGGAAATATTCATTTCCGTCATCCGGAATTTCCGGCAAGTCCAAACGGATGTCTTTCTGCCCGTGGGGAAGCAAATCCACAGAGAAAGTGCCCGACGCGGTCTTCTCTCCGTTCCTGCATATTTCCCAAGCGAAAGCATAGTCTTTCAGGTTGGTAAAGTCGTGACGGTTCCGCACGGTAATCCACCCGTGCGCAGCGTCCTTTCCTTCAAATTGGATATACTGGTACACTTTTTTCACTTCCCAAGCCTGCGGCTTCGGCGTACCGTCGGCAGAAAGAATACCGTCCGTACCTGTATTCCACTCGCTCGGCTTGTCTTCGAGCCATTTGTAGCTTCCCATTTTCCCGTTGTACATCCAATAAATCCTACCGTCCCGGGATTCCGTCTCCATTCTGAAACCTTGGTCCTTAAAGTCCCAGATGAAACCGCCCTGGAGGTTGGGACTGTCGTAAATGACATCCCATATATCCTTGAAATTTCCGTTGCTATTGCCTTGTGCATGAGCGTATTCGCACATGATGAAAGGACGCTGTTTGCCGGACTCTCGGTAGTCCTTGATTCTTCCCATATTAGGATACATCAGACAGACCACATCCGTATTCCAATCCTCCCACGCCTGTTCAAACTGCACAAAGCGTGAAGGGTCGTAGGCTTTCAACCGTTTGTACTCATCATGGAACACCTTTCCGTTACCGCACTCATTGCCCAACGACCAACCGATGACACAAGGATGGTTCTTGTCTCTCTTCACCATACGGTCGATACGGTCTACGTGCGCCGCATACCAGTCTTCCCGATAAGCGGGATGGTTGACGGTATCCTTAAAATAAGGCACGGAACCCATGCCGTGGTTCTCTATATTAGCTTCGTCCACCACGTAGAAACCGTAGCGGTCGCATAAGTCATAAAAGTCCGGATGGTTGGGATAATGGCAAGTCCGGATGGCGTTGATGTTCAAGCGTTTCATTTGTTTCAGGTCGTCCAATATCAAGTCGCGCGTCTGCACATGGCCTAAGGTGTCGCTATGCTCGTGGCGGTTGACACCTTTTATATATACGGGCGTCCCGTTTACCATCAACTTGGCATTTTTTATTTCTATCTTCCGGAATCCGGTCTTGCAGGCCGTCACCGACGTATTCCCCTCCCCGTCCCGCAAGGTCAGGATGCAGTCGTAAAGTTCGGGAGTCTCGGCTGTCCATTTGGCCACATTCTTGATTCGCCCCGAAAAGGAGAGCGTTTCCGCCTCCCCCTTCATCTCGAACTTCCGCTTTTGTGCCCATACGGTCTTACCGGCCTTATCCACCAGTTTCATCTCTACTTGGCCTTTTCCGGATTCACTGTCTGCAAATGCACGCAAATCCACCGTGGCATTGAAAATGCCGTCCCTGTAACGGCCGTCCAAACCGGCATGCAAGAAAAAGTCCCACACCGTCGACTTGGGATAAGCTTGCAGGTACACGTCGCGCTCGATGCCCGTCAAACGCCAGAAATCCTGGTCTTCCATGTAACTGCCGTCATGCCAACGGTACACCCGGACGGCCAACAGGTTCTCCCCTTCGCAAAGGTAAGGCGTCACGTTGAACTCAGCCGGTGTCTTGGCCGCCTTGGTCATCCCGATCCTTTTCCCGTTCAGGAAAACCTGTGCATAACCGGATATGGACCCGAAATGCAACAGGACTTCGCGGCCGTCCCAGCCTTCCGGCACGGTGAACACCTTACGGTACGTCCCCACCGGATTGTCCACGTCCACGTAAGGAGGGTTGGCCGGAAAAACATACTGGATATTGCGGATAATCGGTTCGCCGAACCCTTTCAGCTCCCAATTCGAAGGGACGTCCAAATCGGCCCAAGAGGAATCATCGAAATCTTTCTTATAAAAGCCCTCTTCCGCGTCCTCGATGTCCGGCGCGTACGAGAACTTCCACCGCCCGTTCAGGGATTCATGCCACGGCGACTTAGAGAAGTCGCCAGCCAACGCTCCCGGTTCATCGTCATACCACATGAAGACCGTATGCGGACTTTCCTTGTTCCACTCATACCTCTCCGGATTCTCCCACTCGTTTTGCCCTGCACAAAGTCGCCCTGCTCCCACTACCAGTAGCAGTAACACCCCATAAATAATCTTTCCCATATACATTTTAATACGTTCTTTCTATTTACCACTACGTTGCTAACGTTTAAAATACCTACGGGAGAAACATTTTTTCAGAAATATGACCGATAAACCACAAAAAGCCGGACTGTCTCACGACACCCCGGCTCCACCATCTAAATTCCTAAAAAATAAAGAACCTTGCTGTCAACGAATGAACAGCAATTCGCGATACTTAGGTAACGTCCACATCTGATCATCCACAATCAACTCCAACTTGTCGATATGATAACGGATTTGTTCCAACATCGGCGCAATGGTGTCATGGTAGGCCACGGCCTTTGCCCGTTCGCCTCCAATCTTGTTGGCTACCTTGCGGGCCTCGACCATCGCATCCACGTGTTCCTTGATATAGGCCGTACGTTCGGAAATCTCCCTGATGATGGCCAGGTTCTCGGCCGACAATTTATCGGCTTCTTCCGCACTGAACAGTCCCTTCATCTTGTACACGTTATCTATCAACTTGCTCTGGTACTCGATGGCTACAGGCACGATATGGTTCATGGCCAAATCACCGAGCACACGTGCTTCTATCTGGATTTTCTTGGTATAGGTTTCCCATTTCACTTCATTGCGGGCTTCCAGTTCCACTTGGGTCATCACCCCGGTAGACCCGAACATGGCGATGCTGTCTGCCGACAAGTAGTTGTCGAAAATAACGGGACAGCTCGTCTCACAATCCAGACCGCGCCGCTCTGCTTCGGCCTTCCACTCGTCGCTGTAACCGTTCCCGTCAAAGCGGATGGGCTTGCAGATTTTGATATATTTGCGAATCACCCGGATAAGGGCAGCTTCTTTGGCCTCGCCTTTTTCCATCAAGGCATCCACTTCGGCCTTGAAATCCGTCAACTGTTCGGCCACGGCGGCGTTGAGGGCTATCATCGCACTCGCGCAGTTGGCCTCCGAACCCACGGCCCGAAACTCGAAACGGTTTCCGGTAAAGGCGAAAGGCGACGTACGGTTACGGTCAGTATTGTCTATCAACAACTCAGGAATCTGGGGGATGTCCAGCTTCATCCCATGCTTGCCCTCCAAGAGGACCAGTTCCTCGTCGGTGCTCTCCTCCAGATGGTCGAGCACACGGCTCAACTGCGTGCCGAGGAAAGAGGAAATGATGGCCGGGGGTGCCTCGTTGGCTCCCAAACGATGGGCGTTGGTGGCGCTCATGATGGAGGCTTTCAGCAAACCGTTGTGCCGGAACACGGCCATCAGGGTGTTCACGATGAACGTGATGAAGCGCAAGTTCTCCTCCGCCGTCTTGCCCGGAGCCATCAGCAGCACGCCGGTATCGGTGCCCAACGACCAGTTGTTATGCTTGCCTGAACCGTTCACGCCCTTGAAAGGCTTCTCATGCAACAACACACGGAAACCGTGCGTGCGGGCCACCTTGCGCATCAGCGACATGATCAGCATGTTATGGTCTACCGCCAAGTTGCACTCCTCGAAGATAGGAGCAAGCTCGAACTGGTTCGGTGCCACCTCGTTGTGGCGCGTCTTCACCGGGATGCCCAGTTCCAAGGCCTGTATCTCCAAGTCCTTCATGAAAGCGGCCACACGGGTCGGGATGGCTCCGAAATAATGGTCTTCCAACTGTTGGTTCTTCGACGCTTCATGCCCCATCAGCGTACGCCCGGTCAGCAACAAGTCCGGACGGGCGGCATACAAGCCTTCGTCCACCAAAAAGTATTCCTGCTCCCATCCCAAATAAGAAACCACCTTCTTCACGGACGGGTCGAAGTAATGGCACACTTCTACCGCCGCCTTATCCACCGCGCGCAAAGCCTTCAGCAAAGGCGCCTTGTAGTCGAGCGACTCGCCGGTATAAGCAATGAACACGGTGGGAATGCACAGCGTGTCGTCTACCACGAACACGGGCGAAGAGGGATCCCAAGCACTATAGCCGCGCGCCTCGAACGTGTTCCGTATGCCCCCGTTGGGAAAGGACGAGGCATCGGGTTCCTGCTGCACAAGCAACTTGCCCGAAAATTCCTCCATCATCCCGCCTTTGCCATCGTGTTCCACGAAAGCGTCATGCTTCTCTGCCGTACCTTCCGTCAAGGGTTGGAACCAGTGGGTGTAGTGCGTCACCCCCAATTCTTCGGCCCAACGCTTCATGCCCGAAGCCACCTCGTCGGCCACGCTGCGGTCCAAAGCGGCACCATGGTCCATGGCATCCACCAACCTCGCATATACAGTACTGGGCAAATACTTGAACATCTTCTCGCGGCTAAACACATATTTGCCGAAATATTCGCTGGGTCGTTCCGCCGGAACGGTCACTTCTTTCGCCTTCGCGTGGAAAGCACTCTCTACAACTCTGAATCTTAATTCTGACATAATCACCTAAGTATTTTGATTTTCATATTATTCTTGCCTGTTACGGACTGTCTTACAAATCGTAGGCAGATTCACCGTGTTCGTAAATGTCAAGCCCTTCTTCTTCCACTCTCTTGTCCACACGAATGCCGACCAGCTTGTCCACTACCTTGAACAACACGAAGGTCATCACCGCACTGAACACCATCGAAATGACCGTGGCCGCAATCTGAATCCACAACTGGTTCCAATCCCCGTAGAGTGCACCCTGCACACCACCTTCACCGGTCACGAACTGCGTGGCAAAAACACCGGTGAGCACAGACCCGATGATGCCGCCTACCCCATGCACGCCAAAGGCATCGAGGGCATCGTCATAACCGAACTTGGGCTTCACGACAGCCACCATCCAGAAACAAACGGCCGAGGTTATCAAACCGATGAACAGCGCACCGACCAGATCTACCGAACCGGCTGCCGGCGTAATGGCCACCAAACCGGCCACGGCTCCCGTACAAGCCCCCACCGTAGTGCATTTCTTGTTGACCACCCAGTCAATGGCTGCCCAAGTGACCGCTGCCATGCACGTGGCGATATGCGTCACCAAAAACGCGTTGGCCGCCAGACCGTCGGCCGCCAAGCCGCTTCCTGCATTGAACCCGAACCAACCCAGCCAAAGCAATGCCGTGCCTAAAAAGACAAAAGGAATGTTGTGCGGAGTAATGGGACGGCCCACCCTGTAATCCTTACGACGGCCGACCATAAGCGCCATCACCAATGCGGCTACGCCGGCGTTGACATGTACCACCGTCCCCCCGGCAAAGTCCACGGCTCCCATTTCCATCAGGAAACCGCCGCCCCATACCCAATGGGCCATGGGCATGTAGACCAGTATGCTCCACAGCACCGTGAAGCACAAGAAACCGGCGAACCTCACACGCTCGGCGAACGCACCGAGAATCAAAGCCGGCGTAATCAGGGCGAACATGCACTGAAACATTACGAACAGCATTTCGGGGATGCCGGTCGCCGTCAGCGTGTCCAGGCCGATGCCGTTCAACATCACCTTGTCGAATCCCCCGATGCCGTATTTGAAGAAACCGCTGCCTTCATATCCGGTGCCGAAGGCAAGGCTGTAGCCGAAGACCACCCACAAGATGCTGACCACCCCGGCTATGGCCAGGCTCTGCATCACCAGGCTCAGCATATTTTTCTGGCGCACAAGGCCGCCGTAGAACAAGGCGATTCCGGGAATCGTCATCATAAACACCAAAAGGGTTGCCACTATCATCCAAGCCGTGTGGCCTGAATCCAATATCACTGATGTATCCATAATTTTACTTTTTTATCATTCAACCATCTTTTTAACCTTGGCGGGAACCGTCCTGCCTCACTTCTCTTGTTCCGCGTTGTAAAGCGCAATGTCACCACGCTCTCCCGTACGGATCCGTATGGAATCCTCGACCGGAATGATGAAGATGCGCCCGTCGCCGATTTCGCCCGTATAAGCGGCTTTCGTCACGGCTTGCACGGTCTTCTCCACATTCTTGTCGCGCACGACGATGGACAGCAACATGCGCTCGATGGAACTGGTATCGTAGGCCACCCCACGGTAAATACGCGCCTCACGCATCTTGCCCACGCCCCTCACTTCGTAATACGAGAACCATTCGATGTCTGCCGCCAACAAGGCGTCCTTCACGTCGTCGAACTTCGTTCTCCGAATAATCGCTTCGATTTTTTTCATAATTATCCTTTTTCTATTGTTGGTTTTATCCTCTCTTTTAACGTTATCCTTTCAAACAATCTTATTTACCCCTTACAAAACATACCTTTTGGAACTTATCACATTTCTGTTATGCTTAAAAACTGAGTCCTGCCGTAAAATAGGCGTTCTCGGACGCCGGATTCCAAGTAACCTTGGCAAATAAAGGCAAGGCAAACGACTCGGTCATCTTGATGTCTTTAGCCGCCTGCAACGCCACTTCGGAAACAGCAAACCCGGAGCATCCGCCATTATAGAAAGAAGTTTCCCAAGGCACTGCGGCCACCGTAGCGTTCCAATCCAAACCTCCCAAGCGGAAAGGAGCGGAAAGCGAGACATAAGAAGAGTAGGCCCGTTTACCGTCCTTCTTCAGCCCGTCGTTGCCACCGATGTTCGTGTACCAGTTCACGGTCAGGAAGCCGAAGTCATACCCAACCTGCGCTTCGTAGACATGCAACGTGGAATTGCTGCCGAAATGGAAGTACTTCCCGCTGATGTCGGCACCCGTCTTGAAATTCGTCCCCTTGCTGAAACTGTAATCAGTGACCGACACACTGAAACCTTTTACGGCATAACCTAAGGTCAAATCGAACTCTTTGGCATATCCGCTGCCCCAAGAGGCCGAACCCCACGCCGTAAGCGAAAGACCTTTCCACGAAAGCGAAACGGAAGGCTGTATGCTGACATCGCCCAACTCTTGCCCGCGCCAGATATAACTGCTCACCAGATCCGCCCCCACGGATGCCTCGACTTTGTCTTGCCCTTCTGCGGCCACAGGGAATGCCACTGCCGCCGCCCATAGGAACATGGTTTTCTGAATCTTCGTTTTCATTCTTCTCACCTTGTCTAATTACACATTATTGTCAAACACTTCCCTGCGCATGGAAAATTTCTTTTTAAAGCAAAACCACTTAATAAGCAAGCAATTTGCTTTTGTTTTATGCAAAGTTATATCTTTTTGACAACTCAATAAGCAAATATGGTATCCTTTTTACAGAACAAGTCTAACCATGTTTCGATTTATCAGTATTTACATGATAAAACCTTCCAAATTATAACCACACATACCGAAATCCTCGTATTTTTTCACCGACATGAAACCTTTGAAAACTTATCTACCGGAAATACCCATACTCTTAAGGCCTGTACTTCCACATATTATTGGAAGAGATTTCATAATCCGCCCTACGCATTTTACAAATTGTCAAAACGTCAAGCCGACCACTGCGAGAATCGCCTATATCCCTTCCGCCGCCGACAGACACGAAAAAAACGAAATCTCGCACATCGGACTTTTATCCCAATGACAACTTATACCCGTCTTTCGTGCACACGCTGACAGACGAAAAAGCCATTGAACCGCACACCGTCCGCCGGCACGTAAGTTTCATCCCCGAATTTGCTGACATCCTGATTTCCATTTCCGTCACTCGAACAACTCCCAATAAGAGAAAAAAACGGGGAAAAGGCCTCGTTTCTTTCCCGAAACAAGACATTTTCACCTCTATTTCAGTACACACCCGTAGTAACAAGAGGAGAAAAAAATTTTTCTTCCTGCGATTGAAAAATCACTCTCTTGAGATTAAAACGCATATATACAGAAAAAGGCTGCATATATGCAGCCTAAAACTTATATTTATTCAAAACCCGCGTTTTTCCGTCTCATTTTATCCGGTTTTCACTTCACAGAAAAGAGGAAAAAGCTGTCATTCTACAACAAAAACGAGAACAAACACGGCAATTTATCAGATCTTGTTATCCCTCGGAACAAACCGGCCATCCCGAAGGTAAAAGAAACTGTGCCGGAAGACCTATACAAGTATTCCGGCACAGCCTTATCGGATGTTTCTTATCAGAAATAGAAACCTAATCCTAACTTCAAGCCGACCTTACTTCCGTCTGAAAAGTCATTCAGACTCATGTGGTAATACACTGCCGGCTCTATCGTGATGAAACGGTTCACGAAAAAGGCATACCCCACTTCGGGACACAACTGCAAATTATTCACGCTCTTGGTGGCATGCTCATACTGCAAACCAAGGCCCATATAAATGCCGTTCTGCGTGAAATAATAACGCCCGCCTACTCCCATCTGGAAATGGTCGGTATAACGCGTATGATCATACCCTAATTTACCATAGAGCATCCACGCGCTCTGCACGAAATAACCACCCGTGAAATCCAGACCGAAATTCAATTTCTCGCTGGAACTATAGGATAATCCCAAACTCGTAGTGGATGCCGCCACATACGTAGTACCCTTTTCAAATTGTGCCTTCGCACCCATTGCCACCATCATCAGCAGCAAGGACAGCATTAACTTTCTCATATTATCTTTTTTCTTGATTAATATTCACATCTTGCCCGCGTTTGTCCGCCAATTTTTCCCGCCGCCGGTAAAGATACCACAACGCCACCAGAATCACGGCATTCAAGGCCATCGTAGCCCAAATATGCCGGCTGCTCATATCCGTACGGGGGATGAAATAGGCATATACCGCTACGGAATATAAAGTAAATCCCAACAGGATTACGGTGGATTTCCGGAACCGTCTTCTTTTCATACCCTTGTCTTTTTAAATTGTAAATACCATTTCATGAACATTCCTAATAAGAGTGCGGCCATCCCTCCCCCGACTGCGCAACTTAACACGTAGGACAACCCGAATCCTTCGGGAGCCACCAGTATATAGGTCGTACAGACAGCCGTCATGAACAATGCCGGAAACAAGGTCACATAAAACGTCTTTCCTTTCCGCGCAAGCCATACGGTAACCGCCCAAAACGTAAAGATAGACAAAGTTTGATTAAACCACGCAAAATAGCGCCACAATATATCAAAGTTGATATTCATTAACACTGCAGCGATGACAAACAAAGGCAACGAAATAATCAAGCGGCGCAAAATGGTGTCTTGCCTGTAATGCAGGAAATCGGATGCTATCAGACGTGCGCACCGGAAGGCCGTATCACCGGAAGTGACAGGGGCCGCCACCACACCGAGTATCGCCAACACGGCTCCCGCCGTCCCCATCCAATCCTGACAAATGGCATTGACCACAATGGCGGGATTGGATTTTCCCGACGGCGACATCAGTTCGGCCAACGCCTCATAACTGCCTGCAAACTTAATGGCCGCAGCCGCCCATATCAAAGCCACCACGCCCTCGGTTATCATGGCGCCGTAGAACACGCGCCGCCCCAGCTTCTCGTTCTTCATGCAACGCGCCATCATCGGGCTTTGAGTGGCATGGAAACCGCTGATGGCTCCGCAGGCAATCGTGATAAAAAGCATGGGAAATATGGAGAGATTCTTATCGGGATGATGGCTCTCGAAAGCCGATGTAATCTCGGGCATCCAACCGTCATGGGTGAAAATGCCGACCAACACGCCGACGGCCATAAACAACAAGGCCACGCCGAAAAGGGGGTAGATGCGTCCGATAAGGGTATCGATGGGCAGCAAGGTAGCCAACACGTAATACACGAAAATCACCACGCTCCAAAACAAAGCGGAACCCCATACGCCCCAGTCTCCGGTCATGGAAGCCAACAACCCGGCGGGCGTGGTGACAAATACCGTACCGACCAAGACCATCAGAATCAGGGAAAAAACTCGCATCACCAAGCGGATGCCCGCCCCCAGTTCGTCGCCCACCACTTCGGGCAGGCTGGCCCCGTTCTTCCGCAGGGAAATCATGCCGGACAGGTAGTCGTGTACCGCCCCGCCGAATATGCATCCGAACACAATCCACAAATAAGCCGCCGGCCCGTAAAGGATACCCAGAATCGCACCGAATATAGGTCCCGTCCCGGCAATGTTCAGAAACTGGATGAGATAGACTTTCCACGTAGGCATCGGTGTATAATCCACACCGTCAGCCATCGTATAACAAGGTGTCTTTCGGGAGGCATCCGCCCCGAATACTCTTTCGACAAAGGCGCCGTAGACCACATAGCCCAATACCAGAAGCACCAATGCCGTAGTGAATGTTATCATATCAGGTTATCAATTAAATTACGCAAAAATAATAAATTGTATCGTAAACCATGGCATTTGTCCCCGAAACTTTCATTTTATACCCTGAAAAGCTTAACTTTGCATCTGATAAAGCTGCATACACCTACATGAAAAGATATATCTTCTCCTTATATATATGTATCACCGGCTGCCTGGCGGCAATGGGCACGCAACGTTTCGATCCATTGTCCTCCCCCAAACGGGAAACCCGGGCCGTGTGGTTGACCACGTTCAGTAGTTTGGACTGGCCGAAGAACAAAGCTACATCCCCGGCCGGCATCAAGGCACAACAGGATGAACTGTGCCGCATCCTCGACCGGCTCAAGGAAGTGAACATCAACACCGTGCTACTGCAGACCCGCGTGAGGGGGAGTGTCATCTACCCTTCGGCCATCGAACCGTGGGACGGCTGCCTGACCGGCACTCCGGGACGTGCGCCGGGATATGACCCCTTGGCCTTTGCCGTCCGGGAATGCCACAAACGAGGGATGGAACTGCATGCGTGGCTTGTAGCCATACCTTGTTTCAAGATATCCGCTGCCACACGTATGGGAAACCGTTCCGTACTGAAAACCCATCCCAAACTTTGCGTACGCCATGGAGACAGTTGGTATCTCGACCCGGGGCAACCGGAGACCGCCGACTATCTGGCTTCCCTCTGCCGTGAAATAGCTGCGAACTATGACGTAGACGGCATCCATTTCGACTATATCCGTTATCCGGAAAACGCGGCGAAATTCAACGATGCGAGCTCTTACCGCAAATACGGCAAGAGGCAAAACAAGGCCGACTGGCGTCGCGACAACATGACCCGCTGTGTACGGACGATGTATCGGGCCGTGAAAGCTGCCAAACCTTGGGTCAAGGTCAGCTCTTCGCCCGTGGGCAAATTCAGCGACCTGAGCCGCTATCCGTCCTATAACTGGAATGCCTACTCTGCCGTGCATCAGGATGCACAGGGCTGGTTGCGTGAAGGAATACAAGACATGCTGTTCCCGATGATGTACTTCCGGGGCAATCATTTCTACCCTTTCGCTATCGACTGGAAAGAAAACGACTACGGCCGACCGGTCGTCCCGGGATTGGGCATCTACTTTCTCAGTCCGCAAGAAAAGGACTGGCCGCTGGAGGATATTACCCGTGAGTTGTATTTCACGCGGTCTTTAGACCTCAGAGGACAGGCATTCTTCCGTTACGCGTATCTGAACGACAACCACAAAGGCTTGTTTGATTTCCTGAAAGACGTATATTACCCCTTCCCGGCACTGCCATCGGCTTGTAACAGCCAGGACAGTATCCCACCGGAACGTCCGGGAAATTTGCACAAAAGCCGGGAAGCGCAAACGTATGTGCTCCGATGGTCGCCGTCTGTCGATAATCTATGTGGAAAAGATGTGAGATACAACGTGTACGCTTCACAGACCTCTCCCGTGGACATCGCTTCCGCACGAAATCTTATTGCCGTGAATGTGGATTCTTGCAGCCTTCCCATCAACGAGGAATTCTGCGCCCTCAACGGCATCAGTTTCGCGGTAACGGCCATAGACCGTTTCGGAAATGAAAGCGAACCGGCACGGCTCCCGTCCGGATGGTCCGACAAACCGAACCTCTCAGGGCGGTTCCTCCCGCACGACTCGCAGACCTTGGACATCCCTGAACAGGACAGCCCTTACGTAGCGGTTGTAGATGCGTACGGGCGTATCGTCAGTACGGCACCTTACAGCCGCCGTGTCCGTATCGGGCATTTAGCCAAAGGACTGTACGAAATCAGAACCTTAGCCAAGAAAGGACGCTCAAAACACATCGGATATTTTATCAAATAATTCGACCGTCTTATGAAAACAGTCAGACTTATCACCTGTGACGGAGCCTTTCAAGCCCGTTTGATTCAGGGGGCGTTGGAAAACGAAGGCATCGCCTCCGTCCTGCACAACGAAAACACGTCCAACATCCTGCGCGGATTCACTCCCACGATTTCCGGAGTGGATATTTTCGTGTATGAAGACGACTATGAACGTGCCATGGCCCTGCTCGAACGCAACCAGATGATACCGGAACAATTAAAATACTGCCCCTGCTGCCATTCGCCCCACATCAAGTTCGTATTGAAAAAGTCTCATAGTTTCAGGGCGTTCATGGCCGCCATATTCAGTATCCTGGCCGGCGCACCTCCGGGCACGACGCATTGGGAATATGTATGCAAAGACTGTGGGGCGCACTTTGAAACGCCCGTGGCACGACAAAGAAAAGAGACACAAGACACCACCACACCCGACACAAAATGAACATCAGACCTGCACAATTCACCGATATGCCCGACATCATGGGCATATTCGACCACGCCCGGAAATTCATGAGGGAAAACGGAAACCCCTACCAATGGACAGACGGTTATCCTTCGGAAGAACTCATGGAAACGGAAATCCGACAAGGACACTGCTTCGTCTGCGAAAACGAAACGGACGGCGTGGTAGCCACATTTTGCTTTTCGGTGGGAAACGACCCTACCTATTCTCATATCGAAGGGAAATGGCTGAATGAGGCTCCATACGGTGTGATTCACCGCCTGGCATCCAACGGAAAGGCCAAAGGTATCGCCCGGCAATGCATCGCATGGTGTTTTGCCCGACACCACAATTTACGCGCAGACACCCACGCTGACAACCTCATCATGCAAAACCTGTTAAAGACCAACGGATTCCGGGAGTGCGGCATCATTTATACCCGTCAGTCACCGCGCATCGCTTATCAAAAGGTCACGGATGCCGCTCCATCCGGATTCCAAGCATAACGCCGCATATCCACGTTTCCGTTTCTTCTGAAAGCCACACCTTCGGCTTCCAGCAATGCTTTCTGTTCCGGCCAGGACGGAACAAGGCGTCCACAGCCATTCACCACCCGGTGGCAGGGAAGGCCTAGCGCATCCGGTACGTTACGCAAAGCCCTACCCACCAAACGGGCATGTTGGGGAAAGCCGGTCAGAACGGCAATTTGCTTATACGTCGCCACCCGACCGGCCGGAATCTCTTTCACGACGCTATACACATCCTGATAAAAAAGGGAAGTATCTACCATGCAATCTGCAACAGTTATCTGCTATCATCTGATGTTTCACTCTCACAATAAAGTGTACGATACCGAATCCACGTCTCTACTGTTCGTCCCCACCATGAAGGTGAAGTCGCCTTTCTCCACCACAAAATTCATCCGATTATCATAAAAGCCTAACTGCTCGTCCGTAATATCAAACACGACCTCCTTGCTCTCTCCCGGCTTCAAGGCTATTTTCTCAAAGCCCTTCAATTCTTTGACCGGACGGGTTATAGAAGCAGCCTCATCTCTCACATACAATTGCACGACTTCCTCTCCCTCATAGCGTCCGGTGTTCTTCACTTCCACTCTCACACGTGCGTGTACCTTCCCGCCATCGCCTGGAAGTACCTTTAAGGCTGAATACTCAAAAGTGGTATAAGATAAGCCGAACGCAAAAGGATAGGCCGGTTCGGAGGGTATGTCAATGTACTTGGCACACCACCCGCTGTTCGCATAAGGACGTCCCGTACTTTTATATTGGTAATACAAAGGAAGCTGTCCCAGATGCGAAGGAAAGGTCATCGGCAATTTACCGGAAGGATTATAATCTCCCCACAACACGTTGCAAATGGCCGGTCCGGCCTCACTGCCCAACCACCACGTACACAAAATAGCCAGTGCCTGCTGACGTACCTCATTGAAAATCACGGGACGACCGCACATCATCAATACAATCACCGGCTTACCTGTTTTTACCAATTCCGTCACCAACCGCTGCTGCTGTTCCGGAATAGATATGTCTCCTTTGGAAGTCATCTCTCCGCTCTCCCCCGAACGTTCGCCCATGGCCACGACAACAACATCAGCACGGCGGGCAGCCTTTAGCGTTCCTTTTAAATCTTTAATTTCATTACTTTCCAAATCATAGCCCTCGTGAAAGTCTACCTCCACACCACGCTCTTGCATGGCTTCGTAAAGTGTTACCACCTTACTCTCGTCGGCACACGTCCATGAGCCGCACATGTCCTTCTGCGACTTGGATAAACCACCAATCAACGCCACGCGTCTCACCGATGAAGCCAAAGGCAACACTGCTCCCTCATTCTTGAGCAACACCACAGAGCGCTCCGCCATATAGCGTGCCTCCCGGCGCGACCGCTCCGCCCCGATGACAGTACGCTCCCGTTCTTCATTGCAATAACGGAAAGGGTCGTCAAATAGGCCCAACTTATATTTCTGCTCCAAAATACGGCGGACAGCATCGTCCAGCAAAGCCTCCGGCACTTTCTTTTCGCGAACCAGATCTGCCAAGTTTTGGGCATAACATTCCGACACCATCTCCATATCCAAACCCGCCATGATGGCCTTATTGGCGGCTTCCTTCTGATCCTTGGCATAACGATGGTTAACCATCTCTCCCACAGAACCCCAATCGGACACAACGAACCCTTGGAAACCCCACTTTTCTTTCAAAAGACCACGCAACAAATCTTCGTTACCGGTACACGGGCGATTCTCGAAATCATTGAATGCACTCATGACCGTAGCCGCTCCGGCTTCTACACCAGCCTTGTAGGGTGGCATATAGAAATTGGCAAAATGCCCCCAAGACATGTCCACACTATTATAATCCTTTCCGGCCACCACCGCCCCGTAACCCACAAAATGCTTGATACAAGCCAAAATCGTACTGTCGGCCGACAAGTCATCACCTTGCAAGCCACATACACGGGCTGCGGCCACTTTAGCACCATAATAAGGATCTTCGCCCGCTCCCTCCATGACACGTCCCCAACGGGCGTCCCAACCGATATCTACCATCGGGGCAAAAGTCCAATGCAATCCGGCTGCTGCTGCCTCCCGTGCGGAGCACCTTGCACCCATTTTGATAGCCTCCAAATCAAAGCTTGCCGCCTCAGCTAACGGCAACGGGAAGCCGGTGCGGAAACCATGAATGACATCCATACCGAAAAGCATGGGAATCTTAAGACGCGACTTCATGGCCGCCTCTTGAAACTTACGGGTCTCTTTCACGCCGCAAACGTTCAACATGGAACCCAACAGTCCCTTGCCGACCTCCTCAGTACGGCTTATCTGCGTATTGTCCGGCCCGGTAGCGAAACCTCCTGAGCACTGGCTCAACTGTCCGACTTTCTCTTCCAGCGTCATTTTCTCCAAAAGAGAAGATATGAAACGTTCCATTTCGATATTACCTCCGGCTGCAGACATCCCCACGGGACTTAACATTCCGGCCACCCATAACCCAATAAAAAAGTTTTTCATGATTCGATATTTATATATAACATAATCACACCACAGCCACGGCAAGAAGCCGGCGGCACAGGCTCATCCTACGATATATTTACTCTTGGGCAGATAAGAGAGCAATTTTGTCAACACATAGCAAATCGCATAAATCACGATACCGGCCACCAAAATGGTACCGGGCGTATTGAAATGCGGTGCCACATGAGGGTACACAAGGTTCAACACCATATAATGTGCAAGATACATTCCATAGCTCAACTTTGAAATGGAGAAGATGCCACGGTAGAGCCACCCGCTGCCCCAGTTAATCTTTTTGAATACGATAAAGAGGGCGAAAGTCATCATCGCCACATTAGGCGTACAAAAACGCCAAGGCTGTTCCACCACAAACGGGTCTGAACTCACGGAAGAAAGATGATAGAACGCACCGACCGAGAAAGCATACCCTATCAAGAATACAGGTACGGCCACAGCGAGCGTCTTGCGCAGACTCCAGTCAATGTAGGTACGGACGTAATGTGCCATCAACAGAAAACCGATATAACCGGCATTGTAATACAAGATGTGGAAATCGTTCCAACTGCATTCTCCGTAAATCTCTCCGCCCGGCACACAAAGCTTCACGTAATGCCAGAATGTAGTGAGGAACCAAAGTCCCAAAAAGAAAAGCTCCTCCTTACGCCCTACTTGCTTCAACCAAGGAGACAAAATCGGCATAAAGAAATAAACCCCTATCAACATGTACACAAACCAAAGATGTATGGCGTTGGACGGGAAATTGTAGAGGAACGTAAGTAAGTGTGTTTTCGCGCCGTCCCAACCGTGACCGCCCCACAACAAGGGTAAAAAGGCATAAAGAAGCCCCCAGACGACAAAGGGAATGCACACACGGGTGAAGCGGCGTTTGAAAAAGACCGGTGTACTGTCCTTCAACGGAACCAGAAGATAGGCCGATGCCATGATGAACAGCGGCACGCAAGGACGCAGAGAACTGTCGATGAAAGAAATCCACCAACGGTCGGCATTGCTGGAGAAACTGATACCGTCCAGATTGAAATAAAAAGCCTCGCACACATGTACGAGAATGACCATAAAGCATGCGATGGCACGCAAATAGTCCAAAAATACAATTCGTTTTGTTTCCATAAAGCGTTTTTTCAGCTATTAGAAGCCGTTTTCGGTTGATTAGAAAGATTTATAAGACAGAGACGCAAAGTTAACAGTTATCCACTCCCCGACCCCACTTGCAGGGCAATAAAAAAACTTAAAAAGGAATATTTTCCTTCATCCATGCCATTGTCCACTCCATTTCCCCGGTATCCTCCTCCACATGCCTATCCCGGCATTCAAAACCTTCTCTACGATAAAATGCAATGGCACGGCTGTTCTTTTCATACACATGGAGCAACAAGAACCGATGTCTTTTCTTTAAAAAATCCAACAGCGCATGTCCTATCCCACGAGAACGGCATTCCATCTCCACAAAGATACCGGCGATGTAATCCCCTGCCAATCCGACAAAGCCGACTATACGCCCATCCGACTCGTATATCCACACTTCCGCTTCGGACATTGCCTTCCGAACCAACTCCACGTTACGCTCCCAATATCCGGAAGGTACAAAAGAATGCGCCTGAAGATTTGACGTTTTCCAAATACGAAGCACCGTGTCCATATCAGAAATTCCCAATGGTCTAATCATTTCTTCTTTTTCCATATTAACTTATACGACCGGACTTCTCCTACCCTTGGGGGAGCCCCACAACGCCGCCCGGTAATGTGCGGAGGGGGTCACCGGAACCAACGGCAAATATCCCTGAAGGAGTTTTCCCTCCCGTAAGCACAACGGATGGGCTTCCTCGCACCGGCAGTGCTCCGACCACAACCGCCCCGCTTCCTTCTCATAGTCTATCACAAAACGCGCTTCCGAAGAGGGAGCCAAGAAAGAAGCCAAATCGACAGAAACTTGTCCCATCGTACGGCGTAAATTGATTTCCACACAAGGATGCACACACAGGTATTCGAATCCCGGTACACGGCACAACATCATATCCACACCCAGATGGCCGTTGTAGCCGTTACCCAACCAATCAGCCAAGTAGTGCGTGACAGCCGTTTTCAGCATCTGCCATAAAAGCAAAGGAATCCTATCGGTCAGCCAACGCACCTTATCCTCTTCCGACGCCACCCAATTCCCGGCGTACGTGCCACGTGCGGTGGTCAGGAAAACCGAAAGCCCCGTATACCGCACGCCTCCGGCACCGTCGGCATAAAACTCCAAGGCAAAATCCGACACCTTATTATATACAGGCTCCACGATTACCCCGCCTTGTTCACGAAGCTGACGGCCACACCAACCCGAAAGCGGCGGCACATAACCTCCTCGTCCCAGACGCAAGCCCTTTCCGCTGCCCGACCACGGCGCTTTCAATAGGGTTTCGGGATATTGCCGCATCCTTCGGATGATTTCCTGTTCGCCGGTACAGTAATAAGAAACGCCACAAAGCCTATCCCTCCACTTCTGTCCCAAATCCGAACCGGGACCGCATAAATAAGCCAACATGTCCACTGCACGACGGCGGTTCGACAGTTCACGGTAACGCGCCAAACGCGCTTCATCGGGCAAACGGCTTCTGTCCGCGCCGCCCGTCAACAGACGTTGCACCATCAACGGACTCCACCCCCAAGGGGCAACGTCGGCATCCGAAGGCAAGCCGTCGCGCCCGACCCATTTCACTTCCGGACAAATCCCACCGGCTTCTTCCGCCCAACGCCGGGCCTCCTCCACCGAAGCCACGCACACGGCATCGCCCCTCATTGCCCACCATACGGGCAACGCCGAAAGGTCGTCGGCCATCTGCCGGGCCGAAGCTGGGGGAATGAAATGCGGACTGGGGCAGGCCAACGCCAGGTCGTTCTCGGGATTGAATATATGCAAGGTCATGGAGAAACATGAAAAACAGAACCCGAACCTTTATTTTACGACCGGCAAAACGCCCTCCGAAGTCATCTGCACACGCCGCATCGTACCATCAGCATTATAATATAAGTAGTCTGCACAGACACTTCGGCTGCACGATGTTCCTCCTTTTAGGACACCATTGTGATAAAAAAAGTACCACCGGCCCTTATATTCCTGAATAGCCTGATGATTCGAGCTACTATTCCCGGCCCATTCGTTCAGAATGCCCTGATAAACCCAAGGTCCCTCTATACTGTCGGCCATGGCATAAGCAATACGCTCGGGGAAACCGCTGGCATAAGAAAGGTAATATTTATCGCCGCGTTTATGCACCCAAGGAGCTTCTTCAAACACAAACCCCTCGAAGTTCACTTGGCGGATTTCCCCCTCGATTTCAATCATGTTCTCTTTCAACCGTGCATAATAGCACTCCCCGTTACCCCAGAAAATCCAAGCCTGCCCGTCGTCGTCAATCAAAACCGTAGGGTCGATGCAAGCCCACTGTTTTTGGGATGCGAAACAATCGGACACGGTCAACAGAGGTTTGCCCAACGCATCTTTATACGGCCCTTCCGGACGGTCGGACACAGCCACCCCGATACCCGTATGGTCGGTACTGACATACCAATAAAACGTCCCGTTCCTTTCCACCACCTGCGAAGCGTATGCAATGCCCGAAGACCATTTGAATTCATCTGCGCGCAACGGTACGGGATATTCCCGATAGTGCACTAAATCCGTCGTAGCGAACACACACCAGTTTTCCATGTGCGTACGTTGTTGATTACCCTCAAAATCTTCGCCAGCAAAAATCCAAAGCGTGTCCTTATAAACCAAAGTAGCCGGATCTGCTGTATATTTGTGCCGTACTACGGGATTTCCCTCCGCTTTCCATTCATACACTTGTGCCCATGCGGCAGAAAGCACCCAAAAAGATGCTAAAAAAATAGATATAAATCTCATCCTTCGAACTGTTTTTTTAATTCCACATCTCAATCCGTCCGACAAATATAACACTTTACTTCCACTCCACCTATAATCTTCCTTACATTTCATACCACAAACATTTCCCCACCTCCATTATTGCAAAATGCGCTTTTTTGAAACCAATTTTCCATTATATGCAACAAGAGAAACAGTCCTTCTGGGAAAAAGAGCCTACTTTTGCCCTGTCAAATATCAAACATCAACCCAAAAAACATGAGAAGAAACATTTTTATTTTAGCTTGCACCTCAATCTTGTTCCTCACAAGTTGCATCTCACAAAAAACGCCGGACCACACCGCCTATCTGTTTGCTTACTTTGAAGGCTCGGGCGAACTGGCGACACAAGAACAACTGAGATTTGCCGTGAGTGCGGATGCCGTACACTGGAAAGCCCTGAACGGGAACCGCCCCGTCATCCCATCGGACGAAATATCCCAAACCGGAGGCATACGCGACCCGCACATCCTGCGCGGAGAAGACGGGCACAGCTTTTATATCACGGCCACAGACATGTTCACCCGAAAGAACGGTTGGGAATACAATCCCGGCATCGTCTTGCTCAAATCCGGCAACCTGACCGATTGGACGCACGGCATCATCGACCTGGAAAAATCCTATCCCGAGAAGTTCGCCCACATCAAATGGGTATGGGCACCCCAAACCATTTACGACCCCGAAGCACGGAAATACTTGGTCTACTTCACCGTACGCTTCGAATACGACACCGCCCTCAATTTCTATTGCGCATACGCCAACGAAGATTTCACGGCCTTCGAGAACGAGCCTCAACTGATGTTCGCTCCCAAATACGGTGCCATAGACGGCGACATCATCCATAAAGACGGCACCTATCATTTCTTCTATAAAGGAAATACCAAAGACCGGAACGGCAAAGAGCTGAAAAGCGGTATACAGCAAGCCACGGCCCCGTCGTTGCGCGGCCCGTGGAAAGAGCATTTCGCATATCTCGACGCGTATGCCGGAACCCGTACGCACGTGGAAGGCTCCAGCATATTCAAACTGAACGATTCGGACGAATACATCCTGATGTACGACCTTTACAGCAGCGGACGCTATGAATTCCAACGCAGCAAGGATCTTATTCATTTCAGTTCCAAGCCCGAAACCTTCGTCAAAAACTTCCATCCGCGCCATGGTTCCGTCATTGGCATCACCCGCGAAGAGGCCATCCGTCTGGACCAAAGATGGGGAGGAGTCCCCGAAGAAGCCAAACAGTAAAAAACCAATTTCATAACCTAATTTCCATTTCAGATGCGGCAAACGGCAAAATCCTATTCCTTTAGGACGTACCCGTTTGCCGCTTAAAAAGCTTTTCCGACAAGCGGAACAAGAAGCACAGGAAACGTTCCTAATAAACAAATGAAAAGACATACGCCTTTTTTACCGACAAAACGTAAGTTCTACGGACTTTTTCTGAATGAAAAGTTCCATGTTCCAGTTACGTTCCATGCCATTTTTGCCCCTTTTTAGATACATAAATTCACGTTTCAGCCTTGTTTTTAGCTTTTTTTCAGCCTAAACGCATTTCAATCGCAGCCGAAAAATTTTTCGCTCGGCTGAGAAAACATTTTTTTTGTCCTCATGGTGGGGCATCTTTCTCTGCATGCAGGTGGAGAAAAGCCCTGAAAACAGAAAAAAGATATGCCCATACGGCTCGTTTTTCTCCTAAACGGAGCGCATCGGACTACAAAAAACGAATGACAGGATGCCCTACGGATGCCGTTTCACGCTTCCACGAATCCCGACCCCGTACGCACGCCGTGCCCGAATGCCGTGCATTTTGAAAGCCCGACAGGCCGAAGGAGCTTCAGAATGTCATTCCCCCGACGCGCGAGAATCGCGTATTTCCGCGCGCCTCCGTTCCTCGGTTCAAATGGCTCAATCCTGCAAGGCCGGGATTGACAAATTGACAACCCTCGCATTTCGAGATGCAAAATGAAGAAAAAACAAAGATTTTGCCAACCCGACTTTGCACTTTTGCGGTTTTACACTATCTTTGCAAATTGTATCAAGTACCAAAGAATGGAGTCTTTTTTCAGAACACATGCGTACCTTGTGGAGCATACCCACGCTCCTGTCCGTCGCGCCCTCATGGACGAGATAGACTGGAACGACCGTCTGATTGGTATTAAAGGTACACGCGGAGTAGGAAAGACCACTTTCCTCCTGCAATACGCCAAAGAACATTTCCACGTGGAAGACCGGAAATGCCTCTACATCAATCTGAACAATTTCTATTTTCAGGGCAAGGGCATTGCCGAATTCGCCACAGAGTTCTACGAAGGCGGAGGAAAAGTATTGCTGATCGACCAAGTGTTCAAACAACCGGACTGGAGCACAGACCTGCGCAAATGCTACGACACGCTGCCGGGACTGAAAATCGTATTCACCGGCTCTTCCGTCATGCGGCTGAAGACGGAGAACCCGGAACTGAACGGACTGGTGAAATCATACAACCTGAGAGGATTTTCTTTCCGCGAGTTCCTCAACTTGCAGACGGGCAATGACTTCCCGTCTTATACGCTCGACGAAATCCTGAACCGTCATGAACAAATCGTGCGCAGCATCCTGCCTAAAGCCAGTCCGCTGAAGTTCTTCCAAGACTATCTGCACCACGGTTTCTACCCGTTCTTTCTGGAAAAGCGGAATTTCTCTGAAAATCTGCTCAAGACCATGAACATGATGCTCGAAGTGGACATCTTGCTCATCAAACAAATCGAGCTGAAATATTTGGCAAAAATCAAAAAATTACTATATTTGCTCGCGATAGACAGTCCGGTGGCTCCCAACGTCAGCCAATTGGCGGAAGACATCCACACGTCGCGGGCCACGGTTATGAACTACATCAAGTATCTGGCCGACGCACGGCTCATCAACATGATTTACCCGAAGGGGGAAACCTTTCCCAAAAAACCGGCCCGAATCATGATGCACAACAGCAATCTGATGTACGTCATCTACCCGTGCCGCCTGGAAGAACAGGACATCCTGGAGACTTTCTTCCAAAACACGATGTGGAAAGACCATAAACTGAACAAGGGAGAAAAGGGCACCTCGTTTTTGGTGGACGAAAATCTGAGATTCAAAATCTGCCCCAACGAAGAACGACGGCGAAACGCTGAAACGATATATGCCCGGCATAAGATAGAAATAGGGCACGGAAACGAAATACCGATATGGTTGTTCGGATTCCTATACTAAAGAGAAAATAAAGAAATTGTAGTTTAATCTCGTAATATTAATCATTATTATGGCAAAAGAAAAAAAGTTTATCACTTGTGATGGTAACCAGGCCGCAGCGCATATCTCGTATATGTTCTCAGAAGTTGCAGCCATCTATCCCATCACCCCGTCGTCGACCATGGCAGAATACGTGGACGAATGGGCAGCACAGGGCCGTAAGAACATCTTCGGCGAAACAGTGTTGGTACAGGAAATGCAGTCGGAAGGCGGTGCCGCCGGAGCCGTCCACGGTTCGTTGCAGGCCGGTGCGCTGACCACGACTTATACGGCATCCCAGGGTTTGTTGCTGATGATTCCGAACATGTACAAGATTGCAGGCGAACTGCTGCCTTGCGTGTTCCACGTGTCGGCCCGTACCTTGGCTTCTCATTCACTGTGTATCTTCGGTGACCATCAGGACGTCATGTCTTGCCGCCAGACCGGTTTCGCCATGTTGTGCGAAGGTTCCGTACAGGAAGTGATGGATTTGGCCGGCGTGGCACACTTGTCTACCATCAAGAGCCGCGTGCCGTTCCTGAACTTCTTCGACGGTTTCCGTACGTCTCACGAAATCCAGAAGATTGAAATGCTGGAGAACGACGACCTCGCTCCTTTGGTAGACCAGGAGGCTTTGAAGGAGTTCCGCGGCCGCGCCCTGTCGCCCGAACATCCGGTGGCACGCGGTATGGCCGAAAATCCCGACACGTTCTTCACTCACCGTGAATCTTGCAATAATTACTACGACGCAGTTCCTGCCATCGTAGAGGACTACATGAACAAGGTGTCTGAAATCACCGGCCGCAAATACGGCCTGTTCTCTTACTACGGTGCCGCAGACGCAGAACGCGTCATCATCGCCATGGGTTCCGTAACCGAAGCCATCCGCGAAACCATCGACCACTTGACCGCACAAGGCGAAAAGGTGGGCTTGGTAGCCGTTCACCTGTATCGTCCGTTCTCGGCCAAGCATTTCCTGGCAGCCGTTCCGGCCACAGCCAAGACGATTGCCGTACTGGACCGCACAAAAGAACCGGGCGCCAACGGCGAACCGCTGTATCTGGATGTAAAGGAATGCTTCTACGGCAAGGAAAACGCCCCGGTTATCGTAGGCGGACGTTACGGCCTCGGGTCTAACGACACAACTCCGGCACAAATCTTGGCCGTGTACGAGAATCTGGCTCTTCCGGAACCGAAAAACCAGTTCACCCTCGGCATCGTGGACGACGTGACGTTCACTTCGCTTCCTCAGAAAGAAGAGGTGGCCATGGGTGGCGAAGGCATGTTCGAAGCCAAGTTCTACGGTCTGGGTGCCGACGGTACGGTGGGTGCCAACAAGAACTCCGTGAAGATTATCGGCGACAATACCAACAAGCACTGTCAGGCTTACTTCTCTTACGACTCTAAGAAGTCCGGCGGTTTCACCTGCTCTCACTTGCGTTTCGGAGACGCCCCCATCCGCTCCACTTACTTGGTGAACACGCCTAACTTCGTGGCTTGCCACGTTCAGGCTTACCTCCACATGTACGATGTGACCCGCGGATTGAAGAAGAACGGCACGTTCTTGCTCAACACCATCTGGGAAGGCGAAGAACTGGCCAAGAACCTGCCGAACAAGGTGAAAGCTTACTTTGCCAAGAACAATATTAAGGTATATTACATCAACGCCACCAAGATTGCACAGGAAATCGGATTGGGCAACCGTACCAATACCATCCTCCAGTCTGCATTCTTCCGTATCACCGGTGTCATCCCGGTAGACCTGGCGGTAGAACAGATGAAGAAGTTCATCGTGAAGTCCTACGGCAAGAAGGGTGAAGATGTGGTGAACAAGAACTATGCTGCCGTAGACCGCGGCGGTGAATACAAGGAACTGGCCGTAGACCCGGCATGGGCTAATCTCGCTGCAGACGCTGCACAGCCCAACGACGACCCTGCATTCATCAATGAAGTGGTACGCCCCATCAATGCACAGGACGGCGACTTGCTGAAAGTTTCCGCATTCAAGGGTATCGAGGACGGTACTTGGCCGCAAGGTACGGCCGCATACGAAAAACGCGGTGTGGCAGCCTTTGTCCCGACATGGAACGCAGACAACTGTATCCAGTGTAACAAGTGTGCATACGTTTGTCCTCACGCTTCTATCCGTCCGTTCGTTCTCGATGCCGAAGAAATGAAGGGCTTCAACGCTCCGGTTATCGAAATGAAGGCTCCGGCAGCCATGAAGGGCATGAACTTCCGCATCCAGGTGAGCGTAATGGACTGCTTGGGTTGCGGCAACTGTGCCGACGTATGTCCGGGCAATCCGAAATTGGGCAAGGCGCTCACGATGGTTCCGTTGGAACAGGAACTCGCCGAAGCTCCGAATTGGGAATACTGCGTGAAGAACGTGAAGAGCAAACAAGACTTGGTAGACATCAAGAGCAACGTGAAGAACTCACAGTTCGCACAACCGTTGTTCGAGTTCTCAGGCGCTTGTGCCGGTTGCGGTGAAACTCCGTATGTGAAATTGATTTCTCAGTTGTTCGGTGACCGTGAAATCGTTGCCAACGCCACCGGTTGCTCTTCCATCTACTCCGGTTCCATTCCTTCTACTCCTTATACGACCAACGCCAAGGGTCAAGGTCCGGCATGGGCAAACTCCTTGTTCGAGGACTTCTGCGAATTCGGCCTCGGTATGGCATTGGCCAACAAGAAGATGCGTGCACGTATCGAAGAACTCCTCAAGGGTGCCATTGCAGCCGATGAGACTCCGGCCGACTTCAAGGCTGCCGCTCAGGAATGGCTCGAAGGCAAGGACGACGCAGATGCCAGCAAGGCCGCTGCCGGAAAACTCGTCCCGATGATCGAGGCAGGCAAGGCTGCCGGTTGTCCGGCTTGCGCCAAACTGTCCGAACTGGCACACTATTTGGTAAAACGCAGCCAATGGATTATCGGTGGCGACGGTGCTTCTTACGACATCGGCTACGGTGGTCTGGACCACGTCATCGCGTCGGGTGAAGATGTCAATATCCTCGTATTGGATACCGAAGTATATTCCAACACCGGTGGCCAGTCCTCCAAGGCAACCCCGCTTGGTGCCATTGCCAAGTTTGCCGCTTCCGGTAAGCGCGTACGCAAGAAAGACTTGGGTATGATTGCTACCACTTACGGTTACGTGTACGTGGCACAGATTGCCATGGGAGCCGACCAGGCACAGTGTCTGAAGGCCATCCGCGAAGCAGAAGCTTATCCCGGCTCGTCTATCATCATCGCTTACGCTCCTTGTATCAACCACGGTTTGAAGAAGGGTATGGGCAAATCGCAGGCTGAGGAAGAAGCAGCCGTGAAGTGCGGTTACTGGCACTTGTGGCGTTTCAATCCGGCTTTGGAAGCCGAAGGTAAGAATCCGTTCTCACTCGACTCCAAAGAGCCTAACTGGGATGCTTTCCAAGATTATCTGAAAGGCGAAGTCCGCTTTGCTTCCGTCATGAAGCAATACCCGGCCGAAGCCGCCGACCTCTTCAACGCTTGCGAGGATATGGCCAAGAAGCGTTATCAGAGCTACGTGCGCATGACCAAGATGGACTGGAGCGAATAAGCCAATCCTATCAATCCATACATGACAAAGGGAGTGTCGGTACCATTCCGGCACTTCCTTTTCTAATATATTTCAGGGCATAGTCCCGATTCCATCTGCATATTTAACCTTAATTTCAACAAATGATGAATAAAGCACTGCACCATTCCATAACTTGCATGTTCCTCATCATCGTCTTTTTCGCCGGAGCATACAAACTTCAATCGCAAAACATAGGGCGGTTCGAGTTGCCTCATTACGACCAACTCCCCAACAGACAAATCAAAAAGATATTCCAAGACTCGGAAGGGCTTATATGGTATTGTACGGAAGACGGTTTATGCCGCGACGATGGTTACAACATTCAAATCTTCCGCTCCGACTTCAAGACACCGGATGTAATTAAACACAACCACATCACTTGTATCACAGAAGACCTTTCCGGAAAAATCTGGTTCGGCACTCTGCGCGGAGCTTATATTCTGGACAAAAACGACTACCGCATCACGCCCATAGAAGGCTACGGCTTCGACTCATGGAGCATCGATGAAATCAAAGCGACCTCCGATGGTTTGGTCTACATTGCCACCAACAATAAAGTGTACCGTTTCGATGCCCGTTCCACCCGCCTCACCCACAGCTACGATATAGAGTGGCAAGGTGTACCGAATAAAGTCTCGTTTTTTTTCGAAGACCCTCAAACGCACAAATTATGGGTTACATTGCAAAAAGGCGGACTATGTTGGTTCGACAAGCAACAAGAACGTTTCGTTCCCTTCTATTGGCCGTTCGAGACTCCTCCCACCGCATTGGTACGGGACAAGAGCAACCATTTCATCTGGCTTGCCACATACGGCAACGGACTCTTCCGTTTCTGCCCCGATGCCCGAAACAGCAGCAGCATTTATGTCCCCATACGGGAAGAAGCCCTGGGAAGTCCTTCCGCAAAAATCATCTATAACCTGTTGCAAGATCCTGCATCGGGTGACTTGTGGACAGGAAGCGGCGACGGCTTGTGCCGCTACAAGACCTATCCTGACGGCAGTTTGGAACGATTGAGTACACCTCCGTCCTTACAACTGGAAAACAAGGTCTTTGCGTCAGCCATGTTCGACCATGAAAACAACCTGTGGGTTGCAGGAGACATCCATAATTCTTTCATCCTTTCTTCTTTGGATTCCGCCATCCAACGCTATAGCACGCAATCTCTCCAGAGATACGGAATCCCTACTAACATGGATTTGCTGATACACGAAGACAGCCTCATCTGGTGCCTGAATAAGCAAAAGCAGCTTTTCGCCTACTTTCCAAGTAACGGAAAAGTATTCACCAGCAAGCTGTCCCACAGGCGAACCACCCCTTTGCTGGCGAAGGTACGCAACGGAAAAGGCATCTATTGCATCCTGAAAGACAACATCGTAATCCGTCTTACATTCGAGCATAACGATATACACGAAACCGAAATCGTGAATATGATTTCCGTGGCCGAAGCGGACGAACACATCCGTACACTTCACGAAGATGCTTACGGACAACTCTGGATCGGCACTTCCCGAAATTTATATCGGTACTCCCTGTCAAGTCATAGATTGGAAAAAATATGGGCATCCACTCGCATGATAAATGATATCGTCACGGACGGACATACCGCATTCATCTCCACCGAGAACAACGGACTGCTCGTCATAGAGGGGCAAGGAACGAAAAAAAGAATAAAAATAGCCGAGAACGGTCTCGGATTAGCCCTGCAACCTGGAGAAATCCTGTGGATCAGCACAGCCAAAGGCAATATACTCCGTTACGACCTGCACCGCAAAACCCTGCATTCCATGGATCGGGAGTGCGGACTGAACGGCAACAGCATCTATAACATCACGACCGACCGCAAAGGAAAACTATGGATTCTCACCCGGCAAAACGTCACGATATTCTCTCCTGAAAAACAAACATTCAGTACGTTGCGCGCATCGTCTCCTCACATCGACATGGAAAACTTCCTTTGTATGTACAAAGATAGCGACGACAGCTTCTACATCGGAGGACAAAACGGCTACTTGTCTGTCCGAACAAACGCTTTCTCGGACAAGAAAAAAGAAAAAGATTTCTTGCCGCGTCTTACCGCCGTCACGGTCAACTCCCAAACAAGACCTATATCTTCTGCTACAACGACCTTGAAACTCCCTCCTTCTGCACAAGATCTCACGCTACACCTTTCCACGTTCACGCCCCTGCACAGCCAGAATATCCGTTTTGCGTTCCGGCATGCCGGTCGCCACGAAGAGTGGAACGTCCTTCCGCAAGGACAGAACAGCATCCACCTGTCACAACTCTCCAAGGGAGACAACAGCCTCGAAATCAAATCTACGGATGCCAACGGACATTGGAATGAAACGCAGAGCCAAATCCTGCATATCTACCGTGCACCATGGTGGTACGAAACTTATGCCGCCTATTTCCTATACGTTTTGGGAGCCGTAGCCGTGCTTTTCATATACATTCGCCATGTACTGAAACGCCAACAAGCCAAAAACCAACAGGCAGCCCAGAAACAAATGGAAGAGATGAAATACCGATTCTTCACCAATATCAGCCATGAACTACGCACGCCACTGACACTCATCATCGCGCCATTGGAATACCTACTGAAAAAGGAAGAGAATCCCGACACCAGAAAACAACTGAAAACCATCGACCGGAATGCCCACAACCTCCTGTCGTTAGTCAACCAGCTACTTGATTTCAGGAGAATCGAGATGAAAGGAGAAACATTGGCTTTAGAAACTTTCAACCTAAAGGATATGCTATCGCGTATTTATGAAAGTTTCCTTCCCATGTCTGAAGAAAAGAATATCCGTTTTGACTTTCATTGCCACCCGGAAACCTTTCTTGTCACTGCGGACAGCCCCAAAATAGAAAAGGTGGTGAACAACCTGCTGTCCAACGCATTCAAATTCACTCCTCAGGGAGGACACGTGACCTTAAAAGCCTATCCGGAACCTTCAGACGGGAGAGAGATGGCTGTCATACAAGTGGAGGACGACGGTATCGGTATCCCGACCGAAGAGCAGACACATATATTCGAACGATTCCATCAGGCGAGCTCCCATAAGGGCAATACAGGAAGCGGTATAGGGCTAAATGTCGCCAAAGAGTATGTCCAAATGCACCATGGGAAAATCAACGTATCAAGCAGTCCCGGAAAAGGGAGTTGTTTTACCGTCCGTATTCCCGTAGGAAACATTAGCCACGTACCGTCCCCGCTTCTCCCCACAGCTCCGCAACAAGGGAATCCGATGGACAATCCCCCTTTGCCCGTTGATTACACCGTCCTTCCTAAAATATTATTGGTAGAGGACAACAACGATTTCCGCCATTATTTACAGGAGGAACTCCGTCGCCACTTTGTCGTATTCGAAGCTTCGGACGGAGAAGAAGGCGAAGCTGTAGCCTTGCAACAAAAACCGGACATCATCATTACCGATTTGATGATGCCTAAAATGGACGGTATAGAACTTTGCAAACGAATCAAACACAACATCGACGTATCCCATATTCCCATCATATTACTCACGGCCAGTGCCAGTATGGAAAATGAAGAACGGGGTTACAAAGAAGGTGCGGACGCGTATATGACCAAACCGTTCAAATGGGAAATCCTGACTGCCCGCATTCATAATCTTCTTGCGCAAAGGCGGCAGCAACAAAACGAATTCAAACAAAACGCCGAGGCCGAAGCCAAGGACGTTACCATATCGCCGGCCGATGAAGATTTTCTGAACAAGGCTTTACGGTTCGTAGAAAAGAATATGGATAACTCCGAATATTCCGTAGATGAACTTAGTGACGACATGGCCATGAGCCGGGCAACCTTATTCCGCAAGATGCGTTCTGTTATCGGTATGTCTCCCACTGACTTCATAAGAAATACCAGACTGAAACGCGCCGCCCAACTGATTACGGAGGGACGCCTGTCCGTCACGGAAATCGCATATTCTGTAGGATACAGCAGTCCCGGCCATTTCACCAAATCATTCAAAAAAGAATTCGGCGTACTTCCTACTCAATACCACAAAACTTAAAAGAACAGTTCCTTTTTCATAGAACGTAGGTTGCATGGGCTTTCAAATATATCAAAAAAAGCCGGAATGCAACCTACGTTCCATTCTTTGCAACGTAAATACCATTCATCCGCGCAAAAAATATCGACTTTTACGGTGACAAATTAAAATATCCATTAATCATAAAAAGCAGAAACAAGCGCACGATGAAAAAACTCTTATTCTTTCTACTCATCACAATCGGATTCTCCCTACAGCACAGCCTTATGGCGAACGAACCGGACTCTGCCTATGTCTTCGCATACGCAACCGATAAGAACGCCGGACGCAACGGCTTGCACTTCGCTTGGAGCACAGACCGGAACACATGGCACTCCATCGGTCCGGAACGCACGTTCTTACGAAGCGAATATGCCAGCGGACGGCACGGCAAACGAATGTTGTCACCTTATTTAATAAAGGGAAACGACGGGATGTGGCACTGCCTATGGAGCGTACATGAAGGATATGCCGTATTTGCCCATTGCACATCGACAGATTTAATCTCCTGGGGGCAACAGGCATTTCCAACTACAGGAAACACCGGTAATTGCATGAATCCTTCGGTTACATTCTCGCCCACCGGCCAAGACTATCTTATCACATGGAATAGCCTACAGGGGGAAAACACGAAAACCTACAGTTGCCGCACGAAAGATTTCCGTACTTACAGTATTCCACAAGCGGAGAATGTCGCCGTCCCCCATCGACAACAGGTCACAATCAACGGAATCACAGAAAGCGGAACCCTCCACCGTGTAGCATGGAACGAAGTGGAAGCACTCATACAAGCCGACAAAATGGCAAAGTACAAAGCCATCCAAAATGCGGAACGACTGGCCATCAACCCGGAGCTTTTCAAAGACACCATCACACTGAACGTAACGCTACGCCCCGAAGAAAGCAAGAAAATCAGCGATATGCTCATCGGAGTTTTCTTTGAAGACATTAACTACGGGGCGGACGGAGGACTTTATGCCGAACTCGTGCAAAACCGCGATTTCGAATATTCTCCGAATGACATCGGTCGTGAAGAGAACTGGACGGCCACCAATTCGTGGAGCACGGGTGGAGAAGGCCTTTCGTTTGACATAGATACCGTGGCTCCGTTGCATACCCACAATCCCCATTATGCCGTTTTGGACATTAAAGAAAAAGGTCATGGGTTGGTTAACGACGGTTTCGACGGTATTCCCGTCAAAGCCGGAGAGAAATACGACTTCTCGGTTTTTGCCCGCAGTACCAGCAACAAACGGGGAAAAATCATCGTAAGACTACTTGACGAAGACGGAAAAGTCATCGGCGAAGCCCGCACCGGCAAGATTTCCAAAACATGGAACAAGCTCACGGCCGTGGTAGAGGCTACCGGCTCCGCCGTAAACGGACGCATCGAGGTTATCCCGGACATGGAAGGCGAAGTGAATTTGGATATGGTTTCCCTCTTTCCCCAAAAGACATTCAAAAACCGGAAGAACGGAATGCGTGCCGATCTGGCCCAAGCCATTGCCGACATCCGCCCCCGATTCGTTCGCTTCCCGGGAGGATGTGTGGCTCATGGCAACGGATTGGATAATATATACCATTGGGAAAACACCATCGGCCCGTTAGAAAGCCGCAAACCCTTGCGCAACCTGTGGGGCTACCATCAGACCATGGGGCTTGGCTATTATGAATATTTCCAATTCTGCGAGGACATCGGGGCGGAACCGCTGCCCGTCGTTGCAGCCGGTGTGTGTTGCCAGAACTCTTCCATCGGAGGCGCAGGTCAAATGGGCATCCCCATGGAAGAAATGCCGGAATACATAGAAAGCCTACTGAACCTCATCGAATGGGCTAACGGCGACCCGTCCGAAAGCCCATGGGCCAAGATGCGTGCGGAAGCCGGACACCCGAAACCCTTCAACCTGAAATATCTCGGTGTGGGCAACGAAGACCTCATCACGCCTGTGTTTGAAGAACGTTTCACCATGATATTCAAGGCTATCAAAGAAAAGTATCCGGAAATACAGGTCGTAGGTACCTCCGGCCCCTTCAGCGAAGGCCCGGACTACGTGGAGGGATGGAAGGTAGCCAGCAAGCTCGGTGTCCCCCTCGTGGATGAACATTACTACCAACCTGCAGGATGGTTCCTCAACAACCACGATTATTACGACCGCTACGACCGTTCCAAACCCAAGGTTTACCTCGGAGAATATGCTACACATATCCCCGGCAAAGGCAATAACATCGAGACCGCCTTATTGGAGGCTTACCACCTGATAGGCTGCGAACGAAACGGCGATATCGTCAGCATGACATCATACGCCCCGTTGTTGGCCAAAGACCGACGGACAAGATGGCGTCCCGACCTGATTTATTTCAACAACATGGAAGTCAAGCCCGGTACGAGTTATTACACTCAACTCCTCTTCGGACAAAACTCCGGGAATGAATATATTCCTTCCGTGCTCACCCTGTCGGATAACCGTGACGATGTACGCAAACGCATCGGCATATCAGTAGTGAAAGACAGTCTGAGCCAAGACCTCATACTGAAAATCGTCAACCTCCTCCCGGTCAAAGTACAGGCTAACATAGACCTTGCCGCTTTGGGCATCACCGGAAAACAAGATGCCACGAAAACCGTATTGAGCGGTATGCCGGACGATTGGAAGGCTCGCCCTGAAACTTCGCCCGTCGCCATGGAACCTCAATACTGGGATGAACTGCCTGCCTACTCGCTGACAGTCGTCAGATTAAAAAGCAAACCGTAAAAAAGGGACCATTCATTAAACTTAAAATCATGAAAAAGAAATTACTATTATCTATGTGGGCTGCCTGCTGCCTCACGGCACAAGCCCAACGTATGATGGAAGACCTCAACCGGGGACTCGTAGCCGTACAAACGGAAAAAGGCGTGTTCACCAGTTGGCGTATCCATGGCACGGAGTATTATGACACACAGTACAACCTTTACCGCGACGGCAAGTTGGTAAATCCGGAACCGTTAGACGTATCCAACTTCACCGACCCCGAAGGCACGGCCTCATCCACCTACACGGTAAAAGCCGTAGTACGGGACGAAGAACAAGATGCCTGCGAACCTGCCGAAGTGTGGGACAAACAGTATCTGACAATCCCCATGGGCAAGATGTATTCCCGGCGAGGAACGGACATCACGTTGGACTACTTCCTAAATGATGCCACAGCGGCAGATCTGGACGGAGACGGAGAAATGGAAATCATCGTGAAGCGACTACATAACAACGACGGACTTTTCTATCCGGAAAACGACAGCGCATTCACATTCTTCGAGGCTTACAAGTTGGACGGCACGCGGCTGTGGCAAATAGACATCGGCCCCAACATGATCAGCGCAGGTGAAGTGGAAACCAACATCACGGCTTTCGATTGGGATGAAGACGGAAAGGCGGAGCTGCTGATGCGCGCCATGGACGGCACCATAGTCTATGCTTCGGACGGGACAAAACAAGTAATCGGCGACCCGACCAAGAACTACCGCGACAGCGTGCTGCACACAGCAAACATGACATATTCCATGGCGGGCGAGGAATACCTTATATATATGGAGGGAGCCACAGCCAAACTGTACAACCCGGCCATGCAATTCCCCCTCAAACGGTTGGAGAACGGCGAGACGGACCTGAACGCCGCATGGGGCGACGGTTACGGCCACCGCGCCAACAAGTTCTTTTTCGGTGCGCCTTATCTGGACGGCCTCCATCCGAGCATCTTTCTGGCACGCGGCATCTACACGCGCCACAAGATGATTGCCTACGATGTGAATCCGGAAACCCACGAACTGGTGGAGCGTTGGAGGTGGCTCAACAATGAACCGGGCAGCCCATGGTTCGGCGAAGGATACCACAACTTCGGCATCGCCGACGTGGACTGGGACGGACGCGATGAAATCGTCTACGGCTCGATGGTCGTAGACGACAATGGCAAAGGACTTTCCACAACAGGTTACGGCCACGGCGACGCACAGCATTGCAGCGACTTCGACCCCTACCGCAAAGGACAGGAAATCTTTGCTTGCAATGAGAACAAGGCCGGTGCCAACTACCGCGATGCGACTAGCAGCCGAGTCTATTATTGGTACCAACACCCGCAAGACTGCGGCCGTTGCATGGCCGGAAAGTTTACCGAAGAGTTCATGGGCAGCCAGATGGCAGCCGGAAGGTCCGGCACCGTCAGTTCGGTAATAGACGAAGCCCTCCCCAATGCCACAGGCCTCTTAGGTGCCAGTTTCCGCATCTATTGGGACGGGGATTTATGCAGTGAATCATTGGACGGCACCAACCTCACCTTCTACAACGGTACCATTACCACGCTCGAAGGCATCCATTCAAACAACGGAAGCAAAGGCACGCCTTCCCTTCAGGCCGACATTTTCGGAGACTGGCGCGAGGAAGTCATCAATCCGTCCACCGACGACCAGTCGCTGATCATCTACACCACAACCATCCCGACGCCTTGGCGAAACTATACCCTGCTGCACGACATGCAATACCGGCAGGCCATCTGTTGGCAGATGTGCGGTTACAACCAACCGCCCCACGTCAGTTACTTCATGGGAGAGACGGAAGGATATACCACCACCCCTCCCCCTTTGATGACCAACGGGCGCACGGAAGTGAAAGATGCCATTACAACCGCCCAGAACGGACAGCACGTGTTATTGGCCGATCCCGAGGGCGGAGAAGTGACAGTCGCCGAAGGCGCATCGCCTTACATCCTCACCGTCAACGCCTTCTCCCATACGGAAGGACATGACAACAACGACAACATCACCACTTCCTACTCCACCTATACGCTCAAAGGCGGTACGTTTGGTGGAGACATGCGCTTGGTGAAACAAGGCGAAGGCATCCTGAACCTGAGCGGCGAACAGACCTATTCCGGCCCGACGGACCTTTGGGGCGGCATCGTGAACTTCACAGGAAAACTCCCCAACAGCCGCGTATGGATGAACCGCTTTGCCGAATTAAACGCCAAGGCTGACTTCGGAAAGGATATCAAGATGGAATACGCCTCCGTGCTCCGCGTAGGAGGAACGGGAGAAGCCGCCACCATCCACGCTGACAGTGTGACCATGCGGTACGGCGCCGTCATGGAATTCGACCTCTATTCCGAAAACACCCAGGCCGACCGCATCGTGTTGGCCAAAGGCCTTTCCCTGGAAACCCTCAACCGAAGCGACGGTCCCGAGTTCCAAGCACCGATATTCCGCTTTACTCCTCACTATCAAAACGGGAAAAACGTGATGGCAGCCGGAAGATACCTCATCGCCGAAGTGAAAAAGATCGACGGCAACGTAGATGACATCCTCCTTCAGGGACTGGAAACTCAAAAATGCCACTTGGAATACGAAAACGGCCAAATATTCCTCGTCATAAAGGAAACGAGAGATGCCACACAAGTGTATTGGGACGGTACCCACACGCTCAATGAATGGAACCTGAATGAAAACGAAAACTTCAACAATGCGGGAGAAGCCGACATCTTCGTTTCCGGCGACGACGTGATATTCGACGATGCGGCCACTGACGCCTCCGTCCGCATCAACGAGAACCTCTACCCCCAAACGGTGACATTCGACAATGACACGAAAACCTACAGCCTAAGCGGCAACGGCGGTATCAGCGGAGAAACGGGACTGACCAAGAAAGGAAACGGAACATTGGTCATCACGAGCACGAACACCTACACGGGAAAAACAACGTTAGAAGGAGGCGTCACTGCCGTCTCGGCTTTGGCCGACTCCATCGTCCGCAAAGGAGCTTTGGGGTGCTATACCAAAGAAATAGGGAACTTTGAAATCAAGAACGGCGCCACCTTGCGCAACACAGTAGCCATTCAAAACGGAGTGCCCATCACCATCGGTGAAGGGGGAGCCGTCTTCCAGACCGACGGCGAACTGACTTTGAACAAGCCTCTATATGGCAATGGCAACACTTTGACCAAAACCGGTTCGGCCAACCTGATACTGTTTGCTGCCGACAACCTGAAAAAGACCTATCTGAAAGAAGGCACGCTACAGGCCAAAGGAGAAGGCGTGCTCTTCGGCGATACACTGATTTTCATCGGTAATGCCACTTATCAGGACTTTGACGACGGCAACACCTACAGCCTGAACCTCAATAATCTCAAAGTGGAAGAGGGCGTGACGGGCACGATGCGATGCGACAGCCGTTGCGAGAACCGCATCAAACTTTTCGGAAAAGGTACGCTGAAAATATACGTGCCGTGGATCCGTTCGGATTTCACAGGCGACTGGTCGGCTTTCGAAGGTACGGTAGAACCTTCCAACCCCGACAACTGGTTCGCCTTGAACAACAGCTATGGCATGCCCAAGGGTACGCTAAACATCCCGGAACGTACCACTGTAAGCAATACGGCCAAACCTTACACCCTTGGCAAAGTGACCGGAAAAGGAACCTTAACCGGCGACAACAACACTTGGCGTATCGGTTCGTTGAACGAAGATTTCTCTTTCCAAGGCAAGATAGAAGGCACCGGCACGCAACTGATTAAAGTAGGGACAGGCAAAATGAGCCTTACAAATATCCACAGTTTCACCGGAGACTGCACGGTGCAAGAAGGTACGCTCCTCATCAATAACGCATCGGCAGCCGAAGGCATGCTGGGCACAGGCAGCGTCACAGTTAAAGCCAACGGAACCTTCTGCGGTCGCGGCAAACTGAATAACGGCGCGTTCACGGTGGAAAAAGACGGCCTGCTGTACCCCGGCGTTTCAGAAACCGCGACTACCGGTACGATAGACTTTTCGGAAAACTCCGTTACCATAGACAAGGACGGTATCCTCTCGCTGAACATCGCCAGCAAGACGCGTTGCACCAATCTGACCGGTGTCAAAATACTGAATCTGTATGGCATACTCAGACTACATGTCCGCGAAAGTCTTTCGTTGGAAGCAGGCGACGAGTTCCGTTTGTGGGAGGCCAACCGCACGCGTACCCGTACCACTACAACATTTGAACTGGACAGCCCGGGCGAAGGACTGGAATGGGATACGACCGACATCGAAGACGGTATCGTCCGCGTGAAGCTAAGCACCTCCGTCGACGAAATCCATGCCGACGAGAAAGTCACTTGCGAAGTCTTCACCGTAGGAGGTGCAAAAGTGGGTAGTTTCACCTGCGCCCGCAAGGACATCCGCCGTACATTGAAACAAAGCGGAGCGGCTCCGGGCACCTACATGGTGAAAACCATTCAGGGCAGTTCAACCGCCACAGAGAAAATCAGCATCGATTATTAAACTCCATTCGTGCAGGGGAAAGATTTCCCCTGCCGATATAAAAACCAAACTTTATCCATTTAAAAACAAACATTATGAAAAACAGTTTACTGACGGCCATAGCTCTTTGCTGCGCCACATCTTCTACCATGCCTTTGTGGGCATCCGCGTACGAAAATCCGAAGTTGGAAACCGTAGAGCCGAACTTGGCTACCGACGGAACCGGCGGTGGAGTGTACTACGTCTACCATGTAGCCACAAACAAATTCCTCACGAACGGCAATGATTACAACACGAGACTCAGCGTAGGCGACACGGGGCAGGAAGTCACACTGTCTTACGGTGAGGAACGCGCTCCCCTGATGGGCAAAGAACCGGTAGTGCCCGGAAAAGGATGGACTTTCAATATGTTGAAAGCGCAAAGCAACTCCGGTTTCCACGAAGTCTACGCAGGCAGCGAGACAGGAGCATGGGTGGACTGCAATGAACAAGGACACACCCTATGGCAAATCCTGCCGCAAGACAACGGCTATTACCGTATCAAGATTGTAGACCAGGATGCCCAATACGGATTAAGCTCCGCCAACGCTTTGACGATGAACGGTATGTGGGGCACAGACGGTGTAGAATCGACCATCGTATATCCTTTCATCGACCCTTCTCAAGAGGGATACCAGAACGCAGAAACAGACTGGCAGTTCGTGGAGCCGGAAGCATACGAGATTTATCAGGCCAAGAAACTCCTCCTACAGCAACTGGAAACCGCCAGCGAAACAGGCTACGCCGACGTGTCGGCTTACGAAACCGTATACAACGACGATAATGCGACGACAAAACAGGTACAAGAAGCTGCCGAACAACTGCAACAAGCCATCGCAGATTACCAACTGTCCATCGTGGACGAAGAACATCCGGCTGATTTCACCGGAAGAATCCAAAACAACGCATTCGAGTCCAACACCGATCATTGGGACATCAACGGTGAAAGCGTAGGTTACCAAGCTACGCTCTACGCCACCCAAGACCGCCAATACGAGATGAAGAACTTCGTGGAAAGATGGGTTAGAGGAGGCGGCAACCTGGGTAACTCGATGGACGTTTCGCAAACCCTGAGTGATCTGCCGGCCGGAAAATACCGTCTCTCGGCCAATACCATCGGTTACCAGCAAGGCGACATGGCTCTTACGCCGGAAGGAGTCTATATTTACGCCCGCGTACAAGGGGCTGAATACAAAGGCGAGGCACACACACTGGAATTCGGTGCCATCAGGGGTAACGACGGCTACGTTACCGACGCACCGACCCCACGGTTGGCTACTTTGGAATTCTTCCTGGCGGGCGGAAACCTCACCGTCGGTTTCAAAACCGAAAACACGAATTGCAACTGGGTTTGCGTAGATAATTTCAAACTGGAATACTTAGGACTGGAAGAAGGTGGATTAGCCCGACAACTGGCTCAGACCATCACCGATGCCCAAACATTGAAAAAAGGATACGACGATGCCCAAATCAAATATTCGATAACCAACGGAGAGAAATTCGACCAAGCACTCAGTCTGGCCCAGCAAACTTCAGGAACAGCCGGTGTGGACGAAGCGACTTTAGGCGAAGTCCTTAACGGCCTGATGCTCGCCATGGACACGCTGAACCTCGACGTGGCCGCATACGAGAAACTGGAAGAGCTGACCGGAGAGCTGAATGAAGCTTACGACGCCAGCCCTTACTCCGAAAATGGCCTGATTTCATACGAGGATTTCTTGTATGAACTGGAAGAAATACACGACAACCGGACTTTCAATCCCTTGGAAATAGACAGCATCCAACCACGCGCCGACCGCATGTTCAAAGCCTGTGTATGCGAAGCCCTTATCGCAGGCGACACCCAGAATGCCGACGGGATGGCCTCTAATTTAGACTTCACCGGAAGCAATTCGGGATGGACCAAAACCGGTGACGGAGATTTCAAATACGGCAACAACGTGGCCGAAGTATGGCAAGGCTCCTCTTTCGAAGTGTACCAGGAGCTCACCGGCCTACCCAAAGGTTCTTACACGATTTCCGTGCAAGCTTATAACCGACAGGGCGCAAATGCAGACATTGCCTCTTCTTATAATGCTGCAGATCCTAAAAAAGATGTCCTTTCTTATCTTTTCGGAAACGATGCAAAAGAAAAACTTCATCACTTATATGAATACCACTACGCCTCAAAAGAAGAACTGGCCAACAATGCCGTACAAATATCCGGTACCGGTACGGAACTCGACGGACAATGGGTACCCGACGGCGTAGCCGGAGGAGAGGCCGCCTTTGCTTTCAACGACCGTACCGACTATACGACCACTATTACATGCTATGTGGGCGAGGACGGTAAACTCCGTTTCGGTATCACCATGCCCACCGGACCGAATTCCAACAACTGGACGCTGTTCGACAATTTCCACATCCAATATCTCGGCGCGACCGACATGACGGGCGCCGTGAGCGCACTCAATGCCAAAATAGCAGAAGCCAACGCCGCACTGGCAGACAAAGCCATTACGACGGAAGAGGCTTATCACACACTGGAGCAAGCTATCCAAGATGCCCGGAAAGCTTTGGAAAGCGACCTGACCGAGGAAATCTACACCGCACAGATTAAGGCTTTGGACGAGGCCATCACTTTGAACCGGAGCTCAGTAGAAAAGGTAGAGACGTTGCACCAAACGGCCCTTATGTATGACGAACAAATCAACAGCGGAGCTTTTGCCGATTACGACGAGGGCATATTGGCCAACGTGGTTTACGAAGTCTTGGATGTCTTCACCCAAAACGGGAAGTTCAAAGACATCCCACAGACCGAACAATACATTGTCGAGATGAACGAAGCATACAATCAAATGGTGTACGAAGGCATCGACGTGGGAACGGCTTCCAAAGACACCCCGACCGATGTGACGGATATGCTCATCAACCCCGACTTCCAGCAAGTATTCGAGGAGAAGGACTCCGTTGCATTCACCGATGCCGGCTGGACAACGGAATTTACGAACGGCATAAAGGAAGCGAACGACTCCGTATTCGAATTCTACAATACCGACACGTGCCACATCTACCAAAAGATGTACCGTCTCCATCCGGGATATTACAAAGTGACGCTCTACGGATTCTACCGCGCAGGCGAGGCCGACGTGGCCGCACTGGCCCGCCGGGAAGGCGAAGAACAGCAGAACGCCAAGGTATATGCCGAAACGGAAAGCGCCAACTACTCGAAACCCTTGCCTTCGTTCTTCGAATGCGTACAGAACGGCAAATTCACAGCGACCGATATCGTGCTGCCGGACAGTCTCTTCCCCAACTCGGGACGGGTGTACAATTGCGTCATCAACGACCGGAAAGGCGCCCGTACGGCCATGAATCAGGGATATTATGAAATGGAATCGTATTTCTATGTCAAAGAAGGTGAAACGGTTCGTCTCGGCGTGCAAAAAACCGACACGCTCGTCAACGACTGGGTACTCATTGACGATTTCCACTTGTATTACCTTGGCGATGGAGAGGCAAACAGACCCGAAGGTTTAGACGACGTAGACATCAGCGACGGCATCAGCGACAACGTAGCCGATGAAAAGAGTACCGTGGTCGGTACCGCATGGTACAACCTGAACGGTATGCGCATATCTCGTCCGACACAACGGGGCATCTACATCCGTGAGGATAAGATGAGCGACGGCACAAAGAGGACTTTAAAAGTGCTCTTCAAATAACCAGATAGTATGGTTTTTCATTATTGAAATTAGGATTAAGTTAATGATTGAACAGGGGCCGAAGTGATTCGTTCCCTGTTTTTTTATTTACATCTTTCCGTTCGGTAGAGAACGTCGAACCGATAAGAGCAGAACGGTAAATCAATCTCAGGCGAATGAAAAATCAATCTCAGCCAAACGATTTTTCATTTGGCGCAGAATGATTCAGCACTTGCAACATACTATTTTACAACAACTTACTACTTCTTAATTTGCGACATGGCAATCGAAACTTATTCTTTACAAAAAGGATGAAGCAAACTCTTGTAAGTTGCATCCCGCCCTCCTGATCTTAACGCTCCCCGCTTACATACCGGTATACAGCCTCCGAAACATCGGCTATAATCCGGGCTGTGGCCTGTTCGCTTTCTTCCGAATCGCGGACCAACACGGCAATACTGTAACGACGCCCGTCCGGAAGAAAAACAAAACCGATATCGTTTGTCCCGATAATCTGTCCCTTTCCGTTACGGTCGCCCGTACCTGTCTTGTGCCCGATAACTGCCTTCGTACCGGCAAGCGGTGCCGGCAGACGGTCGCGACCCGTCTGGCAGGAAATCATGGTTTGCTCTATGAAATCCCGGTATGCTCCCTTAGCCGCCTTACCCGAAACCAGCCATTCCAACAAGCGTACCGCCTCTAACGGAGTCGTCCAGTTCCGGTAACAATCCGCCAGATTGCGGTGCATATCGTCCTCCGTGGCTTCAATGGCAAAATCCCGCAAGCCCATGCTGCGCAAATACTCATCCGTAGCAGCCGGACCTCCGAACACCCGGAAAAGGATGTCGCAGGCATTGTTGTCGCTCAGGTGCAAAGTGTACTTCAAAAGTTCGCCCACGGAAAGAGACAGGTTTCCTTCTGGATATTTGTCCCGTAACGGACTGTACGTATCCGGGCGCAAATCGTCCGGCCGGATATACACCAACGTATCGAAAGAAACGCCGCGCCGCCCGCAAGCGTCTGCCACAGCCAAAGCCTGGTGGAACTTGAACACGCTCATCATGGGGTAGCGCACGTCATTGTTCACCGTCAGCGTGTCGCTCCCGTCCACTATGACGGCTATTCCGACTTGCGCCTTCTTGTCCGCCACCATACGTCGCAACTGTTCCTGCAAATCTCCCCACCCGGCCTGCAATGCCAACACCGGACAAAGGCACAAAACGCCCGCCCATATTGTCCGTATCCGCTTTTTCATCCGTCTTTCCCCTTTTACGATTTACTCCAGACCTTGTTCTTTCAACCGCAAACGAATCAAGTCCAGATGGGACATATATCCACTGAAAGTCACGGATATGTTCTCCTTATGTACCTTCAGCACCGCCAATAGGGCTTTCACCGTGCGCGGAAGGTCGGAAGCCGCCGTCGCCTCGTTCAGTTGCAATGTCGCGGGAAGGCGGTCCATCCGTTCTTCAAACCAACGCGTCAACTCGTCCACTTCCTGTTTCGTATATGCAGGTTTATAAATATGCGGATTCTTTTCCACCGCAGGCTTCTGTTCTTGCTCTTCTGTCATCTTTCGTCATTCATTAAAAATACACGTTCCTAAAACCGTCTCGGCACAAGCATATCCTTCTTCGTACAAGGCCGTCAGTTTCCCGATATTGTCTTCAAGCCGGTCCACTTCGAGTTTTTCGAGCGGACGCACCACCAGAACCTTTCCTTCATCCTCGAGTTGCTCTATCAACTCCAATTGGCGGTTGTAGCACTCGCACCTGTGACTGAGCGCCACTCGCAGACGGGGAAAACGGCGATAAATAAAAGAAGGAATACGGATGTCCCGGCCCGTCTTGCGATAACCGCGGTTGCGCGTCAGCACGACCACGTTGCGCTCATAACCGAGCGACATCGCCCGCTCCACCGGTATGGAGTCCACGATACCGCCGTCGAGCATCGGCACGCGGTCTACGACGACAACCGGACAGACGTAAGGCAAACTGCTTGAAGCCTTGGCTATCCGTATCAACCGGTTGTAATTCTCTTTCTCCGACAAATAGTCGGCACGCCCCGTCAAGCAATTGGTAGTCACCATCTCGAACACTCCGGGATTGGCCCGGTAAGCCTCGAAATCGTAAGGTACGATACGCTCCGGAAAATCCTTATACAGCAGTTCCTGGTTCAGGATGCTATGCTGCGTCCACAAAAAACGCATACCGATGTATTTGTATTTTTTGAGCATGTCGATATTGCTGTACTTCGCCCGTCCGCGCTGACGGCTCATATAAGACAAGCCATTGCACGCCCCTGCCGACACAGCGACCGTGTAGGGAAAATCAATGTGGTGGTCCAACAGCCAGTCCAGCACCCCGCATGTAAAAACTCCGCGCATGCCCCCGCCTTCCAGCACTAAACCCGTATGCTTGTCTATCTCCATAATTATTCCTAATTTACGAGTAAAGTTAATGAAAATCCCAAATGAAATCAGTATTTTTGCATACTTTATTAAATGTTTTATCTTTAAGCTACGTTTATGTTATTTGACAAAGAAACATATACAGCCCGACGCGACCGGCTGAAGCGTAAGGTGAAAGAAGGCTTGATATTGCTTTTCGGAAACAACGATGCGCCGTCCAATTATCCGGCCAACGTATACAAATACCGGCAAGACAGCAGTTTTCTTTATTTTTACGGACAACACCGCGAAGGACTCGTGGGGGTAATCGACATAGACAACCACAAGGAATATCTGATTGGCAATGATATCGACATTGAAGACATCGTATGGTTCGGTGCCGTGGACAGCGTGGCCGACCTCGCCGCACAAAGCGGCGTGGAACACAGTGCTCCGATGAGCCGTCTGGAAGAACTGGTAACACAAGCCCGCACCCAAGGCCGGAAAATCCATTTCCTGCCTCCTTACCGTCACGACCAGATGATTCAACTCATGGACCTGACAGGCATACATCCTTCACGGCAACGCGAGGAAGCATCGTTGGAACTCATCATGGCGGTCATCGACCAACGGGCTGTGAAAACGCCGGCCGAAATAGAGGAAATCGAACGGGCCTGTGCCATCGGTCATGAGATGCACACGACGGCCATGCGCCTTTGCCGCCCCGGAGTGAGCGAACAATACATCGCGGGCACCATCAGCGGTATCGCATCGGCCAAAGGGTGCATGACCAGTTTCCCCACCATTCTTTCCATGCACGGGGAAATCATGCACGGATACCCTTCTCCACGTCCTTTGGAAGACGGACGGCTGATGCTTTGCGACGCAGGAGCGGAAACCAATGAGAACTATTGCTCGGACAATACGCGCACCACTCCCATCAACGGCAGGTTTACCTCCCGCCAACGGGACATTTACAGCATCGTGGAAGCTTGCCATGACCACGTATTGGACATCGCACGCCCCGGTGTAAAATGGTGGGACGTGCACATGAGCGTAGCCCGCCTCATGACCGAGCGCCTGAAAGAACTCGGCCTGATGAAAGGCGACACGGAAGAAGCCGTACGCAACGGAGCGCACGCCATGTTTTTCCCGCACGGCCTGGGGCACATGATGGGCATGGACGTACACGACATGGAAGGGCTGGGACAGCGATATGTGGGCTTCGACGACGAAGTGCAGCCGTCCACGCAATTCGGTACGAACTGCCTGCGTTGCGGACGCCGCCTGCAAGAAGGTTGGGTCATGACCGACGAACCGGGCATTTATTTCATCCCGGCTCTGATCGATGAATGGAAAAGCAAAGGCATCCACAAGGATTTCATCAATTTCGACCTCCTGGAAACTTACAAGGATTTCGGGGGCATCCGCATAGAAGACGACATCCTGATTACAGCAAGCGGTTGCCGCATGCTGGGACATGAACGCATCCCGTACCACATGGACGATGTGGAAGAGTTTATGGCACAAAGGACTAATTAATGTATCACTAAAATATCCGAAATGAAAAAACAACTTTTATTTATCGCATGTGCTTGTTTGTCACTTGGCGTATCGGCTAAGAAACACGTGGAAAAAGCCGACACCGGTTTCGTCTTTACCACGGTGAAAGAAAACCCTATCACCTCTATCAAGAACCAGAATCAGAGCGGTACGTGCTGGTGCTTCAGCACACTGTCTTTCTTCGAATCCGAATTGCTCCGCATGGGAAAAGGCGAACATGACCTTTGCGAAATGTTCGTCGTACATAAAACCATGGAAGACCGTGCAGCCCAAACCGTCCGTACACACGGCGATGTTTCGTTCGCGCAAGGAGGAAGTTTCTACGACGTGATTTACTGCATGCAGAACTACGGTATCGTACCGCAAGAAGCCATGCCGGAGCCGGGTACGCTCTACGGCGACACCCTGCCCAACCACAATGAGGTGGACCTCGTAGCCACAGCCTTTGTAGATGCTTTGGCCACGAGCAAATTGAAGAAGCTGTCTCCCGTATGGAAACAGGCTTTCAGCGGTATCTATGATGCTTACTTGGGCAAATGCCCCGAAAAATTCACTTACAAAGGCAAGGAATACACTCCGCAAAGCTACATGCAGTCGTTGGGCCTGAACATGGACGATTACGTATCCCTGACTTCTTATACCCATCATCCGTTCTACAAACCGTTTGTCATCGAAGTACAAGACAACTGGCGTTGGTCGCTGTCTTACAACCTGCCGATCGACGAATTGATGGAGGTATTCGACTATGCCATCCACAACGGATATACCATCGCATGGGGTTCGGACGTGAGTGAGACGGGGTTCACACGCAATGGTATCGCCGTGATGCCGGACGTGAAGCAGGCAGAAGACCTGGTAGGTTCGGACGCTGCACGTTGGCTCGGATTGAGCAACAACAGCAAACGTGCGGAAATCGTCAAGAAACTGACTTCCAAACCGCTTCCGGAGGTAAAAGTCACTCAGGAAATGCGTCAGACGGCTTACGACAACTGGGAAACGACGGACGACCACGGCATGCAGATTTACGGTATCGCCAAAGACCAGAACGGAAAAGAATACTACATGGTGAAGAACTCGTGGGGTGATGCCGGAACTTACAAAGGCATCTGGTATGCTTCGAAAGCATTCGTAGCCTACAAGACCATGAATATCGTAGTGAACAAGAATGCCATCCCCGAACCGATCCGGAAGAAATTGGGGCTGAATTAAAAAAGACAGAGGAACAGCCGCTTTCTCATAAAGAGAGTAAAAAGCTACCGCAGTTTTCCAAAAAAGATGGGGAAACTGCGGTTTTCTTATATTTTTTTCCTACTTTTACATGAATAACCGTGTGGCCTCGTGACAAGCCTCACGCCCGGAGATAGCATAAAAAGGAAAAAAATACATATAATGAACTATAAATGGAAATTAGAACCTCCTACACCGGAAAAACTGGAAGCGGCTGAGAGACTGTCCAAAGAGCTGAACATCAGCCCCATTCTCGGTCGTCTCTTGATAGAACGCAATATCACGACGGTGGCGGATGCCAAGAAATTCTTCCGTCCCTCGCTCACAGAACTGTACGACCCGTTCATGTTTACCGATATGGACAAGGCTGTAGAGCGTCTGAACAAAGCTTTGGGACGCAAGGAAAGAATCATGGTTTATGGAGATTATGACGTAGACGGCTGCACGGCTGTAGCATTGGTCTACAAGTTCCTGCAACAATATTATTCCAATATCGACTACTATATCCCCGACCGTTACGAAGAAGGTTATGGCGTGTCGGTCAAAGGAATCGACTATGCATACGAAAGCGGTGTAAAACTGATTATCGTGCTCGACTGCGGCATCAAGGCCGTAGATGAGATTGCATACGCCAAAGAAAAGGGTATCGACTTCATTATCTGCGACCACCACGTACCGGACGAAATCCTTCCGCCGGCCGTGGCGATTCTGAATGCCAAACGGTTCGATTCAACTTATCCCTATCCCCATTTGTCCGGCTGCGGCGTAGGTTTCAAATTCATGCAGGCTTTCGCACAAAGCAACGGCATCGAGTTCAGCCAACTCATCCCGTTATTGGACCTTTGTGCCGTCAGCATCGCGTCGGACATCGTGCCGATTATGGGAGAAAACCGTATCCTGGCTTACCACGGCCTACGACAACTGAATGCCAACCCGAGCATCGGGCTCAAGGCCATCATCGACGTATGCGGCTTGTCGGAGCGGGAGCTGACCATCAGTGACATCATCTTCAAAATCGGACCGCGTATCAATGCTTCGGGACGCATACAAAACGGAAAAGAGGCCGTGGCGTTGCTCGTGGAAAAAGACTATCAGACGGCGCATGAAATGGCGGAACAAATCAACCGCTACAACGACATGCGCAAAGACTTGGACAAGTCTATGACGGAGGAGGCAAACAGTATCGTAGAGAAACTGGACAAACAAAGCGAACAACGGTCTATCGTCATTTACAACGAAGAGTGGCACAAGGGGGTCATCGGCATCGTGGCTTCACGACTGACGGAAATCTACTACCGGCCTTCGGTCGTACTGACCCGAACGGACAACCTGGCCACGGGGTCAGCGCGTTCCGTTTCGGGATTCGATGTCTACAAGGCTATCGAAAGTTGCCGGGATTTATTGGAGAATTTCGGGGGACATACGTATGCAGCGGGCTTGTCCATGAAAGTGGAAAACGTACCGGAATTCCACCGACGCTTCGAAGCTTACGTGGAAACACATATCCTGCCGGAACAGACTTCGGCCATATTGAACATCGACGCGCAAATAGACTTCAAAGACATCACGCACAAGTTTCACCACGACCTTAAAAAGTTCAATCCTTTCGGACCGGACAATACGAAACCGCTGTTTTGTACGCAACATGTATATGACTACGGAACGAGCAAGGTCGTAGGACGCGAACAAGAACATATCAAATTGGAATTGGTGGACAACAAGAGCAACAACGTCATGAACGGCATCGCTTTCGGACAAAGTTCACAGGCTCGTTACATCAAGACCAAACGTTCTTTCGATATTTGCTACACTATCGAAGAAAATACGCATAAACGAGGTGAAGTGCAGCTTCAGATAGAGGACATCCGCCCCTCCGGTAAAGAATAAGCTTCACGGGATCCTCGCATGGAAGACGTTTATCTGTCCATATTGAAAAAGTATTGGGGGTATGACGGGTTTCGCGGCATACAACGGGAAATCATAGAAAGTATCGGAAACGGACGGGATACTTTGGGGCTTATGCCTACCGGAGGAGGCAAGTCCATTACATTCCAAGTACCTGCGCTCAGCCGTGACGGCATTTGTATCGTGGTCACTCCGCTTATCGCTTTGATGAAAGACCAGGTACGTAACTTGCGCGGAAGAGGCATCAAGGCTGCTGCCGTCTATTCCGGACTGTCACGTGAGGAAATCCTCGTTACGTTGGAGAACTGCATTTTCGGCAATTATAAGTTCCTCTATGTATCCCCCGAACGGTTAGCCTCGGATATCTTCCTCGCAAAGGTGCGCCACATGCCCGTGAGTTTCCTTACGGTGGACGAGGCGCACTGCATCTCCCAATGGGGCTATGACTTCCGGCCTTCGTACACCCGGATTGCGGAAATCCGTAAAATCCTGCCGGACATCCCGGTTCTTGCCCTGACGGCCACGGCTACACCCGAAGTGGTCAAGGACATCCAACGCCAGTTGGCTTTCAGGGAGGAGAATGCTTTCCGTATGAGTTTTGAGCGGAAAAATCTGGCTTACATTGTCCGGCATACAGAAGACAAGTTTGGGGAACTCATCCATATTCTAAACAGCACGAAAGGATCGGCCATCGTATATACCAGAAGCCGCCGGAATACCCGGGAGACCACGGAGAAGTTACAAGCTGCCGGTATGTCCGCCACCTTTTACCATGCCGGACTGAACGATGCGGAAAAAGACCTTCGCCAACATCAATGGCAAGAGGACAAAATACGGATTATGGTAGCGACTAATGCGTTTGGCATGGGAATCGACAAGCCGGATGTACGTTTGGTAATCCATCTCGACCTGCCTGACTCCATAGAGGCTTACTTCCAGGAAGCGGGGCGGGCCGGACGTGACGGCGCACAGGCTTACGCAGTACTGCTATACCAAAGACACGACCGTACACGCTTGATGAAACGTATCCCCGATACTTTTCCGGACAAGGATGCCATACGGGAAGTGTACGAACACATTTGTTATTATTACCAGATGGCCATGGGAGACGGTTATAACGTAACCCGCGAATTCGACCTGGACGAATTCTGCCGTAACTTCAAACACTTTCCGGTTCAGACCGACAGTGCGCTGCATTTATTGGAACGGGCAGGCTATATCGAATATACGGAAGAACAAGACAACGCCTCCCGCATACACTTTCTGCTCCGCCGCGACGAGCTATATCGCATTCATGAACTCGAAGCGGAACAGGAACAACTCATCCAATGGGTTTTACGCAGCTATGGAGGCGTATTCAGCGATTATGTCTTTATAGACGAACGGCGTATCGCGACTTTATCCGGCCTGACCACAGACCAGGTTTACCATGGACTATTGGCACTTGGCAGGGCCAGAATCCTCCATTACATCCCCCGCAAAAAAACGCCTTATATCACCTTTTCCTGTAAACGCATCGAAAAAGAACGTATCGTATTCCCTTCTTCCGTGTACGACGAACGCAAGAAAAATTTTAAAGAGCGGATTGAGGCCATGTTGTACTATGCCGAAGAGGCTGACTTCTGCCGTAGCAAAGTCCTTTTGCACTATTTCGGCGAAAAAGACGCACAACCCTGCGAACAATGTGACGTTTGCCGGATACGGAAATCTCATCCACATGCGGATGCTACGGACGAACAAATCATCGCGCTTATACTGGAGACTTTAAAAGACGGGCAGAAGCACAATTTGTCAGAAATGACCTTCCCGGGCATCTCCCGTGAAAAGACTGCACAACTTCTGCACCAAATGATTGAGGAAGAAACCGTACGTATTCAAAATGGCGTATTGTTTCTTCCTCATCCCTGAGAATTTCGTTCCTCAATATATACGGAACATACCCGCTATTCCACGATACAGTCATACAAAGTCGTTTTCACAATTAATTAACTGATAGTTTTCCCTACTGACAAAAGCTCTCAACTACAGGGTTTCCTACTCACGGACAGGCACTATCTACATACTCTTATCCTATTAGTTACCTAAAAATCAATCCATACCCGTTCCTAAATGAAGTCCCCAAAAAGTTAGACATAAAACTTAAAAAAATCAACCACAGGCATCAATCCGTTTTGCCAGCCGTAAACAGACACAATGAATTTTTGGGAGGTGTTCAGGATTCCGGAATAAATTCTTTCCATGCTCTTCATCTCTCCAAATAGTAAATCCCCTTGGATGAGAAAAAAGCTGAAAAGGACAAATAAATAAAAAGGGCACCGAAAGTCAACCCGGAATAGG
>NZ_JH376598.1 GCF_000233955.1 Paraprevotella clara YIT 11840
CCCCCCCCCATGTAAACAAATTTAAATATAATAATATCAATGGATTGCGTGCGCTTTCGGCTGTCGGGATTGCGATAATGCATTATCAAGCAAACATTTCTGTTAAACCAGAATTGGGGTGGTTCTCGGATACATTGATACCATGGTTCACGTGGTTTGTAGTTTTGTTTTTTATGATTAGTGGTTTTGCTTTATGTTGCGGCTATTATGATCGGATGAAAAACGGCCAAATATCATTAAATGATTTCTATTCTAAAAGATATAAGCGAATATTGCCTTTCTTCGGTCTGCTTTGTGTATTGGATTTAATTGTTGATTTTTCTAAGGAAAATTTGGCGCAGGCTTTCATGAATTGTACCTTGGTGTTTAATCTGTTGCCGAATCCCGATATAAAAGTGATTGGAGTAGGATGGTTCTTAGGTTTAATCTTTTTGTTTTATATGCTGTTCCCGTTCTTCGTTTTCTTATTGGATAATAAGCGTAGAGCTTGGGGTATATTCTGTATATCTTTAATCATTAATTTCTTATGTCAGGAATACTTTTTTACGGAGATTTTCGTGGATTTTAATCCAAGTAGGCACAACATCCTGTATTCGGCTCCTTTCCTGTTATCGGGTGGGTTATGTTTCCTTTATCGCGAGAGGCTGCATGAGTGGTCTGCGAAGTGGGGAAATGCTTTGTTGGTAGTTTGTTTGATAGCAAATGGTCTGTATTTTGTTTGTCCTCAATCCGAATGGACGCTTCATCAGGTTATACCCTTGATGGTCGTATTTACGTTATGGCTGATTTATGCCATGGGGGCAGAACATAAATGGTTGCATAATAGGATAATGGATTTTATAAGTGGCATTTCCATGGAGTTTTACTTATGTCATATGGTCATGTTCCGTGTGGTAGAGAAGGTTCATTTGGAAAAAATGGTTCATAATGAGAATCTATTATTCCTTTTGACTTGTATGGCCGGAATAGGACTTGCAGTCGCGTTTTCTTATTTGGGCAAGAAAGTGATTGTCCGCTACAGTCGTTTTTAATGTTTGATCGTTGGTTTGGGCACATATTCATTGATTCTTAATCCATAACATATTATATGAAAATAGCATTTATCAGCACCCGTGGCATACCGAACAACTACGGGGGCTTCGAGCAGTTTGCAGAATATATCTCCGTGGGATTGGTCCGACGGGGGCATGAAGTCGTGGTGTACTCTCCGCATTTCCATCCTTACCGTGAGTCTGCCTACAAGGGGGTACGCATAAAGCATATTTATAGTCCGGAGAAATGGATGGGGAGTTCCGTGGGGAGTTTCTTTTACGATTTCCTGTCTTTGCGTGATGCTTTGAAGAAAGAGAAGTTCGACATTATTTACGAAGCGGGCTATACGAGCATTGTTCCGGCTTATATCTGGTTTAATGTGAAGCGTATCAAGTATCCGCTTTTTACGACAAACATGGATGGGTTGGAATATAAACGTACGAAGTTTAACAAATGGGTACAAAAGTTCGTATTCTGGGAAGAACGTATGGCGGTGAAACACAGTCATTATTTGATTGCAGACAATATGGGTATCCGTGATTATTATAAGGAGAAATACGGGAAGGAAAGCAAGTTTTTGGCATACGGGGCTGACGTTCATGAGGATTACGATGTGGACGTATTGAAGGAGTACGGTTTGGAAGCGGGTGGTTATTTCATCGTGGTGGCCCGTCTGGAGCCGGAAAACAACCTTTTCATGGCCATAGAGGGATATTTGGCTTCGAACCAGTATGGTAAGCGTCCGTTAGTGGTTGTGGGAAAGACGAATACGCCTTATGGAAAATATTTGGTGGAACGATATGGTCGCGATTGTAATATCCGCTTTGTGGGTGGTATATATGACTTCCGTAAACTGAACTCCATTCGTCATTATTCCTATGCTTATTTTCATGGTCATAGTGTGGGCGGAACGAATCCGTCTTTGTTGGAAGCCATGGCTTCCGGATGTTTTATTTTGGCACATGACAATATCTTCAACCGTGCGGTCTTGGGCGAAAATGCCTTATATTATGGATCTACGGATGCAGCTACGGAGATGTTGGACGGAATAGACCAAGCGGTGTCTGCCCATAAAAAGGAATATACGGAACGTAATTTGGAAGTGATACGACGTGATTATTCATGGGAGAAACTGGTGGATGAACATGAAGAATACTTCAAATGGATGTTGTCACAACGAAAAGGTGGCTGACGTTTGTCCGTAGTTGTGAGAATTGGCATGAAAAACAAATCCCCGTGAAAACTTCAACATCGTTTTCACGGGGATTTGTTTTGAGGCAAGGGCGGTTTACAATGTTTTCACCCCTTCAGCAGTGGGAGGAATCGGCTTGATGCTGCCATCTGCGTTATATTCCATCGGTTCGGCTACGATAGAGCGGCTGTAACTGGTGCCGGTAGGCAGACCGCCATTATGGCTGATGAATATCCATTGGCCTTTAAAGTTTACTATGGCCGGATGGGTCGTGTTACTGTTTCCGGCTATTTCTGAAATTATCCCTTTCGTTTCGTACGGGCCTTCAATGTGGTCGGCTACGGCGTAGGCTATTTTTTCCGGCCATTCGCTGGCGTATGTGAGGTAATATTTGCCATTGTGTTTGTGAATCCACGGAGCCTCAGTGAAAGGATGGCTCTCGTCAATATGGATGCGTTTCACCTCTCCCTCTGTTTCTATCATGTTGTCTTTCAGTTTCACGATATAACATTCGCGGTTACCCCACGTGAGGTAAGCTTGTCCGTCGTCATCGACGAATACGGCAGGATCGATACAAGCCCAACTGTGGTGGGAATCGAAACAGTCTTTGTTGGTGAGCAGCGGCTTGCCTAAAGCATCTTTGTAAGGGCCGGTGATTTTGTCGGATACGGCCACGCCGATACCGCACCAGTTGGTGCTGACATACCAATAGTACTTGCCGTTGCGTTCAGCCACATGTCCGGCGTACGCCTGTTTACTGGCAGCCCATTTGAAATCTTCTACTTTCAAGGGGACCGGGTATTGTGTCCAATGCTTCATGTCGGTAGTGGAGAACACGAGCCAGTCTTTCATCACGTAACCGCTTTGGTTACCGTTTTGGTCACGTCCGGCAAAAAGCCATAGTGTGTCGCCCTTGACGAGTGCGGCGGGGTCGGCTGTATGGATGTGGCGGACAATGGGGTTGCCTTGGCTTTCAAACTCGTATTTGACTACGTAGCCCCACTTTTCTTGCAAACGTTGCAATTCGTCGCGGGTCAGTGAAATGACGGAACCGTGGCGCGGGAAAAAATCCTTGGTGAACGCTTTGGGTTCGGAGAAATGGTAAAGGTCCGTACTGGTCTGGTATTCATATCGTCCGCTGGTGTACATGTCGTACATCAATACGTATTCGTCTTTTCCGTTCAGTTTGAAGATGCTCGACCCCTCCACGGGCGTCTTTCCGGCGTAAGCGTCCAGATACTTGAAGTCCTCTTTCCACTTTCCTTTCAGGCTTTTCGAGGTGGCTTGTTGGATACCGTTTTTGATTTCCTTGCCGTTCTCGTCTTTGGTATTGCCTTTATAGAAAAGGTGGTAGGTACCGTCTTTTTCGATGATGTCGTTGTCTATGCTGCCGTATTTGGCAGAGAAAAGCTGTTTCGGCTCGCTTTCAAAGCCCGTGAAGTCCTTGTTGGCGTATGCGTAATAAGTGATGAGGCTTTTGCGGTCGTTGCGTTGCAAGGTAAAATAAATCATATATTTTTTGGCCTTGTGGTCGTAAATGGTCTGAGGAGCCCATACCCAATAAGCATCACCGAAATGTTTCGGATAATCTTTGGACAGATTGATCTTGGCGTGTTTCCAATGAAGTAGGTCGTCCGAACTCAGGAGTACGATGCCCGGGTTTTCGTTCCAACCGTTTTTAGCGGTATTCATGTCCGTGGCTACGATGTAAAAGCGTCCGTCTTCACCGCGCAGGATGTGCGGGTCGCGGATACCGCCACTTTCGCTGATGGTGTCGGAAGCAATGACGGGGCGGTTTTCGTTAAGCGCGCGCCAGTTCACTCCGTCGTCGCTGAGGGCGAAACGCAGGTGTTCCTGTTGCTTGGCATCTCCTCTTCCTTCGAAATAGGCAAAAAGATATCCCTCAAAATTAGCCGGTGTTTCGGTTCGATTCGGTGTTGTCTTTCCGTGGCTCATGGTTGTAGCTAATAACAGAGCGGCAATGATGGTTTGTTTTTTCATGTGACTGTTGTTCTTTTAAGTGTAATGTTTTTCTGTCATTTTCAGCGGCAAAACTATGAATAAAATATTGTACAAGCAAGAAAACGGGCGAAAAAGGTGTTAAATATACACGTGTTATTCCTTTTAGACGTCGTTTGGTAGAACGATGTCTTTATGAGGACTTTCCGGTTTTATCCGTAAGCGAAATGGTCCACGATGAAGTTCGGCATCCAGACGCAAAGTCCCAGTCCGATGAGCAAGGCTGCAAAGACCACTAACGTGGTCTTGTCTTTCCATGACGGGAGGAGTGTGGCACGGCGCATGCGGAGGTAGGTCAGTAGGTAGCCAAACAAGATGAGGAAGATGGGAATACCGAATACCCAACCGATAACCCATCGCATTCGGGCATCGTGGTAGGCATAATTTCGTTCGATGAAATAAAATACGGTGCAGAAGTAGGTGAAATAGTATATCAAGGACGTGAGCAACACGAGGCTCAGCGTTTTTTGGAAAGGTTTCTTCTGCCAATAGGTACCGCCTAAAATGAACAAGGCTTGCAGGCAGTAGGCTTGGAGGATGGCTAAGGGCAGGTACACGTCACATTCGCTACTTAACCATGGGACGGGGAACGACAGTGAGACTTCAGGATAGAGGAAATGGATGAAACCGATACGGGTGAAGTCGGCCAATACGGTGGCTAAACAAAAGATAGGGAAGGATATGATGGAGATTCTGAACCATCTCACAATAAACTTCTCGGCATTTGAAACCGGGAATGTCAGGTCGGTGATGTAATCCTTCCGGTATTTTGATGTCTTGAAAAAAGTGCTGCCCGCAAAGGCCATGAAGAAATCGAAACACAGCACGGCCGTGAAGACAATGGAAAACCAACAGTCATCTTTCCCGGACAAGGCGTTCTCCATAATCAGTTGGTAGCTGTTGTTGTCGGTTTCCATGCCTTGCCGCACTTGTTCCAATGCCACGACCACAGAGTGCGTTTTGGTGAAATCCATCCAGATGAAGAGCAGGGTCATGATACCGTAGGGGATGATGAAATAATAATAGAGTTGTGCGGCGTTTTCGCTCCAATCTTTGCGGAAATATTGGAGGAGGCGTTGGGCGTTCAATGTATTCTTGTTCATGATAAGGGTTTTTAAAGGTTGGACATAGTGTCTGAGGTGTCTGACAAATACTGCCGGTAAAGGGTTTCGAGTTCTTCCGCCGTGATGCCGATGGAACGGGCTTGCCGGAAAAAGTCGTAGAGTTCTTCATTCATGAAACTTACCCTTCGAAACGAACGGATGCGTTCCGATGCGCCCGGTTCCACGAAATAACCTATGCCACGTTGCATGCGGATGACAGAGCGGGATTGCAGGAAGTCGTAAGAGCGCATGGCCGTATTGGCGTTCACCTCCACCGTGGCGGCGTAATCGCGCACGGAAGGGATACGGTCGTTTTCAGCGTACCGTCCTTGTAGTATCTCATCGCAGATACGGTCGGCGATTTGCAAATAAATGGGTTTGTTTTCCTTGAAATTCATACGCTTTTCGGATTGAGGGCATATTGGTATTTGAGGTCGTTCTTTTTCATTCTGCGGTAGGCCGATAGCCAAAAGAGGGAGGTCACGGCAAGCCAAAAGGCATGCCATACCACTTCGGCAGTCGCTGCTCCGGGCTGTTGGGGGTAAGTGTAAGGGTCACCTTCGGCAATGAGCGAGACTCCGATCGTCAAAAGGAGGGGCAACAACAGGATTGGGCATTTGCCGAGTGCGCGGTGCAGGGGTGTCCGTCCCGTTTCGCTTCTGGTGGAAATGGCTTGGCCCAACAGACTGGTCGTGAGGAGCATCCTGAGCACAAAGCCGGAGGAGGCCGTATGAAGTCCGGAAGTAAAGAGGAGGGGACGGGCGAAGCTGTAATCCAGGAAGGCCATGTTGCAAATGATGACACGGGTGATGTCTGCCGCCAAAATAATAAGAACGCCTGCCAAAATCGAAAGAGGAACGGTATAGAGCCACCATCGGGCGAACTTCTCGAACGTGGAGGCTGGGAGCAGCAAGTACCTGATGTGCTGTCCCTTGTTGTATATGGGCGCGTTCCATAGCCACGGAGTGAATATAAGGAATAGGAAAAAGAATGCCGTAACGGTGACGAACGCAGCATTTTGGTTGGTGGCCGTGTCTGTGAGGTGGGCGAACTTGTCTTCCAGTATATCCGTTGGGACGGTCTGTAGCAAGGTGGCGTTTTCCGAATATGCTTTGAGGCAAGACACCGTGAGAATGGCAGAGAGTAACAAGTAGCCTGCGGCGAGAGTGACGAGGCAACGTGTACGCCGGGCTGCCCAGTCTTCGTGGAGCAAGACCGCGAAGCGTTTGCGGTCGAAACAAGAACGGTTCATAAGCTTAATGTTTGGCGGATTTGACATAAGTGAGGTCGGTTTTGAGGATATGGCGGTAGGCCATGTACCAGTTGAGGACGGTGCACAGCAGGAAGAAGGCATTCACAATAACGGGGCGGATGAGCCAAAGGTTGAAGGCTTCTCCCAGGGCGTAGCGCGAATGTGCGAGGGCGAAAGGCACGAGGATGACGAGCAGGAGGACGACTGTGCGCACGCTTGCCCGTTTCGTTTCGGAGGTGCAGATGAAAACGGACTGCGCCCAAAGCATCAGGTTGAGCAGGGTAAGTAACCAGTATGGGTGCACTCTGCCGTTCCAATAGTCAGCGTATGGCAGTAGGTGGGCATAGTCCACTTGCGGGACGATGAGGCTGCAAAGCCCCACACGTGTGAAGTCGGCGGCAACGAATACCGCGCAGTAGGTCAACAAGGCGAGTGGGACGGCATAGAGCCAACGGAGCAGAAATTGCTCGAAGGCCGACACGGGGAAGGTAAGTGTACGGGCAGCTTGGGACGTGGCCTGCAATGCCCTTTGTGTCCGGCGTGCAGTGCCGACAAGGTAGAAGGCAAGAATCGGGAAAAACAGGGCACTCACGGAAGTCCAGCTTCCGTCCACGCCTTGGGCGAGGTCGGCCGATATGACTTTCCATTCTTCCGCACGTTGGGGACTGACGTAATGGCTGAGGGCATTGGCGCGGAGCGCGCCGCGTATCGTGTAGAAGCCGGAAAACACGGTGAGGACGGCGTAAATCACTACGGCCTGCAATCCCAATGCTTTCTGTCTTTCCGTCCAGTCCCAGCGGCACAAGGCGATAAAACGTTTCCGGTTGAAAAACTGTGAATCCATATCCTTTTATTTTTCAGCATTAAACAAGGGGCAGATGGTTTCCGGGTGTGCCAGAGTGCCGTTGAAAAGTAACTCCAAGTTGATTTCCGAATCCTTGTCTTCCAGATTCGGGAGCATGACGCTGTGCCCGTTGTAGGAGGGGAGGGCATAATAAGCCTCTGAGGTTTCCGATTCATTGTCGGTTTGCGTGAAATATAATTTATGGCAGATTTCAGTTACCGACGCATCGAGCAGTACGTGGGCGTTATCCAAGATGACCACGTGGTCGAGAAGTTGTTCCACATCTTGCACCTGATGGGTGGAAATCACGATACCGCGCGATTCATTCATTTCGCGGATGAGGAGTTTGCGGAATTGGCTTTTGCCGGGGATGTCCAGTCCGTTGGTCGGTTCGTCCATGATGAGCCACGAGGTACGGGTGGCCAAGGCAAAGCAGATGAGTGCCTTTTTCTTTTGTCCCATCGAAAGTTCGCCGAGTTTGATGTCCTCCGGCAGTTCGAACATTTCCAGATTACGGAGCAAGTTTTCGTGGTCGAAATGCGGATAGAAAGGAGCGTTGAGGCGGACGTACTTTTTCAGGTTGTAGTCCGGAAGGTCGAATTCTTCGGGGATGAGGAAGAAGTCACTCAATGTGTCCGGACGGCGCAAACGCACATCCGTGCCGTTCAGGCAGGCATGTCCTTCTGTCGGTGTGAGGAGGCCGGTCATCAGGTAGAGTAAGGTGGACTTTCCGACTCCGTTTTTCCCTAAAAGCCCATAAATCTTGCCCTCGTCGAGACGGAGGGAGCAATCGTTTAATACGCGGTTTTTCCGTTTGGAATATCCAAATGAGAGGTGTTCAATGGTCATCATAAGGCAATGTTTTATAATTTAATTAGTGTATTAGTATAATAGTACACTGCAAATATAGGACAACATTGCGGAACGTACAAATAAAAGGCGGAGTATTTTTTAGGATTTTCTCTTTTTATGCTGTTTTTAACTGAAGATAGGGTGGCATGTTCCCACCTTGGATTGTCTTTGCTATCGCGAAAATAGGATGCGGCTCGGCAGTTTTTCGCTCAAAAGCAAGCTTTTGGCTTGCAACTGCTCTCACCTTTCACTATCTTTGCAAATTCAAGACGCAAAGGAATGGAACAGAAAATAATAACAATCAGCGATGCGCGGTTGCGCGAGGCGGCTGCACAAGGAATGGATGAGTTTTTGCAGGTCTTCATCGACCGTTACCGGGAGGTTATCGGCGGAGAGTTGAATGCCGGGAACATGGGGATGCTCAATGGGGAACAAATTTCATTGCTTGCCTATGCCCTGTTTCGTGAGGAAGTGATGGACGGAGGATTTATCCAATTGATACACAACGGCTACGGGCCGTTTATTTTCGACAATCCTTTTGCGAAAGCCATGCGGTTGATGGGGGCACATGATTTCTCCAAACTGGTATATAAAGGAAAGAGACTGTATGACAAATACAAGGAGGAACTGACGAAGGACTGTTCGGACGAAGAGTTTATGGCTTTGTTCGAGGCTTATCCGCAGTTTGACGACTTGGACGACGAGTTTGTGGAAATGGAAGAAGAAGTCACGGCTGCATTGGCTTGTTATGTGGATGAACACCTCGAGCTGTTTGCCGAGGTGGTGAAAGAGTAAAGAGGAAAAAAAGATGGCAGAAAAGAAAAATAAGACCAAATCAGTGAACATCAAGAACAAACGGGCTTCGTTTGATTTCTTGCTGTTGGACAAATATACGGCCGGCATCGTGCTGACCGGTACGGAAATCAAATCCATCCGGGCGGGTAAGGCCAGTCTGGTGGATACTTTTTGTTTCATCCATAACGGAGAGGTGTGGGTGAAAAACATGTACGTGGCCGAGTATTCGTACGGTTCTTACAATAACCATGCGGCACGGCGCGACCGGAAGCTTTTGCTCAACCGCAAGGAAATCCGGAAGTTGCAGCAGGACATGAAAAGTCCCGGCTTCACATTGGTGCCGACCTTGTTGTTTATCGACGAGAACGGACGTGCCAAAGTGGATGTGTATTTGTGCCGGGGTAAGAAAGAATACGACAAGCGGCAGACGTTGAAGGAAAAGGAAGACCGGCGCGAGATAGACCGGCAGGTAAAAAGGTATTAGAGTTTGAAATCATGAGGTTGGAAGAGATTGTTAAGGAGAGGATATTGATATTGGATGGTGCCATGGGTACCATGATTCAGCGGTATGGCCTGACGGAGGCTGATTTCCGAGGGGAACGTTTCAGGGATGTGCCGGGATTGATGGCCGGTAACAACGATCTGTTGTCGCTGACGCGTCCCGATGTGATTCGGGATATCCACCGCAAGTATCTCGCGGCCGGGGCGGACATTATTGAGACGAATACGTTCAGTTCGCAACGGGTGTCGATGGCGGATTATCACGTGGAGGACTATTGTCGTGAAATCAATCTGGCGGCTTGCCGGATAGCCCGTGAGCTTGCGGATGAGTTTACGGCCCGCAATCCCGAAAAACCGCGTTTCGTGGCCGGTTCGGTGGGACCGACCAACAAAACCTGTTCGATGAGTCCCGATGTGAACAATCCGGCATACCGCGCCCTGACTTTTGACGAACTGGTGGCTGCCTATCGGGAACAGATGGAAGCCTTGCTCGAAGGCGGTGTGGATGCCTTGCTCATCGAAACTATTTTCGACACGCTGAATGCCAAGGCCGCTATTTATGCGGCAGAAGCATCCATGCAAACCGTCGGACGCAGGGTACCGCTCATGTTGTCGGTTACGGTGTCGGATAAGAGCGGACGTACGCTTTCCGGCCAGACGATGGAGGCCTTCCTGACTTCTGTGGCTCATGCCGATATTTTTTCCTTAGGGCTGAACTGTTCTTTCGGGGCACACGACCTGATTCCCTTCCTACAAATTTTGGCTCACCGTTCACCTTATTATATATCAGTCTATCCGAACGCAGGACTGCCCAACAGCATGGGAGAGTACGACCAGACTCCCGACCAGATGGCAGAAGAAATGAAATTCTTTGTGGACGAAGGTTGGGTGAATATCATCGGAGGCTGTTGCGGTACGACGGACGAGTATATCGCCCGTTTTCCGGCCTTGGTGAAGCAAGGACGTCCGCATGTGCCGGCCGGAAAGGCAGAGGCCTTGTGTCTGAGCGGTTTGGAACAGTTTGAACTGACGCCTGAAGTGCGGTTCGTCAATGTGGGCGAACGTTGCAATGTGGCCGGTTCGCGCAAATTCCTGAGGTTGGTCAAAGAGAAAAACTACGAAGAGGCTTTGGAAATCGCCCGCAAGCAAGTGGAGGATGGTGCCTTGGTCATCGACATCAACATGGACGACGGGCTTCTCGATGCCCGGCAGGAGATGGTGACGTTCCTGAACCTGTTGGCCTCCGAGCCGGAGATTTCCCGTGTGCCCGTCATGATAGATTCTTCCAAATGGGACGTGATTACAGCCGGACTGAAATGCGTGCAGGGCAAGAGCATCGTCAATTCCATCTCGTTGAAAGAAGGAGAGGAAGTCTTCTTGACCCATGCCCGGGAGGTGAAACGCCTTGGGGCGGCCGTCATCGTGATGGCTTTTGATGAAAAGGGGCAGGCCGATACTTATGAACGCAAGATAGAAGTCTGCGCACGGGCTTACCGTTTGTTGGTGGACGAGGTCGGTTTCAATCCCCATGACATCATATTCGACCCGAACGTGCTGGCCATAGCCACGGGAATGGAGGAACATGACAACTATGCCGTGGACTTTATCCGTGCTGCGGGATGGATTCGCCGTAACCTCCCCGGGGCACATGTAAGTGGTGGGGTGAGCAATCTTTCTTTCTCTTTCCGGGGCAACAACTATATCCGCGAGGCCATGCACGCCGTGTTCCTCTACCATGCCTGCCGTGAGGGGATGGACATGGGCATCGTCAATCCCGCCACGTCGGTGATGTATGGCGATATTCCGTCCGACATCCTGACGGTCATAGAAGACGTGGTGCTCAACCGTCGGCCTGATGCTGCGGAACGGTTGATTGAGTTGGCCGATAAGCTGAAAGCAGAGGCCGAAGCGGCCAAGGCCGGACAGCCCGGGGCGGATGGCGGCGGGATGTCCGCGAAAGATGCTTGGCGCAGCAGCAGTGTGGAGGAACGTTTGCAGCATGCTTTGGTGAAAGGTATAGATTCCTATTTGCAGGAAGATTTGGAGGAGGCGGCACAGTCTTATCCGCATGCCGTGGACATCATCGAGGGACCGCTCATGGCGGGGATGAATACCGTGGGCGAGTTGTTTGGGGCCGGCAAGATGTTCTTGCCGCAAGTCGTGAAGACCGCTCGTACGATGAAGAAAGCCGTGGGCATCCTGCAACCCCGTATCGAGGCCGAGAAAAAAGAGGGGGCAGCACGTGCGGGATTGGTCTTGGTGGCTACGGTGAAGGGAGATGTGCATGACATCGGGAAAAATATCGTATCGGTGGTCATGGCCTGCAACAACTATGAGATAGTGGATTTGGGGGTCATGACACCGGCAGAAGAGATTGTGGCAAAAGCCAAGGAACTGCATCCCGACATCATCGGTCTGAGCGGCCTGATTACGCCGAGCCTGGAAGAAATGGTGCATGTGGTGGGCGAATTGAAGCGGGCCGGGCTGTCCATTCCGGTCATGATCGGCGGGGCCACAACCAGCCGTTTGCATACGGCATTGAAGATAGCTCCTGTGTACGACGGGCCGGTCATTTGGATGAAGGATGCGTCGCAGAACGCGCTGACGGCTGCCCGTTTCCTGAATCCCGACACGGAGGGAGAGGCTTTTCGCGAGTTGCGCGAAGAGCAGGAACGTTTGCGTGAAAGTGCCGGAACGCGGCGTGTAGAGACCGTCTCGATAGAGGAAGCCCGGCAGAAAAAACTGAATCTGTTTTAATACTGTTTTTCGTAAGATATGAAACGCTATACCACTTATATTTTTGATTTCGACTATACCTTGGTCGATTCTTCACGGGGCATTGTGACTTGTTTCCGTCATGTGCTCGGCAACCACGGGCACACCGGGGTGACGGATACGGAAATCAAGCGCACCATCGGGAAGACGTTGGAAGAATCTTTTTCCATCCTGACGGGAATTACCGAGGCCGGGACGTTGGCGGATTACAAACGTGAATATGTGAAGGCCGCCGATGTCCACATGACTGCCAATACCTTCTTTTTCCCGGAGACGATAGAGGTTTTGGAAGCTTTGAAAAGCGAAGGAGCCGTGTTAGGTATCGTGTCCACCAAATTCCGTTACCGCATCCTCGACTTGTTTGAAAAAACAGGGCATGACGGCCTTGTGGATTTCATCGTGGGTGGAGAGGATGTGAAAGCGGCCAAACCGGATCCCGAAGGATTGCTGTTGGCCATCGGACGTGCTTCCGGTGGCGGGAAATCCGAGGTGCTGTATGTTGGGGACAGTGTGGTAGATGCCGCAACGGCACAGGCCGCCGGTACGGATTTTTCCGGTGTATTGCATGGCATGACCACACGTGAGGAATTGGAAGCTTATCCCCACGTGGCTATCGTGGACGACCTTCGGGGTATCCTGCCCATCCCGGTCTGATGTTTTTTGCACAGTATAAAGTTCCTTCACCTTAACTGTTTGTGTTTCAGAATTTATGAATATGCACACATCGCGTGCCGTGAACCTCCGGTGAAGGCTCTTGTCGAAGAGGTTTCACCTCAACAGATTGGTTTACAGCATGTATGAAGGATGCGAACCCTTTTCCCGTTTAAATACTTGTACGTAGGGGAGGGAAGTTTGTATGTTGTCGTTGTCCGCTTAAAAGGCTTCCGTCAACGGGAAAATCGTTTGCCACAGAATGGAAAATCATTCTCAGGAGAACGAAAAATCGCTTGCAGGAGATTGAAAAATCGTTTGGCGCAGAACTGAAACGAACGAAAAAACAGGGTAACTGTTTCCTGTTCTTGTATTTTACTTATATTTGATGTAGTCTGAAGGTATTTAATTGACTACAAATAGATTAAAAGAAACTCGCATGAGAATGGGCAACGGATAAGAAATTGGTAAAGTGCTTTGATACACTATATTTCTCATGCTGTCAAACAACTCTTATTTGTTTGCAAATATAATATTATTGCAGGTAATAATCAAAAATAACGAGGTTTATTTTCATTTTTACCTGCTGATATTTGTTCCGGATTATCAGATGCGATATATTTGTAATTAGGATTCGTACCGTGTTCCAAGCGGTTCATAAGTAACGACTTGCGGAGTTTTGGCAACAAGGGGATGCGGCTCCGTTTTATAGAAATGACTTATGCAAACCGACTTATCCATTTACAACAGTCTTCGCCCTTCCTTTATAGAAGGCGTTCACGCCGTGAAGTTCAATGCTTTGTCGGCGGTCATATCGCGTTACCGGGATTATGCCCGCAGTTCCGAACAAATAAAAGCGTACTCGGGAGATTCTCTGCTGATGCGGGACATCGCCTCCTTGCTTGACGAAGCACCCCGTCCCATAACGAGGGAATACCAGGATTTCACCCCGTTCCTGCTTCTTCTGATGCTTTCGGAGGAATTTCATGCCGTCCATTACGTCGAGCGTCTTGTAACGTGGTATTTCGGCTACTGTTGTGTCGATGAACTGCGGACGGTTTGCACCATTCTGTCCGAGTGTTCCTACCCGCATCACGACACGCTGCGGCTGCGGTTCAAGAATTACCTGCGTGAAGCCCGTAAGACATTGGGTATGCCCGTTGAATGTAACGCTGCTGTCATGCTGAAAATGCTCGACGCCTCTTATGAACATCTCACTCCCGCCGATGTCGGGGAGTTCGAGGAGCTGTTGCACCTGGGGGACGATTACGAGTTCATCTCCCGTGTCAAATCGAATTATCTTGCCTCGGATAACGTCACGGAACTCGCCGGGGTTTGCGGGTATTCCAGCACGATTACCTTCCGCCGGCGTTTCCAGCGGGTTTTCGGCTGCTCGGCCTCCTCGTGGTTGCGTCAGCGCCGTATCGAACGTATCGGGGAGTTGCTGCGGACGACACACTACACGTTGCAGGAAATAGCCTACATGTGCGGTTTCTCCGCCCAATCCCACTTTACGGACTTTTGCAAGCGGAATATGGGGAGCAATCCCACTTCCATCCGTCAGGAAAGCCGGATTTGACATTAAAATCGGCTCCGTGATAAAAAAACGAAGAGAAAGATAAAAATCGTAATCCGCCGGTTTTTCGATTCGCTAACTTTATACGCGAAAGTAACAAGACGGATTATGATTGCATTTATAGAAAAATTAAACAGCGAAGTCCTGCGGAGTATCGAACGTATCGAATCGCGGGATACCGACGTGTTGAAAAAGTCGCTTGAAGCGTCACGTGTCCTGGGAGAAGCGTTCGACCGTTTGAAACAATATATCATCGGCTACCGTTTTCAAAACGATGACGAGGAAATAAAGTTCTTCAAAGAAATCAAACCTCGTCTTTTTTGCCGTCTGATCTATTACCGCAAGCTCTACAATATCGAGATGAACCGTCCGGTAGGAAGTATCGAGGCACAACGGGAGTACCTGGACGCCCATGTTCGGGCCATCAACGCGTACACGCAGAAACGCCTCGACTTTATCCGCTATTTCCGCAGCGGCGCTACACACCTGGACAGCCTCTATTTCCTGCGCGGGCAGACCGACACGGAGCAATACCTGGAAACCTTCTACTATGAACTCGACCCGCAGTTTTCGACAAACGCGGATTTCAAGGTGGCGAAAATCCTGGCCAACGATATGTTGTCGGTTTATCTTATGGGCGAATTGGAATCACTGGAGAGCACGAACCTCCGGAACATGGTTCTGCCATTGCCTGACGTGCGTCCGACATGGCAGGACTCGAAGACGGATCTGACGGAACTTATTTACCTGCTCGACAGTAAAGGCTGTTTCGGCAATGTGCCACTCACGCAACTTGCCAGCTACATTTCCAACGCTTTCAACGTACACCTCGACATGAACCTTTCGAGGACATTCTGCGATATGAAAATCCGAAACAACCCGACACCGTGGCTTGACAAGGCGAAAGAGGCCCTGCTTAAACGTATGCAGACGTGGAAGCGAAACAAGAAAAACGGCAATTCCGAGTAGAACATGAACCGGTAAAGCACTCTATTTCTTATAGAAGCACTGATAATCAGCGTTGTATATAACAAAAGAACCGAGGTCGGTTTTCCCCCGTAACTCTCGAAAGGAACTTTCCCGAACGCCCGTATTTGCACCCGTATAAGGAGCCGATACGGGTGTTCCGTTGTAGCCCCGTCCGGATTAGAACACCGTTAAGCGTTGAATCACAGTATGCTATCGCATTTCTGCCAATAAAAATACCGAGTACGGGCCGCGGATTTCGGTAAAAAACACTGCCTTCTTCACCGCATGAACCGTTGAGAATCAGTTCACTGCAAATTATCAAAAAAAAGTCGTACCGACCTCGTTTTAAGCTGTCCATATAAGCCCGACCTTTGTAACAGACTAAAAAACAAAGAAGTATGAAAATCATAGTGATCGGTTCGCGAGCCTATAACGAGCTTGTCGGGCGTATAGAGAAAATAGAGGCTGCAATCGCCTCTCTCCCTGAAAAGGGGCGTGCATGGAATAAGGAGTATATAAACGACGAATGGATGGACGGCGAGCAGGTCTGCCGTTACCTGGGCATCAGCGGGCGTACCCTTCAACGCCTCCGCTCGGATCACGTGATCACCTATTCGGCCATCAACCGGAAGCTGTATTATTCCCTCACGGAAATCCGCCGTGTGCTGAAGGAGCGTTCCGTGCGGCGCAAAAACCGACCAAAGGAGTAGGCCATGTTTCTGGATAAGGAATATTTCGACGGATGGATGCAGCGGCTCTCGGAACGGCTGGAACGTATCGAGAAGCTGTGCGCGGGGGACGTGGAGCAACCGCTTTCCATCCTGCCTGACGGGGAGCGTCTTCTGGACAATTACGACCTGTGCCGTATGCTCAATATCAGCAAGCGCACACTCCAGCGTTACCGCACCTCGGGAGAGCTGCCTTACGAGATGATCTATCACAAGACCTTCTACCGGGAATCGGACGTCCTGCGGTTCATCGAGCGTAACTTCAGTAATTTCCGCAAGCTGAAAAAGGATCGTCCTGCCGGTTCCGGTTAGGCCCTGTCCCGAGAGTCCGGCGTCATGGAAAAACGCGGAGATACATGGAATAAGGCACGACATGACGGTGCAACCGCTCGATATTTGCCGTAAAATCAGTATGTTTGCACTTGGAAGCCTATATAATAATGAACAATGAAAGAAACAGATAAAATACATCCTGCCGACAAAGGGGAGGAAGAGCTGCTGCATAACGTGCGCCATATCTTGCAGGAAGCGCGCGCAAAGGTGATACATCATGTCAATTCGACCCTCGTGAGGGCTTACTGGCAGGTAGGGAAATACATAGTGGAGTACGAGCAGCAGGGAACCGGCCGTGCCGGATATGGCAAGGCTGTCATCAACACCCTTTCCAGGCGGCTCGTGGCGGAGTTCGGAAACGGGTTCACGGCCACCAACCTGCGGTACATGAGGCAGTTTTACCAGTGCTACCCGAAATATCACACGCTGTGTGATAAATTGAGCTGGTCGCATTGCCGCACGCTTCTCAAGGTGTCGGGCGATGCCGCCCGTGATTTTTACCTGCACGAGTGCGTCAAGGAAAACTGGAGTGTCCGGCAGCTCGACCGCCAAATCAACACGCTTTTCTATGACCGCCTGCTGGCCAGCCGAGACAAGAAAGCCGTGAAAGAGGAAATTTCCCGTACCGAACCCGGGCGTGTCGAACCCAAAGAGATCATCCGCGACCCGTATATCCTGGAGTTTCTCGGGATCCCGCAGGGAGAGCATTTTCTGGAAACCGATCTGGAGCAACTGCTCATCAGCCGCTTGCAGCGCTTCATGCTCGAACTCGGGAAAGGCTTCGCCTTCGTCGCGCGACAGAAGCGTATCTCCTTCGACGACAAGCATTTCTACATCGACCTGGTCTTTTACAATTACCTGGCCCGTTGTTTCGTTTTAATAGACCTTAAATCCGGGGAGCTGACCCATCAGGATTTGGGGCAGATGCAGATGTATGTCAATTACTACACCCGTGAGTTGATGAATCCCGGGGATAACCCTCCGGTGGGTATCGTCCTCTGCGCGGAGAAAAACGACGCGGTCGTCCGTTACACGCTGCCCGAAGATGAAAAGCAGGTCTTCGCCGCCCAGTACATGACCTATCTTCCCACGCAGGAGGAGCTGCAAGCACTCTTGCAGGAAGTGTGACAATAACGCTCACGGGCATATGAAAAAAGCCGACGGAAATCTGTACTTCCGTCGGCTTTTCGCTTACATCTTGATCCCTTTCTTCGCGGGGCCGTTCTCCGGCGGGCTGCCCACGCCCGCGATCACGATGCGCCCCCCGGAGGCGTCGGCAATCTGCCGCAGCCGGGAAGGAATACGGGCCGCCGTGTTGTCTTCCTTCGGGAGCTCTTCCGCCGTGTCATGCCGTTCCCGGCACACGTCGTTATCCTCCTCCGCCTCCTTTCCCTCGCTCTCTTCTATCGGTTTGAGGCTTTGCTGTATCCTGCGGTCTATTTCCGTCAGGTCAGCTTTCAGGGCCGTCAGTTCGGGCTCCTTGCGCCAGGAACTTTCCACCACTTCCCGCAGGACGGGAATATCTTTCTCCAGTTCCTCGTTCTTTTTCCGGAATTTTTCCAGTGTCGGCTCGATGGTCGCGAGCGCGTGGATGAAGTTCATCGCCGCCAGTCGCGGGTCGGAGGCGATATTTCCGTAGTTGTACTGGTATAGATAATCCCCTTCACCCCGGACATAAAAACGGTTCTGCACCAGGTCGAGCCCGTCTTTCCCGGTCGTTTCGCTCTGGACGAGCAGCTCGAACCCGTAGAGGCTCCCGATGGGTTCGAGCCTGTCGAGCGTGCGTGCCGTTTCGGCGATACGGTTGAGCTGTTTCCCGATGAGCTTGGGGTCGGAGGTTTCCAGCCCGTTCAGTTTCACGGGATTGCGGTACGAGCCGTCCTCGTTGAACTCGACGCGGGCCTTGAAGTGTTCCAGATCCTTGCCGATACGCCGTATCAGGTCGTTGTTCTTCTCTATCTTCTCCGTGATCTGCTCCAGCTTGTAGCGGCTCGATGATTTGCCGCGCACGAATGCCTGGCGTTCGCTTTCGAGCGTGGCGATCTTCTTCTCCAGGCGGGCCTTGTCCAGCAGGTCTGTATTTCCCGAGAGGACGGCGACATACTCGGAAAAATTCATGCCGCTCTTCTCGTCGATGGCCCCCTCGTCGATGGTACGGCTTCCCATGTTGTTGGTCTTGAGCTGGCGGATGAACAGTTGCTTGTTGTGCAACAGCCCGAACTTGTAGGCGTCGAGCGACTTCTCGACGGCGTATAATATCACGTCCACCTTGTTGTCGGCATGGAGTTTGGCGATCTCGTTCCCGGTGCGTATTCCCCGCCCGTCGCGCTGCTCCAGGTCGCTGGGACGCCAGGGGCAGTCCAGGTGGTGTATCGCCACGCAGCGTTTCTGCGCGTTCACTCCCGTCCCGAGCATCTCGGTCGATCCGAAGAGTACGCGGATTTTCCCGGCGTTCATACCGGCGATCATCTCCTTGCGCGCTTTTTCCGAGGTCGCCTCCTGGATGAACCGCACCTCGCTTTGGGGTATGCCGTAATCCTCCGCGAGTTTACGCCGTATCTCGGAATAGACGTTCCACCCCGCTCCGGGTTTGTAGGTTCCCAGGTCGGAGAATACGAACTGCGTACCTTTGTACGCCTCGAAACGGCGGTAGTAACCGGCAATCATACGGGCGCAGTGGCTCGCCTTGTTGTCCACGTGGTCGCTGTATAGTTCGGGGTCTATCATACGCATATCGAGCGACATCTTGCGGGCGTAGTCTGTGGCAATGAGCATTTTCGCCTTTTCCTCCCGCTCCGAGAGCGGCAGGCGGCCCAGGAGCGTGGCATCGCCCGATTTGGCGAATTGCACCAGCCGTTCTATGAACTCCGTCTGCTGGGGTGTCGGCGGGATATTGTGCAATATCTCGTTCTTTTGCGGTCGGTCGATCCCTATATCCTCCGCCGAGCGGTAATCTGTAATCTCGGAGTAGAACATGGCCAGTTCGGGAACCTTGATGAAATATCGGAACCGTTCTTTCTGCACGACCTCGTTGGTCACGGAAAACTCGTAGTCGATGGTTTTCTTGGCAAATATGGCCGCCCAGGCATCGAAGGTGCGGATATTCTGACGCTCCAGTTCCTTCGGGCGCAGGTACTTGAAAAGCAGGTACAGTTCCGTGAGCGAGTTGGAGATGGTCGTTCCCGAGAGGAACGTCGCCCCCAGGTCGCGGCCCGTGCGCTGCTGTATGGTACGCAGCGCGAAAAGCATGTTGAGCGCCCGCTGCGACCCCTCGGGATTTCCGAGGCCCGCCACCCGGTCATGCCGGGTCGTGAAAGTCAGGTTCTTGAATTTGTGGCTCTCGTCCACGTAGAGGTGGTCGATACCCATGAGGCGGAAGTCCACGGCGTCGTCCTTGCGTGTTTCCAGCGCGTGCGCCACCTTCTGCAACTTGGCTTCCAGGTTGGCCTTGCGTTTCTGACACCCTTTCATCATGGCGCGGGAAACGTCCCTGCCTTGTGCTTTGAGCACTTCGAGGTTCTCCTCCACACAGTCCAGCTCGGCCTGCAATATCTCCTGCTGTATCTCCGGGGACTGGGGTATCATGCCGAACTGTTCGTGCGAGAGGATCACGGCGTCCCAGTCGTTGTTGCGTATCTCCCGGAAGATGCGCTCACGCTTCCGGGGCGTGAAATCCTCCTTGCCCGGGTAGAGGACTTTGGCCATCGGGTAAGCGGTGCAGAACGTCCGGGCTATTTCATGGATGTTGGCTTTCAGCCCGATAATCATGGGTTTATTGGCCAGCCCGAGGCGTTTCTTCTCGTAGGCCCCGCAGCACATGATAAGGGTCTTTCCGCCGCCCACCTCGTGGTCGATTATCCCGCCGCCGAGCAGTTTGTCCATCCATATCGCGTCCTTCTGGCTGTCATACAGTTTGTCGATTCCCAGCCCCTTGAGGTCGAGGTCGGGGAATTCCTGGTGCGTCCCGTCGTACTTCGGGCGCACGTAACAGTTGAAAGTACGGTTATAGAGGTCTGTCAGGCGGTCTTTGAAGTCGGACGACTGCTCGCGCAGCCATTCGGGGAAAGCACCCCGGATCTCATCTATCTTGCTGTTGGCGAGCTGTATGGCCTCCCCGTCACGCACTTTGACCTCCCGCCGTTCTCCGTCCACCCATTTGAGGACGGTCTTGGTGATGTCGGGCGAAGTGTTTTGCAGGGCGTGTTTCAAAAGGTGCAGGCCGTTGTACTTACGGGTCTGCGCGCTGACGGCATACTGCTCCGTGATCTTCACGTTCGTCGCTTCCGCCTTCACGCCGTACTCGTCCAGGTTGGAGGCGAAGGTGATCTTCACCTCCGTATCGAAGAGCGAGGAGGCGAAACGCTCGTAAACACCTTTTGGAATCCACCGTTCGCCCAGGTTGAAATCCAGGTCGTCGAAAGCGATGGGTTTGGGCGTCGCCTCGCGCAGAGCCTCCAGCGATTCCCGGGCCGGGGCGTGGTCGGGATTCTCCCGCAGGAACGCCTCGATCCGTTCGGCTTTCCCGATGACATTGCCGGCGATGAACTTGTCGGCAACCTCGTAGCCGTCCGTTTCCGGGTTGTAATAGATGCGTCCTTTCAGTTCCCCGAGTATTCCCTCCACGGTAGTTCCCGTGAGCGATGCCATGTAGCGAGGTTCCACCCGGCCGTACTTGTTCAGGCTGGCCACAAGGGCCTCCGAAGCGTCGTCGGCGTGCGTGATCTCATCGGGATTGAAGGCCACGGGACGCTCGAAGATGTCGGCTTTGCGTGCCTTGCCTTCGATGTAACGCTCCAGCGATAGAATCTCCGTTCCCCGCGCGTCCATCTTGATCAGGTCGAGGTTGCGTTTGTCATTGAGCCGTCCGAAGCGTTCGGTGAAATTGTCGTAAAGCCGGTTGAGCATCTCCCGCAGGGCGGGGTTCGCCGTCAGTGTTTCCGCCTCGTTGTTATAAAGGTGGTAATAGGCATCGCGTATCTCGATATACATGGAGGCTTTCGTCCGTTGTGCAGGCGTGAGTTCCAGCGGGTGGAACATGGGTTGCAGGGATTCAATCCCCCGCAGGTAGCCGACCCGGTTTTGTCCGTCCGTGACGAGTGTCCCTTCGCGGAAATAGGGGGCGACCTCCCCCTCGAACGGGCGGGGTTTCATATCCGCCTCCCGTATCTGCGGCGTTTCTTTACCGGGTTCTTCCTCCTCCGGATTGTCCGGCGTGTCGAACAAGCTGCCCGTTCTCGGCGTACCGGCGGCTTGTTCCCGTCTGTCTTTCGGGGCTTCCGTCGGGGGGCGTACCGCCTGCCGTTCCCGCTGTTCCGGGGGTTCCTGCTGCCGGGTGCTTTGTCGGCGCAGTTCCGCCCTCCGTTCCGGGGTAAGCGACATCATCATCTCGTAAAAGCCGTTGATCGGCGGGTTGTCCTCCCAGTTCAGGGAGGCATACAAGTCTTCGGGATCACGCTCCGGTGGCGTCGTTTTCGGCATTTCGCTCTTCTGTTCCTCCGGAGAGGAGGCTGGGGCGAATAATGAGGGTTGCCGGGGCGTCTTCCGCTTTGCTCCCCGGCGGCTGTTCCTTTTCTTGGATATACCGAGTTCTGCCTGCCGCCGCTCCTCGGCGCTGAAGCCGAACAGGTCGTAGAGCGTCAGCAACGGTTCCTGCTGCACGTTTACCGGTTCGGCAGCTTGGGTGGCAGGTGCGGGAGCCGCCGTTTCCACCGTGTCGAAAAGCGACCCGGCGAAGCCCTCCCGCGGTTTCGGTTCCGTTGTTCCGCCCACGTGCTGCACGGGAGTATCCGCCATGCCGAAATCTTCGGGTTTCGGCGGGTGTTGCTCCCACAAGCGATTCTCCCGCTCCTTCGACCAGGCCCCGAAGTCGGCCAGATCCTCCCCGGTCGGTTCTCCGGCGGATGTGGCGGCAGAATCCGGTAACGCTTGTCCGGGTTTGTTTTCGATTCGGGTAATCTCCCCGGTTTCGGTATCGACATGGTAGCCCTGCGCCGCCATTTCGGCGACGACGCGGCGTTTTTCCTCCTCTTCCCGTTGCTGCTGAAGGTTACGGGCGTCGGCGATAATCTCCTTGACGATTTCTCCGGCAAGGCGGGACTCGTGTCTTTCGGCACGCTGGCGTTCCGCCTGACGGGGACGGGACAATTCCCGCTCCGGTGTACCGGGTGTCTGTTCCGGAGCATGTTCCAGGCAATAACTCTCGTTGAAATGCCGGTTGAAATCCTCCGAGAGCATACGCCGCATCTCCCGGTCGATGCCGTCCACGCCCTCCGCGTGGGTGAACTCCATCGCCGGTTTGCCGTAGGGGTCTTTGCCTACTTTGGCCTCGGTATGGATCACCCTGTCGAACGACTGGAAAAGGTTGTTTATCCGGATGCCGTTCGACAGCTTGCGGGATTCGATGAAATCCCGCTGCCGTTCGGACAGTTCCCCCGTGGCGGCTTTCTTTTGCAGGATAACCAGGTCGCTGCCGACCTCCGTCCCCGCGTGTTCTGTAAAGAGGTTGTTCGGCAGCCGGATGGCCGATACGGGCTCGCAGCGGTTCATCAGCCACTCGCGCACGGGGCGTCCCTGCTCGGCGTTCAATACTCCCTGCGAGGTGATGAATGCCACCAGGCCGCCCTCGCGTACCATATCGACGGACTTCATGAAAAAATAGTTGTGCAGCGCCCGTGTGCCTTGCCGCCGCACGGGGTCGGTATGGGTGGAGAAGAACGGGTCGAAGAGCGCCACGTCCCCGAAAGGGATGTTGCTCACGGCCACGTCGTAGTAACCGGCGTATTTGGGTTCGATGCGCTCGAATCCCTGTATCCGCACCCGTTTTTCGGGGTGCAGGTGCTTCAGGATCAACCCCGTGGCGGGGTCTTTCTCGAAGCAGGTGATCTCCGCGTAGGGGTCGTGGAAATCCACGGCATTGACGAAAACCCCCGTTCCCGCACTGGGGTCAAGAATACGTTGGGGGGCAATCCGCGTGTCCCATATCGCCTCCACGATGGCGTCTGCCACTTTCGGGGGCGTGTAAAAAGCCGTCAGGACGGAGTTCTTGATCCCGTCCATGTAGCGCTTGTATTCCCGTTCGTCGGGAGTATTCGCCCTGATGACCTCGTGCAACTCGGCCACGAGCGTTGCCATGCCGTCCTTGTCCGGTTTCCCGGTGGGGTTTTCCAGCACTTCCTTGATGGCGCCGAAGCCGCTGTATGCGCCGAGTGTCCTTTCTTCTTCGGGAGTCGGCGCCCGCCGTTCCCTGTCGAGCGTGAAGGCCGTCTTCAGCGCGTCGATATTCTGGCGGAGGTGGGTTTTCTTATTGAATGCCATCTTCGAGAAGTATTTGGACGGTTCCCGTCAGTTCGGTATAGAACAGTTCGTAGTCGGGCGTGTCAGCGAAGTCGTCCGTGAGGTCGTACTTCTCCAGCACCCCGCGGCAGAGGGGCAGCAGGCGTAGAGCCGCCTGCCGGGCGGTATCCTCGGGAATCTCCGCCTCGAATTCCCTCCAGAGGATGTTTACCAGCGTGTTGTAGGGTGAAAAGTGCAGTCCGCGGCAGAGTTCCTCGCGGGCAATTTCTTCGGCCTCGATGTGGTTGCAGCCCGAACGGATCGCCTCGCTGTACGCTTGGGCGGCGCTGTCGGCCCGCTCGGCGATGAACTCACCTTCGGCGATGAGTTCCGGGTGGCTGTCCTTGAGGTAGGATAGTAACGAAAGTCCGTAATAGGACAATTCCCCCGTGGGGGTATGGTGTTGCTTGTCTGGCATGATAAGAATTTTTAGTGGTCGTTGATAATCGGGGAAGAGAAAGGCGCCCCGGGTTCCCACCCGAAGCGCCGACCACTGAAAAAATCCTTATCAAACAAGCGTATCTCGTTATGACAGGTCTTTTCCAGTGGCAAAGGTAACGATTATTTCCGTTTGTTCCTCTTTCCCTGCCTGGGAGTATCGCGCGGCTCGAAAACGAACGAGGTCTTGAACTGGTCATCGAGCGTGAGGGCCGCGTCGAACGTCCCGCCGCCGTTTTTGACGAATCCCCGGATCGTGCCGGTTTTGCCTTTGGTCAGCAGTTCCGCGAGCTGCTTGTCGGTCAGCTCCTTGCGGGCCACGGTTCTCCATACGGTCAGGCCGCAATCGGGATTCTGGCACTTGGCGAGTTTGGGATAGAACACCACGGGCCTGCCGCAACGCGGGCAGGCTGTGTCACTCTCCGCGCCGTCGATTCTTGCTTCCAGCAGTTCTTTGGCGATTTGCGAGGCGAAGACCTCGATACCGCGATGGAACGTCGGGGCGTCCATCTCCCCGGTAGCGATCTTCGAGAGGGCCAGTTCCCAGCCGCCCGTCATGGCGACATCGGCGATCTTCTTGTCCCTGACCACGGCATACACGGCCAGTCCCTTGTCCGTGGGTACAAGCGACTTTTTCTCTCGCCTGACATACTCGCGGGCAAAGAGCGTTTCGATGATGGCGGCACGGGTGGCGGGCGTGCCGATGCCGGCATCCTTCATCGCCTCGCGTTCGGCCTCGTCGGACAGTTCGCGTCCGGCGGTTTCCATCGCCGCCAGCAGGCTCGATTCCGTGTGAAGGGGGCGCGGCCGGGTCTGTTTCTGTTCCGTGACGCATCCTTTGACGGGCAGCTCGTCGCCTTGCACGATGTCGGGAAGGAGGGTCATGTCCTCCTCTTTCTCCTCGACAGGTTCATTCAGGACGGCCCGCCAGCCCGTCTCGACCATGATACTGCCGCGGGCCGTGAAATCATGTCCCGCGCTTTGCAGGGTAAGGGAAGTGTTTTCTTTCACGCAGGCCCCGGAAAAGGTTTCGAGCATCCGCCCCGCGACCATCTCATAGACGATGCGGTGGTCGGCATCCAGTTCGGAAGGGAGGTTCTCGGTGGGAAGCAGCGCGTGGTGGTCGGCGATCTTTTCGTTGTCCACGCTTCGGCGGGAGAGAGATGCGGTATCCATCCTGCCCGCGTATTCCGCGAAACGGGGATAGCGTGTCATGTTCCCGATGAGTGCCGGAATCTCCTCGGCCACATCTTCCGATATATAGCGTGAGCCGGTACGGGGATAAGTGATGAACTTCTTCTCGTAAAGCGACTGGGCGATGTCGAGCGTTTTTTCTGCCGAAAAACCATACCGGCTGTTGGCCTCTTTCTGGAGTGTCGTCAGGTCGTACAAGAGAGGCGGCTGTTCCCTGGCCTCCTTGCGCTCCACGTTCACGACGCGTACCGTTCGGGCGCCGATAACCTCGGCGCAGGCTGCTTCCGCCTTCTCCCTGCCGTCGAATTTCTCCGTGGAGAGGACGGTGAACTCCGTGCCCTCCTTTGCCGTGGAGAGCTTCAGCCGGAAATAGGTGGCGGGCTTGAATGCCTTGTTCTCCAGGTAACGGGAGCAGATGATCGCCAGCGTGGGGGTCTGCACCCGTCCGAGCGACCAGACGCCCCGCCCGGCAGCCACGGCAAGCGCTTGCGAGGCGTTGATACCGACGATCCAGTCGGCTTCGCTGCGGGCTTTGGCCGAGAGATAAAGGTTGTCGTATTCGTTGCCGGGGCGGAGGTGTTGTAACCCCTCGCGGATGGCCCGGTCGGTCAGGCTGCTGATCCATAACCGCACGAAAGGGGTGCGGCATTCCAGGTAAGAGTAGATGTAGCGGAAGATCAGCTCACCTTCACGCCCCGCGTCGGTCGCGACGATGATGCGCTCGGCCATGCCGAACAATTCCCGGAGAATACCGAGCTGCTTCACGACACCCGGGTCGGCCTTATACTCTTTACCCTCCCGAACCTGCCGGGGCAGGAGGATGAACGATGATGGCAGGATAGGCAGGTTTTCCCGGCGGAAACCCGCGATGCCGTACTGTTGGGGCATTGCCAGCCCGACCAGGTGGCCGAAGGCCCAGGTTACGGCGTAGCCGTTTCCCTCGATAAAACCGTCTTTACGGTTCGTGGCTCCCACGATGGCGGCGATCTCACGCGCCACCGAGGGCTTTTCTGCGATAATTACTTGCATGATGATTCGGATTTTTCAGTGGTTGTTTTCTTGTTGTTCTTCTTCTTTCTCTTTTTCCGGACGGGAGATCAGCCGGCGGTCGTAATAGACATGGTTGCCGTTCCCGTCGTAATACTGCCGTCCGTCGTCCGCCTCCTCCGGGGGGCTGCGTTTACCCGGCCGGAGGTACAAGGCAGCCAGCGCCGCGATCAGGAGCGGCATGGTTCCAGCCTGCATGTAGAACCATTTCATACGTTATACCTTGACACCTTTGGAGTTGCTCTTTTTGCTGCTGCGGTAATTTTTCTTCTGCGCCGGGGTGGCCTCCTGCTGTCCCTGCTTGAGCGGCTCTTTCACACCTTTGACCGCTTCGACGGTCTTGCCCTCGGAATTGACGGCGACCTGGGTACGGCTTTCAACGGCGGGTTTGACCTCCGCCCCCTGCCGTTTCGCACGGTCGGGATTCCAGCGGAAGAAGTCCATCTTGTTACGCTCGAAGTTGGGCTTGACCCAGGCGTTGAACGGCTCACCCTGCCCGTCCTTGACCATGCCCTTGATGTAGAAAGCCTTGACATCCGCCCGCTTGGAGGGATCATTCACCGCTTCCGTCCACTGGTCATAAGCCTCTTTGGGCACGGAGGCTTTGAGGATTGTCCGGTGAATCGTGAGCGTGGGCTGTCGTTCGGAGGCCGTCGTTTCCTGCCGTCCGTTTTTCTCGGCGGCCTTCTGGCGGTAAATCTCCTTGTTCTCCTGGGCGTAGCGGTTGCGATCCAAACCGTCGTAGGTAAAGGAATAGTTACGTTCGGCCGCGTCGATTTGGATATAGGCATCCCGCTTATAACCCGCGCGGGTGGTATATCCTTCGAGCAACACCTTGCCGCCGCCGTAGAAATCCATCTGCTTGCCTTCCGAGAGGTCGGCCTCCTTGATGCGGGCACGTTTTTCGAGTAACGAAACGGGCATGGGTTCCAGCGTGTTCGTCCATTTGTCTATCGACACGTAGCAGGGCGTGAGCTTGCCCGGCTCCAGCTCCAGGTCGATCACTTTCCCGGCGTGGCGGGTGTTCATCAGGTTCGTTTTCGCCTCCTCGTCGAGCAGCACCCCGTGGAAGGGGGCGTCGAGGTCGGGCCGTTCCTGCCAGTAATGCGGCACGACGCGCAGCGAGCCGTCCGCCTGCTCTTCGAGCGACACGCGCCCTTTGGTGGAAACACGCATCCCGTTCTCCAGTTCGGGGTTCATCTCCACCAGCCCGTTGGATTTATGTCCGTAAGACATGGCTTTCAGGTGCGGCTCGATGTCCTCCATGCGGATACCTTTCTTCTCCATATCCGCCAGGTCTATCTTCGTGACGTCCAGCGGCTCGAACTGCCGCTGCTCCTGCGTCTGAAGCCGTTCGGAGGGGTCGATACGGTAATTTTCCAGAATCTCCGGGTCGAAGTCGATGCGGATAAGTTTGTTCAGGGCATTCTCCGTCATGACGAAGATACCCGTGTGGACGGGGTTCTGGGCCTGTTCCATGAACTTTTTGAAGAAGGCTTCGAGGGCTGAATCCTGCGTGTTCACGTTCAGCAGGCTCGCCACATTCTGATCCGTGGGGTCGGCGGTCTGGATATTGCCGTCCCGATCCACGCCGGTAACGGCTTGCAGTCGTCCGTCGTCGGCATTCTGAACGAGCATGACTTGTTTAGCGTCGTTCTTTACGTTTTCGTCCATAATTACGAGTGTTTTTAGTTAGCACCAATAGCGATGCGGGAACGAAAGTAAGGGGAACCGGCTGAACGTAAAAGAGTTGGAAAGGCTATGGAAGCATCGGGCACAGAAGTGGCCGCTTGTGGCGCAGGGCAGAGGAAATCGGAGAAACGGAGTGCCGGGAAGGACGGATTTGGCAGAGGGTATTTTCGTGGCTCCTCACCTTATTGTCAGGTAGTCGGGATCTATTGTTAAATGTCAATAAAGCGCATGGATAACCCGTGTTTTTTTATAAATTTGCGAAAACGGGTTTCAATATCCGACAAAACGTGAGGCATGGAAATATATACCCCAAAAACCAAGATCAAACTTTCTCCGGTGATAAGAAACGGGAGAGAATTTGTCGAAGTGACTTTCGGTAATGACAATGACATCCGCTTGTCGCTGTCGAAGGAAGAAAACGTACTGCTTGTCGGCGGCAGGGCTTATCTGCCGGCAGAAGATTTCGTGCTTGCCGAGTTCTTCGACCGCTATGTGAAAATGGCGTTTATAGACTATTCTGCCATCAAGGAAACCGCCCCCCGTAAAGAGGAAGACAAACGGCCGCCACTGCCGGAAGGCTATCTGGAAAAACTTCAGCAAGTGCGTTACAGTGACCATACCGTAAGGGTATATACCTCCTATTTCCGCGATTTCCAACAGCATTTCGAGGGGCGTAAGATTGAAACGGTTACCCCCGGCGAGATAAACGACTACCTGCTGTATCTCATCCACGAGAAAAACATATCCTCCTGCCAGCAAAACCAGCGTATCAACGCCATCAAGTTCTATTACGAGAAAGTTCTCGGTCAGGAACGGCGGTGTTACAAGGTGAACCGTGCCAAACGGGAGAAGACGCTGCCCGACGTGTTGAGCAAGGAGGAAATAAAGAAGATACTCGACGCGACGGTGACAGACCTGCGCTTCTTCTGCATGTTCTCCATACTCTATTCCGCAGGATTGCGCATCAGCGAACTGCTGGAACTGAAACCCGGCGACATCAACGAATCCCGCTCCCTGATACGGGTGCGGCAGGGTAAAGGAAAAAAAGACCGCTACACCCTGCTATCAAAACCGTTGATGAAAAAGCTGACGGAATATAACAGACTATACAAACCGAAAGTGTGGCTTTTTGAACACAGACCGGGCGAACCTTTCACCGAGAGCATCGTGTCGAAACGGCTGAAGGCAGCGGCCCGGGAAGCGGGAATCACGAAACGGATTTATCCGCACCTGCTGCGCCATTCGTTCGCCACCCACTTGCTGGAGCAAGGAACCGACATCAAGATTGTGAAAGAGCTTATGGGACATAACAACATCAAGACAACGGAAAGGTATGTCCACATAGCCGACACTTTCAAAAGCAATATCAAAAGCCCGTTGGACGATCTGTTGATGGAGGAAGACGAGGTCTGATACTTAAAGAAAATAACAGCCAAATCGGCTGATAGTATAACGTTCAAGACAATAAACAACTAATAATCAAATGATTAGATATTAAAATGGAGTAAAAAAGGATTTGTGTGCGAGCTATGAAAGAAGTGCTAAACGACATATATACAGACGGTTGCAAAGAAAAGAAGTACCGCTTGTCCGATTTCTTCAATCGGTGGTGGGACGAATACGCACAGCACCCGGCGGAGTACATCACCCCCGAACAGTACAAGGCGGTGAACGCTATCCGTGTATGTCGCACAACCACTTTGGGGATAGATACATACGTTTGTCCCGATTGTGGGGAAGTACGGGAAATCAGCCATAGTTGCAAACACCGTTTTTGCCCGTCATGCGGCTGGCGTGACACGCTGAAATGGGCGGCACGCATGAAAGAAAAGATGCTGCGGGTGCCACACCGCCATGTGGTGATGACCTTGCCGCATATCCTGCTGGACTTGGTGAAGCGCAACAGGAAAGAAATGCTGAATATACTGATGCGTACTTCGGCTGAAACGCTGAAAGACTGGATGATGCACAAGTTCGGCTTGAAAACCGGGGTAATTGCCGTACTACATACCTACGGGGAAACGAAACAGCTCCATGTACATACGCACATGATTATGTCATGGGGCGGCATAGATAACGACGGTAAGATAGTCATCCCCGAACATGACTACGTGCATATCCCCTCTATCTGTAAGGTATTCCGCTACAAGTTTGAACACGCCCTGATAGAGTTGTTCGATGCGGGCAGGCTGGAGCATGACTTCCGTGACCGCATGGAGTTTATGGGCTTCATCAAAAAAGTGGCAAACAAAAAGGACTGGATAGTGCATTTGGAACCACCCATACAGATGCCGGAACAGGTGATACAATATGTGGGCAGATATTCCAAACGGGCGTGCCTGAGTGAATACAAGATTACGGCAATGGACGGCGAAAACATTTCATTCCGTTACCGTGATTACAAAAACTCACCCGACAGGAGGAACCCGGTTGAAAAGGAACTGACGCTGCATTACCGGGAGTTCTTCCCCCGGCTGCTGCAACACGTTCCACTGCGCTATTTCCGCATCGTGAGGTACTACGGCTTCTATTCCAATAAAGGCAGCCTGCCGGAAGAATACTTCGGGCAGGATGAAAGCGAGATAGAGGAAGCCGAGTTGCAACAGGCAGAAAGCGGATATGAAAACCCGTATTTCTGCGAGCGTTGCGGACGGACGAGAGTTTACAGCCACACTACGGTAACGGGTGGCGGCATGACATACACGGTAATACTGGAGCATTGCGACATACACCGGAAAAAAGCGGCATGACAGCAACATGGGATAGCTATGTCCTGCCGTGAACAAGAACAGTGAAATCCCATGAAAAGAAAGAAAGGAGAACTGAAAAATGAATGAAATACGGATAAGAGCAGTAATGAAACGAACGGGGTGCGGGCATGAACTTCACACCTCTTTCTGCCGGAAACAGCAGTCAAAAATTGAAGTTCTATATAGTATGTAATAAAGGAAATAAAAATTGTCTCGAACATGAGGATGAACCGCCCTAAACGGTCGGCTATCCTCTAAACATTAGCAACCATAATGAGAAAAGAATATGACAACAAAAAAATATGCAGATTATATTGAGAAACAAACACGAGCAATATACAACATAATGCTTGAACCTATCTTTGGCGAATTTATTATTCATCTAAATGCGAAGAAAATAGGTGTTTTGTATCAGAATGAATGTTATCTTTTGCTTACTGATAAGGGGAAAGAATTATTACCCCATGCAAAAGTATGCCGTCCTTATAAAAATCCACCCGGAGAAAAGGATTTCATTTTGGTAGAAGATACAGACAACAAAGAATTGCTTTGTTCTTTGTTTAAAGCTACTTATAAGGAATTATATGCTTGGCAGGATTTATTCTATGATATTTCCTATATATTTTCCTTTAATAGAGGGTTTATGGATGATATCGAAAGGTTATATGATAGTTATGTTGTCTTATTGTCTTATTCTTGGGAGAATGGCTTTTTAAAAGAACGACCAATAGACACTAAAGGAAGGATTATAAAGTTTGAATTTCTTCGGAGAGACTTAACTTCTGAAGGGGAAAAATGTTTCTTTCCGTTTAGTCAAAAATTCATTTCATACACAGACCGGACGCAAAAGATTCCTTCTGATAAGTTAATCAACAAATGGTTAAATGAGGTAAGTAACAAATAAAAGAGGTTGCTAACAAGCACCTATGCCACCTAACGGCGGCAAGCTGCAACCCATTAGTGTCATATAAAATTATAATGAAACAGATAATAGAAAAAATCAATAAAAGTTGGCACTCCAATCCTCCATGTGATCAACAAATAATGTTGAGTGTGGGAAAGTTGTTTCCATTACCCGATGATTATAAGGTATTTATGTTATGGAGTAATGGTGGAGAAGGTAATATTGGTAGTCAATATTTATCATTATGGAAGATTGAAGATTTGATGCAACTGAACAAAGAATACCAAATACAAAAGTATTTGTCGAAAAAATCTTTGGTTATTGGCACTGATGGAGGCGATAATTGTATCGGTTTTTATTTTGGAGAACCTACTTTTATTTTTTTACAACCATTAGGAGATTTAGACTTATCTGAGAATAGATTTTTATCCCAATCATTTACAGATATGTTCATTAATTGGTTGAGAATAAGATAATAAAATGACACTAACAAGCGGCTCAACCACCCCTGAAAGGTCGGTTAGCCACCCAACATTATCGGCTCAATAAAATGTTCAATTTTTAATTAGAAGAAAATGAATACTAAAACAAATGATTTAAAAGAAGTTATCAAAAGTTGGATCATCAATATTGATAAAACAGAAGAATTGCCTTCTGATATTGTGGCTTTGAGCTTTAATCTTTATGAACCTTATGGTTTAGAAATGGTTGGTTCTACTTGGTTTGATGAAAAGGATGAAGATTGGGCATGTGATGAAAGTTTTGAACCAGCTCAAAGAAGTTGTCCTAATTTTGAAATTTCAGACAAACTAAAATGGGAAGAAGTGTTAGAAATAGTTGTAGCTATTCTTAAAGACTTACTCAATGAACTTGCTGACTTAAATATTTTTAGAATAGAACATATCGCAGTTGGATTTGTAGATGGTGATTTGATTATCATTAAATAATCAATATGCCGATAACACGCACCGCAATCGCCTAAACGGTGATTAGCTGCCGAACATTATCGACCTGAAAAGAACAAGAAATGAAACCAAGAGATATATTTATTAAAGCCTGCAATGAGATAGCTATTCCTTTTATCGCAATGGGATTTAAGCCGTCTAAAAATGGACAATGTTTGAAAAAGATTTCAAAAGACAAAAATTTGACTTTTGAAATATGGTTTCGTTCAAGTGTATATAATTCATCTTGTAGTGTGGCTATATATCCACTGATTACGATTACCTGTAAAAACTTGAAAAAGTGGGTGCAAGAAGAGAATCTCAATGTCAATGATGATGGCTTAGTATATCATAATCATATTGGATACCTATCGCCAATAAATCAATATCAATCTTGGGATCTTGCCGGACTAAGCTATGCTCCATCAATAAAAACAATAATTGATTTACTTGAAAAATATGCTTGTCCGATATTTGATTTATTTGAGAATAGACAAATGGCTATTGACTTCATTACGCAACATGGCTGTTGTTTCAATCAATACACGAAAGACTCTCTCCTTGCCCTGCCATATATGTTGAGATATGGTGAAAAGGAACAAGCCGAGAACTACTTCAATCATTACATACATTCAAGTAAATGTCGAAATAGATTTGTAAAAGCCTATTCTCAATTAGAAAAGAATGATGTAATTGATTGTGGATTAGATAATCGTTTTGTAATACTTGCATATAGTCAAAAACTAAAAATAAAATAGGTCGATAACAAACAGATGAAACTTTTAAGGTGGTTTATCCGCCGAACATTATCAAATTCTAAAATAAAGCAGTTATGAGTACAAAATATAACGAAGAAGCAGAAGATCTGATGTTTGAATTATTCGACGAAGATGATTTTACAAAAGTCATATCATTTGTGGATAAGTATGGATGTGATTTTGTGGATAGAGATGGAAGAAATCTATTAATGAATTTCATTGTCGAAGGAAAGAGTACGTTTGCCATTGAACTAATAAAGCAATACAAAATGAATGGTTTGAATTTGGATTTGCAAGATGACTCTGGGTGGACGGCGTTGCATTTCGCTGCTCAAGAGAATAGCCCGGAAATTATAGAACTTCTTGCAGGGTCAAAGGCAAACTTAAATATCCAAGAAGAAAATGGTCGTACCCCGCTATTCATTGCCATTTTTGATAGAAATGACAAATCTGCGATTACATTATTGGAAAATGGTGCAGATATAACAGTGAATAATAATTCAGGTGTTTCTCCAATGTCATTTGTAACGAAAAAAGTAAAGAAATGGATAAATGAGAATTTGATAACAAACAGCAAACCGACTGAATAAGTGGAACGCTGCCAAACATTACCAATAATATAAAATTAAAAATGAGAAATAAATTAATTGATGAATTGGAGAAAATGATAGAATTACTACATCAAACAGGTTGGCATAAACAAGCGGTTTGGTATGAGAATAAGTTGAAACTAATAAAAGAAGGCGAAGAAGATTGTGAATCATTTTATCAAAATCTCCATGAAATTGATGCCTCACTTTCAGGCATTGGTTCGTTCTCTGATCTACCAATGAAACAAAAATTTGTCTCACTACAATGGAATTTGTCAGAAAGGATTCATCAATTAATTTTAGAAAACATTGGTAACAATCACCTAAACTGCTAAACGCAGTTAGCTGCATCCCATTATCTGCCCAATAATATGAACTAAAAAAAGTGATATGGAAACTAAAGCGGAAGTCCTAAAATACATGTTTACAAGAATACAAGAGATGCTTCCTGTAAATGTGGTCAAAGCAAAAAAGAATAAAGACTACTTTACTTACATAGTGGAAAACGATTGTAGTATTGAGTTTTACTTTCAAACAACCCAAGGTGGATATGCCGGTAAAAACACTTTTTGTATGGGTGTATCAGCTAAAATAAAGAATCCATATTTATGTAGTCTTGTATTAGAACCATTAAATAAAAAAGACGCTGGTGGTAACATCATAGTTTGCTTTGATAATAATATTGATTGGTTTAAGCAGCATCTAATGGATATGGATTATTTTTTCGGGAATAAGAGTGACAAGACTCCTAACGTTGAGAGATTCTTAAACGATTTGAAAAAGGATTTTTTTCCGTATATCATACCTTTTGTCAAACAATATACAAAAATTATAGATTTTTACTCAAATTCGGGTCATATTCAACATATATATGCAGATAAACAGTTTAGCTTAGGAGTAATCTGTTCTCTCTTGTGCAACCATGAAGAGTTCATTGAAGAAACTTTGGTTCCATTAGCCAAAGCAAGTGAAGGAGGTTGGATATTTAGAGAATTTTTTAAGTGCACAAACTACGTTACCGATATAGTTGAGCCGATTAAGAAATATGTCGCAGAGAATAATATCCATTTTGAACAATGAGAAGAATAGAATGGGCAGATAAAAGCGGATTAATTGCTCTCGAAATGGTCGGTTATCCACCAAACATTATCCGTCAAAATAAAAAATAAAATGGAACTTGAATTTAACAATAAATCAGAATCAATTACAGCTAAGGATATAGCTGATGTTGAGCGGAAAAACAAATTTATTTTCCCGCAGGAAATCAAATCGTTCCTTCTTGCCAATAACGGAGGTCAACCAAATAAAACGATATACACTCAAAATAGTCAGGATTATGTGGTGGATTTCTTTCTGCCCATAAAGTCCACAGAATTTGAAGACTTGACGTATTCGGCGACAATAACTGATTTGAGTGATATAATCCCGAATACTGTAATACCATTTGCTATAGATCCATTCGGCAATTATTTCGTTTTTGACAAAGCTGAAGGTAAAATCTATTTCTTGGAAATGGAAGAAGTAGCTCTTTCCTTATTGGCGAGTGATTTTGAATCGTTTATTTCATCATTAAAAAAGGAATGAGACGGATAACAAGCGGATCAATCTCATTTAATGATGATTATCCACCAGACATTAATCGCTAAAAACAATGGCAAGTATAGAAGAATATAAAAAACGAATACAAGAATTTATATATTGTTTAGTCCGTAAAGACTATCAAGCCGTAAATAATCTAATGTTGGCTAATAGTGTGCCTATTCAAGATATACGGCGAGTTATAGAGGAATACGGTTGTACAATTATACCTCTACCTGTAAAAGCGTTTGATTTGGCATTGTCCTATCAAATTTCCGATAAACAGGTAGATATATACATTCCTCTATGGAGTGAAGAAGAAGGTCAAAGCGACCTCACTCTTTCGCTTTCTTGTTTCAAAAATGAGAATAAGATAAAAATAAATGACTTAGAGGTTTTGTAAAACGATTAACAAATGGCTTAACCGCCCCAAAAAGTCGGTTAGCCACTGACATTAGCAATCAACGAAATAAATATAAAACAATGAGTGAAATTAAAGAATACCGTCCAATTAACGAGGACGAACGAATTGAAATAGATCAGCTTGCAGCTAAAGGCTTAGTCCTTATTGGCTTGCAGGAAAGTGCTGAATCCTCTGTCATCCTTGATGGCATAAAGAACTATCTCAATAATTTTGAAAGTTCAGATGACGAGGAAATTACTGATAGAGCTTATGAGTTAGGTTCCCTGTTAGGAAACACTATCCAAAAGCACTATGGATGGAACTGGTTTTGTGTAGAGGAAAATACAGATGATTCTTTTCATTGTGTTGCCTCTAATAAAGAACGAGCCTGCTGCGCCTGTCATGAATATATATACTCCATATTGACAAAACAGCATTCCAATAATGTAAAGTTGCTGTTCAATATGATAAATAAAGATTATCCAAAAGAATGGCATTTCATGTTGCTTTCTTAAACGATTGCTAACAAACAGCAAGCCGACTGAATAAGCGGAACGCTGCCAAACATTAGTCGCTTGAAAAATAAAAAAAGAAAATGAGTAAGATAATGATATGGGTCGGTCAATTCGATTCCGAAGCTGACTTTGAGAAATATATGGATCAATCGGCTTTCCGTCAATGGTGGAAAGATTATGATGAAGACAATAAGGAACTTCGTTGCCAGTTCTGTAAAGAGCTTGGTGTAATGGACTATGACGAAGATTCTCTTATTATGAAATATTCTTCTGAAGGACTTGAGAATCTGTTGAATGTTATTCCGGCAGACACAGATAAAATCAAGGAAATACTAAGAGCGAAAAAAATAACTGTCGCAAATGCGGCAATCATGTATAATAGCCATGAGGGTATATCATTGCAGAAAGCGACGAATACCGTATCGGTATCCTTCTTGGGCTCTTTTATTTTTGAACTTAATCCGACTGGTACAACAGCCTCGACTGCCGGTTTGAAATATATGACATGGATTGGGCATACCGATAAAAATGAAACCGAATTTATGGAGTATTTTAATCAAGAGCAATACCTCAAGGAGTTGGAAGCGTATGAATCCGGTCAGAGCAAAAAGCGTCCCAATCCCGAACATCGTTGTCAGTTCTGTAAAGACTTAGGTATAAAATTCTATTATCCAGAGTTTTTAAGAATTAAAATTGACAAAACATGTACAATGAATTCTGTTCAATTAATTCAATCAGTTATAATAGACAATAATGTACTTGATTGTTGGGTTGAAAAATCATTAAATAGAAATGGCCTTAATAATGCCTCAAATAATTGTACTTTCTGCTATATCCCGAATGGTTTTAGAGATAAAAAGAAAAACCAAAAAGTTTTTATTCTTAAAGAAAACATGAAAGGTCATCTTGGCATACCTAAAAAATATGTTGAAGAGATTGCGGACTATAATGGTCTTCGTTACTTATCAACATTTGAATGGGAATAAGCGACTAACAAACAGCAAACCGACTAAAAAGCGGAACGCTGCCAAACATTATAAACTCTGGATATAAGGATGAATGTATGAATAATCAATATGCAGTTTTAATAAGTAGTGAAATCCCTGAACTTGGAGAATTGGACTTACTGCGCTCAATTTACCGAGAGTTGAATGGTTATATGGAAGATTACAATAACCAAATCAACTTAGATGATTTGGGAGATTGGAAACTTCTCATACAGATAAATCTTCGAAATACTAATGGGGGGATTGGGATTTTCAAACGGGCAAAACGTTTCCCATCTAATAAAGAGTTTGAAATATCTATTTCCATACCAGTACCAAATTTGGAGGAAGCACGCTATGGAATATCCGATATGACGGGGATTTATATTCCTTTAAATATTAAAAACTTCTACATTCTTTCTCCATGCTTTAGTAAATATGATAATTTGTATCATTATATTCTTGAGAGTGCAAAACAAACCATAGATGCAGCTTTTACTTATGGCTTTACATGTAACGGCAAAAGAATAAAGAAAAAAGAGTTTATAACAAACAGCACTACCGACTGAATAAGGCGGAACGCTGCAAACCATTATCCGCAATAGTAAAACAATTAAAAATTAAAAGATTATGGCAACAACAGAAGAAAGAGACATCTTTAATAATGAGTATGTTCAAATTTACACAAATGGTTCTGGTAACATTGTTCTGCTCTTCCAAAATGAGGTTGAAAAAACATTGGCAATAGGAGAGCAAATGAATGAGATAAACGAAGAGGCGTACATGAATGGTTACAACTGGGATGCCTTCTTCAACTACTATCTGGAAGAAAATGCACCAGACATTTTGGAAAGTATGGAAAGCGACCCTGAAGCTGGTTCTTACGCAGCTTATTTTGAGGACACCGCAGAAAACGAGCAAAAAGCAAAACGCTTTGCCGACATTATCATCTCTTTAATAGAAAACGAAGAAGAAATATATAAAATTCTTCGAGAGAAAGGAGATGAAATCGAATGGGATTAACCATTTGTATAAATAGAAATAATTATGCGGATAACACGCAGATAAGCAACCGTAACAGGTTGCTATCTGCATCCCATTAGTCGCTTGAAAAATAAAAAAAGAAAATGAGTAAGATAATGATATGGGTCGGTCAATTCGATTCCGAAGCTGACTTTGAGAAATATATGGATCAATCGGCTTTCCGTCAATGGTGGAAAGATTATGATGAAGACAATAAGGAACTTCGTTGCCAGTTCTGTAAGGAGCTTGGTGTAATGAACTATGATGAGGATTTTCTTATTATGAAATTCACATCTGACGGCTTGGCAGGATTACTCAACCTTATTCCTGCTGATACCCAAAAGATAAGTCTGTCGATGGCTGATAAAAATATTACAATGGCAAATGCTGTTATCTGCTATAATTGTCGTGAGGGTATATCTCCTAAGAAGGCAGAGAATGCCACAACCATGACTTATCTTGGTACGTTTGAGTTTGAACTGTCGCCTGAAGGTGTACAAGGGTCTAATGCTGGATTAGAATATATGATTTGGATTGGCACAACCGATAAAAGTCGGGAAGAATTTATGGAGTATTTCAATCAAGATGAATACATGAAAGAAATACGAGATTACAAAGAAAGTCGTACAAAGAAACGCCCAAATCCGGAACATCGCTGTCAGTTCTGTAAAGACATTAATATAAAGTATTACTATCCAGAATTTCTAACTGTGGAAATTAAGGATGAACCCGAAAATCCTTTTAATCTTGTTAGAATGATGATTGATAACAAACTTGTCCTTGACTGGTATATTGAGTCCGATATTGATGAATACCACATAAAGCCATCAAATTGTATTGTGTGCTATATACCCAATGGTTTCAAGGACAACAAAAGGAATCAGAAAATCTTTATTAAGAAGAAAAATTATGATTCATATGAAACACCTAAAAAATTTGTGGATGAATTAGACAGTTACAACGGTATTCAATATTTGGAAACTTATATTGCAGAATAAAGCGACTAACAAACGGATAATTTCCCTTAAAGGTCGATTATCCACTGGACATTATAATAAATAAAAATCAAAGCATTATGGCAAAATATGAGTTGGGGGCAATTTATAAAATTAATGGTCGAAGTGGTGAATTGTATTATGTAAGACTTTTGACAAACGACTGTTATGGCGTTTTTTCATCATTAGAAGGCGAACTGAATGAAGAGACATTTGCTCAAACCCATTATCGTCTCTATTTTAGCTGTAACTCTTTTCCTATAAAACGAGGTATATGGGAAAAAGTCGTATCATCTCCAAACTGTACAGATATTGCACGGTGGCAACGCCCTCAATATTTAGCTAATTTTGCTAATTTCAACATGAAATTATTTCTTGATCAATGTAGAGTTTTTCATGAAGATGGGAACCTTTATCAATGTGAAAGTAAAGAGGAGTTTATTAGATTAGTAAAATCCGGTAAGATTTTATTTTGTTTTAATACTTATGAAATTATACCAGACTTTCTAATGAGGTATTACAAGGATTTCCCCAATAGCTATATTGTAAATAAAGATTTTATCCATAGTGGAACTTTGGAATACCAAAAAGAACAAACAAATGTATTAAAAGAATTAGGCTTTGATATTGGAAACTTATTATAACAAGCGGCTGAACATTCCTATAAAGGTTAGTTAGCCACCAAACATTACCGATTAACAATGACAATATGAAATGGTATAAAATATACTTGAATGGAGAAAATCGAATATGGAAGAAATGTATTACATATTCGTGGGAGTTTATATATGAAGATAAAGAAATTAATTTTCAAAGAATTATAGATTCATCTTCATCGGAAAGGTATCAGATAAAAGCTCTTATCAAAGGTAAGGGGCTAATCGCTAAAAGTATATCTGAATTTGGGCAAATAAGAATGCCAGAATTTGCTGAAGTCAGCCATTTGTTTCTTGTCAGAGAAGATATATTGAATATAAACGAATTGTCCTCCATAAAAGGAATTTCTTTAAAAAGGGTTTCAGTACATGGAGATTTCCCACTTGATTATATGGCAATTATTTTTAATGAAGTAATTGATTGTGTTGACAATATTCATTCCAAACGAGAAGAATTTGAATGCATGAGTACACTTGTGTTAGATATGTCTAAAATACCTTCATCTGTAGATGGGTTCTTTTTAAAAGGGTGGAATAAATACGGTTTTTATAAAAACATTGTCAATGAAAATATGAAAATGCAATTACTTCATTTGTATAAGGCAAATGAGTTTTTAAAATTTAAAGAAATAGAAATAAATGGCACATCGGTAACAAATGGATAAATCTCCGTAAGAGAGATTATCCGCCGAACATTAGTTGCGGTCAAAAACGAAATAAAAATGAATGTAATATCAGAAAAAGAATATTCGTTTTCAAATGTGCTTTTTTGGAACGTAATGTTACATCATCATATTCGAGCCTTTGATGAAGAAAGGGATGCGAATTTTGATGAAGTATGGGATGAAGAACTTGTACCAACATTGTTGGATGAAAAGAAGTACAAGAAATATTGGTGTTGGCTATCTCAAATTGATTTGAAAACATCCGAAAATCAAGGTGAAATAGAAAACCCAAGAACTCTAACACTTCCTATCGGCAGCGATATTATATTGACAATAGAATTTCATCCTTGCTGTACATATTATTTTTTGAATGACACTTTAATCGGGGAAGTTAGTGGCAACTTTCACTTGAAGTATCTCACATATTCGGAATTAATGAGGATTACAAAAGAGAAATATGGAGATGTACTGTTCCATTTACTCTTACCTTTGTCTGCAATCAGGGAACAAGAAAAAGACATAGCACTTAATGAAATAATCCAACGATTGCAACAAATTCCCTTATTCAAGGAACATTCCGCATATATAGGTAAATGTATCTTGAATGGATTATTAATATCCAACTCTGACATACAAGAAATTCCCAAGATAGGAACGATATGTACAAGCAATCATTCATATAGAAATGCTTTGGTATATGATGATGAAAGGCAGGAAATAAAGGAGCTAAATATCCTTTTATCGAGATTATAAATATGCAACTAACAAGCGGATTAATCTCCTATAAAGGTCGATTATCCACAGAACATTATCAACTTATTAATGAATAAAATGAAAAAAGACAAACATATAAAAGTGCTATTCCACTTGGAACAAGATGAAGATGGCTATCCACCATTTTCTATTGAAGGTTTGTGGTGCAAAAAGGCAAGTAATGATACCTATATTGTCGATAATGTGCCATTCTATACCTATGGAATCAGTTTGGGGGATGAGATATGTGTTACAGAAGAAGATGGCGAATATCATTTTCAATCCATAGTGAATCCCTCTGGAAATAGCACATTGAGGGTACATTTTAACGATAAACGTATGCAGATGGTCAGAGACAAACTACTTGATATGGGATGCAAGGTAGAGATTTCTAATCTCTCTTCATTCGTATCCATAAATGTACCACAAGAAGTTTCCTTAAAAGTGGTCGAAGATGTTCTGACCAATATGCAAAAAGAATGTGATAGTTTGGCTTATGAACATGGTGTTGTCAGACAAAATATAAGTTGATAACAAACAGCAGATCGACTGAATAAGCGGAACGCTGCCGAACATTATCGTTGTCAACATTAGAATAAAAAAAATGAAAACAATAGAAGATATGAAACTTGAATTATTGAGTGATAACTCAAATAAGTTCATGCAGACTCTAATAGATTATGACATAAAAAGTAAAGACAAATATGGCAGTAATCTACTTCATTATTATATAATGAACTATGATAGTATTGTACATCCAGCAGGTGTGATTATATCCGAATTTATAAAAAAAGGATTGGATATAAATGATAAAAGAAAAGACGGACGGACTGCATTATATCTTTCTGTTCAGTGTCAGCTACAAGATATTTTTGAAATACTCCTGAATAGCAATGCAGATTTGGATATACAAAATGTAAATGGGAATACTCCTTTATAGGAAGCCGTTATGCGATACCGTGGAGATGGCTTCTTTATCGAACAACTTTTGAAAAATGGGGCTAATCCCGATATAAAAAATAACTATGGAGTATCTCCTAAATCATTGGCAAGAACTATCGCAAATTATGATGTAAGAAGATTCTTTAACAACGATAACAAACAGCAAACCGACTGAACAAGCGGCACGCTGCCAAACATTAATCGCTGAGAAAAATATGAATAATTGGATTGAAACATCAGGAAGCCCATTTGTCATTGTTGAGCAACAATATGCCCATCAATGGAAGGGTCAAGAAAACTACAATGCTATATGTAGCGTAACAGATTACTTGGGGAAAATCTATATAGACAATCATGTCTTATTGGTAATGGGAGATGAACCGATGGCTACACGCATAGTAAATAAAGATGGAGCAATTTTAATAATTCGTTGGAAGTATGCTCCCGATTATCTAACGGTGGAAAAACTTCTGGAGAATGATATAGTAACTGGGGCAGAACCGATAGAAGAAGTTGAAGTAAAATGGGATTCTACTGAATTAGTCCTATTTGATTCTTTGTCTCCCTATTGTGAAGCGTCGGTTAAAGTTTTTTTATCATTACAAAAAACATCTTGTATAATAAAAACTTATCTTTATCAAAAAGACGAAGTATCTTTAATAATACATTCAATCCAATAAAGACGATTAACAAGCGGCTCAACCTCCCCTTAAAGGTCGGTTAGCCACCAAACATTATCTGCCCATAAAAAGAATGAATATGAAAATAGAATTAGAAAATTGCCAAAAAAGTCTTACTCTCAAAGATTTTGAAGAAATAGAGAGTAAATTGGGTTATGCCTTGCCGGAAAGACTGAAAGAGTTCTATTTACAATATAATGGAGGTTCTACGAAACAGATCGCAAGCATAAATAAATATCAAGAGGTGGAAATTGAAGATTTCTTCCCATTCAAATATAACAAGGATTTTAAGAATGACCCCAGATATACGGCAGAAGGCGAAACATTAGAGTTAAGAAAAGCAGGAGCTATATCTGATAGCATTCTTATTTTTGCTATGGAATCTACCGATGAAGGTCGGATTACCATAGACTTGGTTAATGGAAAGATCTATCTTTACCCTATTGTGGGGATGCAAGATGTAATCTTCAATTTTGGAGAGCCACGACTTGTTGCAAATTCAATAGATGATTTCTTTGACAATCTCGTTGTTTTGGACGGGCACAAAGCAATTCCAGCAATAGAAGAAATCGAAGAGGGACAAACGGAGACAGCAGGTGTAATGCCTGAACTTTCGGACTGTTCGGCTTCGCTAACAAAAGAAGATATAAAGAATTTTGAGGTTGAGTTGAATGTAAAGATTCCGGCAGGCATGAAGAACTTTTACCTCAAGTTCAACGGTGGTATGCCATCACCATATTGTTATCAACCGCAGGACGAGGATTTGGATCGGGTGGAGATAAATGCGTTCTTTCCGATAAAGGAACGCACCAATGCTTTTGAAACAATTGAAGTCATAGCCAAAGATATATGGAGTAGGAATTTAATGCCATGCAATCTGTTGCCTTTTGCTATGGATTCGGGTGGAAACTATTATGCGTTGAACTTGAAGAATAAAAAGATTTACTATTACTTGACTGACGAGTGGGACGAAAACGCTTCAAGAGAATACAACTTTGAAACAAATACTCGTTACATCGCCCAGTCATTCAATTACTTTATAAATCATTTCATCGAAGAAGAGGAATAAAGCGGGCAGATAACAAGCGGATCAATCTCCTTTAATGATGATTATCCGCCGAACATTACTAACGATAACAAATTTGTATGAAAGTTTTTATTGGAGGTGAATTGGAACATAGTATTTCTGATAAGTTTCGTAAAGCAAGAAACTCTGTAATAGAATATATGGATTGTCTATGTGATATTTCATATATTAATGAACTAAGTTTCTATGTATTCTGCTTAAAAGGATTTACTACAAATCCATTAAGTCGATATTCGAAAAAACGTAATCGGATAGAATTGGAAATTCTACTCCCATTTGATAAATTTGAAACAGCAAATGATTCTCAATGTGTTGAGATATTGAAACAAAGTATTCTTGATGCTATTGAGAACTATAAAAATAAAAACATTCCACAACAATATATTGATGTAATTGTAGAAAAAATGAAAGCATCAATTAATGAATGAATTCGTTAGTAACAAACAGCACTACTGCTTAAAGCGGAACGCTATTGAACATTACAGCTATGGATATAACGAATAGAATTATTGTCGCCTTACTGGAACGAATGAAAAGTAGAAACAAGAACTTTTCATTATCAAGACCTAAGTTTCATCGGTTGTTTCAAATAAATCCCGATGGCTACTTATGGTATGGCGAGAAACTGGAGCGGCATTTACTTAACAAATATGGAGAATCGGCTGATACATTGAAATATCTTGATATATATTATTTCATTTCCAATATTGTGCGGTTGTATTACATGCCTAAAAATTCAAATTCGGAGGAAAACGAGTTTGGAAAGCTATACGCTTATGGCTCCATAATAGGGTTACACCGTTGTCATATTCCAGATAAGCGAATATATCTGAACCGATTGTTAAATACTTTACTGTTCTGTTGTCCGACTTCTGAAGAATATATCCGTAGATTCCGCTGGCAAAAAAACGGTATATATTACAAATCGCAGGATGTGGAAGTTCTTATTGCCGATACATTTACAGAAATACGGGAATCGGACAAACAATCAGAATCCATTGAAATAGTTGAGTCAATAGTCAATGAGACATACCGTTATCTGGTAGGCTCAAATACGGGGCTTCCATTTGTCCGTTCGGAAACTTTATTGCACTACAACCTGAACCCATCTGATTATATGTGGCTATATCAGCACGATAAGGAATTGTTTTATACTTGTCTTGATGCAGCAGCATTACAGTCGGAGATTTTCAGTTACAAGTCATTTGTGTACAATTTCAACCTGTATATTCTAAAAGACGCAAATATATTGGATGAATTGTCCAGATATTCCAAATGTTATGAAGCCGTTTTAGAACTGCTTTTCAAATCCGATTCAATTATGCAGAACTCTGTTATTCGGCAAATCAAATTATGTAGAAATGAAGATACCATTAAACAGAATAACAGATTGGATGCTATTAACAAATGGCTCAACTCCCTAAACAAGATTGGTTAGCCACAGAACATTAAACATTAGAAAATGAGAACACCAGTCATAATCCTGTTATTTGTAATCCTGCTTGCCGTAAGCTGCGGAGAGCCTCCCATGCCGCCGTCGGACGAGGAAATGATACGCCATTTCACCACGCACGAGGTGGCGTTCCGTAAGGTGTACGAAATCATGGCAGAGAGTTCAGAAGGTAGTTTTCACTACCCGCCGCTTTCTCCGGAAGAGGTTATTATACTTGATTCAATGGAGCAAAGCGATACATCCCATGAAACGAATGATGAACAAGACATCCCGGTATATGGACTGTTGAAGCCGGAGCGAATCCTACTCGACTCCCTGTTATCAGAGATTGGATGCGGTTTTATCCTTGTTGATCGCAGGGAATGGGGAACGGCAGATTCGGTATATGTGAGCCTCGTTATGCCGTACTACTCCCACGGCATCGTGGATGCCGGAACGTCCAAGAGTTTCGTTTACGATCCCGGATTGAGAAGCCGTCGGAATATCCGTATCACCGAACATGGCGACCTGAACGAGATCTACCGCAGGACGTACAACGACACCACGCTTTACAAGCCCATCAAGGGAAACTGGTACATCGAGTTAGACCATTCGATATAACGGCCCGGAGTCCGTATCAAAGTATGTATCACTTTTTGTCAAGAAGATACATCATAAAGCAGATAATGGCCATCGCAAGGAAAAATAACAGAACCGCAAGGAGTTCGTTAAACCTGCACTTGGCATAGTGAGACATCACTGCTTTGCCTCGCCATTTGTAAATCCTGCTGACGAGCGACATAACGGCAAATGTGACAATGCTAAAAGACACATGGCAACAATGCCGACACACCTGGAAAAAGCCGGATAGTAACAGTCATCATAGGGAATATCAAAAGAGCGAAGATATAAATCGAGAGCATCATTTCGCCATCGACCCTGCCTGTTCGTCTTGCCTGCTTCCATTTCTCCCCCATCCACCAGAGGTAGTCCCAGAGATAAAACCGTTGCTTATTCTCCTGCCGTTTCATCATGCCCAATGTATAAATCCGAGGTGGAACATCAGCGCTACATTTGCCACGATCAGGGCGATAGCGATAAGAACTATTTTGGCGAGCTTCCTGCCGGGATGTTTCATCTTCCCGTAATGTTCACGGAGTGCTTCACGCCGTCCGGCTGTATAGCGTAGCTTGCAGAATAAATCGGGAAGAAAGCAGAGAGGAATCACTATGGCCAAACCAATCATCCAGCCGAAAAGGCGCAATATCGGCGGAAACCCAAGCGGTATGAGTAGGACGAAGAGCCAGCACCAAAACAGTAGCATACGTCCGTTGAGATTGGTACGCTCCCTTTCGTGCCATATCTCGGCTACATACCACATATAGTCGATGAAGCAGATCCGGTATTTGCGATTGTCCTTTTCCATACCGTTATCTCCATACAAAGAAACCAACCAATATAAGTATAATCAGAACGCTGACCAACACAATCTGAACCCTGCGGCGTGTTTCAGGCTTGCAATCATCAAATAACCACAGTTTGCTGTTAAACTGCCAATGACACGCCCATTTCCAACGGAACAGCAACCCTGCAAGCCATAGGGCAAGCAACCCGACACCAAACAGCAACCCGTATTTCGGGTGAGCCTGCAACCACTCGAAAAACGCTTCCGCCTTGCTGTTCATTGCTTCGTATATATCGGTAACTGTCATACTTATAATTAAAAGGATTCCGAACACAAAAATAATGTTTTCCGTTCACATAATCACTACTTTATGCTCCAAAACACCGGCTGTACGGTTATAAAACCAGGAAACAGCCCCGGTTAAGGTCACGGAGGTTGTTTGCGGGGGTGTTTGTGTTCATTTAGTTCTGTTCCGGCAGGAGCTTGCAAAGCACCGGGTCGTTCTTGATACGTTCCAGTTCCTCGGCGACGATGCGGCCGGCCTCTGCCTTGATACGTTCGTAGTTTTCCTGCACGACCTGTTTCATGTGATCCGTCCCGTTCTCGTCCGTGAAATCGGTAATTTGTGGTATCTTCTTGTACCGGGCCGTTTCCGCTTTCACTTTTTCGTTGTCCACGACAATCTCGCAGTGGAAAATCTTCTGCTCGATACGTTCGTCGAAATTGTCCGCCACGGCCCCGACGAACATTCCCTGCGTGAGCGTCGAGATCTTCGAGGCCGGGATCAGGCTGTCCAGCTGCGTGGATATGGATGTCGATTTGTCGCTGCGGCTCAACGTCATGCTCTGCCGCTTCTGCAATACCTTACCGAACCGTTCCGAGAGTGTCTTGGCCGTTTCACCTACGACCTGCCCGGAGAAGATGTTGCCCACCGTGTTCATCACGACGGCGGCCTCCTTGTCCCCGTAGTCCCTCTTCAACTGTGAAAAATCCTGGAAGCACAGCAGCACGGCGACCTTGTTGCTTCTGGCCGTGGCGATCAGGTTGTCGAGTCCCTTGAAGTAGATTGTCGGCAACTCGTCGATGATGATGCCCGATTTGAGCTGGCCTTTCTTATTTATGAGCTTGACAATCCGGGAATTATACAATCCCAAAGCCGCTCCGTAAATGTTTTGCCTGTCGGGATTGTTCCCCACGCAGAGTATCTTGGGATCGTCCGGGTTGTTGATGTCGAGCGTGAAATCGTCGCCCGACATGACCCAATATAGCTGGGGCGAAATCATGCGGGAAAGCGGAATTTTGGCCGATGCTATCTGGCCCTGGAGCTGGTCTTGAGCGCCTCCGAGCCAGGCATCCATAAAGGGGCTGAGGTAGTTTTCGAGTTCCGGGTAGGATGTCAGAATCGGGAAAATATCCTCGTACCGCTTGTTCAGGAACTCGATGGCGTGCGGGAAGGTACAATACCGCCCGTTGTCGTAGATGCGCAGGAACCAGATCACGGCCGCAAAAAGGATAATGGGGCTTTCCACAAAAAAATCGCCCTGCTTCTGCACCCAGCTTCGGTTCAGGTTGAGCATGATGGTATAGGCGCTCTCGTAGGCGTCCGAAATATCGGTCATGAAGTCCGGGTGAATGGGGTTACAGCGGTGCGAGCGGCGCGGGTCGTCGAAATTTATGACGTAGAAAGTCGGGATTTTCTTGTAACTTTTCTGGTGATTCAGCAGGTGGTTGTAAGCGATTTCCGAAAGATCGGGAAACTTGTAGTCATAGATGTATTGGGTATAGCCCTTTTCGATTTGCTGTTTAATGAACTGGTTTACAACACAATAACTCTTCCCGCTGCCCGGGCTTCCCATGCAGATGCAAGCCCTTTGCGGGTTTACGACATTGGCGAACCCGTTGTTCCACTGTTTGTTATAGTAAAATTTCGTCGGCAGATTTATGGAGTACTCGTTCTCGATCAGGCGTGTTTCCTGCTGGAATGATTCGTTCTCGTTGTTGAAAGGGTCATCCATGAGATTGTTCTTCAGCAGGCGGGACATCCACACGCCGCCCATCAAGAGGCAGATATACCCGGCCGATAGGGTCAGTATGTAGAAAGCCGCGTTCGCCATCGCCGTCAGCGGCAAGTCCAGCAGCCACCAGTTGAAGAAGAACAGCACGCCTCCCGTGGCCAGCGATGCCGTGATTTTCCGCCAGGTAATTTTCTCCTCTTTTACTCCTTTTGTCCCGAGGCATGAAAGGGCGAGGAACACGACGGCGAAAAGTTTCGTCCATAGTATATTCCGGAACAGCCCCGCGGTGCGGTCGAAGTTCAGCAGAATCCTATCGACCACGCCGATATTGATTCCCCATTCCCGTATCTGCCCGTAACAGAACCAGTAGATGTTGATAACCACGAACAAGATACTCAATGCCCGCATGAAATCCATTGTTTTTGCAAGACCCCGAAGGTCGTCTTCCTGTTGCATAACCGTAAAATTTAATAAATGAATGATAATTGAGATGTTATACTTTCCTCCGTCGTGAGGTATTCCGCTTCCGTTGCCCGTCCCGTCCGGCAGGCGCTTGTTTCGGGGACAAGTCCCTCGTGTTTTCCCCGGGATTCCGTTTCCCGCCGAAGCGCAGCTCGAAGGCGTTGGCCGAGTATGCCTTTCCCAGCCGTGATCCGTTCACGACCGTCCGTGTTTCGTGGTCAATGAACGTCACTCCCACGATGCGGCCGTTTTCGTTGCGTCGTATGTAGAGATCCACCCGGGCTCCCCGCAGGCGTTCGCGCAGTTCTTCCTCCGTGGGTTCTCCCCGAAGCGCTTTATCGACCCGGCCACGGATTTGCCTCCTCGTGTCGTCCTTCCCGAACCGTTCGGCGTTGCGCTCCATGTGCCGTTCCAGCCCGTCATACCCGACCTCTTTACCGAACAGTGAGGATTTGAGCGGCGCGGCCACTGCCTTGTCCCCGTTCTCGTCCAGCAGCGTGTAGAGCAATCCCCGGTAGGGGGTTCCGTTCCGCTCTCCCCGGACTTCCTCTATACCTATATTATATAAGGACAACAATGCCCGGAACTCGCCGAGGGTCTGGAAGCGGTATGTCGCCACGGCCGGTTTTATTACCGCTGCCACCTGGCGTTTCAGGTCGCCCCGCGTGTAATCGGCGGGGACGATCCCTTGCCCTTTCTCCCGCCTTCTCCCTTTGGCGGGATGCAGTCCGTACTCCCGTTCCAGTTCCTCGGTAACGGCCACGCTGCGTTCGTTGCGCCTGCTGTCGTTTATCTTGCGCCCGTCCTGGGCCACCTGCACCGACACGATATGGATATGCTCCCGTCCGATGTCGGTATGCTTGAATACGATATAAGGTTGTCCTCCCCAGCCCATGCGCTCCATGTAGGCCCCGGCTATCTCCGCGAGTTGCCCGTCGTCGAGGCGGTCTTCGGGAGCCGGGTTGAGCGACACGTGCACGACGGGTTTTTCCGTCCGGTAGTGCGAGGGCATCCAGCGCAGGAGGTCTTCTGCCGTCGCGGCCACGTTGAAGCGCCCATCCGCCGGCTCCCTCACGATGTGGGTCAGCAGCACCTTCCCGTCGCCCCGATCGACTTTCTCCTGGTTGTACGCCAGCGCGCCGTACACGTCTTTTCCGGTGGTGATATTGGCTACCATCGCTGTTTGAACTCTTCGGAGAGCGACACGACCTGCTGCCCGACGGCCGCCAGTTCACGTGTCGCTCTCTCCAGTTTATAGAGCAGCGCGAGTGTTTTCTTCTCGGAAAAATGCGCGTGCAGCTCCTTCACCACCTGGTTGTAATTCGTTCCCACGGCACGGAATTGGGCGTGGAAAGCGGTCAGCTTCGCCACGTATTCGAGCGTTCCCCGGTCGGTCTTTACCACCCGGAACGCCTCGTTGAACACTCTCGCTTTGATAAAAGCGGCTTTGGACAATAGCCCGGACTGCTCGTAAAGGTCGAGGAAACGGGCATGTTCCACGGCTGAAAAGTTTACCGAAAAGCGGTAAACGGCCGGGTCGTTTTTCGCGGGTCGTCCCCCTTTGCCCCCTCGGGGCTTTCTGTTCTTTTCCATCGCATCGAAATTTTAAGGAGAGGCCAGGGCCCCACCGGTTCCTGAAAATTCCGATCCCTTCGCGGCTTGCCGCCCTTCTGAAAAGCACCGACTCCGGAGGTGCTTTCTCCCCCTTGCGGGCAAGCTGTTTTCTGCTGCAAAACGAGAATCGTGCAGCAGAAAACACAGCTTGCTATTTGCCCTTTGCAAATACCTTCTGCCCGCTCGCGGACAGAACATTGAAAGAGCCGCCGTAAAACGGGGCAAGGACGGCTTCATTAGCGTCGGGATCGTTCACGAGGCAAAGATACCGACCTATTCAATCGCTTGTACTACAAGTGATTACGCCACTTGCGTCCACTTTGATGCCACACGCGGCCATAGCGGAAAAAGAGCATACAACCCGTGTTTTTAAGGGTTTACTTTGCACGTGAGAACGGATACGGGCAATGACACATCCTCCTGTCCGCACACGTGCGGACGGATGCAGAAAACACCGTGTGCAGAGGAAAAAGCGGGTCTTTGTCCGGATAAGCAAATGCGGTTGCGCATGAGTATAAAATCGGACACGCGCCCATGCACCGGCATACCGGCGTAACAGCCTGCCAGCGCACCAGCATATATGCGTGCCGGCATACCTGCATAAAATCTCATGCCGTCACTTGCCCGGATACGTGAAGAGATGAACGATTACCCGATTGTATAACTAAAAACGCATGGAACAATGAAAGAGAAAACGAAATTCGTGGCCTTCTCCACCCAGAAAGGCGGAGCGGGTAAAACCACCCTCACGGTGCTGGCAGCTTCTTACCTGCACTATGTAAAGGGTTTCAATGTCGCGGTCATCGACTGCGATTATCCCCAACACTCCATCGTGGAGATGCGGGAACGTGACCTGAAGCTTGCCCTCGAAGACGAACATTACAAGAGGTTAGCTTACGAACAATTCACCCGGCTTCAAAAGAAAGCCTATCCCGTCGTGGAAAGCAACACGAAAGAGGCGTTGGCCGATGCCGACTACCTCCTGCCGCAAGGTGATTTCGATTATGTGTTCTTCGACCTTCCCGGTACGATCAATAACGAGGATCTGATTCATTCCCTGGCCGGAATGGATTATCTCGTCGCCCCGATCAGTGCCGACCGGGTTGTCATGGAAAGCACCCTGAATTACGCGGTTGTGGTAAAAGAGCATATCATGGGCCGCGAGAAGTCCCGGATGAAAGGGCTGTATATGCTATGGAACATGGTGGACGGACGTGAAAAAACAGAGTTATATCAGGTTTACGAGGCGGTAATGAAAGAGCTGGATCTTCCTGTTCTGAAGACCTTCCTGCCTGACACCAAGCGTTTTCGTCGTGAGCAGAACGCCAGCCGTCGCTCTGTCTTCCGCTCCACGCTCTTCCCGGCAGACCGTTCTTTGATCCGGGGCAGCAACCTGGATAAACTCGTGGATGAATTGATCGAACTGTTAAAGTAGGATCTTATGAGCGGAAAAGAACATGACGACGGTTTGGACGCTTCCTTCATCATCAGCCAGGCCAAAAGCCGAAACCGGCCATTACATCCTTACACGCCGGAAAAAGAGGAGGAGGCATCGGCTCTATCGGAACCGTCCGGCGAGGCCGCCTCCTCGTCGGCTACGAAAGAGGAGGGACGCCGCCGAAGAGGGAAAGGCCAGGATTACGAGCGTCTTTTTATCCGGAACGCCCCCTCCAATACCCGAAGCGGCAAAACGGTGTATATCCGCAAGGAGTTTCACGAGCGTATAACCCGGATAGTGCAGGTTATCGGTAAGAACGAACTCTCGCTGTATAGCTACCTGGACAATGTGCTGGAGCAGCATTTCGCTACCTATCAGGAGGAAATTTCGGAACTCTACAAGAAACGGAACTCCGATATTTTTTAGTTATGAACCCAATATTTACAACCTATTAAAAACAATCCATCATGTCAGACAAAGCAATTATTTTATCTGTTATCCTGGCGGCCGTCCTTTGCGTCGCCGTGCCCTTCATCTTCCGCGTGTGCCGCTACCGGCGCAGGATGAAAACCCTTATCGTCCCCGACGGCCCTTCGGGGGAGGTCGCCGTGGGGACTGTCCCCACCCCCGAGGCCGAGTACCTGGCCCGTTACATCTGCCTGCTGCGGCTGCCTTTCGCCGGTAACAAGCACGTGAAGATACGTCCGTCGTATCACGAGCGTATCCGCGAGATCACCCGTGTCATCGGTCGTGGCGACGTGACGATCACGGCCTACGTGGACAAGGTTCTCAAGGCGCACCTGGACGATAACCGGGAAACCATCGAGCGGCTTTTCGAGGAGCGTGAGGCCGTGGCCTCCCTGCAACCCAAAGCGGAGGAGCGATGAACGGGGCGTTGTGGCTGCTGCCCCTCTTTGCCGTGGGGTATGCCTTGTGGGCGTTTTTCCGCCTGCGGCGGATGGAACGCAACGAACCGGCAGACGGGATCGTTGCCGAAGACACTCCCTGCCGACAGGAGATCATCGGCAGGAGCCGCTTTGTCCTCGACCCGCGCCACTCCCGGCCACAAGCTGCCGTAGAATCTGAAACTGAAAAAGTTACGGAAAAAGCCGATATATTTGTGCCCACGAATGTACCCGAACACCCCCGGCAGATTCCGCCGGAAGACCTGGATGAAGTGTTCGGTGTCGCTCCCGAGGGGGAGCCTAACGAACCTCTGGAAATCGACTTTCCGCTGTACGATGAATCTTTCCCGGATGCGGACGCGGAGGAGCCGGATTATGACGAGGATGAAGACGACACCGAAGAGCTGCCCCTTTTGGGCCGCTCGCTTGCCCAGGGGGTTAGTTTTGAACAGATGGGCGAAGCCTACCGCCACGTGGTACATGATCCACCTTCAACAGACGAGCAAAGGGAGGAAACGGGACGTGTCCTCCTGGGCCTGAAACAGACCGACATGTTCGAGGTCATCGTTTCGGGCCGCCCCGACGGGAACGACAGGGTAAAATCCCTGATCGACACCTACCTCTCGGCCTTTCACCGGCGTATGTCCGAGAGGTCTGCGGAAAGCCCATCTCCGCAGGGTTCGGTTCCCACGGGTTTCGACGTCCGTGAGTTTGTTTAACCCCATAATGACATCACGATGAAAGAAAAAGACTACGGGTAGCGCATGAGGTTACCCGCGAACCACTGAAAAAATCCGAATCAAGAAGTTTAACCCGGTGCGGGGCCTATCCATCCCCGCGCCACAATTCAAACATTATCGAGTTATGAGAAAGAACAAGATTCTTCTTCCGGCGGCATTTCTCTTTGCCGCCATCTCCTCCGCTTTCGCGCAGGGCAACGGCATCGCCGGCATTACGGAGGCTACCAACATGGTAACCAGCTACTTCGATCCCGGAACGAAGCTCATCTACGCGATTGGGGCTGTGGTCGGCCTTATCGGGGGCATCAAGGTCTATAACAAGTTTTCGAGCGGCGACCCCGACACGTCGAAGACCGCCGCGAGCTGGTTCGGCGCGTGTATTTTCCTGATTGTCGCCGCGACGATCCTACGCTCTTTCTTCTTGTAGTCCAACCTGTCATGCAAATAATTATGGAATATGGAATCAACAAGGGAATCGGCAAGAGCGTGGAGTTCCGGGGCCTGAAGGCGCAGTACCTCTTCATCTTCGCGGGCGGCCTGCTGGCCGTCTTCGTGGTGTTCGTCATCCTCTACATGGCAGGGGTCGATCAGTGGGTATGTATCGCTTTCGGCGTTGCGGCGGCTTCGGTGCTGGTCTGGCTTACCTTCCGCCTGAACGCCCGTTACGGGGAACACGGGCTGATGAAGCTGCTCGCCGCGCGCCGGCATCCCCGCTACCTGCTCAACCGCAAGTCCCTGCGCCGGTTGCTGAAAAGAAAGGGGGGCCGCGTATGAGAAACATCTTGAAAGCCACCACGCTGGAAAGCAAGTTCCCGCTCCTGGCCGTGGAAGGCGGTTGTATCATCAGCAAGGATGCGGACATAACGGTCGCCTATCGGGTCGAACTCCCGGAGCTGTTCACCGTCACGTCCGCCGAGTACGAGGCGATCCACGCCGCCTGGTGCAAGGCCCTGAAGGTCTTGCCCGAATACAGCGTGGTACACAAGCAGGACTGGTTCATCCGCGAGCGTTACCGCCCGGCCACGGGCGAGGGGGACATGAGTTTCCTCTCCCGCAGTTACGAGCGGCATTTCAACGAGCGTCCGTTCCTGACCCACGCCTGCTTCCTCTACCTGACGAAAACGACGAGGGAGCGTATGCACATGCGTTCAGACTTCTCGACCCTCTGCCGGGGCAACATCATTCCCAAAGAGGTAAACCGGGAATCGGCGACAAAATTCCTGGAGGCGGCGGAACAGTTCGAGCGTATTCTGAACGATTCGGGTTTCCTGACCCTTGTCCGCCTCACGGGGGACGAGATCACGGGTACGGCGGATTGTCCGGGCCTGCTGGAGCGGTACTTTTCCCTCTCGCTCTCGGAGACGACTTCTCTTCAGGACATCGAGCTGGGGGCCGAGGTTCTGCGCGTGGGTAACAAACGGGTGTGCCTGCACACGCTCTCGGACACGGAAGACCTGCCGGGGCGCGTGGGTACGGACACCCGTTACGAGCGTCTTTCCACCGACCGTTCGGACTGCCTGCTCTCGTTCGCGGCCCCCGTGGGGCTTCTGCTTTCCTGCGACCACCTTTACAACCAGTACGTGTTCCTGGAAGACAGCGACGAAAACCTGCGTATGTTCGAGAAACGTGCGCGTAACATGCAGTCCCTTTCCCGCTACTCCCGCGGGAACCAGATAAACAAGGAGTGGGTGCGATACGTCGCTGTGTAAGTAATTGTTAAACTTAGATTTAACCCGTTGTTTCGTCAACGGTAGCCTATGGACAGATGCACCAATAGTAATATACTGTATCAAAGCTGTCCAGACAAGGTAGCCCTTCCGAAAGGAGCAGTCAGAACCGTGAGGGAAAGACAATGGCTGTTAGTATCATACAGTCAGGGAGCTTGGCTTGGGTGGTATGGTTAGCGTAAGCGAACTGTCGTCTAAACGTCGTAAGGTTGAAGAAGCCAAAGATACTGATAGGCTTCAGCCCAAAAGGGAAGCAGTCGGTTATTCCTCTCCATTCTGGGAATACACGAACAGAGTACTGCCGGTGTAATAGACAGAACCTAACCCACTTATAAGTTACTTGCACGGAACGTAGTAAGCCCGTATTTCTCCTGCCAATGACAGGTAAGCAGACCGTAAGGAATGCCGAATGGAGTGCGGGTATAGGATTGCAGAAAAAGCGAATGCCACCCTGTAATGGGGTGAATAGGGATTGAAACATCATCCCGCTGCGAAAGCAGGCTGACTTCTGCGGTAGGTGATTCTTTACAAGAAACTTTTAGAACTTTTAAAAGGAGAAAAGCAAATGAACGAAATTAAAAAATCGTGTGCATCGACTGACCAAACGCAGAGCAAATGGGACAGTATAAATTGGCTCAAATGCGAAGCTGCGGTTCAAAAGCTACAAGCGCGTATTGTAAAGGCTCAAAAAGAGGGTCGCCACAACAAGGTCAAAGCCTTGCAGTGGACACTGACCCACTCGTTTTACGCTAAAGCATTAGCGGTAAGACGTGTAACTTCCAATAATGGGAGTAAAACGGCTGGCGTCGATATGGTAACATGGAAAACGCCAGATGCTAAAGTGTGTGCAATAACCGAACTGAAAAGGAGAGGTTATACACCCCAACCTCTGAGACGAGTACATATCAGAAAGAGTAACGGGAAATTAAGACCATTGGGTATACCAACTATGAAAGACCGGGCTATGCAGGCATTGTATCTGATGGCACTGGCTCCCGTAGCTGAAACAACGGCTGATGCCAATTCTTATGGTTTCAGAAAAGAAAGGAGCACGGCAGATGCCGTTCAACAATGCTTCAATGACCTGGCAAGGACGACATCCCCACAATGGATCTTAGAAGGTGATATCAAAGGTTGTTTCGACCATATCAGTCATGAATGGTTGCTTGACAATATCCCTATGGATAAAGTTTTGCTCCGTAAATGGTTGAAAAGTGGATTTATTTTCAACAAGCAACTTTTTCCGACAGAGGAGGGAACTCCTCAAGGCGGCATCATCTCCCCAACTCTTGCAAATATGACTTTGGACGGACTGGAAAAACTGCTTGCCGATAGCTTTCCGATAAACCGCTCGAAGAAAAATTACTATACTCCTATGATAAATCTTGTTCGCTACGCGGATGATTTTATTATCACAGGAGAGAGTAAGGAGTTGTTGGAGAACCATGTTAAACCATTAGTCATTGAGTTTCTTCAAGCAAGAGGGCTTACCTTATCAGAAGAAAAGACTAAGATAACTCATATAGAAGAAGGGTTTGATTTTCTTGGGTTCAATATCAGAAAATATAAAGGCAAGTTTATCACAAAACCATCCAAGAAGAGTCGAAAGAGATTTTTAGATAAGGTTCGTGAAATAGTGGACAAGAACAAGTCTTCTAAGCAACAATCTTTGATACGATTGCTAAACCCAGTCATTAGAGGATGGGCGAACTACTACAAGGGGTGTTCTGCATCGGAAACTTTCCGTAAAACAGATGCACAAATTTTCAACAAACTATGGCGATGGTCTCGCAGAAGACATCCCAAAAAAGGTAAACGATGGATTGCCAACAAGTATTATCACACTGTAAGAGGTAGAAGCTGGACTTTTGCCGTACCGCTTGAAAACAGGAAAGTGGATAAATACCACACTCTTGTGAGATTGTCGGATACGAAAATAAAGCGACATATCAAAATCCGCAGTGAGGCCAACCCATATGATGCCGATTGGAAAGATTTCTTCGATCAATACAAGACCCGAAGAATGCTTGCACACTTAGACGGCAAGCAATATATCTATCGCCTGTGGAATCAGCAAATGCAATGTTGCCCTGTGTGTGGCAAGCACATCACACGGGAAACTCCCTGGAAAATTACTGAAATGACAGGGAGCAGTAGAAAGGCGAAAGTCCTAATACATGATCATTGCAGCCGAATTACTAACAGAAATAAATGGAAGTTACTATGAGCCGGCTTTTAGTTACAAATAAAAGTTTTGAATTGCTTGAGCCGTATGAGGGGAAACTCTCACGTACGGTTCTTAGAGGGGAAAGCTCCCGTAAGGGGGCTGACCTACTCGACATCGACCAGTATCTCAACGAGGCGCACTCGTTCGGTCTTCAATCCGTCCGGGCCCATTTCAACGTGCTGGCCTGGTCGGACGACGTGCAGGAGCTCCGGCATATCCGCAACGATGTGGGCAGCCAGCTCGCTCTGATGGAGTGCCGCCCGCGCCACAACACCGTGGACGCCGCCACGCTCTACTGGGCGGGTATGCCGGGCAACGCGGGAGATTTCCCCGCCGAGGAATCGTTCTACACGTTCATCGAGCCCGCGGTCTGTTTCTTCACGGAGGAAACCAACTATAAATCCTCGTCCAGCCCTTTCGGCATCAAGCTGTGCGACCGCGTAAGCGGCAGGCCCCTGCACCTGGACATCTCGGACGAACCGATGAAAAAAGGGATCATTACGAATAGGAATAAATTCGTGTTAGGCGGCTCGGGGTCAGGCAAGTCATTCTTTATGAATCATTTAGTCCGCCAATACTGGGAGCAGGGCACGCATGTCGTGCTGGTGGATACCGGTAACAGCTACCAGGGTCTTTGCGAGCTGATCCGGCGTAAGACCAAAGGTGAGGACGGCGTGTATTTTACCTATACCGAGGAACATCCCATCAGTTTCAATCCGTTCTACACCGACGACTACTATTTCGACGTGGAGAAGAAGGACAGCATCAAGACGCTGCTGCTGACACTCTGGAAAACCGAGGACGACAAGATCACGAAGACCGAGAGCGGCGAGCTGGGCAGTGCCGTGAACGCCTATATCGAGCGTATCCGCGCCGACCGGAATATCGTGCCGTGTTTTGACAGTTTCTACGAGTACCTGCGGGACGACTACCGCCGCGAGCTGGAGGAGCGGGAGATCCGGGTCAGCCGCGAGGATTTCAACATCGACAACATGCTCATCACCCTGCGGCAGTATTACAAGGGCGGACGCTACGACTTCCTTCTGAACTCCCGGGCCAACATCGACCTGCTCTCGAAGCGCTTCGTGGTCTTCGAGGTGGATTCCATCAAGGAAAACAAGGAGCTTTTTCCCGTGGTCACCATCATCATCATGGAGGCTTTCATAAACAAGATGAGACGGCTCAAGGGGGTACGCAAACAGCTCATCGTCGAGGAGGCCTGGAAGGCGCTCTCTACGGCCAATATGGCTGAATATCTGCGTTATATGTATAAAACCGTCCGCAAATACTACGGTGAGGCCATCGTTGTGACGCAGGAGGTCGAGGACATCATTTCCAGCCCGGTGGTCAAGGAGGCGATCATCAACAACTCGGACTGCAAGATCCTGCTCGACCAGCGCAAGTTCATGAACCGTTTCGACGCGATTCAGTCCTTGTTGGGGCTGACCGACAAGGAGAAGGCGCAGATTCTCTCGATCAACCAGTCCAACGACCCTTCCCGTAAATACAAGGAGGTCTGGATCGGTCTGGGCGGCGTTCAGTCGGCGGTCTATGCCACGGAGGTCAGCGTCCCGGAGTACCTGGCCTACACGACCGAGGAAACGGAGAAAGTGGAGGTACAGCGGCTTGCCGGCGAGCTGGGCGGTGATATGGAACTGGCGATCAGGCAGCTCGCCGAGGGCAAACGTTAAAGGGAGGGCAGGCCATGTATCGCAAGTGTATCGGATCAGACCCCACGGCGGCGCGTTTGGACTTCGCGCTGTACGAGGTGGCGGGCGAGTGGGAAAGCCGCTCGGGTTCTCCCCGGGTTCGCATCTACCGCAACCCGGGACGCCGGGGCGGCGGTTTTTACGTGGAGGTGTCCTACAAGGACGGGACACGCTTCTCCCGTCCCGTAAGGAAGTATTGGGGAGGTATCCGTTACTTCGACCTCTACGGGTATGTCGCCCTGGCCTACGATGCGGGGCGCGAGGTGCTCCAGCTCTCCGCCTACGGGGATTATTACCGGGCGTCGGAATGACCGCCCAAGTATTCACGAATTAAATAATGAAAAGGATGAAACGATTGATTTTAACGCTGTTCGTGGGGCTTCTTTGCTTCACGTACCAGGCAAAAGCGCAGTGGACGGTCATCGACCCGTCGAACCTCGTTCAGAACATCAAGAGCGCGGTTCAAAGCTCGACCACGGCGACCAACATGGTCAAGTCGCTGCAAGAGAGTATCAAGATTTATAACCAGAGCAAGGCTTACTACGACGCCCTCAAATCGGTGCATAACATCATCAAGGATGCCCGGAAGGTGAAGCTGACGCTCGAAATGGTCAGCGAGATCACGGAAATCTACACCTCGGGATTCAACCGTATGGTTTCAGACCCGAACTTCACGGTGGACGAGCTGGCGGCGATCTCGGCGGGTTACGCCCGGCTGCTGGAGGAGGGTGGCGCGCTGGTGGCGGAACTCAAGACGGTCATAACCGGCGGCAACGGCCTCTCGCTCTCGGACAAGGAGCGGATGGACGTGGTGGATCAGGTTTACACGAAGATGCTGGAGTACCGCAACCTCACGCGCTATTACACGCGCAAGACCATCTCCGTGTCCTTCATCCGCAGCCGCGAAAAGGGCGACGCGCACCGGGTGCTGGCACTTTACGGGAACCCGAACGACAGATATTGGTAACCTGAAAACGGAGGCAGTCATGGATTTCGACAATTTACACCAGGTTCTCCGGAACCTGTATCAGGAGATGATGCCGCTATGCGGCGACATGATCGGGGTGGCGAAAGGTATCGCCGGCCTGGGTGCGCTCTTTTACGTGGCTTACCGGGTATGGAAGGCACTGGCCAATGCGGAGCCTATCGACGTGTTCCCGCTCCTGCGGCCTTTCGCCATCGGCTTGTGCGTGATGTTCTTTCCCACCGTGGTTCTGGGGACGATCAACGCCGTGATGTCGCCCGTGGTGCAGGGCACGCACGCCATACTGGAGGGGCAGACATTGGATTTGCAGGCATACCAGCAACAGAAGGACGATTTGGAAGCCGAGGCCCGCAGGCGCGAGGGCAAGGCTTGGTTAGTGGACGACGAGGTGTATGAACAACGGCTTGCGGATATGGGTATCACGGATTTGGGCGAGATTATCAGCATGTGGGCCGAACGCACGTGGTACGACATCAAGGCCGGTTTCCGGCAGCTTGTCCGGGACTTTTTCGAGTTGTTGTTCAACGCCGCGGGGCTTACCATCGACACGCTGCGGACATTCTTTTTAGTCGTGCTGTCGATTCTGGGGCCCTTGTCGTTCGCCCTCTCCATTTACGACGGCTTTCACTCGACGCTCGCGAGCTGGATTTCCCGCTATATCAGCGTGTACCTTTGGCTTCCCATCGCCGACCTGTTCTCCGCGGTGCTGGCCAAGATCCAGACGTTGATGCTCCAGGCGGACGTCCTGGCCCTGCAAGACCCCAACTACATTCCCGACAGCGGCAGCGGTGTCTATATTATCTTTTTGATTATAGGTATCATAGGCTATTTCACGATCCCCACCGTTGCCGAGTGGGTGATCCAGTCGGGCGGAGCCGGCGGGGCTATGGGCGGTATCAACAAGGCCGGGGCATTCGCCACGGGTGTCGTGGGCGGTATCGCCGGCAACATGATCGGCCGCACGTTCGGGCGTCGCGGCGGTGGCGGTTCCTCCTCCGGTAACGGCGGCGGTGGCCCGGCTTCGGGCAGTGCCCCCAACGGGCGCAACCTGGCAACACAAGGTAATAGTAATCATTCATAACAATTTGGACAATGGAATTCAAGTCATTAAAAAACATCGAAACAAGTTTCAGGCAGATTCGGCTTTTCGGTATCGTGTTCCTCTGCCTGTGCGCGCTGGTATCCGTGTTCAGCGTGGTCGCGAGCTTCCGTTTCGCCGAAAAGCAGCGCGAGAAGATCTACGTCCTGGACGGGGGCAAGTCGCTGATGCTGGCGCTCTCGCAGGATTTGAGCCAGAACCGCCCCGTGGAGGCGCGCGAACATATCCGGCGTTTTCACGAGTTGTTCTTTACCCTCTCGCCCGACCGTGCGGCCATCGAAAGCAACATCAACCGCGCGCTGTTCCTGGTCGATAAGAGTGCCTTCGCCTATTACCAGGACATGCAGGAGAAAGGTTACTACAACCGTGTGGTGTCGGGGAACATCAGCCAGCGTATCGAGGTGGACTCCGTGGTGTGCGACTTCAACGCCTATCCCTACCGGGCCATGACCTATGCCCGGCAAATGATTGTCCGCGAGAGCAACATCACCGAGCGTTCGCTGGTCACGCGCTGCGAGCTGATCAACTCGGGGCGTTCGGACAATAACCCGCAGGGTTTCATCATGGAGAAATTCGAGATTCTGGAGAACCGCGATTTACGTACATTAAAAAGATAAGGCTATGGCAAAGAAGAGAATAAAGGCTTTCGGGGAGTGGGTCGAAGACCACCTGCGCCGCGCTTGCGGGGCGCTCTCGCCCGATAAGCGGATTATCGTGATCCTCACGCTGCTCTTGTTCTTTTCCGTCTTGTCGCTCTACTTTACCGTGTCTTCCATCTACCGCTTCGGCAAGGGAGCCGGGGAACGGATGCAGATACGGCATATCGAGCGGCTGGAGCTGGAATTAAGACAACGGCAGGAGGCCGACAGTGTAAAACATCTAAAAGATTTCAATTATGACGACGAACGAAAAACAGAATAAACAGCCGGAGGCGGGGAAAAAGGAACTCACGCCCCGGCAGATACAGATGCGGAAGAAGCTGGTGGTCTTCCCGCTCTTTTTCCTGGCCTTTGCCGGGTGCATGTGGCTGATCTTCTCCCCCGGCGAAAAAGAACGGGAGGAGCCTTCGGCGGGTTTCAACACGGAGCTGCCGACCCCGGAATCGGAGGGTATCCTCTCGGACAAGCGTGATGCCTACGTGCAGGAGGAGATGCGGCGCAGGGAGCGGGAAAAGATGCGCTCCTTGCAGGATTTCGCGTTCGGGATGGAGGACGAGGAGGAAGAGCCCGTCATGCCCGCTGCCGTGCCGGATAAGTCTTCCGGCCCTGCCGGCGGTTCGTCGGGAGCTTTCCGGACTTCCCGTGCCGCCTATGCCGACATCAACCGCCAGTTAGGCAGTTTCTACGAGGAGACCGCCGGTGAAACGGGGGAAGAGCGCGAGATGCAGGCCCGCATCGAGGAACTGGAACGCCGCCTGGAAGAACAGCAGGCGCAGAAAACGGCCCAGGAGGAGCAGGTGGCGCTGCTGGAGAAGTCCTACGAGATCGCCGCCCGCTACATGAATGGCGGTCAAGCCCCTGAAGCCCCGCGTCAGAAAGCCTCCGTTTCCGGCAAGGCTTCCGTGCAGCCCGTGCGCCAGGTGCGCCGTAACATCGTGTCGCTGCTCGCCGCCCCGCTGCCCGATTCGGTCTTCGCCCGTGAGTTCGTCAAGCCCCGGAACTGGGGTTTCAACACGGTGGGGAGCGACCTTCGCGAGCCCGAGCGCAACAGTATCCGTGCCGCCGTGCAGCAAACCGTGACGCTCACCGATGGCGGGGAGGTTACTTTCCGGCTGCTGGAACCGATGATGGCGGGAGAGCTGCTCATCCCCTCGGGTACGCCCGTAACGGGGGCGGCGAGGATCAACGGCGAACGGCTGACGGTCAAGGTCAGCGCTGTCCAGCACGGCGGGGCGGTCGTTCCGGTCGATCTGTCGGTCTATGACACGAACGGCAACGAGGGTATTCCCGTGCCGGGGTCGGAAGAACTCAATGCCGTGAAGGAGATCGCCGCCAATATGGGTGCGGGCATGGGCAGCAGTATCACGATCACGGACGATGCCGGTTCGCAACTGCTCTCCGACCTGGGGCGCAGCGCCATCCAGGGCGTGTCGCAATACGTGAGCAAGAAGATGCGCTCGGTCAAGGTCACGCTCAAGGCCGGTTACAGCGTCCTGCTGCTCCCGCCCCTTCAATAAGGGTACAAACGACGTACTTCCGTACACCACTGAAAAAATCCATTTTTATCAACAATCAAAAAATTATCGAGTATGAAAAAGATTCTTCTGGCACTCGCTTTTATCGGGTGCATGTTCGCTGCCCACGCGCAGGAAAAGCCCTCCACGGGCGATTTGTACGACGGTCTTACCCGTCCGCTGACCTTCAACCGGGTTATCCCGCCCTACGCGCTGGAGGTGACGTTCAGCAAAACCGTGCATGTGATTTTCCCCTCGGCCATCCGTTACGTCGATCTGGGGTCTTCGGATCTTCTGGCGGCGAAAGCCGACGGCACGGAAAACGTGCTGCGTGTAAAGGCGGCCCTGCGTGATTTCTCGCGCGAGAGCAACCTTTCGGTCATTACCGAGGACGGGGCCTATTACAGCTTCAATGTCAAGTATGCCGACGAGCCGGTGAAACTGTCGGTCGAGATGGCGGACTTCCTGCATGGCGGGGAGGCGGTAAACCGCCCCAATAATGCGCTGGACATCTATTTGCAGGAGTTGGGATGCGAATCTCCGCTGCTGGTCAAACTGATCATGCAGTCCATTTACAAGAATGACCGCCGCGAGATCAAGCATATCGGTTGCAAGCGTTTCGGGGTACAATACCTCCTCAAAGGTATCTACGTGCATAACGACCTGCTTTATTTCCACCTCCAACTGAAAAACTCCTCCAACGTGCCTTTCAACGTGGACTACCTGACGTTCAAGATTACGGACAAGAAGGTGGCCAAACGCACGGCCATCCAGGAGCAGGTCGTATGGCCCGTGCGTGCGTACAACAACGTGCAGGTCATCGGCGGCAAGCGTACCGAGCGCATGGTCTTCACGCTCCCGAAGTTCACGCTGGCCGACGACAAGCAGCTGGTCGTGGAACTGCACGAGCAGCAGGGCGGGCGACACCAGACTTTCACGGTGGAGAATGCCGACCTGGTGCGCGCACGTGTTATCAACGAGTTAAAGGTAAAGTGATATGAAACGGGCGATATTCATTCTCACGCTGGGGTTATGCCTCCTCCTTTCGGACGGGGCGCACGCCCAGCGTGCCCTGCCCGCCATGCGCGGGCTGGAAATACGGGGAGGCATGGCCGACGGCTTCTATACCCGGGACAGCCGCAGCGAAACGGGCTACTGGTTCGGGCTGGCCATGAGCCGCTACGCGAAGAATGCCGACAAGTGGGTGTTCGGCGCGGAGTTCCTGAACCGTTATTACCCCTACAAGTCGGAACGTATCCCTGTGGCGCAGTTCACTGCCGAGGGCGGTTACTATTACAAGTTCCTCGCCGACCCGTCCAGGACTTTTTTCTTCTACCTCGGCGGCTCGGCGCTGGCCGGTTACGAGAGTGTGAACCGGGGCGAAAGGCGGCTCTATGACGGCTCTACGCTCCGCCACCGCGACCGTTTCCTCTATGGCGGGGCCGTCACGCTGGAGGTCGATGCGTACCTGACCGACAGGATTATCCTCTCGCTGACGGGGCGTGAGCGTATCCTATGGGGCACTACAACGGGACATTTCCACGCGCAGTTCGGCCTGGGCGTGAAATTCATAATCCATTAAACTTGCAAGCGACATGAAAAAGATGAAAAAGATATTGGCCCTGGCGGTCTGGATCGCCGCCCTGGGTCTTTTATGCGCATCCTGCGACAACGGGCTGGATATACAGCAGGCGTACACGTTCTCTCTGGAAACGATGCCCGTTCAGAAGCGAATCTCCGTTGGTGAAACCGTTGAAATCCGCTGCACGCTCGTGCGGGAGGGGAGATATGACGGCGCGCGTTACACGATCCGCTATTTCCAGCCCGACGGGCGCGGTGAGTTGAGGACGGACGACGGTACGGTGTTCCTGCCCAACGACCGCTATCCGCTCGACCGTGAGGTGTTCCGCCTCTATTACACATCGCGCAGCGATGACCAGCAGACCATCGACGTCTATGTCGAGGACAACACGGGTCAGGTCGTGAAGACCTCCTTCACGTTCCAGAGCGAGAACGGGACGGAGGAAACGGAACGATAACGGAATATGTCTAACCAAGAGAAGCGCCCGGATGACGGGCGCTTTCCATAAATACTGAAAACCATGACAGAGCAAGAGAGAATAGATATAGCCTATCTCGACACGGGGGTGTACGAGAACCCGTGGCGTGAGAACCTTTTCGAGACGCTGCCCGAGGATCGGAAAACGGCGGAGGTCTGCCGTTTCGCCATCAAGAAATCGGCTTTCAACATCGAGTTCGTTCCCGAAGCGATGAAAACGCCGGAACTTTGTCTTGCCGCGGCCGGCCACCGGGGCGAAACACTGAAATTCGTCCCTGACCGTCTGAAGACACCGAAAATGTGCCGTGCCGCCGTCGATAGCAACAGCTACGCGCTGTATTACGTTCCGGAGGGGTTGAAGACCCCCGAACTGTGCATGGCGGCCGTGAAGCGCAACGGCCTGGTGCTGGAGGCCGTTCCCGGGGAATTGAGGACGCCGCAAATATGCCGTGCGGCGTTGAAAGCGGTGGACAGTGCCGATTACAAGATACTCCCTTACATTCCGTATCCCGATATATGCCTGGAAGGGCTGAAAAAATTCGGGATGTCGTTCGTGGACAAGTTCGAGATTTTCGCCTCCATTGCCCCGGAGGTCATGACCGGGGAACTGGCCCTTCACGGCGTGGGGATGGACGCGTCCTGCCTTTCGCTCGTGCCGGTGGAACTGCGTACCGAGGCAGTCTGCCTGCGTGCCGTCAGCGGGGACGGCATCCTGCTCCATGAAGTGCCGGAGGAGTTACGCACGGAACGGGTCTGCGAGGCCGCCGTGTCCTCGAACTACCTGGCGCTGGAGTACGTTCCGAAGCATCTGAAAACCGACCGTCTGTGCAGGATGGCGCTGGAGCGCGATCCCCTGGCCATCCGCTTTTTCAGCCCCGAACAGCTCACGCCGGAGGTCTGCAACCGGGCGTTGGCCCGTGCCGACGACCTGCGTGTCCTCCGCTATATCCCTTTCGAGGATATACACATGAAGGCGTTGGGGTTCTATTGCACGAATTACGATAAGACCTTCGATTTTTTGCAGCACATGAACCCGGCACACGTCACGCCGAGGGTGGCCCGGGAGATCTTCGCCCTGGAGCCGGAGCTGTTCTACAACTTTCCCGACCACGCCAAGAACGAGGAGATGTGCCGCCGGGCCGTCGGGCACGACGGGAGCTACCTGCAATATGTCCCCGAGAAGTGGAAAACGCCGGAGTTGTGCATGGAGGCCATACGGCGCAGTCCCTATGCCATCGCCCACCTGCCCGAGAGCATGAAAAGCCCGGATCTATACATGAGCCTGGTGCGGGAGAACCCGCAAAACCTGAAAGGCGTCCCCCGCGAAGCCCGGACGCCGGAGATGAGCCGGGAGGCTTTCGAGCGTACCTACGGGAAGGACAAAACCGATTTCTCGGTTATCAGCGCGTTGAGCGACCCCGCCCTGGTCTTGCAGGTGTTCCGCGAGCAGGACGACCCGCAGCAGATACACCGGTTGATGAGTGTCCTGCACCTGAACCGCCGGCTTGTAACGGAGGAGGTGGCGTTGGAGGCCGTTCGCAAGGATGCGGGGGTGCTGTATGACATTCCCCAGACGGCCATCACGCCGCTCGTGGCCGATACGGCCGTGCGGGGCGACCCGAGGATGATCCAGTGGGTTCCGAGGGAGCTTCGCACGGCGGATCTGTGCCTCTATGCCGAGGCCGCCCATCCCGAGTTGCGGGTTTACGTTCCCGACGAGATAGCAAAGGGACGTAACATCTATTCGTTCCACCGTCAGGTGGACGCGAAATTGCGGCAGCCGCTCGAATACGAACAATACAAGACCCTCTACTCGGGCGGCGCGGTGCGTGTGAACAACGTGTGGACGTCGGTTGCGGGTGAGATTGACTGCTGCGAGGTGCGTTACGACCGTAAGACGGAGAAACTCAAACTGCGTATCGTCGAACCGCCCAGGGAGAAGAAGGCGCAGCCGAAGGTCGCGCCCCGCAAACCCGCCCGGGGGCCAAAATTGTAGGACGGCGGGTAGTTCTTTGGCAGGAAGGTTGTTAAAAATCGCACGTATTGTCGCCGATACCCGGATGAAATCGTTATATTTGCAATCGAATCCTCCGGCGGCGTGCCGCCGGGCGATTTACATACGGAAGGAACACATTATGGTGGGGCATTGAAAACAGCCAAATTTTAATCCGCTCGCAAAATAATGGGTAGTTCTCTTCTTCATCGTCGTGTCTATATGCGTCAAGCGTATGCGATAGCGGCGTGGGGAGAAATTATCTATCGAGTGGATGGGTGCTTGGCTGTACCTCAATGCCGGTATTTAACGTATTCTCACGCCTTTTTCGTATGGTATTTGTCTGAACCTAAAGAAAAGCGATATGGAAACGAAATCGACAAATGAGGTAAAGGGTGATTACGACCGGGTATCGGCGAGTGAATGCCTGGGGTCGCTAATCGAGTTGCACGGGATTGTCATGGAAGACGATCTGTTCGTCATTCCCGATGCGGATGGCACGGCAGTATTATACAATGACGGGAAGATACGTTTTGACGAGATCGCCGACATCGAGGTCGGCTCGGTGTTCGTGGGCATCCTGCTCCGCAACGGCTATCTGTTCTACCTTTCCCGTACCGAACCGCTCAAGACGTGCATATACACGCATGGCGGGTGGGGTTCAATCTCTGAAATTTCTCCCCGTGGCATTGCCGGACATATCGGGCGTGAACTGCACGGGAAGCTGGGCGACCATACGGCGGTCGATTGACGGGAAACAAAAAAATCGGACGGTTGTTATCGTCCGATTTTTTTCGCGTCGTATTTTCACGGCCGTTGCCCGCCGTGTTCCCGTTTCCGCCTTTGCAGGGCGAGCAGTTGCCGCAACATGTAGGCATGGTTTTCCCCCACGGTATGCCCCGAGGGCATCAGGTAGGGACTTGCGAGGCACTCCCGGCATTGGCGTACCGCCTCTTTTAAGTCGGTAACGGTTATTTCCGCTCCCGTGATGTCTTTAATCTTTGTTTCCATTCTTGTCCTGTTTTTTTGGTTCGTACCAACTGTCCCGGTAATTTTCTCCCACGAGCGAGAAAATTCCGCTCATGCCGCTTTCAGCGGCGAAATTTTTGGCTTCCCATATACCGGAAAACTCTCCCAGCAGCCGGTAGCCGATGAATAATTTGTACTTGCGCATGATTTTATCGTTTTTCCAGGTTGATAATCGGTGTGTTCTTTTGCAGCCATTCCTTCACGCTGTCCATGTTGTATTCGGATGTGATAACCGCCGTTCGGTCGTCGATTTCGGTGAAGCGCGTAGTTTCATACCCGTCGATCCACTGCTTCAGCGTGGCAACGCCCCACACCTGCGGGTCGTCGAACATGGTGTCGAGCCGCCCGATACCCTCGCCGAAGGTTACGAGCAGCGTTTCATAGGAGATTTCCTTGTTTACTTCATTCGTTTTCATATTCTCGCTTTTTACGGGCGGCTTTTGCCGCCCCGAAATTTTTTAATCAGACAAGTTCCACTTTAACCCTGCTCATGTTCGCCCAGAACACGCCGTTGCAGTAGTAGGCGTAGCCGTTATGCCAGTTGCTCCTGCGGCGTATCACGTCCTGCTCGGGTGGTCGTATCTCGATACTCGTGGTGTAGATGTTGTGTCCCACGGTAATGACGAGGTTGCACCTTCGCCATATCTCGGAATGGGTTTTGAACCCGTTTTTCCCCTCGACGAGCGCAAGGGCCGTCTTGACTGCTTCCCGAACTTCCCAATCCCACTCCCCGAAGGGTTTGAGCGGGCGTGCCATGTAGCTTTTATAGATGATTTTCATTGTTATATTTTTTTTGTAGGGCGGCTTTTGCCGCCCCGATTTTATAATTCGACAATCCTTTCCACTCTGCCGTACAACATGGAGCGTATGCTCGTCTTGTCCACGCCCTTGTATTCCGTGTAATGCCCGTACTGCTTTACCACGAATGTTTTCAGTACATCGACAAAGTTGAAACGATACCCTAAAAGCAGAATGGAGTCCTTGAAATAGGTGTTATGGTTTACCTCACGGGTAATCCAGTCTTTCTCCTCACGGGTGAGCGTTCCCCCGTCATTGAGCCGTTTGCGTAATATGTACGCTTTTGAGCCTGCAAGGCTTTCGAGTGCGGGAACGTCCCACGACACGAATTTATATGCTATTTGGTTCATTCTATTTTGTTTTGCGGGCGGCTTTCGCCGCCCCGATTTTTATGCTGTCATCCGTTTCCGTATAAGGGACATGTTTCCCTTCATCAGTTTCAGTATTTGCCCGTGGTATGGGGTATTCTTGTTACATACGCCACGGCTCTGCACGACCTCCATGCGTTTTAGGGACACCTCTATCGTTTCGATACGTTTGCCGTCGATTGTGGCCGAGAGTATGAGCGAGTCGGCTTTCAGATAGTATTCGTTGGTAAACACGCAATGGTGCATGGCCTCGCCCTCCTGCCGTATGGCTTCAACGCTGTCCAATACCTTGATGCGGATTTCCCCGTCGGAAAACTCCACTCCGAAAAACCGCCCTTTGGCTTCGACAAACGAGGCTTCCTGTTCCAACGCCTTGCGCCGTTCCTCCTGCCGCCGTTCCATTTGCATGTGCCGCCGTTTTTTTGTCATGTAGAGGTCATGCGCTGCGGGCAGGTCTGCGGGACACACGAAATGGGCGTTATGCAGGTCTTTCCCGAAAAATCGCAGCAGGTCGATGTAGTCGCACCATTCCGTCGGTTTCCCGATAGCGTACCCGTTACGGATGGCGATACGGATGGCCGGCCAATAGTCTGCGATATTGCGGGAGGAACGGGCGAAAAATCGCACGAGTGCCGTTTGTCCCGCTTTAAGCAGCGTTTCGGCCTTGTTCTCCGAGAGCAGCAGGTGGATAAGGTCGAAAGGGGTTACATCGGGGAGTTGTTTGCCGTAACCGCTTCGGCGCAGTTCGGGGATAAGCCGTTGCCGGGGATAGATGCGTGTGGGCGTGATGTTGTATTTCCCGTCGTTCTCCGCCCGCAGTTCCAATGCGCTCGACCAACTCCACCCGTGAACGAAGAAGCCCATCGGGCGCAGCCGTGCGAAGGTTGCGGAGCGTCCGTCGGGGGCAATCCACCGCTGTACGGCTTCGATATGGGTGTAAACGGGCGTCTGTCCCACTTTCGCCCAACACTCGATATAGACGAAGCGCAGGACTTGAAAACCCTTGCAGCGGGTTACGATACACAAATACTCGTAATCGTTGAACTTGCGGCGCAGGGTGGTTTCCACTTTCAGCGGGGTGTGGCAGTGCGGACACTCGCACCCTAACAGATTGTCCGTGAGTTCTCCGTTTTCGCTCTGCCACGTGTGGCCGCACTCGGTGCAGGTGATAAGTCCTTTCGGCGTGCGGCGTCCGATATGCTCGATGCAGTTCTTGTACCCCCATTCGATTTGTGCGGGGGTGAGCGGCGGCAGGTGTTTACTTGCCGCCACGACGTTCTGTTGGAATTTTGTTCTCGGTTTCATAACTAAAATAGACTGGGCATTAGTTTGTTATCTTCGATTTTCTTGGGTTTGGACTTGGCTTTCGCCAACTTGGCGTAGGCTTCGCTCTCGGCCTTCCGTATGGCGTTCCGCCGTGCCTCGGCTTTTTCCTCCTCGGTCAGTTCAACGGTGTGATTGACCACTACCTTGCAACTGACGGGTTTGCCGATGTCGATGTCCTCCTCGTCGTAATAGTGGAGTGCCATAGAGTATATTTCCTCGTCGGCAAACCCGTTGCAACCGCTCTGCCGTACTTGGTTGATGATGAAAGTGCAGCAATCGTCAATGTTCTTTTTCGGGTTGGCGTATCGGGGTGCGAAAAGTTCGTCCTCCCGTGCCCGTGCGTCGAGATAGTTCTGTATCGTCAGTTTGAAATAATCAGTTCCTTGTGCCATGATTTTTTGGTATTGTGGGGCGGCGAGCCGCCCCGTGTTCAACATTTATTCGTCCTTTCCGAGAAGCCGCCGCACCTCGTCCTCTTTGGTCTTTTGGAAAATCCATCCCGCTCTCTTCTGCCCGTCATGCGTCAGCCGTGCGTTGAAGCGTCCCCCGAGTGCGTGAAGGGCGTCCTTGACGGGCTTGGTGTCCCCGAATACGGCTATCGCCTTCTCGGAATAGTCCACGATGATAAACCCGCCTTGCACGCTCGTTTCAGTGCGTTCCGCCCGTTTTTCGTCTTTCGGCTCGGGCAGACATATATTCTCCTCGTTTCCTGCGATATATGCCAGCCTGTCGATGTACCCTTCACGTGTGTAGTGGGTCAGTTTGCAGACACTCCACCCGTATTTCGGACTTTTGCCGAGCGTGAAAACGGGATAGCGGTGTTCGTTCTTGGGGTCGTATTCGGAGAGGTGCGCCGTTTGCGGGAAATTGGCCGCCGCCTTTCTCAACTCCCCGAAGCCGTTGCGGGAGGTGGCCGAAAAGCCGAGAATGACGGTACGCACGCTTCGGGTGGTCGAACACTCGTAAGAGGGGTCAGTGTATTCCGTTTCGTTGAGTTCGGCGATGATTACGCCCTGCACCCCTTCGGGCATGATGCGGCGTAACCTCTGCGCTCCTATTTCCGCTATGCGGTCATGCTCGGCTTTCTCTTTGGCGGCGGCGATGGCCTGCGCCGTGGCTTGCTCTTCCGCCTGCCCCACGAGCAAAGCCACCTCGAAAGCGTCCATGAACTCGGGGTTCACGTCGTCGTAGTACCTGCCGATACCGAATGTTTGCGAGAGGGGTCGCAGAATGTCCGTTTGGCTGATTTCCTTTGTTTCGGTATCGACCATGTGGTACACGTAGCCACGGGCGGTGTGTTCCACCTTGTAAACGACGTAACGCTTTCTGCTCGCACCCGCACCGATACCGATGATTACCTGGTTTTCCTTGACTACCTGCACCCGTGTGTCCGTGGTAGTCGCTCCGAATAATGAAATGTACTTTGTCATACCTGTAATAATTTAGAAGATGTGAGTGAATAGGAAATAGAAAAAGCCGGTTAGAGCCACGAGAGAAACAAGGCAGGAGAAAATGCCCCGCAGGATGTCATAACAGAACGTGAAGCCCAAAACGACCCAAATAAAGTCGATACCCCACACGTGGAAGCCCAAAGCCACCGCCCCGACCTTTACCGCCAACCCGACCTTTGCCTTTATGCCAAGTGGAAGGTTGGAGGATTTCTGTTTCCATTTATTTTTCTCTTCGTTTCTCATAACCTTTGACTTTTTTTTTATGCCGTAGCGGAGCCGGTATGGATGGAATCTGTTTCGGTAGCATCAAAAGGTGTCGGGGATAGCTGCTGCAAGATTTTGTCGGAAAATACGCTCGCCCGCAGGGAAAGAGGAAGATTTTGCGGCAAACCGCCCCGCGGCCCGATCTTGCAGCAGCGTGAGCCCCGTAACTACCTTTGCTACTGACAACAGATTTCCATACCGCGCTCCGCGGCATGAAAAAAAGAGAGGAAAAGGTTATGGGAGAGAAACGGGGAGAAAACGATATGCCGTGAACGCTCGCGAAAGTCGGTTCACGGCTCACCCTGCATGGAATGATAAATCGCCCGCGAACATTTCCTTTCACGGGCGATTGGCGTATCGGAGCGTGCCGATCCCGTATCGGCGGAGGATCGTTTCCGCCGGACGTGGCGCCACTCGCTGCCACTTTTAAGACGGATACGTCCATATGCCACTGGCTGATAACAAGATACTGTTCATTTGTGTACTTTTGGGCATCCGGGAAACAAAAAATGAAACAGAACATGGAAATAATAAGTATGGACGTGAAGGCTTTCGACGCGCTGGCAGGGCACGTGGAAGCCATTGAAAGAAAAGCCGAGGCGTTATGCCGCAGGCAGGAGGACGTGAGTTTGAAAAAATGGCTGGACAACCAGGATGTCTGTGACGTGCTGGGGATATCGAAACGTACCCTGCAAACCTACCGGGAGAAAGGGTTGCTGCCTTTCAGCCGCATCCGTCACAAAATCTTCTACAAACCGGAAGATGTCGGGAAACTGCTGCAATCGTCGCACTATCCTAATACCGCCGCGTTATGAGCCATTATTTCATCGACAAGCACGATCCGCGTGTGGCGGATCTCTTCCGGCGTTTGGAAAAGGCCGGCAAGGCACTGGATAAACTGGAATCCTCCGGAGGCCGGACACTCAAGGGAGAGCGGTTCGTCACCGACGAGGAATTGTCCCGGCTGCTGAAAATCAGCAGGCGTACATTGCAGGAATACCGCACGGCGCGGATCATTCCCTATTATTTGATTCAGGGCAAGGTACTATACATGGAATCCGAGATACAGAAATTTCTGGAAGATTCCCGGAAGAAATGTATCGGGGGACAGGAATGGGTATAAAAGAAGAACGGCCAAAACGTTGGCCGTTCTTCTTTTTCAATTCAATATCGTGTTCATGCCGGGGAGCTGCCAGACGACAGCGGTCGTCGTGGCCCTTCGGACAAGCCACCGTCGGAAGGCTTCTGCATTCCCGGATTTTAAGCGGAAAGCCAGCGCGGCGATCATTTCGAGCGAATACAGCTCGACAATACCGCCGTCACGGTTGCGCTCCCGGCGGTAAACCCGCTCCTCACGGAGTATGCCGCTTTTGAGTATGGAGCGGATGTTGCTCCCCACGGCAGGAACGAAGACTCCGAACAGGTCGGCAATCTGGTGGCGCGTGAGCCATACACGGTTCTCCGGCGTGTGGATTTCCACCCGCCCGTTTTCAATGCTGATAGGTTCTCTTGTCGTCATAGTCATACAAATTTATCAATTTTTGTTATACTGTTCAACCGTTTACCGTTATAATATCTGCCGTTTCCGGTTCGTCCTCCTCGTAGAGATTTATTTTCCGGCCTTTGGTCTGTTCTTTCAGACGTTTCATGTCCTCGTCCACCTTGCGGTCGGTCACTTTGGCGTAAATCTGCGTGGTGGAAATGCTCTTGTGTCCCATCATGCGGCTGACAGTTTCGATAGGCACACCCAACGAGAGCGTGATATGTGTCCCGAAATTGTGCCTCGCCTTGTGAAAGGTCATGTCGAAGCCGTATGTCCGTCCCAGTTCTCTGGTGAGCTTGATGAGATACCCCCGGCAATAGAGGTTGAAAATCCTGTCGCTTTTACGCTCGTGGCGGTATTTCTCGATGATCTGCAACGGCACGTTCAGCAGGCGGATGGCCGAGGGCGTTTCGGTCTTCTGGCGCCGGATGTGTATCCAGTACGTTCCGTCGTCCGACTGCGTGATGTCTTTTTCGGACAAGCGTTTCAGGTCGGCGTAGGACAACCCCGTGAAGGTAGCGAAGAGAAACCAGTCCCGCACCCGCTGGAGGTTGGGTTTACCGACGGGAGTTTCCATCAGTTTTTTGAGGTCTTCGAGTTTCAAATGGCGGCTCTTGCGCCGGGGCAGTTCCGGGTGCAGCTTCCCGTAAGGGTCGCGCCGGAGTGTACCCTGACTGACAGCCCGCTTGGTCATTTTTTTCAACCGGTAAAGATGCTCGTGTACTGTCTTGGGTTTCATTTCACGATCTGTACGCAGGAATATTTCAAAATCATCGTAGAACTCCCGGTCAAGGCTCCGCAACGCTACATCCTCCTTTTCCTTCCTTTTTTTCACGAAGGAGGCTAAAATATTATAGGAGTTCTCGTAACTTTCATAAGTTTCTTCCTTGCGATCCACGCCGACACGCTTGCGGAACTCCTCGTTATGCTCGCGGAACAAGGCAAGGAGGGTGAACGGTTTCTGCCCGATTCCTTCCACGGCGTTTTTGACCAGCTCGGCCGTCACGAAACCGAGGCTTTTACGAATATGACGGTAATGTCCGGTGATTTTTTCGGTCAGTTTCTCTATTGCCTGGTTTACCGTTCGGGCGTTCTCGCTTCGTCCGTTCGCCCTTTTGGTTTCCGGATTCCAAAGCGATGGATCGACAAACGCGTTGATATTGATCGGGGCCGACTTGGCGTCGATGCTTACCTTGCATAACAATTTACATGTTCCGTCCTTGCGGACTTTCGTGCGGTTGATGTAGAACAGCAGGGAGAACGTGCTGCGGCGTTTTATCTCTTTATTATTCGTTTCCATAATCGTTGTGAATTTGATTGTCAATGATAGATTAAATAGCTACGGAGAAGCGGCCGGCAATCTTTTCCTCTAAAGACCGGGTATCCATGTCGATCTTGTCATCGGTCACTTGTAGGCTCGGCAAACAACGCCTTTCCGCTTTA